>JAXGPS010000026.1:0-17865 GCA_040766825.1 Oscillospiraceae bacterium
ATTGTATTCGGAGTGTTTTTTTCAAACTATTTCTTTGCAGTTCAAACAGATGTTACAGGCATTGTAGAAATGGGAAGTGGTTATCTTTCAATTGTAACAATTTGTTCGTTCGGTCTTTTCGGACAAGTAGTTATGGAAAGGCTTTTGCAGTCTACAGGTAAGACAATATATTCAATGATTACCCAATTAGTCGGAGCGGTAGTCAATCTTATCCTTGACCCTATAATGATATTCGGATACTTTGGTGTACCGGCGATGGGTGTTGAGGGTGCAGCGTGGGCGACTGTTATAGGTCAGATTGTAGCTCTTGGCGTAGCGATTTTCCTTAACCACAAATTCAATCCTGAGGTTAAACTCAGCCTAAAGAGAATGAAGCCTGAATGGAAGATAATCGGCAAGATTTACGCAATTGGAGTGCCATCTATTATAATGCAGGCGATTGGCTCGTTGATGACATTCATAATGAACAGGCTTTTACTCGACTTTTCAACAACAGCAGCAGCTGTATTCGGTGCATACTTCAAGCTTCAAAGTTTCATTTTTATGCCGGTGTTCGGACTAAATAACGGAATGGTTCCAATTATAGCATACAACTACGGTGCTAAACGAAAAGACAGACTTATCAAGACAATGAAATTAAGTCTATTGTACGCAGTGAGCATAATGGTTATCGGATTTGCAATATTTCAGATAATGCCCGACGTATTACTCTCAATGTTTGAGGCGTCTGAAAATATGCTTGAAATAGGTAGTGTGGCACTTAGAATAATTAGTATAAGCTTCATTTTCGCAGGATTTTGTATTATAATTCTTTCAACATTCCAAGCTCTCGGACACGGATTTTTCAGTATGATTGTTTCGATATGCAGACAGATTATAGTGCTTTTACCGGCAGCATATTTACTATCCAGACTAGGTGATGTAAACTTGATTTGGTGGGCATTCCCGATAGCAGAAATTGCCTCAGTTGCGCTTTCGATAATTTTCTTAATACGCTTGATAAAAAAGGTTATCTTACCTTTAGGCGAAGAGGAAATGACTGAAAACCTTGTTGAAGCTAAAGAGTAATAAAATTTAATATTAGCGATGAGGGAGTAGTTTGCAAGACAGCAGTCTTGTACTTCAACATACTGATGATTTTTCATCTGGCTTTGTTTTAAAAAATGAGACTTATCCGCAGAAATTTCTGTGGATAAGTCTTTTTGGTTATATTTCTGAATATAATAAGCGAGGGTTTGAATAATGGGAATAATTGAAATAGTAATTTTATCGTTTGGACTTGCAATGGATGCATTTGCAGTTTCAATTTGCAAAGGACTTGCCATAAAAAAAGTAAACTTTAAAAGTATGCTTATAGTGGGGCTGTATTTTGGGATTTTCCAAGCAGGAATGCCTATAATAGGATACTTGTTAGGGGGTTAATTTTCAAGTGTATATAGAGTCCATCGACCACTGGATTGCATTTGTTCTGCTTGTCGGTATAGGGCTTAATATGCTCAAGGAGTCCTTTAGCAAGGAAGAAGATGATGGCAATGCCGCTTCGCTTGCCTTTAAATCAATGGTAGTGCTTGCAATTGCGACTAGCATTGATGCTTTAGCAGTCGGAGTAACCTTTGCTTTTTTGAGAGCAAACATCTGGCTTGCAGTGGCTTTCGATTGGGATAATAACCTGCCTTGTTTCAATGCTCGGAGTTAAAATCGGGGCAGTGTTTGGCAGCAAGTTCAAATCAATAGCAAGGAAGCGGGCAGAGGGATAATTCTTATTCTAATCGGCACAAAAATTCTTCTTGAACATTTAGGCGTATTGGTAATATAACCACGACCTGTTGGACGTAATTCACATAAAAAAGAGGTGACTAAAAATCACCTCTTTTTTGTTTATAAGCCTTGTCTTTCAGGCTGATCCTCAACATATTTAACGGAGCGCAATGTAAGCGAGCCGTTCTGCACTGAAATTATATAATCCATGTACTTGAGCGGAGTTTCCTCATAGCCTTCTTGCAGCTTAACCCAATCAGGCGCAGGAGGGATATATCCAACTCTTAGCGTATAACTTTCCCCACTTTTGACATATCTAAAATCATTGGTGAATACGAGGAGTAATCGGGTTGAGATGGCACAGTGTAGAGTTTAGTTTCGGGATTATAATAGAACCCATGACTTTCAATGCTTAAATGTTCAACATGAAGTCCCGTACCGAAAAGCTTAGTAACATTTCTGCTCAATATCAGTACCAGGAACGAGAATGTTATCATATTCAGACGTGTATTTTTTGAAGTATCCTCATACATGATTATATTCAAATAGCTGATGTTACCATAACGTTTGACGGCAGGTCCTGAAGCATTCTCAAATGCAGCAGGGTCAACAAGGACAACTGGATAAATGAATGAAGCGAACTCGGTTTTTGTTTAGTATTATCGGCGATATTATGGAATACGTTAGCAAAAAAGCTTATAGTAAATATAAATCCGATTATAGCCATTACAAAACAAATTGTACCGACTGCAAAGTAGAAGTTTCTGTTAAGCGAGCGAGGTTTTGCAGGAGTTTCAGCAACCACGTTTTTGGACATTTCTTCAATTTCAGAAACATCTGTATCGAGTGCATTTTCCATCGCCTCACCGAATTGCTTAATAAAATTCTGTCCCTTAGTCGAGCGGGGAACATATACTTTAACATCGCTTTCAATTGCGTTAAAATTGTCTAGTTCAGCCTTTTGCTGAGCATTTTTTCTTCTGTTTTTTCTGTTGGATTTTTTGGACGACGGACCCTTTTTAGGCTCTTCGACAACAACAGAGTCGGTGTTTATTGGCAAATCAATCTCAATATCGGTAGCAACTATTGGCTTTTCACTAGGCTTTGAAACCTTTTTTTCAGACTTATCCCAAATGGATTTCTTAGCTGATTTTTTATTTGGCTTAGGCTGTTCTGCCTTTGTTTCCTTTGGTGTTGTAGTTGGAACGGTAGCAACTTCTTCGATTTCCTTAGTGTTTTCAGCAGGAATATCAGCAATCGGAACACTAGCAATAACAGGGATAACCTCATCTAAAGTTTCCGTTTCTGTTTTTGGTTTTTTAGCAGTTGCTTGCTTTACAATTGAGGTGAACTTATCCCAAATTGACTTTTTAGGCGAACTTTCTGTAATTGAAGCGTCTGAAACTATCGGCTCATTAATTACATCTTCTTCTGCTATTTCTTCCTTAGTTTCTTCTACAACTTCCTTTATAACAAGCGTTTCTTCGCTGATAGTTTCTTGGATAGCTGGAACTTCTTCGGCAACTAAATCCTCACTAGAAACAGGCGCAGGAATATCAGCCACAGGAACGTTAGCAACAACAGGAGTTGTTGGTTCTTCTTCAATTGGCTGTTCTTCTATATGTGCAGGTGCAGGCTTCTTAGCCTTCTTTTCAAACCACTTAGGTTTTGGAGCAATTGGAGCTTCTTGAACTTCAATTGGAGCAGCTTCTTCCGATTCTTCCGGGAATTCTACTTTAACAATTTGAGTTGGTTCAGATTTAACAGCCGTACTTTGAGCAAATTTCCAAGGCGCAGGCTTGGTTTTCTTGCTGCTTTCACTTGGAATAAAACTCCACTTCACGCTCTCGTTAGCTTGAGGTTGAAGGTCGGCAGGTTGGTTTTCAGACTGAATATTCTGTTCGGCAACAGGCGCAACTTCAGAAACTTCAGTTTGTAAAACAGTCGGTTCAACAGGAGTATCTTCAACCTTTTGAGTAGCTTTCTTGCCCCAAGGTAAAGTCTGGTCAGACTTGGTCTTGTCAGACTTGGTCTTGTCGGACTTAACCTTCTCAGCCTTAGGTTCTGCACTCTTATCCTTAGCAGACTTGCTTTTGCCCTTTTCAGCAAGAGCATTCCAGTCAGTAGAGGTTGCAGTTTCTTTTTTTATGTATTCGGGTTTTGCTGCCCGTCTAGCTTCAGCATCTTTAAGTATAGACTCAAGAATTTCAGCGTCAGTTGGCTCATGCTTTTGAGGCATAGTTTTTTCAACTGCTGGCGCAGGCTTTGGCTTTTCAGCTACGGGCTTTGGCTTTTCTATTACAGTCGCTGGCTTAGGTTTTATCTCTGTTTGGAAGATAGGCACTTCATTTGGAGATTTTTCCTTAACTACAACAGTTTCCTTTGGTGTTTCCACTTCAAATGAAGCCTTCGCAATATCCTTTTGTGGAGAGTTCAAAGCCTCATGAGCAGTCTTTTTCGTTGGAGGGTTTCAATTTTAAAGTCGGCGGCGCTTTCTCCGCAGTTTTCTTAACTGGAGTTTTTTCAGCTTTAATAGGTTTGCTAGCCTTTTCATGCTTGTTAGCAGCAGCAGCTTTAGCAGATTTTTTACAGCCTTGCCAAGCTGCTTTAAAAATGACGCTCCGGAAGTCTTTTTCTTCTTAGAAGACTCTATATATTTATCGTAGTCGAAGATTTCTCTATCGTTATTGAATTCATTCATTTCTTTACATTACCTACTTAATGTTATCTAATTTGTCCGTTTCCGTTAATCAAATACTTTACTGATGTAAGCTCGTCAAGTCCCATAGGGCCTCTTGCGTGTAGTTTTTGTGTTGAAATTCCAATTTCAGCGCCAAGACCAAATTCTCCGCCATCGGTGAAGCGAGTAGAAGCATTTACATAAACAGCAGCTGCATCAACTTCGTTTTGGAACTTTTCAGCATCACAAAGGGAGTTAGTAACAATACATTCGGAATGTTTAGTAGTGTATTTTGAGATGTGTTCAATTGCGCAGTCAGTACTGTCAACAACCTTAACAGAGATAATGTAGTCGAGGAATTCCGTCGCATAATCATCTTCTGAGGCAGGTGTAACATTAGCTAAACCGCTGAGGATTTCAAGAGTTTTATCGCACCCTCTAATCTCAACTCCATGTTGGTCAAGACGTTCCTTGCAAAGAGGGAGAAATTCCTTAGCAATATCTTTATGAACAAGTAAACTCTCAACAGCGTTGCACACTGATGGACGTTGAGTTTTGCCGTTATCCACAATGTTTACAGCCATTTCAAGATCAGCGCTTTTATCTACATATACATGGCAATTTCCAGTACCTGTTTCAATTACAGCAACACTAGCCTGCTCTTTAACAGCGTTAATGAGCCTTGCACTGCCTCTTGGAATAAGCACATCAAGGTACTTATTGCAACGCATAAGCTCTTTAGTATCTTCACGTGAAATGCTATTTACATACTGAATACAGTCCTTTGGGAGTCCAGATGCTTCAATTGCATTACGCATAATTTCAACTAGGCATTTGTTAGAATGATATGCTTCTTTTCCGCCTTTAAGGATAACCGAGTTTCCGGTTTTCAAGCAAAGAATAGCAGCATCAACAGTAACATTTGGACGGGACTCATAGATAATTCCGATAACGCCAAGTGGAACACGTGTTTTCTGAATTTTGATGCCATTAGGGCGAATTGTGCCATGCTCAACTTCGCCGATAGGGTCATCAAGCTTTATTATGTCAAGAACGGAGCTTGCAATAGCCTTAATTCTTGCATCATCTAGCGTAAGCCTATCCTGCATTGACACGGACATATCCTGCTTTATAGCGTTGTTAATGTCAAGGCGGTTGTTATCTATAATGAGTTGTACGTTCTCAATAAGCGCATCAGAGATAGCCCTTAGAGCATCATTCTTCATTTTTGTAGGAGCAGACATTAGCGTTCTTTCAGCGACGACTGCATTATATCCTAATTCTTCAATATAGCTCATTTAAGATCCTCCTCGGTTATATTTTTCTTTTTTGGGGCAGCTTTAAAAAGAGTGCCGATAGTTCTGCCCTCAATTAATTGATATAGATTTTCTGGATCTTGACTGTTTAGTATTATCATATCGCATCCAGCAGCAGTAGCGATTTCAGCGGCTTTAATCTTTGTAATCATCCCACCTGTGCCAAGAGCCGAACCAGCACCGCCTGCAAGGGCACGAATACTGTCATCAATAACGTCTACACGAGAAATTATCTTAGCATCGTCATGGAAGTTAGGGTTTTTGTCGTACAAGCCGTCAATGTCGGAAAGAATAACCAACCAGTCAGCATCAATCAGGCTGCTTACGATAGCGGAAAGTGAGTCGTTTTCACCCATTTCAAGTTCCAATTCGTCAATGGCAACAGTGTCGTTTTCATTTATGATAGGGATAATTCTTTGCTCAATAAGACGGTTGAGAGTATTGACAACATTGTGTCTTCTGCCCTCTAGGAGAACGAATTTAGTCAAAAGAAGCTGAGCAACAGTAATTCCGTACTTAGCAAACTTTTGGTCGTACATATACATAAGTTCACACTGCCCAACAGCAGCACACGCCTGCTTAGAAGGGGTGTCAGTAGGACGAGCAGGGAGGTTCATTTTAGCAACACCCAGTCCAATTGCACCAGATGAAACAATAATTATTTCATTTCCAGCGTTATATAAATCGGAGATAACCTTAACAAGACTATCAACTCTGCGAATGTTTAATCTACCAGTGCGGTGAGTTAATGTGGAAGTGCCGAGCTTTATAACAATACGTTTTGGATTTTTTAATTCATAGGTTGCCATGATATTTAACCTTTCTTTACGGTATGTTTTAATAAGTTATAATGATATTATTAAAATCAAAAACTTCGCCAAAACGGCGAAGTCCGTTAATTTCACATTATTTTTGGGAGTTATCTTCGTTTTCGCTCGGGTTTTCAATAGCTTCGCTAGGAGAGGAAGGGGTGTTTGCATCAGCTTCTGCAAGTGCAGTCTTTTTTGATACGGAAATCAAGTTTATAATAATTAGTAAACCAAGAGCAACTTCCTCAATAGCCAAAGCGATAAAGAACCACTTTTCCTGACTTATATAAATGAGAAGCGTTGACGGGATAGCGATAGTTAGAAGCAGGAAATACGGATAATTTTTCTGATAATATCTAAATCCGCAATATAGCATTCCAATCACACAAAAGATGATGTGAATAGGAAGTGGCATGGGAACTAATACGTTTTCGTGCATTTTGAGTTTCTCCTCTTATCTTTATAAATTCTAATGTAAATTAAAGCGATTAGTGGTTGGGAATTGTATGGGTATATTAAGCGTATTTTACTCTACTAATTATAGTTAATTATCGCATATTTGTCAAGGAAAATAGAAATTCATATCAATTAATATAGACAAAGTGATTTAGATAAAAACAGGGGTTAATTAATATACAAAAGAAAAAACCTTAGAGCGAAAAAGCTCTAAGGTTTTAATGGTTAATATGATTACGCTTTCTTACCAGCCTTGTTTAAGAACATATAAACAACAGCAGCCAAAGCAGCGCCTACTAAAGGACCAACGATGAATACCCAAACGCTTGATAGAGCGGATCCGCCAACGAAGATAGCAGGACCAATACTACGAGCAGGGTTTACAGAGGTTCCTGTTAGTGGGATACCGATGATGTGTACAAATGCCAAAGTAAGACCAATTACAATGCCTGCAACGCTCCCTTTGCTCTCATCACCTGTTACGCCAAGAATGAGGTAAACAAAGATGAAGGTGAGAATGATTTCAACGATTAAAGAGCCTGCAATTCCCATGGTTGCTGTACCATTAGTTCCAAGTCCGCCTGTAAGGTCAGGCATACCGAGTGAAACTAGAAGTTTTAACACGCCAGCACCACCGATTGCGCCAAGGATTTGTGCAATTACATATCCGCAGAAATCCTTTACGCTCATACGTCCGCTTAAAAGAACTCCCAAGGATACGGCAGGGTTAATGTGACAGCCAGAAATTCCACCAATAACGTAAGCTGTTGCAACGATAGCCAAACCGAAAGCAAGAGCAACGGCAAGATGACCGCCGGCAGTGTCACAACCCAAAGCCATGGCACTTCCACAACCCATGATTACAAGAGTAGCTGTTCCGATAAATTCTGCAATATACTTTTTCATATAGATGAATTCCTCCTTTTTAATATTATAATAATATTTTACCATTTTAAACAGTATAATTCAAGGGAATAACAAATATATTTTGGAACAATTATTTGTATAAATTAGCTGAATTAAAGCGCAGGCGAATTCAGCAGGGGAGTTCCCCCACTGAATGAAGACCGTCTTTAATGAGGTGAGCGTTTGCTTTTGTCTTGTCGCAGCAAACAAGATTTAAAATAAAGACGGCTGTACAGAAATCTGTACAGCCGGAGAAAATCAAATTTAAAAAGAGTTATACTTCGCCGCCGCAAGCCTGATCGCAGCAAGTTAGATCAGAATCAAGAATAGCACCGTATCTTCCGTCAAAATAGGTGTTTTTCTCTTGGAAGTATACCTGTTTTTCTTGGAAGTAAACAGCTCTTTCTGCATAGTAATTCTGAAGTTCGCAGCAACAGTTGTTTTTGCAAGTGCAATCAACCTGTAATACTTGAGCAGGAGCAGGGTCAAGTGCCGCTGTTACAGGAAAAGCGCTTTGGATACTTTGTTCAGATGCAGTGCCGCCGCAAGCCTGATCGCAACAAGTTAGACCTGACGCAAGGATAGCACCATATCTTCTGTCAAAATAATCATTTTTTTCTTGGAAATAGAGCTGTTTTTCTTGGAAATAAACTGATACTTCTGCATAGTAATTCTGAAGTTCGCAGCAACAGTTGTTTTTGCAAAGGCAGTCCACAGGTCCTACTCTGCAAATAGTTTCAGGAAGAACTCCTTCAAAAGTAACGTTGTGGAATTCAGCGTTTCCTGTAATACTTCCGAAAATAACATTTCCGTTAAACTGATGGTTTGTTGCAACTGCCGCAGCATAAGGTGCAAGAACTGATCCGAAAATTCCGACAGCAGTGCTTTCCCAAGAAGTTGCTTCAGGGAAGTTAAAGACTATTCTTGCAGCATCATCACGAGTAGCAGCGTAGCCATTTACGAATGTTTCAAAGTTCTGCATAATAATTGGAGAACCAAGAATATTGATAATTGCAAAAGAACCCTCTGGAATTTTGATATTTAACTCGCTTATTTCAGAAAGTTTAATACCACTTCCGGCAATATTTTGACTATCAAATTTAAAAACGTTGAGTTCTTCATCTTCACCGATTAGATACACTTCATTACCATAACAAGTGCTAACAATACCGTTTGCAGTAAGTTTGTTTATTTCTCTGCTTAGGCATTTGAGGAAAATATCCTGTTCATCAAAGTCTATTGGAGTACCGATTATTAATCTGCCATTTGGGTTGCTCATATCATAAGTGTCTGAATCGTTGATGGAAGCAACCACAGTATCTCCTGCAAAGTTTTGGCTGTTCATGATGTTTATTCTGCCGCCAATAACAAGAGTATTTGTGTTGGAGGAATTCGGCTCAATCTCACTTGAAACTGAATATCCTGATAACATAATATCACCCTGTACAGCAAGTCTTCCTTCTACATCTGAATCAGTCATAGATGCATTGCCGAGAACGAATAGATTATAGTCGTTTGCCACGCCAAAGTTTGTTGCCATATAATCGCCCCTTATATTTTTGTTAGCTTAAAGAGTTAAGCCACATTGTATTGTATGACAAGAAGCGATGTTTTGTGACAAAATTTTTTTGGAGGGGGAAAGCAAAACAGTCCTGCTGATTAGTACAGCAAGACCGTTATAGTTTTAATTATTAGCCGATGTTATTTAGAAGCATCTTAGCACAGTCGATTTGGTTAGGAATGTTTCCGTTAGCATCTTTAATTCTCCAAATATCTGGTGTAATTTCATCTGCAACAACAACTTTTCCATTTTCGTCATAGCCAAGTTCAATTTTAAAGTCAATTAGTTGATAGCCCATGTCAGCAAGCTCTTTTCTAAGAACGCCGCCAACTTTTTCAAGGATACTTAGAGCCTCGTCGTATTGTCCAGGAGAAAGAAGTCCTTTCATTTGGCACAAACGATCGCTGATCAAAGGATCTCCCTGAGCATCGCTTTTTAGAGTAACTTCAAGGTAAGGCGGATCGAAAACCAAGCCTTCTTCAAGAGCGAAGCGTCTGCACATACTTCCAGCAGTGAAGTAACGCAAGATGAACTCTAATGGAGGAACAGTAACAGGACGAACTTCCATCAAGCCCTTGTCAATATCTGAACTTAGGTAATGAGTAGGAATTCCGTTCTTCTCCATAAGTTCGAAGAAGTAACTAGATATTTTTAGTCCGATTTTGCCCTTGCCCTCAACGCTTCCGCCAACAGTGTTAGAACCAGGATCGAATACGCCGTTTTCACCTGTTGCACTGTCTTTGAATAGTAGGTAAACCGAACCGGTTTCCTCGTCCTTGAGAACGTCCTTAGTCTTGCCGTCATACAGTTTTTTCATTTTTATATACTCCTTTAAAATAATATTTTAACTTGTGTTGATGTAACTCCCGTGTGGAGAATATGCTATATCACAAAATCGTAGTGCTTTATTTTCACTTCCTAAAAACAAACAAATACTCATGTGCAATAAGCAAAAAATTATACTTAACGCTATTAGTTTTCCAATAGCCAGTTGCTTTACAGTTATGTTGTTCTTTTATAATCAGCTCTTTAAGCGTGAAACCAGCATCCTGAAAAATTTTCATCACGTCAAAGCTCATTGGTATCATACAACCCTTTTGGCGGGTATCGCCCATTAAAGTGGCACAGAATTTATCTTTTTTTAGAACTCGATAGCTTTCACTTGCTACCTTTTTCATCTGTTCTAAAAACTGTGGGACTTTAAGGTGCGACAAGTCACCCTCTACGTCCTCGCTATACTTAATTATATCAGCATATGGTGGATGCGTACAAATCAAATCAATACTGTCATCGGAGATAAAATCAAGATTTCTAGCATCAGATTTTTTGATATATACCTTGCCGTTTGCACCCTCATGTTCAAAATCTGTTTTTTCCCGACAACGAGCAAGTGCAACATCATTAACATCAACGCCAACTATATTGCGATTTAAAAGCTTTGCTTAAACTAGAGTTGTTCCGCCGCCAGCGAATTGATCGAGGACTAAATCGCCCTCGTTTGAATATCTTAGAATAAGATTTCTAGGAATATATGGAGACCAGTTTCCACGCCATTTTGCATCATGTGTAGCCCAATTACCACGTTGCGGAAAAGACCAGTGAGTAGTCATTTCAAGCTCAAAGTTGTCAGGCTCCCATTTAACTATTTTCTTATTAGCCATTACTTAAACACCTTATCCATAATCCCGTTTTCCATATCATCGATGTTGTAGATATGCTCCATTACGTCAAAGGTTTCCTCAAGGTTATTTCTTGCTGACTTCCACCCATTCCCGTCTGTAAACCAAACAAATTCAAAATTACTAAGTTCCTTTGCTTCAAGAGCGATTGTCTTATAACTGCGAGCGGTTTCGTTAAGCTTCGAGCCGCCACTCGCATAGAAGTTTGTTTCAATACCATAGATTTTACTTGATGTTTTAACAACAAAATCAAAGCGTTTCACAGTTTTGCCACCATTGGAAAGGGCAGAGAGGTCAATATTCCACTTGCTTTCAATTTCACCTATTCTCATTTCTTTGTAGTAATCTTTGTCTTTAGTTAAACCCGATTTAATTAGAAAAGCCTCAACTAGATTTTCCATCAAATGACCACCACGGTTCTTACGACCATTTGAGTCAAGTCCGGTTTCAACTCCTGTAACATAATCGATAAGGTTATTTATTATGTGGTTTTGGAGTAGGTTAAACAAGCCAGTTTTTCTCATAAATACTTTATATTGTTCAGTTGAATAGTTTGCGGTTTTAAAATTGTAGTTAAACGCTCCACCGCTATCAATAGCATAAATTTCATTACTTCTAACGGCGAGTAGCAAAGGAATACATTGCAATGTTTCGGGATATTTTATTATGAGATTTTCAAAATCGCTCTCTATGTTTTTAGAGCCAATTAGCGAGTTTAAAATATTCAACTCAACCTTAACTCTCTCTACATTTTTAATTACTTTATTAAAATCTATATAGTAGTCATAGTTTGCTATACTATTACGGAATTTCGATAGCCAGTTAGTGAAGTTTCTCGTCATATTATACCTCACTTTATTTTTTAACTTTACAGGATTTCCCCGATTCGCATCTTGCAATGCGACACTCACGACAATACGATTGAGGGATTATTTTTGCTCCTCCCATATCTCTAAAACCGAAGTTATTTTCAATAGAATCCTTACCATGTGAAACCTTATCGCAACACGGACATTGAGCATATTCACCGTATGGCATAAACTTTCCTCCTCAATAATTACAAATCAAAATTTCACTTATATTACCACGACTGCTGCCGTTACTATTAATTGCTCTTTTAGCCGACACCCTTGTCACAAGATACTTTGCATATAGGTTATCAAAAAACATATCATTTTCATCTGTATTTTTAGGGTCGGAATTACTTGCAATTACTTTTGCACCTTTTGCGGTTATACTATCAATAAATTCCCCAAGTGCAATTTGCTCGCTATCGCCAAATTCATTTTCACTGTAAGAAGTAAAAGATGATGTTGCTGTCAATGGTCGATATGGTGGATCAATATAGACAAATGTTTTGCTGTCAATAAAATTCTCACAAGCTTTATAATCACCGCAGATGATTTTTGTTCCTTGCAAGAGTTCGCTTGCGTTTGTTAGATTTTCTTTGTCGCAAATAATTGGCTTTTTATATGAACCGATAGGAACGTTGAACAACCCTTTTTTATTCACTCTATACAGTCCATTAAAACATGTTTTGTTAAGGAAAATAAAAAGCGTAGCCTTTTCAAGATTATAGCTTTCATCGCTGACTGCTTTCAAACAGTTGAAACGTTCGCGGGCGGCATAATAGAGTTCATTGCGCATTTCTGAGTTAGCGTTCCAAAAATCATTTTGCATAACATTAAGCTTGTCAACAATCGTTTCAACATTACATTGAATTTGTTTATATGTATTTATAAGTTCAGCGTTTATGTCGTTGATAATAACTTCATTTGGCTGAAATTTTGTCAACACATCAAAAAGCACAGCTCCGCCACCCACAAAAGGTTCACAGTAGCGAACAATTTTTTGAGGATACTTGTTGCGTATTTCATTAAGCAATTGGCTTTTGCCACCCGCCCATTTTATGAATGGTTTTGCAGTCATGTTACTTTACACCTCAAATATATTTAAAGTTTTGTAAAAATACAGCTTTGTTCTCACATATTATTCTACTACTTATTTCATATAAATGCAACCTAAACAATAAAATATTTCCCCCTTACCAGCCTCAACTGATAAGGGGAATATGTCATTCAAAGTTATTCATATTACGTAATCGCTAATACTTAAACCTATATATCTGCTTACAAATAAACAGTTGTATTTACTCCCACTCAATAGTAGCCGGTGGCTTAGTAGTAATATCATACACAATACGGTTAATATGCTTAACCTCATTTACGATACGAACAGCAGTTGCCTCAAGAACTTCGTAAGGGATTTTTGCGAAGTCAGCAGTCATAAAGTCGGTAGTAGTTACAGCACGTAGGGCAAGTGTATAGTCGTATGTTCTGCTGTCGCCCATAACACCAACGGAACGCATATCTGTAATTACAGCGAAGTATTGGCTGATTTGTTTATCAAGATTAGCATTTGCGATTTCTTGACGGAATATATAGTCTGCATCACGAAGAATTTCGAGTTTTTCTTCAGTTAGTTCTCCGATACATCTAACAGCAAGTCCAGGTCCAGGGAATGGCTGTCTGTAAACAAGAACGTCAGAAAGACCAAGCTCTAAACCAAGTTTACGAACCTCATCTTTGAATAGTAGACGCAAAGGTTCAATAATTTCTTTGAAGTCAACGTGGTCAGGCAATCCGCCAACGTTGTGATGTGACTTAATAACAGCAGCGTCACCAAGTCCGCTTTCGATAATGTCAGGGTAGATAGTTCCTTGAGCAAGGAAGTCAACCTTACCGATTTTCTTAGCCTCAGCCTCAAAAACACGGATAAATTCTGCACCGATAATTTTGCGTTTTGTTTCAGGATCGGTAACACCCTCAAGTTTAGCCATGAACTGAGCCTTAGCATCTACACGGCGGAAGTCGATGTCCCAACCCTTGAATGCTGCCTCAACTTCATCTCCCTCGTTTTTACGCATAAATCCGTGATCTACGAATATACAAGTGAGCTGCTTTCCAACAGCCTTTGCAAGAAGTGCTGCGAGAACGGAGCTGTCAACACCGCCAGAGAGAGCTAGAAGAACCTTGCCATCTCCAACTTGAGCCTTGATGTCTGCAATAGCAGCCTTAGCGTACATTCCCATGGTCCAGTCGCCAGTAGCGTTACAAACGTTGTATAGGAAGTTGTGAAGGATTTTTTGACCTTCTTCTGTATGGTTTACTTCAGGGTGGAATTGAACTGCATAGAGTTTCTTTTCTCTATTTTCCATAGCAGCAATGTGGCAATGCTCGGAGTTAGACACACTAACAAAGCCAGCAGGCATAGTTATAATTTGGTCTGTATGGCTCATCCATGTATTACTTTGAGCAGAAATTCCATCAAACATAGGGGAAGATGTTTCAAAATTAGTAAGAGTTTTCCCATACTCACGGGACTTTGCAGGCTTAACCTCGCCACCAAGGGAGTACGCCATTAGTTGTGCGCCATAACAAATGCCCAAAACAGGAATTCCAAGTTCATAAATTTCAGCTGAAATTTTTGGAGACTGTTCAAGATAAACGCTGTTAGGCCCACCGGTAAAGATAATACCGATTGGATTTTTCGCCTTTATTTCGTCAATAGGAGTTTTGTAGGAAAACACCTCGCAATAAATTCCACATTCACGGACTCTCCTTGCGATTAGTTGATTGTATTGACCACCAAAGTCAAGGATTGCTACAAGCTGATTTGCCATATAAAATAATCCCCCAAATTCATTAATTAAAAAGTTGTAGTTATCCATTAATTATAGATGATTTCCAACTAAAAATCAAGCAAAAGAAACTAACTTGTCAGCATATTTTGAATTTTATCGAATTTACAACAACAACACTAACACTAAACAAGTTTTTTTAAACGAAATGACTATTTATTATAGGGAATTTACCGTGCCTGTTATGTTTTTTAAGTAAGATAGAGATTTACGGAGAAATCTTTTTACTAAAAAATCCAGTTAATACCCATTTTAACATATTGCCAAAAGTATTCCAAAGTGGTATAATTAGAAAGTTAGAAATACGACTTTGGTTATGGAGAAAATATATTTATGTTTGAAATGATTACAGATGTTTTATTAGATGCGCTTATTGATTCGCTAAAATTGCTACCGTTTTTATTCGGGGCTTACTTACTTATAGAGTTTTTCGAGCATAAAGCGTCGGACAAGCTAAGTCGCACACTCACTAAACTAGGCCCTTTAGGGACAGTCGGGGGAGCGCTTCTCGGTTGTGTTCCACAGTGTGGATTTTCAGTAGTTGCTGCAAATCTTTATTCAGGTGGACTTATTACAATCGGCACGCTTATTGCCGTGTTTATCTCAACTTCTGATGAGGCAATACCGGTACTTCTCGCCCACCCTGACAAAGCAGGCGAGATATGGAAACTGCTCCTTGTTAAAGTTATAATCGCAATAATCGCAGGAATTGTGATTGACTTAGTAGTTAAGCTATTCATCAAGAAAAAAGCCGAGCCAGAAATGTACAATGAACTATGCGAGCATTGTGGTTGTGAGCATGGAATTTTACGCTCATCGCTAAAGCATACAGGCATTACTTTTCTGTTCATTTTAATAGTAAATATCGTTCTCGGTGGCGCAATCGCTATAATGGGCGAGGAGGCGCTATTTAACCTACTCGGAACGGGCAGCGTTTTCCAGCCGTTTGTAGCAGCGCTATTGGATTTATCCCAAACTGCGCATCATCAGTGGTGCTTACAGAGCTTTATATAATGGGCGGACTTTCATTCGGCGGAGTGGTTGCAGGCTTATCAACAGGCGCAGGGCTTGACTTGTTGTGCTATTCCGTAACCGCAAAAAACACCTAAAGCAAAACTTAGCAATAGTAGGAATACTTTATGTTATAGCAGTTGTTGCAGGAGTAATTATAGATTTAATAGTATAAATAAAGGAAAATAAATTGGAAAAATACAATGTTTTAAAAAGGCTTTTTGGGTACGACGAATTCAGAAACGGCCAAGAGGAAATAATAGATAATATTTTAATGCGGCGTGACGTACTAGCCGTAATGCCAACAGGCGCTGGGAAATCGATTTGCTATCAAGTCCCAGCGCTTATTCTTGACGGCATTACAATAGTAGTTTCGCCGTTAATTTCGCTTATGAAGGACCAAGTCACAGCACTCATTCAGCTAGGAATTAAGGCGGCTTACATAAACAGCTCACTCAACATGCGCCAAATGGATGAAGTTATAAATAGAGCCAAAAACGGCGAGTACAAAATAATCTACGTAGCGCCCGAAAGGCTACTTACAGATAGCTTTATTTCCTTTGCTCAAAGTGCGAATATTTCAATGGTTACAGTAGATGAATCGCACTGCGTTTCACAGTGGGGACAGGACTTTAGACCTAGCTATCTAAAGATAACAGAGTTTGTTGAAAGCTTGAGAATTCGTCCGATATTAAGTGCATTTACAGCAACAGCGACAAGCGTTGTAAGAGCAGATATTTCAAAAATTTTAAGGCTAGAAAACCAGTTTGAAATAACGACGGGATTTAATCGTGAAAATCTATATTTCAGCGTAATTTCTCCCGAAAACAAAATGAATAAGCTTGTGGAAATACTTGAAAAACGCAAGGACATTTGTACAATAATTTACTGCTCAACCAGAAAGAATGTCGAAACAATTTGCGACAATCTAAATTACGGCGGCTTTACAGCGACTAAGTATCACGCAGGGCTTACCGACACAGAACGCACGGAAAATCAGGACGATTTCATATACGACCGAAAGAAAATCATGGTTGCAACAAATGCGTTCGGAATGGGAATTGATAAATCAAACGTTGGTTGCGTAATTCACTACAATATGCCTGGAAACATTGAAAGCTACTATCAAGAGGCAGGCAGAGCGGGGCGTGACGGTTCACCGGCAGACTGCATATTATTGTACGGCGGACAGGATGTTCGCACGCAACAGTTCTTCATTGAAAACTCAAGGGACAACGAAGAACTTGATGCAGAAACCCGAGAATTAATAAAAGAACGTGACAGACAAAGGCTAAAAGCAATGGTGTTTTATTGTCGAACAAGTGGCTGTTTAAGGGAATACATACTAAAATATTTCGGCGAAAGGTCATCTAGCTTTTGTGGGAATTGTTCCTCATGCAAGGCAAATTTTGAAGAACGTGACATCACCGTTGAGGCACAAAAAATCCTCTCCTGCGTATACAGAATGGGGCAGAATTTCGTCGCTAGAATGATCGCAGATGTTCTGCTAGGCAGAGAGATTAAAAGAATTCTTGAAATTGGTTTTGACAGCCTTTCTACTTTTGGAATTATGCGAGATGAAACGGACAAATTTATTTTAGATGCAATATATTTTCTGCAACAAGGCGAATGGCTAACGCAGTCACAGGGCGATTATCCGGTTTTAAAGCTAACATCAAAATCAGCTGAAATACTAAAAGAACGCAAGCAAATATTAATGAAAGTCGCAAAGGGAGTGGCAAGCGAAACAGGAACAGACAACACGATTAACACCGACCTTCTTCCAAGACTTAAAGAGCTTAGAACATCAATTGCAAAGGTCAATTCTGTTCCGTCGTATGTTGTTCTTTCTGATGCAATATTAAGGGAAATGTGCAACACGCTTCCAAGGAATAAAGAGGAGCTTTCAGCTATTTCAGGCATTGGAGATTCCCGAATTCAAAAATACGGAGAAAAGTTCTTATCGGAAATCAACGAATATATTACAAA
>JAXGPS010000027.1:0-16535 GCA_040766825.1 Oscillospiraceae bacterium
AAGATTTAACGGAATTGCGACAATTGGCTCATGCTACATTGAATGGGATTTTGCGCAACAATGTGCCGATGTTTTAAAGCATTCCGGCTATAACTATGCTGAAAGACTTTACGATGCACATCACCAAAAATATCCGGATTGGATTATTTACGGCAGCGAAACCTCTTCTGCTGTAAGGAGCAGAGGAATTTATCATATGCCGTTCTCAACACCTATCCTTACTTGCGAGGATAAGCAATGCTCAAGCATGGATAATAGCGTTGTAGGATGGGGCAGCAGTGCAAACAAATCATGGTACATGGACCGTGACAGAAAGTTTTGCGCAGGACAATTTATATGGACAGGGTTTGACTATATCGGCGAGCCAACACCTTATGACACTAAAAACTCCTACTTTGGAATTGTTGATACAGCAGGCTTCCCTAAGGATATATATTATTTCTATCAGGCTGCTTGGACAACTAAGCCAATGATTCATCTGCTTCCACATTGGGACTGGAATGTGGGAGAAAATATTGACGTAATTGCCTACACAAATGCACCGAAAGCCGAACTTTTCTTTAATGGTGAGTCTTTGGGGGTTTGTGAAATCGACCATGAAAACAGTAAAGAGCTTTATGCACGCTGGAATGTTAAGTATGCTAAGGGTGAGCTGATTGTAAAGGCGTATGATGATAACGGAAACGTAGTCGCAACAGATAGGAGAGCATCTTTCACAGACTGCACAAAGCTTGAATTAAAGCCATCAAAAACCGTTCTCAAGGGTGACGGTGCAGACCTATGCTTTGTTGAAATATCGGCACATGATGAGAACGGCGAGTTTGTTGCAAATGCGTCAAATCGAGTTGAGGTAAGCGTTACAGGCAAGGGCAAGCTAGTCGGACTTGATAATGGCGATTCCACCGATTACGACCAATACAAAGGCACTTCAAGACGACTTTTCAGCGGAAAATTACTTGCGATGATTGCCCCAGAGTGCGAGGACGGGGAGATTACCATAACGGTAAATTCTTCAGGAATTTCTGAGGAAAGCATAACAATAACCGTAGCTAATTCCGAGAAAAAAGTCGGTGCAAGCAGATGCGGAGCTTGCCTTGCTTCAGAAAAGAATGACGAAATCCCAATTAGAAAAATACAGCTAAACGCAAATAGAACTCTCCTCACAGCAGAAAACCCAACGGCTGAGATTGAGGTGGAAACATTCCCTAAGAATGCAACTTACGATAAGATTGACATTTGCACGGTGCTTGACAATGGAATTGAAACACAAATTGCAGAGGGGGTTCTTACTGATGGTAAAGTCACCCTAACTGCAAAGGGCGACGGCATATTCTATTTAAGAGCAAAGTGCTATAATGGTGGCAAAATCCCTCAAGCACTTTCAAGCGTGAAGTTTGAAGTTACAGGAATGGGAGATGCGCTTAGCAGTCCGTACAAGTTCATTTCTGCTTGCTTGCATAATTTCAGCAACGGCTCGCCTAATGTAATAGATAACGGCGCACTTGGCGGCTTTGATAACAAGATTTACATGGCATACACAGGAATTGATTTTGGCAAGTCAGGCAGCGACAGACTAAAGATGTATGTAGGAAATTCAGGTGGATTAGCTATTCCGTTTGAAATGTGGATAGGTACTCCAGATGACGGGGAGCTAGTTGGCAGATTTGAGTTCCCAATCAACGGCAGATGGGACGGATTTGATCCATTTGAATTTAAACTTCCACGGAAAATAATCGGAGTGCAAACTATATCCTTCACCTTTGAAAATCGCATAATTTATGGTGGATTTGAGTTTGTTGAGAGCGACAGAGCGTTCGAACTTAACCGAATTATCGATAAGGACGAGGTTTATGGCGATGAGTACACCATTACGGACGAGGCGATTGAAAATATCGGCAACAACGTAATCATCGGATTTAAGAACATGAACTTCGGTGACGGTGCTACAAAAATCACTATTTGCGGCAGGTCGCTAAACGACAGCAACACCATGCAGCTTCGCTACACAGAAGTTGGCAAGGAGCAAAAAACACAGATAATTGAATTTGCAAAGAGCGAGGAATACACCGAAAGAACGTTTGAAATAAACACTATTAGCGGAGTGAACGATATTAGTTTCATGTTCCTACCGGGAAGCAAGTTTGATTTTAAAACATTTAAGTTTGAATAAAGACTGCTTTTAATGAGCGTTTGCTGCGGACTTTGCCCTAGCAACAAGATTTAAACAAGAAAAATCTCCCGCATTTATAAGAATGGGGAGATTTTTTTGCTTAGTTCTTGGAATAGCAATTAGCAAGGAATTTATAGTATTTGTAAGGCACAGAATATCCGTGAGATTCAGCGCAGACAGGACATATATTAGGGACATTCTTCCCCTTGTGGATATGACCGCAGTTAAGGCAAATCCATTCCGTTTCATCATCAGAACGGAACATTTTATCCTCTTTAAGAAGTTCTGCAAACGTGCCAAATCTCATGGAATGTTCACCCTCAATTTTGGAAATATCCTCCCATGCCTTAGCAATAGCAGGAAAACCTTCTTCCATTGCGATTTTAGCAAAGGCAGGATATACGACCATATGCTCTTGATTTTCGTGCTTTTGAGCGTCAGCAAGCAAATCCTCCAGCTTATCAAAATTCGCAATTGGGAAGGACGCATCAATTGTAATTTCCTCACCGTTCAACTGCTTTAGGAAATCCCAAAAGATTTTGGAATGCTGTTCTTCTTGATGAGCAGTGAATTTGAAGATATTCTTGATGAAGTACATACCTTGATTTTCGGCGATTTTTGAAGCTAAATCGTAACGATTTTTGGCTTGGCTCTCTCCTGCAAAGGAGCGCATGAGATTTAGACGTGTTTCACTATTTGCAAAGTTTGTTGGCATAAAAATTCTTCCTTTCAATAAATACTTGATTTAGTTTTTTTACAAATAGTATTAGAAAGAAAAGTGAGAATTATTCATTATTTTCTATAACCGTCAATATGAACAAATTTAATTTTTCTAATTGAATATCCGGCGAGTGTATGCGATTAAGTGCGTCGAAGGAATGAGCAGAAACAAAACCCCGTAATAGGTCGGTGTGATAAGCTTTGTGACTACGGAAGAATGGTGAAAATAGTCCTGTTCTGTTGCAAGAAAAACTACATCTCCAATCACAAGCTCATCAATTCCGCATACATGACCAAAAGGTCCAACACCTGTATTAGTTGTGAGAAATTTTTCAAGAAATTCAACCGAAGTCCAAGCAGGCGCACGGCTGTTTAAACTGTTATAATACCAGCCGTAAGTTGGCGTGTAATTCATAACCTTAGTGCCAGCGTAAAGGCTTTGGGATACGAAGTTTGCACAATCTCCACCTAAATTTTCAAAATCATAATAAGCAGGATTTCTTGAAAGCGCCCATTTTTCGGCGTATTCCACAGCGTCGGTTCTGTTATATTTATAGGTAGTCATAAACTCCTCCTTTAAGTTACATATTTATTAAAAATATCTTCTGCTAATGCCCAGTTGACAACTTGAAACCAGTTGTCAAGGTGAGCAGATCTGTTATTTTTGAATTGCAAATAGTATGCGTGCTCCCACACATCACATAGGAGAAGTTTTGCACCGCCAATGGGAATATTTGTGTCTTGGTTTGCGGTGGTTATTATTTTAAGAGAGCCTTTTTTGTCGGTAATAAGCCACGCATAGCCAGAGCCAAAAACACTTAAAGCAGCAGACTTAAACTTCTCCATAAACTCGCAATACGAGCCAAAGCAGGCGCAAATTGCAACAGACAGTGCGCCCTTTGGACGCTGATTTTTAATAGGTGACATGATATGAAAATAAAAATCATGGTTGTAAACACCGCCAGCATTTCGGCAGATGTCCGTAGCTATTTCTTTTGGTAAGGAGTTTTTTTGGCAGATTAGCTGTTTTAAACTGAGTTGCTGCAAGTTTTTTCTGTCAACTAAAAGTGCGTTAAGTTTTTCAATGTACGTCTTAAAATGCTTATCATGATGAAAGTGCAGAATTTCCTCGCTTACATAAGGCTCAAGTGAACAATATGAATACGGTAGCGGCGGAAGTACAAAAGGGTACTGCTCATTCATAAAAAACCAATCCTTTCTGTGATATGGTAAATATGTCAGTTACTTCATTTATATGCAGCTGCACTTGTAAATTTACTGTTTTTCTGATAAAATTCTATTATAGGAGTTTTTATGGAGGTGATTTTCATGGATTATAGCAAATTGATTATCGAGGCAATAAAAGCTAAAGAGAACGCATATGCTGTTTACTCAAACTTCAAAGTTGGTGCGGCAGTTCTTACTTTAGACGGAGAGATATACACAGGCAGCAATATAGAAAACGCATCATACGGCGGTACGATATGCGCCGAGAGAGTGGCTTTTTGCAAGGCGGTTTTTGAGGGGAAAAGGGACTTTAAAGCGATAGCGATTTTCGGTAATGGCAAGCCTTGTCCTCCATGCGGAATATGCCGTCAATTTATGTCAGAGTTTTGCAAAGATGATTTTGAGGTGATATCAGGGAAACAGCAGAAAAGCATCAAATCTTTACTTTTGGAGATATACTTCCCAATAGGTCGGAATGGATAACTCAGTTTGTGATAAGTTGAACTATTATATAACGAAATTATTGTGCAACAAAAATACCTAAGAAAAAATGGACGTTCGTCTATCGAAAATATGATATATGTGGTATAATAACCTCGTGGGTCGCTTTGCGACTAACGAGTGGTTATCACCACTCTAATGGAAACCTAAACGGTTTCCACCCACGAGAACATTGAAGCATAAAATAACCACAACTAACGTTGTGGCAAGGCTATAAGCCTTGTTCAAATGCAACCTAACGGCTGCATTTGATTTTATGGTATAATAACCTCGTGGGTCGCTTTGCGACTAACGAGTGGTTATCACTACTCTAATGGAAACCTAAACGGTTTCCACTATTTATAGCCATTGAAGCATAACAACCACAACTAACGCCGTGGCAAGGCTTATCGCCTTGTTCAAATACAACCTATGGCTGCATTTGATTTTATGAGCACACCTCGTGGTCGCTTTTTATGACTAACGAGTGGTTATCACTACTCTAATGGAAACCTAAACGGTTTCCACCCACGAGAACATTGAAGCATAAAACAACTACAAACTAACGTTGTAAGCGCTTATCGCCTTGTTCAAATGCAACCTAACGGCCGCATTTGATTTTATGGTATAATATCTTATTAGATTAAAGTGCTACAAATGAAATTGCATGAGGCGAAACTAATCTTCTTCTAAGAACACTGTTAAAAATCTAGTGTTTATAGTTTTTTAGTCAGTTGCTTAGTAAAAATATATAAAATACATCGAAAGGGAATTATTTTAATGAAAAATTAATGCTTGAAATGAAGAAGTTTGCCAGAGGGCTATTTGAAGGCGGCTGTAAAGTCGTATCAAGCTATCCGGGTACACCTTCAACCGAAATAATCGAGGAAGTTGCAAGTATAAAGAAATTTATGCTGAGTGGGCTCCTAATGAAAAGGTAGCTATGGAAGTAGCTATTGGCGCATCTATTGCAGGCGCAAGAGCGTTTTGTGGATCGAAGACGTTGACTTTAATGTTGCGGCTGACCCACTTTACACTGCTGCATATACCGGCGTAAACGGCTTGTAATTGCCGTTGCTGACGACCCGGGAATGCACTCCTCACAAAATGAGCAGGACTCACGTCATCACGCTATTGCATCAAAAGTAATGATGGTTGAGCCGTCCGATTCTGAGGAAACAAGAGATTTTGAAAAGAAATCTTCGAGCTTTCAGAGAAGTTTGACACGCCTGTAATCGTTCGTATGACAACAAGAGTTGACCATTCACAGAGCATAGTTGAGCTGTTCGATAGAGAGGAAGTTCCACTAAAGGAATACGTTAAGACACCCTCAAAAATTCGTAATGGTTCCGGCTAATGCAAAAGGCACGTCACGTGTTCGTTGAAGAAAGAACTGAAAAAATCCGTGAATATTCAGAAACATCAGAGTTTAATAAAGTAGAAATTAACGACACAAAGATTGGCGTTATTACTGCCGGTATTACATATCAATATGCAAAAGAAGCACTTGGTGATAAAGGTTTCATACCTAAAGCTAGGCATTGTAAATCTGCTGCCGGTTAATCTGATTAAGGATTTCAGCTAAGTTTGAAACAGTTTATGTTATTGAGGAACTAGACGATATTATTGAAACACATTGCTAAAAGCTTGGATTTGTTGTTATTATATGAGCTTTCGGCTTTATCGGTGAGTTTTCACAAGAAGAAGTTGCCGAAAAATCCTTGGCAAAACAACAGAAATTAAGAATTTCACAGAAGCAATACCAGTACGCCCACCAGTACTTTGTGCTGGCTGTCCTCATAGAGGAGTTTTCTATTGCCTATCTAAATTGAAGGTTACTGTAAGCGGAGATAGCTGGCTGCTACACATTAGGAGCATTCGTGCCGCTTAGTGCAATTGATACTACTGTTTGTATGGGTGCATCAATTTCTGTGACTTCACGGTTTTAACAAGGCTAGAGGTGCAGAGTCAGAAAAGAATTTATTGCAGTAATCGGCGACTCAACATTCATGCACAGCGGATGACAGGTATTCAGAATATCGCATATAACGCAACAAAACTCAACAGTAATGATTCTGGATAACTCCATTACAGGAATGACAGGACATCAACAAAACCCAACAACAGGAATTAACCTAAAGGGTGATCCAGCAGCGGCAGTTGATCTTGAACAGCTTTGCCGTAATCGGAATTAATAGAGTAAGAGCAGATCCTTACGACCTAAAGGCAACTGAAACAGCTATTAAGGAAGAACTTGCAGCAGAAGCGCCATCTGTAATTATTTCACGCAGACCATGCACTTCTCTAAAGTATGTAAAGCACAACCCTGCTTGAAGGTTGACTCCAGAAAGTGCCGTAGTTGTAGAGCGTGTATGAAGATTGGTTGCCCAGCAATTACTTAATGATGGCAAGGCTGTAATTGACCATACACAATGCGTAGGATGCGGAGTATGTACAGGACTTTGCGCATTCGGTGCAATTGAATAATAGAAAGGATACTACTGATATGGAAACAAAATTCCAAGTAATGATAGTCGGTGTAGGCGGGCAGGGGTCATTGCTCGCCAGCCGTATAATAGGAAACGTACTTCTCGATCAAGGCTTTGATGTAAAGGTATCCGAAGTTCACGGAATGTCACAAAGAGGCGGCTCGGTAGTTACATATGTTAAGTACGGCGACAAAGTTTACTCACCTGTAATTGAAAAGGGTGAGGCAGATATAATAATCAGCTTTGAACAGCTTGAGGCTGCAAGATGGGTATCTTATCTAAAAGAGGGTGGACACCTTATTGTATCCACTCAAAAGTCATCTCCGATGCCTGTAATTACAGGTGCTGCAAAGTATCCGGAAGAAATACTTGAAAAGCTAGATGCTATGGGCGTTGATCTAATACCGGTTGATGCGCTTTCCCTTGCTGAACAAGCAGGAACATCAAAAGCATCTAACGTTGTTTTGATGGGCGTAATTTCAGCTAAGATGAATTTCCCGGAGGAATGTTGGCAGAAGGCGTTAAAAGAATGTGTTCCTGCAAAGTTCTTAGACATAAATCAGAAAGCTTTCTCTTTAGGCAGAGAAAGTGTTAAGTGAAAGAAGGCGCACTTTTGAAAATTAAAAAGATTTTAGCAGCTGCTTTATCGTGTTTTATGCTTATGGGTACAACAGCTTGCAGCTTGCCTGAAAGGGGCAATACTCCAAATCCATCATCATCAGGCGTAATGGAGTTTTCAAAACTTTACAAAACAGAATTTTTCAATTTTGAAGTTGGCGAAAGTTATTTAGCATACGATATTGATGGCTCAACTCCGTATGAAGCAGAGGACTAAATTGCTGCTGTATACGTTCGTGTGAAGAACACTTTCGGTGATGAAATACCAGTCGGCGGATATGATTTCATAATCGTTTACGATTATGAGGGTGAAACGTACTATTCAAGTGCTGAAGAGGACTATATAAACGATGAGCAGTATCCGGTTGATGTATACATTAAACACGGCGAGATGGTTGAGGGCTACGTTTATTTCGTTGTAGATAGAGGTGCTGAGAATTTCCGTTTGGAATACGTTGAATACTACGAGGACGAAAGCATAGGAGAAACTTTCACCGTGCCACTAGAGCCATACATAAAGAACACATATGAAGATTTTGATCACAGCGAAACTGCTGAAGAAGCAGTTTCAGTTGAGGCATAAATAGTACCAAATAATTTATTTTGCAATACTTATCCCGTTAAACCTAGAAATATTGAGGAGAATTTTAATATGGAGAAATACTGGGACATAGCAATAGAGACTGCAACTAAAAGTGAAATGAAAGCACTCCAAAGTTTCAGACTATCGCAAACAGTCAGAAGGGTATATGACAACGTACCATTCTATCGTGATAGAATGGACGAAATGGGAGTGAAGCCTGAAGACATTCAATCAGTAGATGATTTGCACAAGCTACCATTCGTAACAAAGCAGGATTTGCACGTGATACATATCATATGGAATGTTCGCAGTTCCTCTTGAAGATGTAGTAAGACTTCACGCATCTTCCGGAACAACTGGTAAGCAGGTTGTAGTTGGATACACTGGTAATGACAGCCTTGATATTTGGGCAGAGTGTTGCGCAAGAGCCTTGACAACTGTAGGAGCAGACAAGAACGACTTTATGCACGTTTCGTATGGATACGGACTATTTACAGGCGGTCTTGGAGATGCACAGCGGTGCTGAAAAGGTTGGAATGACTATTCCGGTATCAGTTGGAAACACTAACAGACAGATAAACATTATTAAGGACTTTGGCTCAACAGTTATTTTGCTGTACACCATCTTATGCATTGTTCATCGCTGAAACTATGCAGGAAATGGGTATCTCTAAGGACGAAATCAAGCTTAAAGCCGGACTTTTCGGCGCAGAGCCTTGGACAGAGGAAATGCGTACAAAATTGAGGATATGCTAGGACTTAAAAGCATATGATATATATGGTCTTACTGAAATTATCGGCCCTGGAGTTTCGTTTGAATGCTCCGAGCAGACAGGAATGCACATAAACGAGGACCACTTCATTGCTGAAACAATTGATCCGGACACCGGTGAGGTTCTTCCGGAGGGTGAGCAGGGTGAGATAGTTTTCTCCTGCGTAACAAAGGAAGCTTTCCCATTACTTCGTTACAGAACACGTGACATCGGCATTCTTTCGAGAGAGAAATGTTCTTGCGGAAGAACGCTTGTTAAGATGAAGAAACCAAGAGGACGTACTGACGATATGCTTATCATCAGAGGAGTTAACGTATTCCCATCTCAGATTGAAAGCGTACTTCTTTCTCTTGGAAATGTCGCTCCATACTACCAAATCGTTGTTGACCGTGTGAACAATACGGACACTATCGAGGTTAAGGTGGAAATTACTGATGAAATGTTCTCCGACACAGTTAAAAATATCGAAGAACGCAGCAAGCAAATCAAGGAAAAGCTAGACTCTACACTAGGAATTGCAACAAAGGTAAGTATTGTTGAACCAAAGACTCTTACACGTTTTGAAGGCAAGGCAGTAAGAGTAGTTGACAACAGAAAAATATAAGGGGTGAAGAATATGCTAATTAAACAACTCTCTATTTTTGTGGAAAACAAACCGGGCAGACTTTGCGCAATAACAAATATTCTTAAAGAGAATAGTATTGATATTCGTGCTATGTCAATAGCTGATACTAAGGATTTCGGTATTCTTAGACTTATCGTAAACAATCCTGAAAAGGCTGAAAAGGCACTTAAAGATGCACAATGCACAGTATCCATTTCAAGCGTAATTGCTATTAGTATTGAGGATAGACCGGGTTCACTTGCAGATGCTATCGAGGCATTGCACAAAAACTATGTAAGCGTTGAATATATGTATGCATTCCTTAGCAAAACAGAAAATATTGCTCATGTTATCCTTAGGGTTGACAATGAGGAGGCTGCAGTTGAAGCGCTTAACACAAATAGCGTAACAATCCTAACTAGCGGTGAAATTTACGAAGATTAATTAAAAACATAGTAAACACGCCAAGATTTGTCTTGGCGTGTTTTTGTATATATAGGTATTGTTTAGTATAAAATATTTAAAGACACAACTCAAAATTCAATTAAATGAAAGGAAATGTCAAATGAGCAATAAAAAGAAAACTAAATCTAACAAAACCGATGCAGTATCAAAAATTGATGCTGTCAGTGGGCCATTGCAGGCTTGTGATGGCACTATTATAGTTACCGATCCTCAAGGAATGTATACAGGCGTTCCGGGAAGTCCGTATGAACTAAACGAAAAGCCAGTACAAGACGCAGACGATCTGTAACCAAGCACCTTAATTGTTGTCTGAAAAACGCAAAGACGCCGTTATTGAAGATTTTCAAAACGGCGTCTTTGCGTTATTTTCTTTAATTAATTCTCCGTTTTCATAAGAATTAATGATAGATTGCGCAATCTCCTTACGAGTTTGTCGCATATCCATTGCTTGTTTTTCGATATAATGATGAGCGTTCGGCTCAGAAAATTTAGACATTCAATAAGTAAACACTTTGCCCATCGACCAAGCGATTTTCTTCAATCTTTGCATGAAGGGTGCTGTTTTCTCTCTTTAGACCTAGCATTCTGTTTCTTGAAGTGAAACAAGCTTTAAGGCTTGAAAAGAACACCTGCCGATTAAGCGGCTTAGAAACAACAGAACTCTCCGTAATCTTCAACCTTTTCAGAAACATTGTCTGCAATTTCATTTTTACAAATAATAATTACACCTGACACTGAGTCGGCAGCAGATTTTATTGCAAGTTCATGCCCGAACTCATCAGAAAGAGGGGAGTTAATGATAATCACGTCATAGTCGTTTTCGGAAAGTATACGCCGTACCTCACTTCCACTTTCAGCGATAGTAATTTTAGGAGAGGAAAAAGCCTTTAAAAGCATAGTTAAATTATTGATGCCTTGAGCCGAACTTGAAATTATCAAGCTCGTTCCAAATATTATCACACCCATTCTTAACTATGTTTTTATTCGTAAAAGAAATATGTTTGTTCTTCAAATTCTTCCTTATCGTACGAGTGGCAATATCTCTCAATCCAATTTTTCACTTTCGATAATAGCTGTTAACATATCTTTTGGAAGAATAGAGCGAACAAATTCGCTGTTTTCTGCATAGCTAATAGCTTCTTCAAGGCTAGAAGGGAGCTTGTCATCGTATGAAGAAGGCTCACCTAGAATAAGACGTTTTTCAATTCCTTCAAGCCCTGCACGCATAATTAAGGAGAAAGCAAGGTAAGGATTGCAGGTAGAGTCTGCGGAGCGAACCTCAATCTTAGACTGCTCACCAAGAGATGTAAGCGCCCTTAAAAGATTAGTGCGGTCGTTATTACTCCGTAATACGTGAGAGGGACTCATAACCGGTAAGACGCTTATAGGAATTTGTGGGGGATTAAGGAACATTGTAATTTCTTTAATTCGGTTGAGTATTCCTGCAACAAAACTTTCAGCCTCAGCAGAATGGGGTTATCATTTCCGTGCTGTTGAATATATTTTCCCATCACGGTAAAGAACGAAATTAAGGTGAAGTCCGCTACCGCTCTTGTTATAGATAGGCAGCGGCATGAAAGTAGCGTAAACCCCATTGGCAGCAGAAACAGTCTTTACGACAGACTTAAAGGCTATGAAGTTGTCGGCCGCAGTAAGAGCGTCGCTGTTCTTAAAGTCGATTTCATTCTGCCCCGGTCCAGTTTCGTGGTGCGAGCTAAGCGGGAGAATGTCCATTTCTTCAAGAGTAAGACAGATTTCACGGCGAACATTTTCGCACTTATCAAGGGAGCAATATCCAAATATCCAGCGTTGTCACGTGGCTTTTTGGTTGGCAATCCCTTTTCATCGTTTTCAAAAAGGTAGAATTCGCAATCAGTGCCGATTTTGCAAGTGTAACCCATTTCGGCAGCTTTGCTTACGGATTTAGCAAGTATAAATCTGCTGTCATTTTCGACAGGAACGTTGTTTTGGTCCTTTATATTGCAAAAAATCTAACAACGCTGCCTTGTTTTGGCCTCCATGTAAGTAAAGCGTAGTAGAATCAGGGTACAACAAGTAGTCGTTAGGTGTATTAGGGGAGGAAAGACCTTTAATATCCTTAGTATTAAAGCTAATTCCTTCTTCAAAAGCTCTAGGAAGTTCGCTTGCCATTATGGCGAGATTTTTTGATTTGCCGAAAGCATCGCAGAAAGCAAGTCTAATGAACTTTACGTCATTTTCCTCAACGAACTGCAAAACTTCGTTAACAGTATAATCCATAATAATACCTCCGCATATTATCCAAGAGAAACATAGCAATTTAAAACAGTGTTAAGCCATATTGATGACTTAACACCTTAAATTTATTATACAACAATCAGTTGTGCGTGTAAAGTTGTTTGTAAGGATTTTTTGAGTTAGGAACTAGAACGATGTACTTGTGGTTAAGCAAGTCCTCTTTGCTGCAATTAAATTCATTAGCATATTCGCTCAAGTATTCTTCAATTTCGCCTAAGTCTTCTTTTGTTGCCTCATGAGCAACAACTTGGGAAGGGAGGTCGTTAGGAGCATTTTTTGCACGTAAAAAAATCTTTCCGCCGTGCATACCTGTTCCGCAGAAGTTCCCAACAGGAGCATCAACTCCATCATTTTCAAGGCCGAGAACCACTATAACTCCGCCGGCTTGGTATTCGCCGAGAAAGCTTCCGGCTTTTCCTCCGATTATGATTACGGGGATTTTGTTTTTGTAAGCTTTCATGTGTATTCCGGCACGATAGCCGGCGTTGCCCTTTACATAAAGCTTTCCGCCACGCATTGCATATCCGGTAGCATCGCCGGAAGAGCCATGAACAAAGATAGTTCCATCATTCATTGTATCTCCCGTAGCATCTTGAGCGTTGCCGTATACAGTAATATTTGCGCCGTTAAGATACGCACCAAGAGCGTTTCCGGGAGTACCGTTTATGACGATATTCTTATTAGAAACACCGCTTGCGATATATCTTTGTCCAATGCAATTATCTATAATAATCTGTTCATCAGTTGTATTACGAATAGTTTCATTCATTGTCTTAAAGTGCATTAAATCTGCTGTGATTTTCATTATAAATATTCCTTTCACTATGATTTTTGCATTTACTTTGCACCAGAGAGTTGTTTTAATCTTTCGACTTTTGAGAATGCCATAAGCTGAGGTTTTTCTTTTATAAGCTCAAAGTCTATACTATCAAGAGGAGTCTTTTCACGAATAAGTTTAGTATAAATACCTGCTCTTGCAACATCTCCAATGAGAATGTATCCTGTGAGAGTATTGTCTTTATAGAAAAGCCTTTTGTAGTTCTTGCCGTCCTCAAATGTATAGCAATCGCCCTCATATGTTCCGGCGGTGATAATATGGTATCCGAAAAATCCGATAGCATTCATAGGAATAGCCTTTGTGAAAGGCTTTGAATTTCCAGTCATAGAATGACCGGCAGCCTCACCTTGCATATAGGCGTTCGGCAGGAGTGCAAGAATTCTTCTTGCATTGCAGGAAATATCAAAGCTTTCGGTACAGTCGCCGGCAGCCCAAATATCCTCAAGTGAGGTGCGGCTATCTTCGCTAACTATAATACCACGTTCGGTATTTCCGCCGATTTCTTTAACAAGTTCAACGTTAGGACGAACACCGACAGCAAGCACAAGAACATCAAAATCGACCTTCTCTCCATTTGTGAGCAAGACGGAGTTTGCACTAAATTGCTTTGCACTTGCCTCAAGTATAAAATTAACTCCCTTTTGTTCGAGGTTCTCTTGAACCAAAGCAGAACCCTTTTCATCAAGAATTGATGGAAGAATTCTTTTAGCTAAGTCTATAACCGTTATGCTCTCAACCTTGTCGAAAATTCCTTCAACGCATTTAAGTCCGATAAGACCAGCGCCGACAACAAGAACTTTGCTTGTAGGAGTGATAGCCTCACCCAAAGCCTTTGCGTCATCAAGTGTCATGGTCTTGAACTTCTTATCCACCTTGTCAAGACCGTCCATAGGAGGAACAAATGCCCTTGAGCCTGTTGCAACAAGGAGCTTATCGTAAGCAACTTCACTTCCATCATCGAGAGAAACGGTTTTATCTTTGTCAATAGAGGTTACAGTTTTGCCGAGCATTGCAGTAACTTTATTGTCTTCATAAAAATTATCAGGGCGATATTTCATTCTCTGCTCATCAGTTTTCCCGTAAAGCAGATATGAAATAAGCGGACGTGAATATGTATGGTGTTTTTCGTTAGAGATAACAGTTATAGCGCCGTCCTTGTCAGCAGAACGAATTGCTTCAATACAACCAACAGCAGCCGCTGAATTGCCGATAATAACATAGTTCATTTTTTCACACTACCTTTCTTCAAAAACTATCGCTTTGTTAGGGCAACCCTGCACACAAGCAGGCTCAGAATTAGCGTTCTTTGTGCATAGCTCACACTTCTGTACTGCACTCTTTTGAGTGTCAGACGGCATAATCGCACCATATGGGCAGGCAAGAATACAAGTGTAACAGCCCACGCATTTATCTTGGTCAATTTCAATTACACCATCATTGATTGAGAGAGCGCCTGTAATACAACTCTTAACGCAGATAGGTTCATCACAATGCCTGCATGAAACAGCAAAGCTAATGTTATCCTGCTCCTCAATTTTAATCTTAGGGTTAATAGTTACGTCTTTGAGCGCCTTAATCATATCTGTTTCATCAGAGTTTGCAAAGGCACAATAATATTCACATAGGTGACAGCCAAGGCACCATTTTTCATTTACATATATTCTTTTCAAGCAAACCAATCCTTTCGCATTTTAAGGTAAGAATTATTCTCCTGCATGGTTAATTCCGAGTATTTGCAGTTCTTTTTCAGTAAGTCCAATTCCACGGAGCATAAGACGGTTGCCCTTCAAACTTTCAATGGAGTTAATACCCATACCACCCATAACTTCTTTGATTTCGTGTTCCCAAGCGTTAACCAGATTAACAAGACGCTTGTAACCAAGGTCGGGATTAAGACGCTTTACAAGGTCCTCACGCTGAGTAGCAATTCCCCAGTTACATTTACCACTATGGCAGTTTCTGCAAAGGTGACAGCCAAGAGCCATTAGAGCAGCAGAGGCAATATATACAGCATCTGCACCAAGCGCAATAGCCTTAACAATGTCAGAGCTGTTTCTAATAGAGCCGCCGACTACTATTGAAACATTATCACGGATACCCTCTTGACGAAGTCTTTCATCAACAGATGCAAGAGCAAGCTCAATCGGAATACCAACGTTGTCACGAATTCTTGTAGGAGCAGCACCTGTACCGCCCCTAAATCCGTCAATAGCAATAATGTCAGCGCCACTTCTAGCAACACCACTTGCAATAGCTGAAACGTTGTGAACAGCAGCGATTTTAACGATAATAGGCTTTTTATATTCAGTAGCCTCTTTAAGTGAGAATACTAATTGACGAAGGTCCTCAATGGAGTAAATATCATGGTGAGGCGCAGGGGAGATAGCATCTGAGCCTTCGGGAATCATTCTAGTTCTAGAAACATCACCAACGATTTTAGTTCCCGGAAGATGTCCGCCGATACCCGGTTTTGCACCTTGCCCCATTTTTATTTCAATTCCAGCGCCTGCCTCAAGATAGTCCTTATGAACGCCGAAACGTCCGGAAGCTACCTGTACAATGGTGTTTTCGCCGTATTTGTAGAAATCCTCATGCAAGCCACCCTCGCCGGTATTGTAGAGGATACCAAGTTCCTCAGCAGCTCTTGCAAGACTCTCATGAGCGTTATAGCTAATCGAGCCGTAAGACATAGCAGAGAACATAATAGGAACAGAAAGCTCAAGCTGAGGGGTTAGGTTGTTTTTGATTTTACCATTCTCATCACGTTCAATGTTGTGATTTTTTTGTCCAAGGAAAGTTTTAGTTTCCATAGGTTCACGAAGCGGGTCGATAGATGGATTTGTAACCTGTGATGCGTTTATGAGGATTTTATCCCAGTAAACCGGAAAGTTTTTAGGATTTCCCATTGACGAAAGAAGCACACCACCAGTACCTGCTTGACGGTAAATTTCCGATATATTCTCACCAGTCCAGTTGAAGTTTTGTTTAAATGTATGGTCGGACTTGACGATTTTAAGCGCTCTTGTAGGACAGATTGAAACGCATCTGTGACAGTTTACGCATTTTGAATCATCGCTTGTCATCAAGTTATATTCGTTGTCGTAAGCGTGAGCTTCATTAGCACATTGTCTTTCGCAAGCACGGCAACCGATGCATCTTTGCGGATTACGGACGATTTCGTATTCCGGATATAAAAAATTAATAGCCATTGAATTTTCTTCCTTTCGCCTAAATATATCAGAATTTCTTATTGTAGTTATCTAAAGTTACAATGACAGCCTCTCCGCCTTT
>JAXGPS010000028.1:0-16017 GCA_040766825.1 Oscillospiraceae bacterium
TTGCATTATGCAGAACCGCCGGAATTAAGCCTGTAATGATTACAGGTGACCATATCATAACGGCTATTGCAATTGCTACTGAAATTGGTATTTACAACGAGGGAGATGAAGCAATTACGGGCGCTGAACTCTCTAAAATGAGTGAGGAAGAACTTTCCGAACGTGTAAGAAATATCTCAGTGTATGCTCGTGTTTCCCCTGAAGACAAAATTCGCATAGTTAAGGCTTGGCAGAGCAAGGACGAGATCGTTTCTATGACGGGTGACGGCGTTAATGATGCTCCGGCTCTTAAAGCTGCTGATATTGGTTGTGCAATGGGTATAACAGGCACAGACGTTGCCAAGGGAGCTGCCGACATGACTCTTACAGATGACAACTTTGCCACTATTGTTAAAGCAGTAGAGGAGGGCAGAGGAGTTTACGACAATATTAAAAAGGTAGTAGGTTTCCTACTTGGAACTAATATCGGCGAGCTTTTAGTTGTATTTACTGCTATGCTTATATGGCACGTTTCTCCGTTGCTTTCAATGCAGCTTTTGTGGATTAACCTTGTAACAGAGAGTTTGCCAGCTATTGCTCTTGGAATGGAAGCGGTTGAAAGTGATGTAATGACAAGAAAGCCGAAACCAAAATCCGAAGGACTTTTTGCAAATGGTTTTGGACTTCAAACCTTGCTTCAAGGCGTGATGTTTGCGGCTCTTACACTAATTTCGTTCTATGTTGGATATAGTACAGGCGACGTTACAATAGGAAGAACGATGGCATTTATCACATTATCAATGTCACAGGTTATTCATGCGTTCAATATGCGTTCACAGAAGTCTATGTTTAAAATAGGCGTGTTTTCAAATAAGAAGCTTAACGGAGCAACGCTCTTATCAACCGTTCTTGTTCTTGCAGTGTTATTTATTCCTCAAGCTGCAACATTATTCGGACTTGCAAGCCTTACAGCTGGCAACTATGTTTTAGCATTTGGACTAACACTTGTGCCAGTAGCGGTGCTTGAAATATGTAAACTAATCGGAATTGTAAAACACCATAAATAATGGAGAAAAAGGAATGTCAAAAAGCGGTAAGCATAAATTGTTTCTGAATGTCACAAAAATAATTGCTATCATAATGATTTTAGCAATAATGATTTTGGGAGTTATAAATAGGGATAAACTAACTGTTGATTTTTGTTGGAGTACACATCTGAAAATATGATTATTACTGCATTGATGCTCGTTGCAGTATTTGCTGTAAAATCAATCTCAGCAGTCTTTCCACTTGCAGTACTGTACGCAACAACGGCAATAGTTTTTCCGCTTCCGATAGCTCTTTTAGTGAACACGATAGGTTTGCTTACTGCGCTCTCCATTCCATATGCAATAGGGAGATTTGCAGGCTCAGAAATGGTGGATGCTCTTTCTGATAAGTATCCTAAAGTTTATAGAGTGACCTCGTTTTTTACAGGTAATCAATTTTTTATGTCGTTCCTTTTAAGGCAATTCGGGTTTCTTCCTGCTGATGTAGTAAGCGTGGTATGTGGTGCAATAAGGATTAAGTTTTGGAAATTCCTTTTTGGTTCATATACAGGAATGTTTGGATTTCTATTTGCCTCAACCCTAATTGGCAGGAACATTACTGATCCAACATCAAAGGAGTTTATATTATCCTGTGTATTTTTAGGAATATCGACTATCATTTCACTTTTGATTTGTTATATTTATAATAAAAAGCAAAAGAAGAACGCTAAAGTTTCTTGAAAATATAACTAAGACTTATGTTTCCGACTAAATCTTCTTTCATTGAACAAAAAAATCTCCTCGACAAAATAAATTGCCGAGGAGATTTTTTGCTGTTGGATGGTTTGTAAAATAAAGCTGCTTTTAAGCAACTTTATTTTTGGCTGGGGTACTAGGATTCGAACCTAGGGAATGTTGGAGTCAGAGTCCAATGCCTTACCGCTTGGCGATACCCCATCACTAAAAAAAGAAATGGTTGGGATAGATGGATTCGAACCATCGGAATGACGGAGTCAAAGTCCGTTGCCTTACCACTTGGCTATATCCCAACATGGTCGTCAATCTTGTTCCAACGACTAATATATTATATCAAAACAAAATGCCAAAATCAATACTTTTTTTAAAAAAAGTTTGCTTTTGGATAGTTTACCAATGATTAGTCGTAAATATTCATCATTAAAGTAAATCTGCACAAAATAATTATAAATCTGCATATAATTGACATATTTATGTATTGAATAGCCGTTAAAATTGCATATTGCAAACAAGTGAATAGGCAAGGGTTAAGGAGCAAAATGAAGATAACGAGAGATATTTAAGTGTAACATAAAGAAATAATGAATTTTGCTGAAATCTATTGACATTTTGGCATTTATAGCGTATTATTCTATTGTTTATATTATAACTACGACTTATGCCCCCGCCTCTTAGGCGGTGGGTTCCATATTAGTCTTTCAGTGGGGGACAATCAATCACTGAAGGACTAAGGGCTTTCGCCAGTCGTTTGTTGAATGACGCCTTATTGAATAAATTAATATATTTTTATGGAAGGAACGTGATGATAGGGTTGAACGAAAAGATCAAACTTTACGGTTTTAATAACCTTACAAAAACATTAAGCTTTAACATTTATGACGTATGCTATGCAAAAACTGAAAGAGAGCAAAAGGACTACATCAAGTATATTGACGAACAGTACAATAGTGACCGTCTTACTAAAATACTTTGTGATGTAACAGAAATGCTTGGAGCGAACGTACTTAATATATCTAAACAGGATTATGACCCACAGGGTGCTAGTTAATTTGCTTATTTCTGAGAAGTCTGTTTCAAGAGATATGATTGACAATCATGCAATCTCGGGGAATACAGCAAAATACAAAACGATATGTATGATACAAAAGATTCTATTGTTGGGCATTTAGATAAGTCGCATATTACAGTGCATACTTACCCTGAGTTCCACCCTAATAATGAAATAACGACTTTCCGTGTGGATATTGACGTTTCAACTTGCGGATTTGTTTCACCATTGAATGTATTAGATTACCTCATCGGTAGTTTTGATTCTGACATTATCACAATTGACTATCGTGTTAGAGGCTTTACACGTGAAATTACGGGCAAAAAATGTTTTCTTGATCACGAAATTAATTCTATTCAAAACTATATTAATAAAGAAACTTTGAAAAAATACGATTCTATGGATGTAAACGTATATCAGTCTAATATCTTCCATACCAGAATGGTTATTAAGGATATTGTGCTGCAAAATTATCTTTTTAATACCGACACATACGAACTTCCTCCAACACGCCGACTTGAAATTACTGATAGTTTGCGCCGAGAGATGATTGAAATATTTAGCGGTATGAATATCTATTAATGGAGGCACAGATGGACCAAAATAAAGTTCCTATATATGAAGCTTTAAAAAGACATAAAAGCAATCGAGTTGTCCCTTTTGATGTGCCGGGGCATAAGCAAGGGAAGGGCAACCCCGAACTCACTGAGTTCTTGGGTAAAGAATGCCTTTCAGTAGATGTTAATTCCATGAAATCTTTAGATAACCTTTGCCACCCTGTAAGCGTGATAAAGGAAGCAGAAACTCTTGCAGCAGAAGCTTTTGGCGCAGCACATTGCTTTTTTATGGTTGGAGGAACGACATCTGCTGTTCAAGCAATGATTATGGCTGTTTGCAAGCCGGGTGATAAAATTATCATGCCAAGAAACGTGCATAGAAGTGCTATTAACGTACTTATACTATGCGGTGCTTTGCCGGTTTATGTTAATCCTCAAGTAGATAAAAAGTTAGGTATTCCTCTTGGAATGGCACTTTCCGATGTAGAAGATGCTATTAAGAAAAATCCCGATGCTAAAGCTATATTTGTAAACAACCCAACTTATTATGGAATATGCTCGGACATAAAAGGGATCGCAAAGCTTGCACATGATAACGGGATGAAACTTCTTGCAGACGAGGCTCACGGTACGCATTTCTATTTCGGAGAGAATATGCCTATATCCGCAATGGCAGCAGGTGCTGATATGGCGGCGATTAGTATGCACAAATCAGGCGGCTCACTTACGCAAAGCAGTATGCTTCTTTGCGCTGATACTATGTCGGAGGGGTATATTCGCACTATAATCAACTTAACTCAAACAACAAGCGGCTCATACTTGCTAATTTCCTCGTTGGATATTTCACGAAGAAATCTTGCAATAAACGGCAAGGAAATATTTAATAAGGTTTGTGAACTTGCAGAATATGCTAGGGAAGAAATCGGAAAAATCGGCGGCTATTACGTTTACGGCAAAGATCTTATAAACGGCGATAGTATATTTGATTTTGACACTACTAAGCTGTCTATATATACTCGTGATATTGGACTTGCCGGTATTGAAGTGTATGATATTCTTAGAGATGATTATGGAATTCAAATAGAATTCGGCGATATTGGCAACATTCTTGCATATATTTCGGTAGGCGATAACTTCTTTGCAATTGAAAGACTAGTCTCGGCGCTTTCGGAAATAAAACGTGAGAGCGCAAAAGATAAAGCAGGAATGTTTGACCACGAGTATATAACCCCTCTTGTGAAATATTCGCCTCAAGAAGCGTTTTACGCTGATAAAGAAACTGTTTTGATTGAAGATAGCGTAGGAAAGATAAGCGGAGAATTTGTGATGTGTTATCCGCCGGGTATTCCTATTATTTCTCCGGGCGAACTTATTACTCCGGAAATTCTTGAATATATTAGATACTCAAAGGAACGTGGATGTTTCTTAACCGGAGCGCAGGATATAAATACAGAAAAAATAGAAGTTCTAAAAGGGCTAGTCGGAGGACATTTCTAGAAAGGATATGTATACATGGAATTTTGGTTTACAGAGCGTCATACGGACAACGTTAAACTTTCGATAAGAGTTACCGAACAGCTCTATCATGGCAAGAGTGAATTCCAGCAAATAGACGTTTTCGACAGCAAGGAGTTCGGGAGATTTCTTACTCTTGACGGTTATATGATGCTTACTGAAAAGGACGAATTCATATACCACGAAATGATAGTTCACGTTCCAATGGCTACAAATCCTGATATAAAGAACGTACTTATAATTGGCGCAGGTGACGGTGGAGCAGTGCGTGAACTTGTAAAATACGATACAATCGAAAGTATTGACATGGTCGAAATTGACAAGCAGGTTGTTGAAGTTGCGAGAAAATATCTACCTACAACTGCTTGCAAGCTTGATGATGAACGATTAAAAATCTATTTTGAAGATGGATTGAAATTTATACGCAGAAAAATTGATGAATATGATCTTATAATAGTTGACTCGACCGATCCTTTTGGTCCTGGAGAGGGACTTTTCACAAAGGAATTCTATGGCAACTGTTTTAAAGCACTTAAACCTAATGGTATTCTTGTTAATCAGCACGAAAGTCCGTTTTACGATAATGATGTTAGCGCAATGCAGAGAGCACATCGCAATATCGCAAGAACATTCCCTGTTTGCAGAGTGTATCAGGCTCATATTCCAACATATCCGTCTGGACATTGGCTTTTCGGATTTGCTTCAAAATCAATAGACCCTTGTGCGTTTGATGCACAAAGATGGAACAATCTTGTATAAGCACGAGATACTATAACACCATACTTCATGTGGGAAGTTTTGCGTTACCGACATATGTTGACACTTTGCTAAAAGATGCTATGATTATATAGAATGAAACTAGTTATTTTTACTGCATTTAATATATTGTTAACATAATGTTGATTGTTAAGGTCGATTTGTGTGATAAACTTAATGTAATAGGTTTAAAAGACGTAAATGTTTAAATTGAGCATTTAAGACATTATTGTATATGCGAATTTTGGAATGTTCTAATGGTTTAGGTATAGGGGGAAATGTAATGAAAAATAACTGTTTTAGAGTGATTTTGCTAGCTTGTATGATGGCTGTAAGTTTATCAGCTTGCTCCTCGCAGACGGTTTCAATAGACGAAACCGAGCTGCAAGAATCGGAAACAGTAATATCAAATGAACTAGACGAAACTACTGAAATTACTAAGGACAATGTTCTTGTGTTTACAGAGGCTACATCACTTGAAACTACAGGCACTGTTGCCACGTGGAAAGAGATGGAGATTGAAGAAAAGGATGTACATAACTCAAGATTGCGAAATCAAGAGCGAAGCATCGCATAATGCAGACTCACTAAGTGAAGTGAAGCAAGGCGATAGTATACTTGTTATTGCTAAAACTAATACAGGATATTACGCATTAAAAGACGGTGGTTACATTTTTACGGCTTATATAAGCGGTAAAATATCTGACGATACATCGGCAGATACAACTTCAGCAAATTCTGAGACTACGACAGCTGAAGTTACTACAACGGCTGCAACACCAGAGGTTACAACAACTGTTGTGACACCGGAAGTTACTACAGCAGCAACTTCTGAAACAACAACATCGGCAACTACTAAAGAAACAACAACATCTGCTACAACAAAGGAAACAACCACAGCAACAACTACAACAACTACAACACCGACGACTACTACAACTACACCAGCAACAACTGCACCAGCTGTTGATAAAGTACATACTGCGAAGTCTATGTCTGCCACAGAAGCAGCATTAGCAATAGAAGTTTTTGAGCTGATTAATGAAATTCGATTAGAACATGGCTTAGCTACATTCACAACAACGCAAGAGCTTAGCGAAACTGCGCAATTAAGAGCAGAAGAACTTGAGGAATTATATTCTCATGAAAGACCAGACGGAACTATGTGTTTTACTGCTTTTGATGAATGCGGGGTTAAATATATTTCTGCGTCAGAAAATATTGCTTATGGAGTAAACAGTCTTTATACTGCTGAACAAGTAGTTGAAATATGGATGAATTCTCCTAATCACCGTGCTAGCATTCTTGAACCTAAGTATAAAAAGCTTGGTGTTGGATGTTATATTGTTGGAAACACTTATTATTGGACACAGAATTTTACAAACTAATGGAAAGCTCTCCTTTTTAGGAGAGCTTTTTTGTTTGACATTAATGCGTGAATATGATAAAATTAGAGCATATTTACATTGGAGGAATTATATTAATGTATCCATTAATTTTAAAGCCGGCATTTAAGGATTATCTATGGGGCGGGACAAAGCTCCGTACTGATTTTAATAAAGCTTGCGATTTTGATAAAATTGCCGAAAGTTGGGAACTTTCCTGTCATAAAGACGGCAATAGTATCGTTGCAAATGGCGAGTTTGCAGGTAAGACACTTGCTGAATTTGTTGAAGAAAATGGCAAGGGTGTTTTAGGCAAAAACTGCGAAAAGTTCGATAACTTTCCTATTTTGATTAAGCTTATAGATGCTAAGGACAACTTATCCGTTCAGGTTCACCCTAATAACGAGTATGCGCTTAGGGTTGAAGGGGAATACGGTAAAACTGAAATGTGGTATATTGTTGACTGTGATGAGGGCGCAAGTCTTCTTTACGGATTTAAGAACGATATTTCAAAAGACGAATTTAAGCAGAGAATTGCCGATAACACATTGCTTGAAGTGGCAAATAGTGTTCCGGTTAAAAAAGGTGATGTTTTCTTCATTGAAGCGGGAACTCTCACGCAATTGGAAAAGGAATACTAATCGCTGAAATTCAGCAAAATTCTAACACTACATATAGAATTTATGATTATGGCAGAGTCGGTAATGACGGTAAACCGAGGGAACTTCATGTTGACAAGGCGGTTGAAGTTACAGACCTTTGCCCAGCAAAGGCTTATCCTGAAACAAATATTGTTTCGCATGACGGATACACATCAAAACTTCTCTCATCTTGCGACTATTTCACAGTGAATATTCTGGAAATTAGCGAAAAAGCAGAACTTTCAGCAGATGCAGATAGTTTCAATTCTTTGCTAGTTTTAGATGGAGAAGCTACACTCAAATACGCAAATGAAGAAATTCCGCTCAGTAAAGGGGACAGCATTTTTATCCCTGCATCATTTGGTGAATATTCAATTGTCGGTAAGAGTTCAGTAGTTCTTACAACGGTTTAAAGAATAGAATAAGCTAATTTTCGGTTTTAGAAAGGACATTAATTATGAAATATTATGTTGGTATTGACTTAGGCGGAACAAATATCGTTGCAGGAGTGGTTAATGAAAATTACGAAATTATCTCTACTGCGAAAACCAAAACCGCTTGTCCAGACCTGCGAAAGCTATTGCAGATGACATGGCAAAAATGGCGCTTGAAGCGATTAAATCAGCAGGACTTAGCGTTGATGATGTTGAATCAATCGGTATCGGAACACCGGGGATTGCAAATTCAGAAACAGGGATTATTGAATATTCAAACAATCTAGGATTTGAGAATGTCCCTATGGTAGAGTACATTCAAGAACATATTAAGAAGCCTGTATATATTGAAAATGACGCAAATGCTGCGGCATATAGTGAATATGTTGCTGGAGCGGCAAAGGGCGCTAAACACGCTGTTTGCATTACTCTTGGTACAGGCGTTGGCGGCGGAATTATTGTTGACGGTAAGATCTATGCCGGCTTTAACTTCGCAGGCGCAGAAATCGGGCATACAGTTATTGAGGTTGATGGACCACAGTGTACTTGCGGACGTAAGGGCTGCTTTAGGGTATTCTCCTCTGCAACAGGTCTTATTAGAATGACCAAAGAAGCAATGGACGCTGATGCGGACAGCCTAATGCATGAAATGTCAAAAGCAGAAGTGCGACAGAGTAACTGCTCAGACTTGCTTTTGATGCTATGAGAGCAGGCGACGTTTCTGCAAAGGCAGTAGTTGAGCAAATACATAAAGTATCTTGCGGCGGGAATTACAAACACAATCAACACTTTCCAACCTGACGTGCTTTGCATTGGCGGTGGTGTTTGTAACGAGGGCGATGCACTTCTTCTTCCTATGAAAGAGCTAGTTGCACAACCGTTTATACTAGAAATTCAAACAAGAATACAGAAATTTTAATTGCTAAGCTTGGAAATGCAGCTGGTCTTATCGGTGCAGCTTTCCTTGGAATAGCTAACAAATAATATATCTAAAAGAGGTAAAAAATATATGGCAAACAATTATTTTTGCGACGGAGTTGATAAGGCTCCACAGCGTTCGTTATTAAACGCTTTGGGAATGACCAAGGAGGAAATGAGAAACCTTTGGTTGGTATCGTTTCTTCTTATAATGAAATTGTACCTGGGCATATGAATCTCGACAAAATCGTTGACGCCGTTAAACTCGGTGTTGCAATGGGCTGGAGGAACGCCTGTTGTTTTCCCTGCAATAGCTGTTTGCGACGGTATTGCCATGGGACATAAGGGAATGAAATATTCGCTTGTAACACGTGACCTTATTGCTGATTCGACTGAATGTATGGCGCTTGCTCACAATTTTGATGCACTTGTTATGGTTCCTAACTGCGATAAGAATGTTCCGGGACTTCTTATGGCAGCTGCTAGGGTTAATGTTCCTACGATATTTGTTTCTGGCGGACCAATGCTTGCAGGACACGTTAAGGGAAACAAAACATCGCTCTCAAGTATGTTTGAGGCAGTAGGTGCTTATTCTGCCGGCTCTATCACGATTGAAGACGTCGAGGAATTTGAAAATAAAGCTTGTCCTACTTGCGGTTCATGCTCTGGTATGTATACAGCAAACTCTATGAACTGTCTTACAGAAGTTTTAGGTATGGGGCTTCGTGGTAACGGTACAATTCCTGCTGTTTATTCAGACAGGATTAAGCTAGCAAAGCACGCCGGTATGCAGGTAATGGAGCTTTACTACAAGAATATTAGACCTAGAGATATTATGACTGAAAAGGCTTTTATTAACGCTCTTACGCTTGATATGGCACTTGGTTGCTCCACTAACTCAATGCTTCATCTGCCAGCAATTGCGAACGAATGTGGAATTGATTTAAATCTCGACATCGCAAACGACATCTCTTCAAGAACTCCAAACCTTTGCCACCTTGCACCAGCAGGGCATACTTATATGGAAGATCTTAATGAGGCAGGTGGCGTTTACGCTGTAATGAACGAGCTTAACAAAAAGGGGCTAATCAATACAGATATAATCACTTGTACAGGAAAAACTGTTGCTGAAAATATTGAAGGCTGTGTAAATAGAAATTCTGAGCTTATCAGACCAATTGACAATCCATACAGTCAAACTGGCGGAATTGCTGTTCTAAAGGGCAATCTTGCGCCGGATACTTGCGTAGTAAAGCGTTCTGCTGTTGCTCCTGAAATGCTCAAGCATGAAGGACCTGCAAAGGTGTTTGACTGCGAGGAAGATGCAGTTGAGGCTATTCACGGCGGTAAAATCGTAGCTGGTGATGTTGTTGTTATTCGCTACGAAGGGCCAAAGGGCGGACCTGGAATGAGGGAGATGCTAACACCGACATCTGCAATTTCTGGAATGGGACTCGGCTCATCAGTTGCGCTTATTACCGATGGACGATTTAGCGGGTGCAACAAGAGGTGCTGCAATCGGACACGTTGCACCTGAGGCGGCTGTTGGTGGCAATATCGCTTTAATTAATGATGACATTATCAGCATCGACATTCCTAACAGCTCAATAAACGTAAAACTAAGCGATGAAGAGCTTGCTCAAAGACGCAGCGAATGGCAGCCTAGAGAGCCAAAGATTACAACGGGCTACCTTGCAAGATACGCATCTATGGTAACGGCGAGCAATAAGGGCGCAATCCTTAAAATCAATAAATAATTAAAACTGCACTTCTTTTTAAAGAAGTGCAGTTTTAATTTGGAAGATTTATTTTGCGGAGATATTTACAACGCCGGTAAATAGGATAACCATCGTATTCTATTACAAATATAAACGGTTTGTTGAGGTTAAATTCAACCTTGGGATACTCTGGAGCCATTGACCCTGCCTCATTAACTGCGATTGATGTAGGCAGCAGCCTCTAACCCTTCTTCGTATATGGAAACTTTAGTTCCGTGCTTTATTTGTGATACAAAAATCTCGTATGGGGTATTACAAAGATTGGAAAAGTCATTGCTAGGAACGAATGCTTCTTGAACACCCATGCTTTTAAGAACATCTGGCAGTTCAAAATTGCTATCAAACGAGAATTTTGGCACTCTATATGTAATATCATACCGTTCAGCAGTAGAATAATTAGCACTGAATTGATAAATCCATCTGTACCCAATAATAAATCGTCAGTGGAAACGCCATCGTTAGGAAGTACAAATTTCATTTGCATTCCGCAAGTTCTTAGCACAGCAGATGTAAACTTATCGTTTTTCAAATATGCACTTGAAAGAGTTTGGTTCATGAAGTCGGTTTTAACTTTGCTTCCATCTGAAAGAGTAAATTCTAGCTTCCTTTGTAAAGTAATCGTTAAATGGTTCTAGCCCAGATCCTTGAGATAAATTGCGTTTAAAATGCACATTAGCATATCATCGCTAGGGTTAAAATGGGCTTTAAAAGTCCGCCGGTGTTATCGCAAACCCATTGTGACATATCATCATATGTTTTTGGAGCAGAAAATCTGCGTTATATATTGAACTGTAAAAATTATCAACTGAATTATTCACAAAATCCTCGCTGAAGGAATATCTGTTGCTTAGCCAGAGTGAATTGGCGATTTTGAGGCTTGAATATTCATTGTCAATGTGAGCAATCTGCATAAACTTATTGCTTTGCTCCGAAAGAAACTTAGAGTCGTTATTATCAATGTGCAATAGTGAATAGAGTTCATCTGCAACTTTTCCATCTGATGCAGTAGCGAGTATGGACAATGCCATATAGATACTAGCAGGGGAGATAGACTGATTTTCGACTGAACCAATTATCGTTTTTGCAGAAATGTCTTCAGCAAATTGGTTTAATGCCCTTGTATAGTTTTCGTCAAGTTTCCTCTCGTCATATGAGAGGGGTTGCTTGGATAGACGGGTTCAGCTTTAAGGTTAAAAACTTCAATTGGAATTTCGGAAGAAATATTTTCAGATGGAGCAGTCGTTGAAAATTCTTGATTTGTTGTGTGCTCTGCTACTTTCTCGGTAACAGTGGTGAGAGAAGGGGTGTCAGGGCTTGCTGTGCATATGACGATAACAATAGCATGGATATAATAGCTGCGATTGACTTTTTGTATGTCGATTTCATTTTTATCATAACCTTTCCTTTTATTTCTTTAAAAGTAATACGAAATAGAATATAAAAATATTGCATTATTATGAAAAAAATTCAAAACCTCAGTTTTTGTATCGACAAATAAATATATTTCCTATCAGCTTTTTTGATTGTAGATTAAATTTTTCAAAATTCGACTTTCCCACAAATATTTAAAAATCAACATTTTCCTGACTTTGTTTTGAAGTTCTGCGAAAGAAGCGGAATAAAAGGAGCTTTAGTCGGGAAAGAAAAAACAGCGATACAGTTTTAAGTCTGTATCGCTGTTTTGTTTGTTATAAAAAAGAAGTTAGTCATTTGCTGAAGAAGCGTTTCGAGCGTACCATTTACAAGAGCTTTTAGATAAGCATTAATAAATCCGTCAATATCGCCATCCATTACAGAACCGATGTTTCTGATTCAAAACCAGTACGGTGATCTTTGACTAAAGTATACGGCATGAATACATAAGAGCGGATTTGAGTTACGCAATTTCATTTTTTATGCCTTTAATATCCTCAATTTTATCAAAATGCTCACGCTCTTTGATTTCGACAAGCTTTGAAATGAGCATTTTCATTTGCGTATTCACGGTTTTGCGCCAGCATTCTTTGAGTTTGACAAGCTGTAACAATTCCGGTAGGAATATGAGTAAAGTCTTACAGCTGATGATGTCTTATTGATGTGCTGACCACCTGCGCCGCTTGCACGGTAAACATCCATTTTTATATCTTCAGGGCGAATTTCGACGTTCTTGTCAATTTCAATTTCAGGCATTACTTCAAGAGAGGAGAAGAAGTGTGTCGTCTGCCAGAACTGTCGAAAGGCCAAATACGTACCAGCCTATGAACTCCAGATCTTGGATTTTAAGAAACCGTAAGCATTAGGTCCTTCAATCATTATTGAGGCGCTTTTCAAGCCTGCCTCATCTCCGTCAAGATAGTGAGTTGTAACTTTGAAGTCGTGGCTTTCTGCCCAACGGTTATACATTCTAAAGAGCATTTCTGCCCAGTCTTGTGCCTCAGTTCCACCGGCACCGGCGTGGAAGGTTATAATTGCATTGTTAGCGTCATATTCGCCTGTTAAAAGCGTTGTGAGTTTTATAGCCTCCAACTTGTTTTTAAAATCCTCAGCATCTGCGTTAATTTCTGGCAGAACTATCATCATTTTCTTCTATGCAAAGCTCAATAAGAGTTATAATATCCTCTAATTTTTCGGAAAGTTTATTGTAGTTCTCTACCTTATCTTTTAAACTTTTTGTACGTTGAAGTACTTTTTGCGAATTTTCAATATCGTCCCAGAAACTAGGGTCTGATGCTTTTGTTTCAAGTTCTTCTATCTCATTGATTGTGAGCTTTATGTTCAGAACCTCGTAAAGTTCCTTGATTTGCGGAAGGTATCCTTCCATTTCAACCTTTAACTCGTCAAGTAATATCATATACATAATCCTTTCAAGCTGTTAATATACAGCCAATTAATTATACTATATATTTGCACTCTTATCAAGACATAGATGCAAATTTTATGACTAAAGGGTGTAGAATATTCTTATATAAAGTGAGAAGTAGATGAAAATTTGATTTTAGTATTTAAAATTAGTATGTTTTATGGTATACTCTATTGTATACTATGGTATATAGGAAAAATTTACACAAACTAAGAAAAGAAAGGCGATTCGCTGTATTCGAGAGTGATATAAGAATGTCAAAATATAATGGATCAAAGTGTATAGTTTGTGGTGAGGTGTTTTGCGAGGATGATGATGTTGTTGTTTGCGCAGAATGCGGAACACCATATCATCCAGAGTGCTATACAAAAGAGGGTAAGTGCATTAATATACCGTTGCATGAAACGAACGGCAGCTGGTATGCAGAGGCTCTTGGTGGGAACGAGGAAATTAAAAATGACGGTGACATGAAAATATGTCCTAGGTGTGGTTCTAAAAATACTAATGATGAGGCTTTTTGTGTAAGATGCGGATTTTCATTAGCATCAGTTGATGGGAAATTAAGTGATGACGCAGAATATCATGAAATGCTTTTAAATGATTACGGATTTAATGTAAATTACGGTGATCCGTTATGCGGGCTTAACCCAGAGGAGGATTTCGAGGGAGCAAAAGTTTCTGAAATAGCCGAGTTTGTCGGAGTTAGCACGCAGTATTACTTGCCAATATTCAAATTTTTCAAAATAAAGAAAAAGAAAATATCATGGAATTTAACAGCCTTAATTTTGCCGCAAGTTTATTTTCTTTATAGAAAAATGTATGCGTGGGGAATTCTTGCGATAATTCTTAGCTTTATTATTAATATTCCTTCAGCTATTTCTATGATAGTTGCTTATCCTGAATATTTCGGTGAACTTGCTGTATATTTTGAAGGTGTTGACCTTAGAAGTGCATCTTTTACTTCGATGTATAATGTTTGCTCGATAGCGCACTATGTGTTTATGTTCTTTAGAACTTTGTTTGCAAACTGGCTTTATTATAGGCATGTAATTAATTCGGTAAATGACATCAAAGAGAAGTCAGCACACCCGAGTGAAGCACGAGAAAGGTTCAAAATAAGGGGAGGGGTATCTATAAGGAGCATAATTATATTAATATGTCTGACCTTTGCTTTAGCTGCTATTTTAACAGTAATTGCCTTGTAATAATTTTTGTGAACAACGTAATTTTTGCTGAAAATATTGGCGAAAAATACTTGACAATGATGAAAACTAATGATATAATAATTTGGTATCGTTTTGATATATCTCGGACAATCTGTTCGGGACATCCTTGCTCACAGCGATTAAGACTGCGGGCTTTAAATCCAAAAGGAGGTGTAACACAATGGCAAAGATTACTGCTAGCTATGAAACTATTATTGTTTACAACACTAAGCTTGGCGAAGATTCTGTAAAGGCTCTCGTTGAAAAGTTTAAGGCGTTGATCGAACAGAATGGCACTCTTGATCTCATGAATGAATGGGGTAAGCGTAAGCTCGCTTATGCTATTGAGGACGAAACTGAAGGATATTACGTGCTTTACAACTATACTTGTAAGCCTGATTTCCCTGCAGAACTTGACCGTGTAATCAAGATTACAGACGGCACACTTCGTTCTTTAACAACAGTAAAGTAAGACGATGAAAAAGGAGTGTTACCATGCTTAATAAAGTAATTTTAATGGGTCGCTTAACCGCAGATCCTGAACTAAGACAAACTCCAAGTAATGTAGCTGTTCTTCAGTTTACAGTAGCTGTACAGCGTAGCTATGCTGCACAGGGTGAAGAAAGACAGTCGGATTTTATTACATGCGTTGCATGGCGTCAAACTGCTGAATTTATTAGCAGATTTTTCAATAAAGGTTCAATGATCGCTGTTGAAGGTGAACTTCGCACAAGAACTTATGATGATAAAAATGGCGTTAAGCACTATGTTACAGAAGTAATAGTTGACGCTGCACATTTCTGCGGTTCTAAATCAGAACAAGGAACACGTGCTAACGGATATACAACTGCTTCTCCATATCAATCTGCTGCACCTGCACAACCACAAAGGGACATCGCTCCAAACGAGAATGATAATGCATCTTTGTCAATAGGCAGTCTTGGTGATTTTGAAGAAATATTAGGTGATGGTGAACTACCATTCTAAAAACTGTTCGAAAACTAATAAAGGAGGGTTTCATAATGGAAAGATCACCTAGAGGTGGAAACGGCGCAAGAAGAACACGTAAAAAGGTTTGTATGTTCTGTGCTGATAAAATCGATAGAATTGACTACAAGGACGTTAACAAGCTTAGAAAGTGCATGACTGAAAGATCTAAAATTCTTCCACGTCGTGTT
>JAXGPS010000029.1:0-15323 GCA_040766825.1 Oscillospiraceae bacterium
CTTAAAGACATGAAATCGATCCAATACAAAGCGACTGTTGGGAAGCCAGCCTAGGCCACTTTGTATCCACGCAGCACCATCACCATGCAGGTAGATTTGAAGGTTTTCCGCTTCCGGATAACGCTGCTCTATTCGCTCTGCCACATTGGACCAAAAACTCTCAACACTGCCTTTATACGCAAACTTATGAACCTTATGGGGTAAGACCCCCTTCTTTCCTACGCGACGTGCAGGCTCATGAATAACGGCTAATTTTACCTCGCGATTACGACGACCATCCTGTACCGATACATGGTCTTCATCGGCTTGTACATGAATAATGGGGACCGCCTCTTTCCTCGCTTTCAGTTCAACGTCCGGCACAGCGACCTCTTGTAAAACACGCTTCACACTTTGCTTGCTGACACGGTTTTCACAGGCTATGGCTGAACTCATCCGATAGGAATGCAAAACCGCCTCATTACATAGCGCGGCCTTCAAGCCTTGATTAATCCGCTCGTGTTTCTCGATGCCTACCAACACATCTAAAAGAAACGCGCGTTTGCCATTCTTTCGATTAACGTAATAGCGCCTCGTGTAGTTCAGTGTCCCTAAGACGGTTTCTTGGACCCTTGCCACTTTTTTGTGGATTATCCATTCCGGCCTCAAATCGGCATGATCGGCTAAGGCCTGGTCGGTGCTTTCCAACTTCTGTTTCATCACCGACAGTGCAAAACGCTTGCAAGCGTCTAAGATTTCTTCACTCGTCTGGGCAAATCCTTTCTCCAACAATTCAATTTCAAACATCTCATAGATGAATTGCTGCGCCATTTCCTGTAAACTGTTCATAAGAGATTCCTGCGACCTTTCGTTACTGTTTTTCAGCAACAACTACTTTAACATAGGTCCTCGAATCTCTCTTTTTTATTTTTTAACCACCACCTAAATCGTTACGCCAACCCAACCATTCTGGCATTATTGGATTTAGATTTGTTGGAATATATTGTATTACTCGCTCAACTCCATGGGCACTTGCTATTTGAGACTAGTTTTTCATACATCTGTTGTACAGGTTGTGCGTGTTCTTAGGAACTCGTTCATCCATTTTTCAAAGAAAAGAGGATGCCTCTATTTTGAGGCATCCCTTTGATTAATAGCAATAATTTCAATAACTTCTCTTATTAATTAATCTTTTCCTTATATGTTTCCGGAGTTACCATTTCTCCTGAAATTTTATAGAATGCATATTCCTCTCCGTCATTTTTGAACTCTGAGTAAATGTCTTTAGCATCTTTGCCATCACGAACAATTTCTAACATACCCGAAACCATAACTTCAGCAAAATCCATGGCATCATAATAGCAAGTTGCCCTCCATGCTTTAGCTGAGTCATTATCCCATTCTTTTACTGCTAGTTCCCCACCTGAACTTACAATAATCGTTTTATCTTCTAATCCAGCTGCTTCAACAGCTCTAACAGCTCCCACACCATAATTATCAACGGAACTCATAATGACCCATGATTCTATGTGAGGATTCGTCGAAACGATTGCTAATACTTGGTTATATGAAGCTTCTGTATTGTCTGTACTTGACGCTTCTGCAGCACAGTCCGCCAAAAATCGGTTATCTTCCGGAATATCAGTAAAAGCAGCAAATAGTTTATCCTCAAACCCTTTAATTCTAGCCAAGTCAGAGCGATATTTACTATTTGTATTTGCGATTATTCCAATTTTTGACTGATCTGTTAAATTTACTCCCGTGGTTTGGTGGTTGTTAACAACCCACTCAGCGCAATTGGCACCAACCATCTCTGCATCAAGCTCTACTACTGGCGCAATAGGTAAACCGTTTTCATCCTGAAGTTTCAAAGTTTCTCCAATTACAGGTATTCCAGCATCAGTAAACTTTTTAACAGCAGCAGGCGCACTACCCTCATCAACAATAAATAGAAAAGCTCCATCTATGTTCTGTTGAACAGCAGTATCAATCTGTGCTAATTGAGTATCAATTTGTCGATTTGCATCTGCAGATAACAATTCAAAATTATTATCTGCAGCTAAGGTTTTTAGCTTTTCTTCGATCTGTTGAATCCATTCAACTGACATTGATGTTGCAAAGTATTGAAACTTTAGTTGTTCATCGTTCTGGATTGCAGGAGCATCACTTGTATCTGTTGACTCACCTACTTCATTTGTAGTTAAACCAGATTCTGCGGCAGTAGTATTTGTGGAAGTCCCATTCGAACAAGAAAACAGCGATAACATTAACGAGATAATTAGAGCGTAAATTAATTTCTTTTTCATTGTAATCTCCTTTCAGATTAAATAATGATAGTCCTATTAGATGTTGCACCTAGCGTTTCGCTACATTTTCTGATAGACAATTATATTAGGTATGTTTTTGCATTCTCTTCATGCGGAAATAATCGAGAATCAGTGCAGCAATAAGTAACATTCCTTTTGCAATTATTTGCCAGAAAGATGATACATTGAGTACAGTAAGACCCGTATTAAAACTTTGCATAATCATGAGGCCAATAAAACAACCAAGCAAGTTCCCTTTGCCTCCACTAAATGCTACTCCACCAAGAATGGCTGCCGTGATTGCATCAAATTCTGCCCCCGAACCTCCACCTGGTTGTCCAGAATGCATTTTTGCAGTCATAAGCACACCAGCAAATGCAGCTATCATAGAACTCATAATAAAAAGAGTGGTGCTTATCTTTTTGGGATTTAGACCAGCTAATCTTGCTGCAACTTTGTTGCCGCCAATCATGTAGACGCTTCTTCCAAAGACAGTCCTCGCTAAAATAAAGCCAAATACAATGAAAAACAACACAAGGATTAACGCCGGAAGAGGAATTCCTAATATCTTTGAAGTACCTATTTCGATGAAGCTTTTGTTTCTTACTGGTATCGATTTTCCGCCAGAAACGAGGAAAGCAGCACCATGACACACTTGTGAAATTGCTAACGTTGCTATAAACGGTTGCAGATTAAATACATTAACCAATGCTGAATTGGCGAGCCCCACAATTACACTAAGTGCGACAACAATAATAATTACTAATGGCCAAATCAAACCAGAATTTAATAGAATCGCTGAGACGACACCAAATAAAGCAGCTGTATATGCTGCAGACAAATCAATATGACCAGAGATAATGAGAAACGTCTCTCCAATTGCCAAAAGACCAATTGTTGACGATGCTAATAGTATGTTGGTTATGGTTGTGTACGAAAAGTAATTACGATTCATCAATGAAAAGAACGCAAAAACCGCAACCAATATTATTAACATGATGAGAGTATTTGATTTAAATAGGCTTTTTCCTCGCTTGTTATCCATGTCACCCAACTGTTTATCCATTATGTTTTCCTCCGTAGTGCCAACTTTTTTGAAGCATTAAACAAATCTCATTGCAGCTTTTAAAATTACTTCCTCTGACAGTTCTTCTTTTTTTAATTCTCCTGATATTTTTCCTTCACTCATAACGATTACTCTGTCAGATAAATTAATAATCTCGGGCAGTTCGGAAGAGATTAAGATTATACCCATTCCACTTTTTGCCAAGTCGCAGATCATCTGATAGAACTCGGCTTTTACTCCAACATCAATGCCCTTCGTTGGTTCATCTAGAATTAGAACTTTTAAGTTCGATAATAACCATCTTGCTAAAATGACTTTTTGTTGATTACCTCCTGAAAGTTCAATGACAGCTTTTTCAATAGTAGGTGTTTTTACTTTCAATTTATTTACTGCATCGTTTGATAACTGCACCTCTTTGTTTCTATTTATGACAGAGTTATTGGAAATAGTTTTCAGGATAGACACAGTCATATTCTCTTTGACTGTTCGCTCTAGAATGAGTCCCTGTTCTTTTCTATCTTCAGGACATAACCCAATACCAAATTTGATTGCATCCTTTGGACTCTTAATGTTGACTTCTTTCCCATCAATAAAGATATTCCCTGATGTCTTTTTACTATCACCAAATATTGTCATCATCGTTTCCGAACGACCTGCTCCAACTAACCCCGCGAATCCAAGTATTTCACCTTTTTTCAGATCAAAAGAAATGTTTTCAACTTTTTCGCTGGATAAATTCTCAACCCGTAAAATGATGTCTCCAAAATTTTCGTTTCGAGTTAATCTGCCATAAATATTTCCGATATCTCGACCAACCATATGTGACACTAGTTTGGTCTCATCCGCTTCACTAATAGGTAGATCTTTGATGAATTTTCCATCTTTAGAATTACGACTTTGTCAGCTAATTGGAATATTTCCTTTAAGCGATGAGAGACATAAATGATAACTTTCCCTTCGTTACGGAGTTTTTTAATAAGATTAAAAAGAACATCAATTTCTTGTGTAGATAAGCTTGCTGTTGGTTCATCGAAAGCAATAATTTTGCTATCCCTTCGATATGCTTTCATTATCTCAACCATTTGTTGATGGGCAACAGAAAGCTCGTTCACTTTTGAATGCGGACTAAATGGCATTTTGAATATATTCAAAATTGACTTCATATCGACATGAGCTTTCTTAAAATTTACCACGCCCATTTTATTAGACTCTATGTCTTCCATAAAGACATTTTCCGTAACTGACAGGTTACCGACCAATTGTCTTTCTTGATAAATGATGCTAACGCCTTTTTTGATTGCATCATGTGGAGACTTGAAATCTACGGCTTCGTTATTGATAAGAATCTGCCCACCATCCGGACGCAAAGCACCGCTTAAAAGTTTTAATAGAGTGCTTTTTCCAGCACCGTTTTCTCCAACTAGCGCGCACACTTGCCCACCATCAACACCGAAGCTTACATCTTGTAAAGCTTTTACACCAACAAAGTTTTTGCTTATATTGACAAATTTTACCGAATTATCCATACTCACCGCCTAATTATGTACTGGTATAACGTTTGAGATTAAGAGTATGTTTTTAAGCATTCTGCTTATTAATGCTCGTACCCTACCTTATATGCATTTTTCTTGACTGATAATGGTTTGGGAGGTGGAACATAACCTGCTTTTTCCATAAGTTCAGAATTATACTCATATAGCGCATCAGTTAAGACCAAACCAAGCTCCGGATTTAGCATCACTGGATGAGCAACCCAACTTCCTCCGGGGGCCATTAAAGATATTCTTTCAAATAACTCTTTATACTGTTCTTCATATGTAGAGTCTGGCTTATCAAGTATGCCCTGATTATCAAAGCCCCCTACAAAACAAAGTTTTTTACCGTATTTTTTCTTTAATTCATATGGATTGTTGCAAATTTGTAGAGGATTGAGAGCATCAATACCAATCTCAATAAAATCCTCAATCAATGTTGATATGAAGCCATCGGAGTGAAGTTCAAAAAGCATCCCAAGACGTTTCGTTGCTTTTACAATTGTCGAGAGATGAGGTTTAATAAGGTCTCTCCATAACTCTGGTGACATGAGAGTATTTTGATTGTCTCCATAATCATCATGAAATTGAATTTTATCTGGTTGATAATATTTTTTAATAAGCTCAATTTGTTGCACTCTTTGGGCTGCTATACAGCTTAGCAACTCGTCCACCTCTTGGGGGTTTGTTAATAAATAGACTAGAGCATCTTCCATTCCGGTAAAAACATGGAGCTGTTCAAACAATCCATTGATAATAATTACCGAACTAATTTTATTATTTCGATCCCAATCTTTGGTATCTTCCCTAGCTATTTTCTCCCATTCCCAAAGGCTACAGTTAGGAAATTTTACTTTATCTTTCCACTGTTCAATATCATCAACTAATTTTGTGCCAGGAGCGACCATTGGACCTTCATCACCCTTGTTATAGGTCCATTGGACTCCGAAACAATCCTTTGTAAGTCCAAATCCTTGCGCGCCTTCGCGATTAGCTCTATAAACACATGTATTTTGATCCAAATAATGCGAAGGAACCCAATATGGCTCTTGTCTATTGTATGCAAGAAGAATGTTATCTTTTGGTGTAATCATTCTAATTCGCACCTTCCAAGTAATTCTTCAATACAATAACTTTTGTTTGAGTAAGTTCTTCCAGAGTAGTAAAACCTTCCCTACCAACACCGCTCATTTTATGTCCACCGAATGGTTGCATCATATTGCGATATGTTCCAACACCATTTACTACAACACCACCAGACTGAATTTTCATTGCTATACTTGTGCCAAGTTTCCAATCTTTCGTATATACCGCTCCTGACAAACCAAATTTACTAGAATTAGCAATTTCTATGGCCTCGTCAACAGTATCAAAAGCAATAATTGGTACAACAGGGCCAAATATTTCCATGTCTTTCGCCACGTCCATTTCTTTTGTCACTTCTGCAAAAACTGTAGGCTCAATAAAGGAACCCCGCCTTCCTCCACCAAACAGCAATTTGGCTCCTTGATCAATGGTATGCTTAATTTGATTTTCAACTTCGATTGCTGCCTCTTCAGAGATTAAACAATTCATTTTCATACTGCCGGGTTTTAGATCATTAAAATCATTATTGAGGAGAGACTCGATTTCTGCCCGCTTGTCGACACCATATCCCATTTCAATTGATGACGCCTTATCAATTGCTAGCTTGGTAAACTTTTCAACTAAGTTGCGATGGATAATAAATCGTTTTGGCGCTATACATACTTGCCCTGCTGCATTAAATCGCCAGTTTAAGCCTTCCTTAGCAGCTCTTTCAACATCTGCATCTTCCAAAACTATGAACGGGTCGTTACCACCAAGTTCGAGTGCACATGGTGCCAAACGTTTAGCGAGAGTCTCTGCAATTTCGATTCCAACCTCTGTACTACCAGTTAATGTAACGGCGTTAATTCTAGGATCTTTTACCATATACTGACCAACTAATGAACCACTACCCGTAATAAGTTGTAAAACATTACCCGGAATTCCAGCTTCCCAGAGTAGTTCAACGACTCGAATCAAGGCTAATGGATTAGAGGTTGGGGGTTTTACGATAACAACATTGCCAGCACAAAGCGCTGAAGCTATTTTATAGGCAAAAAGCATAAGTGGAGCGTTAAATGGAATTATTGCCAAAACCGTGCCTAATGGTTCATGTAACACTAGCTGTAAATCGCACTCAGTATGCCCATCATGCCCACTTTCGGTACCAGGCACTAGAATTTTTCCATCTAATCGTTTTGCGCTTTCTAAATAGCCTCTAAATAGTTCAGGTATGCCTTGATATTGAAATAAACATGTACGAACAGTAAAACCGCTTTCCATGGCATGTATACTAACAATCTCTTTTTTGTGAATATCTAACAGCTGATAAAAGCTGTTAAAAACTTTTTCTATGTCTTTAAGTGAGGTTTTGCCCCATGTTTTCAAACCTTCTTTGGAGCAAGCCATGGCGAAATCCATGTCATCCTTACTCGCCATCGGAATGGTATCTAGAAATTCGCCAGTAGCAGGGTCAGTTACGTTAATAGTTTTACCGTCACTAGAATCAACTTTTTTACCATTAATTAACATTTTCATACTAATACCCCCAAGTTTTCTTAGTAAAACTCATAAGGAATTTCACCTTGAGTCACCTTGGAATAATAATTAACACGATCGATTATGCTAATAAAATCTTGGATTTTTGTCACTCGTGGATACTTACACTCTGTATTTGGAGTCTTATCTTTATTATTAAAAATAGGATGCTCTATCATTTTTTCTAATACATCTTTTCCAGAATAACCCCACTCTTCAAAATTTTTACCCTTGCCAATTTTTAAGTCCCTGTTTAGTTTCAGAACCCAGTCAATCAACATTTTTACTTCAAATTTAGATTCAGGTATTTCCTTCTTCGTTAAAGCGCAAAAGGCTTTCCAGTATTTGTACTTACAACCTAAGCCGTTCCATTCAATTACTGCAGGAAGAGCCATGCCGCATGCATCACCATGTGGCATATCAAAAGGTTCTTCACCCATTGGGTGTGTTATGACATGGGCTTGTCCGATACTAGCAATACCTAATGAAAATCCTGAATACATGCATGCTAAACTCATTTTATTTGCATATTCTTTAACGGCAGGATTTGCAACAAATTCACGAATGCTTTCGCCTACTAATTCAAGGGCTCTCAGAGAAAATAATTCCGTAAAATCATTTGCATTAGTATTGGTGTATGTTTCAAGCGCATGAGTCAAAGTATCAATAGAAGTTGCAGCAGCTATTGAAAAAGGAAGCCCGCTGAGCAAATCCGGATCCAAAACAGCATATCTGGGTAAAATACTATCGTGTATTGGAACAAGCTTATAACCATTTTCATCACTTATAACAGCATTCCGACAAACATCACTACCAGTCCCAGCAGTTGTTGGAACAGCAATCATTGGATAAGTCTTATGAAGTAATTTTTCTGTAGGAGAAATTCCTATAAACTCCATTACCTTTTTGCCAGAATCCCCAACTAGGGCTATGCCTTTTGCGGTGTCAATGGTACTGCCGCCACCAACGGTGAGAATAACATCCGGTTTAAAGTCATTTGCAAGTGGGATAGCTTGTGAGTCAATTGTTTCAGCTTCAGGGTTAGGCCGAACATTGTCGAAAACTACTGACTCTACTCCAGAACCCTTAACCAAATTCTTGATTGGATCCAGTGCGCCTGATTGATGTAAAGCTGGATCTAGTACGAGCAAAACTTTTTTCCAATTTTCTTTTTTTAGGATATTGGGAATCATCGAAATTGACCCAGAACCCTGATAAATTCCTTGCATAATCCCAAAAAGTAGAAATTCACGTTGCATTTCAATCCCTCCAACGAAGTAACAATTCTTATATTGAGTGAAGCAAATAACAACGGTATGCACAGCTATAGATGTGCATACCGTCCTTAAAAATCAAGTAACTCCGTCAAGAATTGCTCCTTGGCTTTTTAATATTGTTTGTAGTTCACTTACATCTTTTTCAAGCTCTCTAGGACTTAAACCGTTCTTGACACAGAGTGCTGCTGCTGCTCCAGCAGCCTGACCGGTTACCATTGTCTGATGTAAGTATCGCAAATATGCATCACGATCAGTTGAAACATGTTTTCCGGCTATCAACATATTTTCTACTTCTAAGGGTACCAAGCAACGATACGGAATATCGTAGGACCCGTCATCCGTAGGGCATACTTTTTCAACCAGGGCGACAGTGTTTTTATCTACAGTATGGTGGGCGCCTGCTTTGAAATGACTCTTACCTATGACATCCGGGAATTCTTGACCAACAGCAACATCGTCTCTTGTCAGTTTATAATCGCCCATTATTCTTCTTCCCTCACGCAAACGCATTTCGGGACACATCCTGGTTAGATAAGCGTTCTTGAATCCTGGAATATATTTTCTAAAGAACTTGATTGCCAAAGCATTTTGTCTTCTGCACTCAATTTCACCTTTTGAAAGATCCCAAGCGTTATCTGTCAGGACAAAGGGCACTTGTGATGAATGTTGCATATGCGCTTGGATATGTCCTCCTTCTCGAGGCGTTAGAAAGAATCCAACTCCGCTAAACTCATGCCACTCACCTGTCTCCATTCCAATTTTATGAAAATCCACAAAACCCATAAGCTCGCCAAATTGAGCAATATCATCACAAGTTTTATAGAATTCTAATGCTTTTTGATGTGCCTCTTCTTTTCTTTCATCAGACCAATGAGGGAGAGTATGTTCAAACCATACAATTTGATCAGGGTTTTCATGAATCCAATCAAGCAATTCTTTCCAATCTACACCATCCATAGTGAATGAAATAGTGTGTGGTTGTACTGTTTCACGATCTACGTATTCATATGGAGCCCCTGCACGAACGGCAATATCACCTTCACCAGTGCAATCTATGACAACCTTGCCGTAAATTGTCATGGTGCCATTAGTATTTTCCACAACAACTCCGGTGACTCTATCACCCTCTTTGACTACATCCACTACTAAACTATGTAATAGTAACTTCACTCCCTCTTCTTCCATCATTTCGAAGATTGTAATGGAAAACCAATCTGGATCTACATAAGAGAAAGTATAGCCTGCTTCCGCACGATGTTCTGGTTTCAAATGTGGTAACGCATGACCTTCTTTTAACATGCGAGCATGGATTTCTTCAATTATTCCTGCCGCATCCTGCTCACCTTTTGCATTAAATAGGTGTGCAAATGCAAAACCTGGCGGGCCAGAAAAACAAAGTTGTCCTCCCAGTGAACCTACCCGTTCAATAAGTAGTGTTGAAGCACCACCACGTGCTGCAGCAATTGCTGCGGCAACACCAGATGTACCGCCCCCACAGACAATTACATCATATTTTTCATCATGAGTTATTTGTGCTCTTGCCATATCTATTACCTACCTTTTAAATTCATTTATCGATTTCGCAATAGTCCCATCAGGTAATGCTATAGGTTCCACACACCCTTCCGAATGTAATGCCCAAGGAAGAATGACGCCTGAGTGACCACCTCTGCCGCCTATGGTTACGATCTCTACATCTTTTGGGGATCTTGTAACAGGCATTGGGTGTCGATTTTTAAAGCTTTCTGGTCTAACTGGAACTAGTCCACGATTTCTGACCATCGGAACTTCATGATAAGCATAAGTGTGAATATGCTCTTGAATCATTTCTTTCGTGTAACCATCTCGTTTTAAGAGCATAGCGTGGTCAGGTGTTAAACAAACCACAAGCGGTCCTGGCATATAGGCATTATTTGATCCGAGAGTTGTACAGCAATGAGTTATCGTATCTAATAAATCATGCCCATCTAAACTTAAGAAGTCGATAATATCATGTAGAGGTTCAGCTTTAAGAACATATACAGTCGATGTATCACTATCAAATCTATCTTCATTTATCATAGACCATTGGGCTAAATCTGCATCTTCAGCAAAACAATAAGTGAATTCTGCTTGAGAGGCAATGCAGTCAAGATCACATATTCCAGGTACTGAGCGGAATACATTCATAATGACAAGATTTACAGCTCTGCCAATCGTAGCGTTTGCTGGCCAACCAGGCCCCTGACAACCTTGCAATCCAGATATTCCTATTTCTTTTGCAATAGGACCACTGACCAATACAAGGTTCCCACCAGGATGTGAAGTCGTTACAGACTGGTTTAAATTATATAAAGGGCTATTTAGTGCTTTAAAAGCAGCTATGAGAACCGGCATAGCATTAGGAAGACATCCTGCCATTACTGCAGCTATCGCGACATCCCTGACCGTAACCTTTTTCCCACTCGGTCCACTCTCATCACATAAAACCATGTCCTCATCAAAAGGACAATAAGCAAGCATATTGTTATATCTATCTTCAGTAGGAGGAATAATCGGTAAACCATCACTAATATGCTCTTTATTGAAGTATTCGTTAATCTCCTCGTATGTAGAATCAGCAGAAATAGGAAGAAAACCATCTTCTTGTGGTGCAATAGCATCCATCTTAAAGTCAATATGAGCCAATTTTTCTAACTCTTCTCCATTTGTAGTCAAAGATTGGATTATATAATCCCATTTTTATCTACTTCGCTAGAAATCTCTTCAACTGTGCTTCCCTGATATACATCAACAGAACACAAACAAAGTTGGCCGGCACGATAAAACCCGACTCCTTCAGTTATGCCTGTACCAGGAGGCGCAGTCATGTATACCGTTGGAATCCCAAGTTCTTCTAAAGCTATCGTGAGAACTGTAGTTGATGACGAAGTGCCCATATCACCAAAAGCAACAATTGCTGCTACTGGCTTTTCAGCTGCAAGCATTTTTGCATATTCGCCCAATTTTTCCGCATTTTTACCTCTTACAGTTTCGCGGTACTCAACAAAATTTGTTGCACCAAGTTCGTTAAACTTTTCTTTAATTCTGTCAAATACGGTCATGTAATTCACGAAACCGAGTTTCGTATTATCATAGAATAGAATTTTTCCATTTTTTAATTCTTTTAAACTTACTCGATTAGCAAGTTTAATTTTGGGTCTTTCTTGTAATCCTCTAGGATCTAAGATAAATGATGACATATTATTCCTCCTTTACGTTTTGGCTTTATGCACATTATCATTCAATGTGGTTTTTTATTCTATATTTTTTGTGCACTTGTCCATTTTTCATGTTGTCAAAAAATTGACACTATGAAATTTAGGACTTATTACGTATTATTCATCGTTCTTAATACTTAAAAGTCATAATCATCGTTTCAAAAGTGAAAAAGTGCTGTTTGACGCTTTTACCTAAAAACATGTCTATTCGTGATATATCTGCTCGTGCGAATTAAAAATAAAAATGTATAATGAACATATCGTTCATAAAAAACGATGAAACTAATTCTACATATAGACAATATTCCGTGCAGTAGTTAAATAAGGGCTTATTTTATATTGGGTACAACATGATGGAAGACGGCTTCAAAGAAAAAATTAGCATACTTATGCGTTCATTTAGAATGAATGGCAAACAGCTTTCTGAGTATTTGCATATTGATCCTACATTAGTAAGTAAATGGAAAAATGGATACAGAAAGCCCAGTAATGAATACCTCAATGAAATTGCATTACTTTTTGTAGACTTGATGCGAGTAACAAATATCAAAGGATACAAGAACTAATAGGTGATAATCTCACTCCAGAAGAAATGGATGATAAAAATCGCATTGTAACTTTACTTAGTTTTTGGTTAACTTCTCCAGTAAAAGCGGAGCGGTTTGAGGAAATAGACTATTTCTTACCTAAATCTGTTACAACTAATAAATTTTATAGTTTTTTAGGTCCTCAAGGACGCCGTGATGCTATTAACGTTTTTTAGATTATTTATCTAATAGAACCGGAGTCACACTTTGGTTATTCACACAAGAAGACAACAAATGGTTTTTCAGAAGATGAAACTTTTTTGGTTGGTTGGCAAGAAAAGAATTTCAAAGTAATTGAAAACGGTAACATCATCAATGTCATTCACCCTCTCGATAGAAAATACAAACAAATTGCTCATTCTATGTTTAAGTGGATTCCAATCCATCTAAAAGCAAATGCTAATGCATATGTGTTGCCTTATTATTCGGATCCAGATATTAAATTTACCCTTTTTCTTGCTGATCGCCATATCGCCTTAATAGGAGCGACTTCTGAAAAATACACAAAAAAAGCTTAACTTACCTATTTACAGATTCACAAATTTTACAAAATTCTAAAGAGATTTTAGATCATATCTTTAACACATCTGTTCAGATGTTTGACAAATACGGTTTAATAAATGACCAAAAGTTTTTCACTGAATTCAAAAAAATGACGAGTAGTTCACCTCCTGCCTTTTATTTAACTGGAGCACCTGTTCTTTTTATAGCAAAAGAGTCGGAGTTGTGCGAGCTGATTAAAGAAAATGACTTTACAGTTGACGAGGAAAAGCTTTTCTTTCCGTTATTAAGCATTGTTCGTTAGAATCAATTGAACGTAATCCTAACATGTATTTAACATACGTCATTATGATAGATCAATTGGAAAGAATTCTAACATTAGATAACGTTATGATGCGGTTTATATCGCACTGTGTAGGTAAACCGGTATTCGCATCTAAAAGTCTTTTTAGAAGAATTCTAAAAGTATTCAATCAGTAGACTCTTTTCAATACAAAATATTAGAGTCTTAATTACTGATAGATCTATTTGTAGTCCAACATCTAACATAGGCATTTTTGTCAAAAAAATATTGTCGCTGGTGTTACCGGAACAGAATATGAACATAGTACTGAAGCAATGGCGTTGACAACTGTAGAAGACACAGTCATTTCTTCTATATATTATTATTGTTCAGATTTTGTGGATTCCCATCAAGCAGAATCATTCAATAAAGAAACTATTTATAACCGTGTTATTGGAATTATTGAAGCAAATGCTTAAAAAGGCAAAATACTCCATAAGGCAGATAGAGGCATTACCAGTATCAAAGATGGCAACATATTAATTATGTTGAAATATTTAATATTTAGCATCTTTAAGCCTACTGCAAGCGTAATTATTCCACCACATGCTCTAAAATCAGAAATCATTGAGTCTGATAATAAAGGTAGCAAAAATGTAGATGAATAGAAAAGAATTAGACCTAATCCAGCTTGGGTTATTGCTGTTAAACTAAGTTTCATTCCAAGTGTAGTGGCAAAAATTATTGCTGTAAAAAAATCTAGGATTGATTTAGCATATAAAATAGTGTGCACCCCTGTGAAACCAGTGTATAACGCACCAAAAACACCTGTTCCGCTGAAACTAAATAAGACTATCATGCTAATGAAAAGGGAGATTTGAGAACTATCGTCTGAATCCGATTGGACCTTTTTCTTAAACACCACATTTTTTAAGAATTTTGTTAGTGCATTTTCCAAGCCAAGCATTTCACCAATAATCGAACCTAATATCAATGCGAGAACAACAGCAGCCAAGCTATTGATGTTGATAATTAATACAATTCCCATACATAATGCCGACAGTCCAAAGATGTTTGGCAGCATGTCAGTAATTCTCTTGCTAAAGTATTTACCAAATATGCTACCAATAATACTTCCTAAAATAATACAGGCACTGTTAAATAGAATTCCTAATGGCATATAAATTACCTCCCCAAAGTTTTAGCTATACTTGATTATATTTATAAAAACATAGTTTTTTTGCCATTAATTGATTTTTCAAGATTAAGTCAATCAAAAAAAATGACAGGATAAGCTGCTTTTCTATACAAGTTGGTTTTTCCGCACCCACTATCGTAAGAATTGTTAGAAAAAAGGAAGATACAATTAAGAAAATATTTATTGGAAACCGGAAAAGAACATTGGTATATGCAAAAGCATTTATACGATAAATCATCCTTTTTGTAATTTGTTCATATCATCGCCACTCTTGATTCAGAACTCCCCTGCTTAATTGCGCGTGGGGTCCCTCTGAATAGTCTGCTAAATATAACAAAAGCGCCTGTGCGAATCTAACGTCCGACAAGCGCTTGAGTATCCCTGAAATCAGAATTTGCTTATTTCAAGCTCGCCATGAATTGAATGATTTTTGCCACAGAAGCCTCATCGTTCCAAAACCCACTATGTGAAATGCCATCACGAAGTAGCATCTCGGAGTTGCTGAAGTGCTCATTCAACGCCTCACTTTGCTCGGACGCAATCACCTGATCATTTTGGCTTGCCAGCACGAGTGTGGGTCCATGATACTGCTCCGCATAGCGCTCGCTTTTATAACTGTTTCGGATGAGCAAGGGAATCGGAATATCCAGATCAAGGATATTTTTGGCAAAACCATACACCAGCTTCCTGCCATTTTGAAAGGGCGCAATCAAAAGCAAACCGTTGGGCTGAACCTTTGCAGCAAGTCGCA
>JAXGPS010000003.1:0-82525 GCA_040766825.1 Oscillospiraceae bacterium
GAAGTTCAGAAGGCTGTAGCTGACTGGGATAAGTTTGGCGAAACAGCTACTAAGATGAAGGAAGCTGGAAAGTTCATGCTTTCTGGTTACGATGATGCTTACAGAACATTCTCTAACAACGTTTCTGCTCCTTGGGTAGATGGCGACAAGATTGTTATTGATGATAACCTTATGACTTGGGTTGACCAAACTAAGGAATTCACAGACAAGGGCTACAACGAAAAGACATCTCTATGGTCTGACGGTTGGGCTAAGGGTCAGTCACCAGACGGTAACGTATTCGGATTCTTCTATTCAACATGGGGCATCAACTTCACACTTCTAGGCAACTCACTTGCAACTCCTGAAGCTGAAGGCGGAGCACTTGAAGTTGGTAACGGAATCTACGGCGACTGGGCTGTATGTGAAGGACCACAGTCTTACTACTGGGGTGGTACATGGATTTGTTCCGCTTCAACAAATGACAACCCAACTCTTACAGCTGATATCATGAAGAAGCTTACATGTGATGCTGACATCATGAAGTCTATCACTGAAGTTACACAGGACTACACAAACAACATTCCTGCTATGGAAGCTCTTGCTGCAGACTTCTCATCTGCATTCCTAGGCGGACAGAACCACATCGCACTATTCTCATCAGCTGCTCCAAAGATTGACATGAGCAATCTTACATCTTATGACCAAGGTCTAAATGAATCCTTCCAGAAGGCATTCAAGGACTACTTCGATGGCAACGTTACTAAGGATGAAGCTCTTGAAAACTTCTACAAGGACGCTACAACAAAGTATCCTAACCTTAAGAAGTAATATTTGTTCGTAAAACAATACTTATTATTCCTAGTACGGGGCGGGTTTTGCACCCGCCCCGTATTTTCTTTACAAACATTCAAATCTTTAGAGTGAAAGGGTATGACAGTCTCATGACTGCTGTATAGAGGTGATATCATGGCTGCTCATTCAAAGAGAAGAAAATCAATTAGTTATGCAAAATGGGGCGTTTTCTTTATTCTTCCGTTCTTCATTGTATATGCTATTTTTTCACTCTTTCCATTAGTTTCTACGTTCTACTATAGTTTCTTTGAAAAATATAGAGTTGGTATCCAAGAAATTGGACCTACTTTTGTTGGATTAGACAATTATAAAACGCTCGTTGCTACTGGCAGCGACCTTATGAAATATTTTGGTAACACACTTGTTATTTGGCTTATTGGTTTTATCCCACAGATTCTTCTTTCTCTACTATTTGCGTCATGGTTTACAGACCTTAGACTCAAACTAAAGGAACAGGATCTTTAAAACTATCATATATATGCCAAACGTTATCATGGCTGCGGCTATTTCTATGTTGTTTTTCGCACTATTCTCAGATATCGGCCCTATCAACAACTTGCTAAGGCGCAGGTATTCGTGAAGAAGCATTTAGATTCTTAGCTAGCACCACAGCTACGAGATTAATAATTGCGTTTATCAACTTCTTAATGTGGTTTGGTAATACAACAATTATGCTCATGGCTGCTATTATGGGTATTGACCCATCACTCTATGAATCTTCACAGATTGACGGTGCAAACCCTACACAAACATTCTGGAAAATTACAATGCCGCTTATTAGACCTATTCTTCTTTACGTGCTGATCACTTCATTGATCGGTGGCGTTCAAATGTACGATATTCCTGCAATCATGACTAATGGTAACGGTTCACCTAACTACACAACTATGACAGTAGTTATGGACCTCCAGAAGCATCTTTACAGTAAGAACTATGGTATGGCTGGTGCTACATCAGTATTATTGTTTGCAGTTGCTGCTGTATTGAGTATCTTCGTATTCATGTTGAACAGACCACCACGTGAACCAAAGAAGATAAGTAAGAAGAACGGAGGGGATTCATTATGAGTCGTAACGCAGAATATGTAGGCAAGAATGATAAGGTTTCCTTACATTAAGAAGAATTTTTGCTTATTTAGTGCTAATCATCATTGCAATTATCTGTTTAGCACCGTTCTATATGCTTATTGTAAACTCCACAAGAGTACATTCCCAGATCATGCAGGGCTTCTCAGCTATTCCAGGTGGATCATTCTTAACTAACTTTAAGAACCTCTTGGCTGAACCTGAAATCCCAATAGTTTCTGGTACAATTAACAGCCTTATAGTTGCCGTTGGCAACTGTGTACTTTGCGTATATTTCTCAGCTATGACAGCTTACGGAATTCATGCATACGATTTTAGATTGAAGAAAGTAGCATTCAACTTTATACTTGTTATTATGATGGTTCCTGCACAGGTTTCTGCACTTGGTTTCTTGAACTTAGTTAGAGAATTCAATATGCTTAATACATATTGGCCTTTGATCTTCCTGAATTGCAGCTCCTGCAACATTCTTCTTTATGAAACAGTACATGGAAGGTGCACTTCCGCTCGACATTGTTGAAGCAGCTAGAATTGACGGTTCTGGAGAGTTTAGGACATTTAACCAGATTATTATGCCTATGCTTAAGCCTGCAATTGCAGTTCAGTTGATTTTCACATTCGTTGGCGCATGGAATAACTACTTTATCCCAGCTCTTATCTTGGACAAGAAGGAAATGAAGACACTTCCTATCCTTATTGCTCAGTTGAGAGGCGCAGACTTCCTTAAGTTTGACATGGGTAAGGTTTACATGGCAATCTTGCTTTCAATCGTTCCGGTTGCAGTTGTTTACCTTGTTCTTTCTAAGCAGATCATTCGTGGTATCACGCTTGGTGCTGTTAAGGGCTAATTTAATAACTAAAGAGCTGAAGATTTTTCTTCAGCTCTTTGTTTTTGCATAATTACCATAGAAAAACACGAAAAGGCACGCAAATTTGCGTGCCTTTTTTCAGCTAGTATCTAATTATTCAACAATAATATAGTGTGAAGAAGCGTCTTCCTTCTTAACATACTCTGATACCGAGAGAACTTTCACCTTTAATGGCCTGTTTCCCATGTTTATTTCGATGACATCATCAACCTTGACATCATACGACGCACGAGCAACCTTGCCGTTTACAACTATTTTACCAGCATCACACGCCTCGTTTGCGATAGTGCGACGCTTTATGAGTCTAGTTACTTTAAGATATTTGTCAATTCGCATGGATTACTCCTTTAATACAAGATAAAAAAGAAATCGGTCCAAAAAAGAACCGATTTCTTCAAAAGCTAATTTATGCAGTCAAATTACTTATCAACTGCTTCTTTAAGAGCCTTACCAGCCTTAAAAGCAGGGGCCTTCTTAGCAGGAACCAATTTCTTTTCTTTAGTAGAAGGGATGATAGCAATCTTTTCCTTCTTGTTACGTACTTCAAAAGTACCGAAGCCAACTAGACGAACCTTGTCGCCAGCTACTAGAGCTTCTGTGATAGAGTCGATTGTAGCTGAAAGAGCAGTTTCGGAATCCTTCTTAGAAAAGCCTGTCTTTTCAGCAATAGCATTGATTAGATCTGTTTTTGTCATTGTTTTTTTCCTCCAATAAATTAATAATCCTGGTTAAATACCAGTTTAATCCTTGTTTTTCGCTTTATCCCAATAGGCATCAAGCGTATCTATGCCAAGGGCGGACATTTCCAACCCATCTAGCCTTATTAAATTCTCTACGGAAGAGAATCGCCTAATAAATTTATCGCAAGCGGCATTAAGAATTTCTTCGGCGTTAATATCGTTATGCCTTGCAACATTAACACATGAAAAGAGCAAATCCCCCAATTCATCGGAGATAGTGTCCTTGTCGTTTGAAGCGAGCGCCTCTTTAAGCTCTAAAACTTCACACTCAAGACGTTCAAAAGCATCGTCAGATGAATTAAAATCCATTCCAGCACGTTTTGCACGTTTTGTAACCTTCTGGCTACGCATAAGGGCAGGGAGGGTACGAGCAACGCTTGTAAGCGTTTCAGTGTACGTTTCTTGACCTTTAGTTTCTTGCTTGATGTTGTCCCAATTTTTCAAAACTTCTTCGGAATTATCAGCCTTTACTTCACCGAAAACATGAGGGTGTCGAACGATAAGCTTTTTACAAATGTCATTTGCCACATCATCAAAAGAGAACGAGTCTAATTCCGTCTCAATTTGAGAATGAAAAACAACCTGCAAAAGAACATCACCAAGTTCCTCACGAAGAAGGGAAACGTCCTCAGCATCAATAGCCTCAAGCACTTCACAAGTTTCCTCTAGGAAGTCGTAGCGAATGCTGTGATGATCCTGTTCTTTATCCCATGGACAGCCGTTTTCGCTCCGAAGTAACTGAACAATTTTCACAAGGTCATATATAGTGTAATAATTTTTAAACAAAAAGTCAACCATTATTTCAAAATTTCCTAAAATTTTTTTAAAGAATACAAGAGTTGTTTGGAAAAGCGAAATCGCACTTATTTTCGTACAATTAATATATTAACCGATATTTAGTAATATTTCAAGTGTTTTTTTACTGTAATAGTGATTTTACGGTATTTTTATTCAATCCGCCCATTAAAACTATACTTAATATGTAAATAATGACACCAAAAATGATAGAAATGACGGTGGAAAGCCTTCCAGACACTATAAATTCGCCCATTCTATAAGCAAAAAACGCACCAACAGCACATAAAATACCCGAAAAAATCTGTGGCAGAAAGATTTTTCTCAAGCGAATAGGAGTTCCTAATTCTTTTTCCAACACACGAGAGGAAAGGATACAGATTATAAGATAACACAAAGTCGTAGAGATCGCTGCTCCATTAATATTTACCGCAGGAATAGGTACAAGAATAATATTGCCGATAAGTTTTATAACAACACCAAGCAGCATTATCTTTACAGGTGCGTTCATTTTGCCGATAGATTGAAGCATTGCAAACATGGTTGAAGTCAAGCAAAGAAAGATTACGCCAATACCAAGAATGGAAAGCGACTGCCATGATACAAGTATTTCATGGTCGTGAGAGGAATAAATGATTTCAAGACTCGCTTTGAAAGCGCAGTAATCCCAAACCCGGCAGGGATTGCAACAAGTCCTGTGATAAAAAGCACGTTTCGAATGCTTAACGCTTTTTCTTATCCTTTGACGCCCATGCTTCGGCAAGGTTTGGGAGAATACTTTTGCCAAACATATTAGTAACCGACGGCACAAGGTTAAAAATAGTAACAGACAGCCCCGTAAACGAGCCACATAAAATTCGGCAGTTCAGTTATATTAGTAATAAAATCATACTTTCCTTTGAAATATATACAGGGCGCATTTTGAACAGCGTTGTTTAATGAGCGAATAATGGTAGCTAAATCCCAACTTTCAATATTGCGCTAGATTTGTAACTAACGCTCCTGCGGCAACAGGGAGAGCAATTTTGAGTAATTCAGCCGAAAATATCACGCTTTCGGTCGGTATAGCTGCTCAGAACCCCATTTAAGCCCTCCAATCCATCGGAGCCTAGTTTGTCAGCTAGCAATGCAAGGAAAAGTACCTCCCAGCGGCCGTTGAGAGCGTTATACCGAGTATTGAGGCAGCAGACATGAAAATAAGAGCATTTTCTGTAACACTTTTAGCAGTATATTTACCGAATACATTAAACTTATTTACGAAATTCGCAAAATCTTCAGGTGAGTTCTGAATATACGAGCAGTAAGCCAACAGAGAAACAACCCTAAAAGCAATTGTTAAAGCCTTCATTACTTGCGAAATAGCCGTAGGATATATATTGCGAAGACCTTCATAGTATCCACGATACGCAGACATTATACAGCCAAACAAGATTGACGGTGCAATTGCAAGCACAGAAGGAAAGCACCTGCATTTTCGATTACAGTTTGTGTTAATGGGTAGGTTAGAGCAAAAATCAAATGCACTTGCGAAACTCTATTAAAGCAAAAGACGAGAGGAAATCCATTCGTATTTTTCTTAAGCATTAGAATATCTCGCATTAGCGTTTTCGGCAACCATTTTGATACAGCCGTAGGCAATCCTGTTACAGAAACAGCATAAACCGGCATAAAATCCCATACGCACAGCTGAAATATCCTATCTCCGAGCGCTGATCATGTTGGCTAACGGTATTTTGAATAACGCTCCGATTATCTTTGTAATCGCCACTGATAGCATAAGGATAAACGAGCGTATAAAAAAGCTTTGTTTTTTCAATTTAACGCTCCCATTTTCGGAGTTTTGTTTAATTTTATGTTGAGTTTGTTCAGCAAGGTGGCATAATTAATTTAAAATATACTATATCGGCCATTTACAAACTTAAAAAGGAAGGTTTTACATATGAATTATCAATTTTCGGATAAAGTTACAGGACTTCAGCCATCAGCTATAAGAGAGATTTTGAAATTTACTGCTGATCCAACAGTTATTTCTTTTGCAGCAGGAAACCCTGCTCCAGATGCTTTCCCAGTTGAGGAAATTAAGAGCCTTTCTGCACATCTTTTAGAAGAAGATCCAATTCTTGCGTTTCAGTACAGCATTACAGAAGGCTACCAAAGCGCTCCGTGAGCTTTTGAAGAAGCGTATGGCAGCGCAAGGCCGGTACTGATGCAGATATTGATGAACTTATTATCACATCAGGCGCAATAGCAAGCAAACGAACTTGCTTAAAGTTCTTCTTAATGAAGGGGATACGCTTATTTGTGAAGCGCTAACTTTCATAGGCTCACTTAACAGCTTTAAATCACAATGTTAATCTTGTGGGCGTTGAACTTGAAGATGACGGCATGAACATGGAAAAGCTTGAAGATGCGCTTAAACAAACAAACAAAGCCATATACGTTATACCTAACTTCCAAAATCCAACCGGACTTTGAAGAGCTTCTGGAAAAGAGAAAGAAGCTTTACGAGCTTGCTTGTAAATATGATTGTTGCATTCTTGAGGATAATCCTTATGGAGATATTCGTTTTGACGGAGAACCTATTCCGCAATAAAAACTCTTGATACGGAGGGCAGAGTAATCTACTCAGGCACATTTCAAGATTATTGCACCTGACTTGGAGGAGCAGGTTATGTACCAAAGGAGATTGTTTCAAAAATCGTAGTATGTGTTGTGCTGCTGATGTGCATTCTATTATCTGGGCGCAAGCAATTTGTGCTAAGTATATGGAAACATATGATCTTGATGCTCATCTTGAAAAAATCCGTAAGATATACAAACACAAGTGCGAGCTTATGCTTTCCGAGCTTGAAAAGGGATTGACGGATAAGATTAAACACACAAAGCCACAAGGTGGATTGTTCATTTGGGCAACACTTCCGGAGGGCAGTGATATGATGGGCTTTTGTAAAACTGCCGTTGAGGAGTATAAAATCGCAGTTGTTCCGGGAACTGCATTTGCAATTAATGAAACAGATAAAACTACAAGTTTCCGTTTGAATTTCTCTACACCTACTGACGAACAAATAATCAAGGGCTGTGAAATCTTTGGCAAGCTTTCTAAAGAGATGTTTGACAAATAATTTTTAAAAGGGGTAGACTTATGTCTTAGCAGAAAAAATAATATTTAGCGGAATTCAGCCAACAGGTACATTTACACTTGGAAATTATATTGGCGCTGTTAGTAATTGGGGCAAATTGCAGGACGAATATAACTGCGTTTACTCAATTGTTGATATGCATTCAATTACAGTAAAACAAGATCCAGTAAAGCTTAGACAATGCTCACTTTCTGCATATGCACTTATGCTTGCTTGTGGAATTGATCCTAAGAAATCTATTGCATTCTTCCAAAGCCATAATAAATGCCACGCAGAGCTTAATTCGGGTGCTTGCTTGTAATACTCAGTTCGGAGAGCTTTCGAGAATGACGCAATTTAAAGACAAATCTGCAAAGCACGCTGACGATATAAACGCAGGACTTTTCACATATCCAGTGCTTATGGCTGCGGATATTCTTGCATATAACGCTGATCTTGTGCTCATTGAGTGGATCAGAAACAGCATCTTGAGCTTGCCAGAAACATTGCACAGCGTTTTAATCAAAGATACGGTGATTTCTTTAGCACTTCCTGAGCCATATATTCCTCCAATGGGAGCAAAAATTATGTCGCTCCAAGATGCAGACAAGAAAATGTCGAAATCAGATGAAAACGTAAATGCAACTATCCTAATTCTTGATGATAAGGATACTATTATTCGTAAGTTTAAAAGAGCAGTTACTGACTCCGAAGCGGAAGTTTGCTACCGTGAGGGTAAGGCGGGAATAAACAATCTTATGACCATTTATTCTTGTGTAACAGGTAAAACTCTTGATGAAATTACAAGCAGAATTTGCTGGTAAAGGTTATGGGGATTTCAAGCTTGCAGTTGGTGAGGCGGTTGCTGACCACTTACAGCCTGTCCGTGACGAATATGCACGTCTAATGCAAAGTAAGGATTACCTAAAAGAATGCTATACATCCGGAGCTGAAAAATGCACAGCGTATAACACAGAAAATTCTTACGAAAGTTTACCGTAAGGTAGGTTTTGTTGACATTAAGTAGATTTCGGAGGCAGGCAATGAGAAAAGGAAATATTTTCACGATTGCGGCATTAGTATTGATGGCTGCATCAGCAATGACGCTTACATCATGTACCGAGCCTAATAACAGCACGTCTGAAACGACATTACTACTACGGTGGAGGAAGAAACTATGTCATCTAATTTGAATAATGTAAAAACGCTTGGCAGAACTCACTACACAAACAACTCCTTGTGGTGTGCACTGTCTGGCTCCGGTGCTGAATTTGTATTTACGGGAACTAAAGCAGAAGTTACAATTGCAGGCGACACAGTGAGCTGACTTGGAGATGCTGATAATCGCTGCTAAGAATAGCTATTTATGCAAACAAGTGGAAAGTGTAATTGATGATATGCTTGATAAGGGCAGTAAGACCTATACAGCTTTTGAAAGCGATACAGAGCAAGAAGTGACTATATCTATTGTGAAAATTTCCGAGAGTGCAATGTCAACAATGGCAATTACCGATATAACTGTTGAAGGTTCTGGTACCAAGCCAACCGCTCGAGTAAAGGCCGATCTCATCGAATTTGTGGGTGACTCAATCACTTGCGGATACGGCGTAGATGATGAGGTTAAGGAAAACCACTTCTCCACTAAAACCGAAGATTTCACGAAAGCATACGCATATAAAACAGCAGACTTACTAGGTGCTGATTATAGTATGGTGTCCTTTAGTGGATATGGAATTATTTCCGGCTACACAGAGAAAAAATATCTGCACAAACAGTTCCGCAATACTATACTAAGCTAGGATTTTTCTTACGGATAGATGAAACGGGGCAAACCCATCAGCGTAGAATGGGATTTTTCAAAACATCAGCCTGATGTTGTCGTTGTAAACCTTGGAACAAACGATGACTCTTATTGTAAGAATGACAGCACAAGGCAGGAAGAATATAAGACTGAATACGTGGAATTTATAAAGGAAATTCGCCAGAACAATCCAAACGCTGCAATTATATGTACTAGGATTATGGGCGATAGACTTTATCCTTCATGTTGAGCCTGCAGCTGCCGAATACATAGAGCAAACAGGGGACAATAACGTTCATTCAATGCCGTTTACTCCACAGCTTGCATCTGATGGATACGCTGCTGACTCGGGCACCCTACTGAAGCAACACACAAAAAAGCAGCAGAAAAGCTTGCTGCTGAAATAAAATCAATTATGAATTGGTATGATTAAATATTACTGAAAAAAAGAGCTGAAACATTGATTGTTTCAGCTCCCTTTATATGCAAAAGTCTTTTTTTACGGCAATTTAAAGCTGCAAAAACTAGACGTTAATGGTGTCTTTTTTTGGGAAGAATAGCAAACTGAGAATGAGAAGCAGGTTTAAAATTAAGACCACTATGCTGCCTTCCATCTTCGGAGTGCCTCCCGACAACAAGACATTTCCTCTCTGTAAGTTCCATCACATACAAACTTGATAATCATCTGCTAGTGATACACCGCCAAGAATAATTGCTCCAGCACACCTAAACAAAATGTATCACAATAGGGGTGATTAAAGATTGTGTGCGTTCTAATGTAATTGTCATTGCCACAGGCTCATCGTTAAAACATTTAGAACCGGTATAACAATTTGCTTCAAAATAGCACCTCCGTGCATGAATGTAAATAATGCCGTTGTAATCAATGTAGCGGCGATAGTGTTGTAGTTGTTTTTTAGCATTTGATATAGGTATCCCTGTACAAGTAATTCTTGCATTATCGTATTACACTAATACAGAAATAATCCATAACCACAGCATAGGTACGATGTTGCGTCAACAATTTTCATTGTACCCGTTATCATTAAAATGACTACGGCGGTTCCAAACCATATAATTTCGTTGCAAGCCCCATAGAACTCGCTTTTTATCGAAAGAGGATAATGCAGTTTAACTTTCTGCTTTCTTAATAGCCAAAAATAGTGTAATTCCAGCGGTTAATAAGGAATTAGTTCCGCCCAAAATCTCCAAACAGCACCGTTTGACGAATTAGGGGACGGAATTAAACCTACTAGTACTGCCCACCCTACGAAAAATGCAATTATTTTGACGGCTATATTAAACATCTTTTCATTTATTCTTTGTCCTTCCTTGATATTTCTTTATATTTAAGAACGAGTTTGCAATTTGTATATTGTGTATTGTGGGCTTCGAATAATTGCTGTAGTAAGCTTTCTTGTGGAGCCCTCTAGTTCAGTGATCTTAGGAAGTCTTGGGTTAGCGGTTGTACATTGTCCTCAAATGCCTTGTGGGCAAGATTGTGGAACAGCGTTCAAATAAGTGTTCTCCTCAATTCCCAATTCCTTGAGAGTCAATGGAACATTAAGCTCAACGATAAGATCTCTAACAGCCTTAACAAGTGACTTAACGCCTTCTTCAGGAGTAGCAGCAGGAAGACCTAAAGCTCTTGAAATGTCTGCATATCTTTCAGGAGCGATGAACTTGCCGTATTTTGGCCAAGCCATGAACTTAGTAGGGTTAACCTCACCAAGGCAAGCAATAACGTGTGGTAGAAGAATAGCATTAGCACGACCGTGTTACATGGAATTCTCCGCCAAGCTTATGAGCAAGGGAGTGGTTAATTCCAAGGAACGCATTTGTAAATGCCATACCAGCGATACAAGAAGCATTGTGCATCTTTTCAACAGCAACCGGATCACACGCGCCGTTCTTGTAAGAGCGTGGGAGGTATTCAAATACAAGCTTAATTGCGTGTAGAGCAAGAGCGTCTGTATAGTCAGAAGCAAGTACAGAAACGTATGCTTCAATAGCGTGAGTAAACGTCCAAACCTGTATCAGCAGTACCTTAGGAACAGTCATAACGAAACCAGGGTCAATAATTGCTACGTCAGGAGTTAGTTCAGAAGTCAGCCAGAGGGTACTTCATGTGCTTCAGCCTATCGGAGATAACAGCGAATGAAGTAACTTCAGAACTCGTACCAGAAGTTGTAGGGATAGCAACAAACTTAGATTTCTTTCCTGAGTTTAGGGAACTTGTATACTCTCTTACGAATATCCATGAACTTCTGTGACATTCCAACGAAGTCAACAGGGTTTTCGTAGAATAGCCACATTGCCTTGCCAGCGTCCATAGCAGAACCGCCGCCTAGAGCGATGATAACGTCAGGCTTAAGCTCTTCATAACCCTCAGCACCCTTTACGAACTGTTGTAAGGGCTCCGGCCCGGCTCAACTTCGCTGAATTTTCCCCTAACAGAAACCTTGTTAGCGTTCTTAGCTAGTTGGTATGTTACACGTTCAACGTATCCAAGCTGTACCATCATAGGGTCAGCAACGATAAGAGCACGTGTTATATCAGGCATTTTAGCAAGGTACTGAACAGAACCTGCCTCAAAATAAATCTTTTCAGGAATTTTAAACCACTGCATATTAACTCTCCTCTTTGCCACTCTCTTCTTGTTGATAAGATTTACTGCAGTAACGTTTGTAGAAGGAGTTACGTCCGTAAGAACCGCATCCAAGTGTAAGAGAAGGCATCATTGAGTTATAAACGTCACCGATACCGCCGTGGAAAGAAGAAGCGGGAGTTAATAATAATTCTACTTGCCTTCATTCTGTCGCCATATTCTGCAATTATATCATCATTCTTAGAGTGGAATTACAGCAGTATGACCAAGACCGCCAAGTTCAAGCATTGCCTCAGACATGAGCATATTTTCTTCAACGTCCTTGCACTTAATAACTGCTAGAACAGGGGAGAGCTTTTCTCTTGAAAGTGGGTAATCAGCACCAACGCCATCAATTTCAAGACAAGAACTTTAGTGCGTCTTTAGGAAACCTTAATTCCTGCAAGAGCAGCGATTTCGTAAGGGTACTTACCAACGATAGCAGGGTTTACAGCTTGCTTTTGAAGGTTGATAACAACTTGTTCAAGAGCTTTAACTTCTTCAGAGTAGCGAAGTAGCAACTCCTAGACTTCATAACTAACTGATTTATCATAAATAGGAGCTTCAATAATAGCAGCTTGTTCAGAAGCGCAAATCATACCGTTATCGAATGCCTTAGAAAGCATAAGGTCAGTAAGAGCTTGTTCAAGGTCAGCGGATTTTTCGATAAAGCAAGGAGCGTTACCAGGTCCAACCCGAGAGCAGGCTTACCAGCAGAGTAAGCTGAATGAACCATTCCAGAGCCGCCTGTTGCAAGAATCATAGCAACACTCTCGGTGATTCATAAGCCGGGAAGTAGCTTCGATAGAAGGGTATTCAATCCATTGAATACAGTTCTGTGAGCGCCGGCCTTTATAGCAGCGTCACGAACGATGATAGCAGCTTCCTTAGAGCATTGTTGTGCAGAAGGGTGGAAGCGAAAATAATAGGGTTTCTTGTCTTAGCACATATAATGGATTTAAACATTACTGCGTTTAGGTTAGTAGTAGGAGTAATACTCACATACAAATTGATAGGCTCAGCAATTTGGTATGCAGCTTTCATCATCATTGTCTTCAATAACTCAACTGTCTTATCGTACTTAATACTATGGTAGATATATTCTTACGTGCATGTTTTTTAGTTATCGGCCTCAAAAACACCTCTTCCCTGTTTCTTCAACAGCCATTTTAGCGAGCTTCATTTGAGCTGAAAGGCTCAAAAGAGACATCGCTCTAGTGATTTCGCTTCTAATTTGTGCTTGATCGCTTCATATATTCGTCAAGAGCTTTGTTAGCCTTTTCTACAAGATCGTTAATCATTGCAGTAACGTCAATTTTTGCAGCTTCATCTTTTGGTGTGTTTTTTTCATTTTTAGCCATAAGATTAATTTCCTTTCTAAGTCGTAATATTTGTAAGAAATAAGATTGTTATATTTATCACAATCTTATTATACGATATTGTTATAAATTTGTCAATCTCTCTTGGGGCAGAAAAATCCACAAACTTATTCTATAAAACAAGTGCTATTAGTGCATAATATCTAACACTAACAGCACTTAAATTTTAGTCAATAAATGTAATGATTTTTGGATTTCTTTTATTCATCGAAATTTAAATTATTAACTCCGTATATAAGTGTGAGGAGTGAATCCCCTAGATGAACATTTTCAACAACAATATCCTTATAGTTTGTGCTTAAATCATAGTGGCTGAAGTTCCAAAAAGCTTTTATTCCAAGTCCAACGAGCTTATCTACGATTTCTTGAGCAGCGGATTTAGGGATACAAAGAATAGCAACACAAGGCTTGTTTTTGTCACAAAATTCATCTAAAGAAGCCATATCAAAAACTTCAAAATCTGAAACTTGTTTACCTATAATAGCAGGATCATTATCAAAAACAGCCACCAATTCAGAACCACGTTTATTGAAGTTCATATGAGTTGCAATAGCTTTACCAAGATTACCTGCACCTATTAAAATTGTTTTAAACCCACGCTCAACACCAAGAATTTTTCCTATTTCGGAATGAAGTTCCTTAATATTATAACCGTAACCTTGCTGACCAAATCCCCCAAAGCAATTGAGGTCTTGACGTATTTGCGAAGCTGTAAGTTCCATTCTTTCGGAAAGTTCACGTGACGATATACGGGTTACATTTTGTTCTGCTAGTTCGCCTAAGAATCGATAATATCTAGGTAGCCTTTTAATTACCGAGATTGATATTGAACCATCTTTAGACATATAATCTTGACCCTCCTATTTATAGTATAAGCAGTTTTGCATAAATTAATCAAGTTTGATCAATTTATGCAAAGCCAGTTTATTTTTTATCCGAGAAGTGCTTCTAGTCTTACTTTGATTTCCTTTAGGAATGTTTCAGTATCTACTGATTGCTTGTTTTCAAGTGAAGATAGAGAATAGAGATCCCCGGTCATTATACCGTCCTCAATAGTTTGGATAGATGCTTTTTCAAGCTTATCAGCAAAATCAGAAAGTTCAGGTGTGTTATCGAGTTCACCACGTTTTTTAAGAGCACCTGTCCATGCAAAAAGAGTTGCAATGGAGTTTGTAGAAGTTTTTTCACCCTTTAGGTGCTTGTAGTAGTGACGTGTAACAGTTCCGTGAGCAGCCTCATATTCGTAAACGCCGTCAGGAGAAACGAGTACAGAGGACATCATGCCGAGTGAGCCGTAAGCAGTAGCAACCATGTCAGACATTACATCGCCGTCATAGTTTTTGCAAGCCCAGATAAATCCGCCGTTAGAACGAACAACTCTAGCAACAACATCATCAATTAGAGTGTAGAAATATTCAATTCCAGCAGCCTCGAACTTTTCTTTATATTCATTATCATAAATTTCTTGGAAAATATCCTTAAAAGTATGATCGTAGCTCTTGGAAATTGTATCCTTTGTAGCAAACCAAATATCCTGCTTAATATCAAGAGCATAGTTAAGGCAAGCTCTTGCGAATGAAGCGATAGAATCAGCCTTATTATGAACGCCTTGAACGATACCGTCAGTGCCGTTGAAATTGTGAATTAAAGCACGTGTTTCGTTACCGTCCTTGTCTGTGATAACAATTTCTGCCTTAGAGCCATCAGCAACTTTTAATTCTGTATTCTTGTAAATATCACCGTAAGCGTGACGAGCGATAGTGATAGGCTTTGTCCAAGTAGGAATGTAAGGGTTAATGCCCTTAACAAGAATAGGGGAACGGAAAACAGTTCCGTCAAGAATAGCACGAATTGTGCCGTTTGGAGATTTCCACATTTCCTTTAGGTTATATTCGGTCATTCTTTGCGCATTAGGAGTAATCGTAGCACATTTTACAGCAACGCCATCTTTTTTAGTAGCTTCAGCGCTATCTATGGTAACTTGGTCGTTAGTTTCGTGTCTGTACTCAAGACCTAAATCATAGTATTCGGATTTAAGGTCAACATAAGGGCAAATAAGCTCGTCCTTTATCATTTTCCAGATAATTCTGGTCATTTCATCGCCGTCCATTTCAACGAGCGGGGTAATCATTTTAATTTTCTCGGACATGGGAAAACCTCCTAATTTAAGATAGAATATATAGCAAGCCGTGGCATAACATGGCGTTGTTATTAGGTAAAATATAGATTAAAAATAGAAATTATAAGTAAATGCAACGGATAAAACGCATAAAAGAACCACTTGTTAAAGTTGGTATTTGCACCTCTTTTACCGTTGTATAGCAGTAGTGGCAGAGGGGAGAAAAGCACACCCAGAAGATAGAACTCAAAATTATTTTCCGAAGAATTCATTATCCAAGGCACGTTAAAAAACAGAATTGCCGAAACAGCAGATATGTAGTAGCTGATTATTTTGCCCTTTTTATTGTCCCTATAAGCTCCGAAGAATAGAACCCAAAGAACTCCAAAAATCGCCCAATCGGAAAACACCGAAGCAATACATAGGAGAATAATAGCGAAAATTTTCGTTCCAGTCTCCAAAGACGCAGACTTCCAAACATGAAGAGCAAAAAGCCCTAATAGAAGCGTGAATATCATGCTTGTAGGTACTATTGGTATTGCGTTAAAGACGAGCCTCCCATCAATAAAATCAATAGGTCTTACATCGCTAAGCAACAAAACGTATGGGAAGTGCGAAATAACCGCAAATACTGCAAGTCGCTTAATGTATTTGCTCAAATCCTTTGTGTAGTGATAACCTTCAGCGACAAAGTAGCACATAATCGGAGCAGTAAAGCGTCCGATAAAGTGCATTATCTGTCCTAAAACCGAATGAGTATCAACAAACGCCCAACCGATATGGTCTATTAGCATTGCGGCAATTGCAAAATATTTTAAAGCGTTAGCAGATAAATATTTCTTTTGAGTGGGTAAATCCATAAAATTCCCTCAACAAATTAAATGCTTTCTCTTGTGTAGTCAAGTAGACCGCCAGCAAGAATAATATCCTTTGTACGTCCGCTAAGTTCACATAGAACAGGGATTTCCTTGCCATTTGTCTTGTTAAGCATAGTGAGTGTAGTTTTTCCTTCCTTAATATTCTTGCGAACATCTGCAAGAACTAGAACATCACCCTCAGAAATTGCATCGTAATCAGCCTCATTTACAAATGTAAGAGGTAGAATACCGGCGTTAATAAGGTTAGCTCTGTGAATTCTAGCGAAAGACTTAACCAAAACAGCCTTTACGCCAAGATGGAGAGGAGCAAGAGCAGCGTGTTCACGAGATGAGCCTTGACCGTAGTTTGAACCACCAACGATGATTGACTTGCCCATTTCGCTTGCTCTAGCAGGGAATGCTTCATCGCATACAGTAAAGCAATGCTGTGAAATAGCAGGAATATTTGAACGTAGTGGAAGAATTTTTGCGCCGGCAGGCATAATGTGGTCGGTAGTGATGTTATCGCCAACCTTTAGTGAACAGCCAGCTTCAATTGTTTCCATAAGAGGAGCAGTAGTAGGGAAAGGCTTGATGTTTGGTCCACGAAGGATTTCAACCTTATCAGCCTCATCCGGCTCTGCAGGAAGAACAATCATATTATCATTGATTGAGAATACCTCAGGAATTTTAAATTCTGGCATATCTCCAAGATCTCTAGGGTCTGTAAGAACGCCTGTAATAGCAGATGCAGCAGCAAGTTCTGGAGATACAAGGTAAACCTGTCCGTCCTTAGTTCCGGAACGACCTTCAAAGTTTCTGTTGAAAGTACGTAGTGAGATACCCTTTGAGTTAGGGGACTGTCCCATGCCGATACATGGACCGCAAGCACATTCAAGAATTCTTGCGCCACTTTCAATAAGAGTAGCGAGAGCGCCATTTTCAGCAAGCATATTAAATACCTGCTTAGAACCGGGAGCGATTGAAAGGCTTACATCAGGGTGAACTGTCTTACCTTTAAGTATATGAGCAACCTTCAATAAGTCAACGAGTGATGAGTTTGTGCATGATCCGATACAAACTTGGTCAACCTTGATGTTGCCGATTTCGGAAACGGACTTAACGTTATCAGGGCTGTGAGGACAAGCTGCAAGAGGAACAAGCTCGCTGAGGTTGATTTCAACTACTTCATCATATACTGCGTCATCGTCAGCCGACAAAGGAACCCAAACATCTTCACGACCCTGAGCCTTGAGGAATGCCTTGGTAATCTCGTCAGAAGGGAAAATAGATGTAGTAGCACCTAGTTCAGCGCCCATATTTGTGATAGTAGCACGTTCAGGGACGGAAAGAGTCTTTACGCCCTCACCGCAATATTCCATAACCTTGCCAACGCCGCCCTTAACAGAAAGCTTGCGAAGAACTTCAAGAATAACGTCCTTTGCAGCAACCCAAGGAGAGAGCTTGCCGGTAAGATTAATCTTAACAACCTTAGGGCAAGTAATATAATAAGCACCGCCGCCCATTGCAACAGCAACGTCAAGACCGCCAGCGCCGATAGCAATCATACCAATACCGAAGGTGTGGCTGTCAGAGCCTATAAGAGTTTTTCCGGAATGCCGAAACGTTCGAGGTGAACCTGATGACAGATACCATTACCAGGACGTGAGAAGTAAATCCCGTGTTTTTTAGCAACGCTGCCAATGAAGCGATGGTCGTCAGCGTTTTCAAAACCGGATTGAAGAGTATTGTGGTCGATATATGCAACAGAGCGTTCAGTTTTTACACGAGGAACCCCCATAGCTTCAAATTCAAGGTACGCCATAGTACCGGTTGCGTCTTGAGTTAGAGTTTGGTCAATTTTAATTCCGATTTCGGAACCTTGAATCATTTCACCATCAACAGGTGACTTTTGAGTATTTTTTCAGTTAATGTAAATCCATTGTTTGTATTCTTTAAAAACTTAATCATACCACTTATTTTATACTATTTAGGTAGTTTGTCAAGAATTGACATAGTAATTGAGCCGAAATCAAGTAATTCACAAAATAATATGCTGATGTTAATATAAATAGTGAAAAATGCAACATAATGAAATAAAACTTAAAAATCAATTTTAAACACTTAAATATGATTGACTTTAAATCATAAAAAGAGTATAATTAAATATGTATTATCGGGTGAATATAAAGGAATCCCTACAAAATAAATTTAGCTATTTAATAACTTTGGTTGCATGCTGGAGGAAAATATGGAACAATTCATACCTAACACACCTGATACCGAGCATGATACGAACACGACACTGAAAATGATAATTCAAATATAGAAAGCTCTAAACGAAAAGGAGCTTATTGAAAGAACGGGCGAAGTAATAACCCAAAATGCTAAGCATCTTTAATTGCTTGTCGATAATCGGGCATAGAGGGGCATTATATTCTCCCGCCACAGAACAAAATAAGCAAATACGAGCACATAATTCCGGCGCTGTTGCTTGAGCAGGACTCAAGCATTGAGGGTGCATAACACAGTCGGAGGCGACGTTGAAGCAGGTCTTGCAATTTCCGAGCTTATAGCAGGCATGAAAACGCCGACAGTTTCAATAGTTGTCGGTGGTGGTCACTCAATCGGAGTGCCTCTTGCAGTTAGTGCGAAACGCTCGTTTATTGTTCCGTCTGCAACAATGACAATTCACCCGGTTAGAATGAACGGGCTTGTTTTAGGTGTGCCACAAACATTATCCTATTTCGATAAAATGCAAGATAGAATTGTAAATTTCGTCACAAGGAACAGCAATATTTCCGAGGAAAATTTTCGTCGCTTGATGATGCAAACAGGCGAGCTTGTGATGGATGTGGGAACCGTTGTAGATGGTGAGAATGCAGTAAAATTAGGACTTATTGACAGTCTAGGCGGACTTTCTGATGCAATCGAATGTTTATATAGCATGATTGAGGAGGGCCCGAATGGTATTACACACGATAATTAATGAATATGATGTTCTATACGGATACCAAAATTGTAAAAGTGAAGATTTTTTCACAACAGACCCGTATAGATACTTGGATATTCAATCCTATAACAAATTAAATCATATTCGGAGGAGACAAGATGAGCATATTAGAAGCAATATTACAAGCGATTATACAAGGTTTTACTGAGTTTTTGCCTGTATCAAGTTCAGGGCATCTTTCGTTATTTCAGCACTTTACAGGTCTTGATGGTGAGGGGGCAATAACTATTTCTATTGTCCTTCATCTTGGAACATTGCTTGCAGTTTTTATAGCATTCCGACAAATTATTTGGAAGCTTATTAAAGAAGCATTTTCGATGATTAAGGACATTTTCACTGGCAAATTCAAATGGAAAACAATGAATTCGGAGCGCAGAATGATTGTTATGATTATCATCTCCATTCTTCCACTATTCGGATTCTACATATTCAAAGACTTCTTCACAGGGTTTGCTGAAGATTCGTCGATTATAGTAGAAGGTTGCTGTTTTCTATACACTGCTGCACTTTTATTTATCAGCGACAAGATGGCAAAAAGCACAAAAACAGCAGGGGAAACCAAGTGAAGGACGCTGTTACTGTTGGCGTGTTTCCCAAGGGATAAGCGCTATTGCCGGGCATTTCAAGGTCAGGCTCAACAATATGTTCAGGACTAATGCGTGGTTTAAAAAGAATATGCTGTTGAATATTCCTTTATTTTAGGCATACCGGTTATTCTTGCAGGTGTTAGTTGAAATTAGTGATGCAGCCAAAAGTACGGTGGAGCTTGGAGATTTTACCGCTTGCCATTGGTTTTGTAATATCTGCTGTTTGTGGACTTGGGTAATAAAGTTTATAAAATGGCTTGTTGTTTCAGATAAATTTAAGATTTTTGCATACTACACGCTTGCTGGAATTATCGTCCTTGCGATAGGCATTTTTGAATTAATAGGTGAAAATCTTTCGACATATTTAGGATTAATTAAATAATAGGGAGAGAATAAAAATTGGCGACTTCAAGGAATAAAAAAACGACTAGTAAAAAATCAAGCAACAGCAAGTTCTATCAGTGATTATCTTTTCATTGGGAGTTCTTATTATTTTTTGCGCTGATACCAGGTGGTTCAGCGTGGCTTGTGGATACATAAATGGCTACAAGAGGGCTTTTTGAGTATCGGTTTTCCTTGTTGCTCCTGTTATGATTTATGCGTCAATTATGATGGCAATGGATAAGTCGCAAAAAGCTGTAACGGTAAGATTATTCAAGGTGCAATTTTGATGCTTGTGAGCGGAATTGCACAAATAATTTTTGTCGGTGAAGTTCATGGCAGGGACTTTTTCGACAGACTAATAAACCTTTACAAAGATGGTCAGCCTAAACGGCGGCGGCTTATTTAGTGCAGTTTTAGGCTGGCCATTACTTGCATTATTCCAAAGAACAGGCGCTACAATTATAATTATTATTCTAACATTTGTATTCATAATGTTGCTTACAAATCTTTCAATAGTGGACTTTTTTGTAATAATCACTGCGCCTTTTAGAAAGCGCATGATGCCATGGAACAGACACGTGAGGAGGATTTTAAGCTTTCTCCCGGTGCCAAAAATGCTGAAAAGGCACAAGCTTCCAGCAAAAAAAGACCACGAAACGAATCAATCCCTAGCAACGTAAAGCGCCTTGATAATATTGATATTCCGATGCCGGCGGGCAAGGTTAATAAAGACGGTGAAGCAGGGGACGCTGTCGAGGAAATTGAAAATCTTCCTCCGCACCCAGTCGTTGCACCAAAGATTACTAAAGAGAAGCTCGAAAAAGCTAAGAAAACTGCCGAGCCGGAGCTAAAAGAAATTATTCAAAAAGAAATTGACAAGCCCGAAAAATCTGACGAGGATGAAACTGTTGATCCAAATCTATATATTGAGTCTGACGGTCAAACTAAACTATACGACAATGACGGCAAAATCAATACATACAACTCACCGCCGATTGAATTACTAAATCAAAGTGTACATAGCAATAGCATGACAGCCGAGGAGGAACAAAACGCTAACGCAACAGTATTAGTTGACACTTTGAAGAGTTTTGGCGTTCAAACAAGAATTGTTGATGTCCATAGAGGTCCGACTGTAACTAGATATGAACTTCAGCCGTCTGCTGGTGTTAAAATTTCAAAAATTACTGGACTTGCTGATGATATTGCGCTTAATCTTGCAGCAGCAGGTGTGCGTATTGAAGCGCCTATCCCTGGTAAAGCGGCAGTAGGTATTGAAGTTCCTAATAAAAATAAGGATACTGTTTCTTTGCGTGAAATAATTGAAAGCGACGAGTTCAAAAGCTCTAGAAGCAAGCTTTCTTTTGCACTTGGAAAGGATATTGAGGGCAACAGAATTATAGGCGATATTGCGAAGATGCCTCATATGATTATTGCCGGTACAACAGGCTCTGGTAAATCAGTTTGTACAAACTCAATTATTATGAGTATTCTTTATAAATCATCTCCTGATGACGTAAAATTGGTTCTTATCGATCCAAAAATGGTTGAATTTAAGTCGTATGAGGGGATACCTCACTTGCTTATACCGGTAGTTACCGACCCGAGAAAGGCTGCGGGCGCACTTGGTTGGGCGGTTCAAGAAATGCTTAAAAGATATAAGCTTTTTGCAGACTACAATGTTCGTGACCTTACAGGATTTAACGAAATGGCACGTGAAACTGAGGGTGTAGATCCTTTGCCGCAGATAGTTATCGCTATTGACGAGCTTGCCGACCTTATGATGGCAGCAGCGAATGAAGTCGAGGACTCAATTTGCCGTCTTGCGCAGATGGCTCGTGCCGCTGGTATGCACCTTATCATTGCAACACAGCGACCAACTGTTAATGTTATCACAGGTCTTATTAAAGCGAATATTCCTAGCCGAATTGCACTAACTGTATCATCTCAAATTGACTCAAGAACAATTATTGATGTTGCGGGCGCTGAAAAATTGCTTGGTTATGGTGATATGCTGTACAACCCTCAAGGAATACCAAAGCCAGTGCGTGTTCAAGGCTGCTACTGCTCAACTAAGGAAGTTGAAAGGGTTGTTAGCTACATAAAGAACGAATTTAAAACGGAATATGACGATAAGATTATTGAAGAAATTGAAAAGAATATTCCAGTCGCAAAGGGCGAAACAGCTGCTAAAAGCGATGGTGGTGCAGCTGCTGGAAGTGACGAAATGGTTGAAAAGGCGATTGAACTCGTTGTCACTACCGGTAAAGCGTCAACTTCATTCCTACAAACTAAATTGAAGCTTGGCTACGCAAGAGCAGCAAGGACAATTGATGAACTTGAGCAGCTAGGAATTATAGGCCCATTCGAGGGGGCAAAACCAAGAGCCGTACTCATGACAAAAGATCAATGGTACGAAAGGAAAATGCTTTCATCAGAGCAGATTTCAAGTGAGGAAGAGTAGCCTTTAAAATTAGGAGAGTTATGGATATTAAAATGAATGATTTCTTGCCGATTTCAAAGGCTGATATGGAAAAGCGTGGCATCGAACAACTGGATTTCATATGTATTACAGGCGATGCTTATGTTGATCACCCTAGCTTTGGAATATCAATTATTTCAAGAATGATAGAACACGCAGGGTATACTGTCGGGATTATTTCTCAGCCGAATTGGCGTAGTGACAAGGATTTTAAAGTTTTCGGGAAGCCAAAGTACGGCTTTTTCGTTACATCGGGCAATATTGACTGCATGGTAGCTCACTACACAGCCGCAAAAAGAAAGCGCTCAGATGATGCGTACACAGCGGGTGGCAAAGCCGGAAAACGCCCGGACAGAGCAATTACTGTCTACTGCCAAAGAATACGTGAAATCTATGGAGATATTGCGATTGGAATAGGTGGGCTTGAGGCATCTCTTCGACGTTTTGCACATTACGATTATTGGGACGACAAAGTTATGCCGTCAATATTGATGGACAGCGGTGCAGATATACTTATGTACGGAATGTCTGAACATCAAATAGTTGAAATTTGCAATAGACTTGCAAACGGGGAAGACGTACATTCTCTTACCGATATTCGAGGGACTTGCTATCTAACTATGCCGGTAAATACGCCGTTTGGTGCAGTTGAATGTCCAAGTTTACAACAAGTTGCTGATAATAAAGAAGCTTATGCTAAGGCTTGCAGAATACAATATGATCAGCAAGACGAGGTGTACGGTAAAACGATAATTCAGCGTCATGATAAGATGATGCTGGTTCAAAATCCACCGTCATTCTCACTAACAACACAGGAAATGGACGAGGTTTACGAACTTCCGTACATGAGAACATACCATCCGATTTATGAGAAAGATGGTGGTGTTCCGGGGATAAAAGAAGTAGAATTTTCAATTACTCACAACCGTGGCTGTTTTGGATTTTGCAACTTTTGTTCCATAGCACTTCACCAAGGTAGGAAGATTTCCTGCCGTAGCGAGCAATCTATTTTAAAAGAGGCAGAATTGCTCACAAAACTTCCGAATTTCAAGGGATATATCCACGATGTTGGAGGGCCTACCGCGAATTTCCGTCAACTTTCCTGCACAAAGCAAATTGAGCATGGACTTTGTAAGGGAAGAAATGCTTAGCGCCTGTGCCGTGTAAAAATCTTGAGGTTGACCATACAAATTACCTTAATCTTTTAAGGAAAATCCGTGCCATAAAGGGCGTTAAGAAGGTGTTTATCCGTTCGGGCATAAGATACGACTATATGTTAGAGGATAAGAATACGGAGTTTATGAACGAGCTTATCGAGCATCATATAAGTGGACAACTTAAAGTTGCGCCTGAACATTGTTCGGCAGTTGTGCTTGACAAAATGGGTAAGCCGCATATTGAAGCGTATAAGAAATTCCAAGAAAAATTCTATCAAACGACAAAGAGGATAGGGAAAGAGCAGTATTTAGTGCCGTACCTAATGTCCTCTCATCGGGTTGCACTATTAATGAAGCTGTTGAGCTTGCAGTGTTCCTTAAAGAAAATCATATTCGTCCAGAGCAGGTTCAAGATTTTTATCCAACACCGGGGACGATTTCAACTTGTATGTTTTACACAGGTGCTTGACCCTTATACAATGCAAACAGTGTACGTACCAAAAACTGCAGAAGATAAGGCGATGCAAAGAGCACTTTTGCAATACTTCAAGCCGCAAAATCAATCAATGGTTATAAAGGCTTTGAAAAAGGCTAGAAGAACTGATTTGATAGGCATGGGTAAGTCCTGCCTTGTGGCTCCTGATAAAGACTATCTTAAAGAGAAGAAAACAGCCCAAAACCAGAAAGGCAAAAACTCATGGCAAAAAGGAAAATCAAAGAACAAATAATTTATAATTTTCCATTGGCGATAATTATACTCGGATTGCTAATAGGCGCAGTTTTTGCGTATCTTGACAGCAACAGGAAGCTGACGTACGGCGAAATAACAGCAGGACTTGGAATGTCCGAAAAACCGATGTCTAGTGCAGATATGTCGGTACATTATATAGATGTCGGACAGGCGATTGTCAGCTTATTATTTCAAATGGCGTGACTGTGCTTATTGATGCAGGCGAGGCAGAACAGGGCAATAAAATCCTATCCTACATAAAAGCACAGGGGGTAGACAAGCTTGATTTATGTTATAGCAACTCATCCTCATTCCGACCATATAGGCGGGCTTCCGACTGTTATTTCGGGTATAGATGTAGAGAATATAATAATGCCTGAAATTCCAGACGAATACGTTCCAACAACAAAAACCTACTATAATCTGCTCACCGCAATTAGCGATAAGGGGCTAAAAATCACTAAAGCTGTTACGGGTGATGCTTATGATATTGGCGGTGCAGTGTTGACAATACTTGCTCCGATAAGCTATTCGGGGGACAACATGAATAATTATTCTGTCACCTCAATTCTGGATTATGGAGAAACTTCGTTTTTGTTCACAGGAGATATGGAAAGCACAGTAGAGAAAGAACTTGTTAATTATGGTTATGATTTATCCGTTGATGTCATAAAAGTTGGGCATCATGGAAGCTCGACCTCAAGCAGTGAAAAGTTTTTATCTGCTGTAAATCCGAGATATTGCGTAATTCAATGCGGAGCAGACAATTCCTATAATCACCCTAATGAAAAGACAGTTGAACGACTTCTTGAATACACTAAGGAAATTTATAGGAATGATTTGCAGGGGACAATTGTAATTGAATCAGATGGCAGTCAACTTAATTGCATATTTGAGAAAGGTAAATAAGCTATGGTATTAGATAGATTTGAAGAAAATAAAGCCATAATAGAGCTTGATGATGGCTCACACATTGTTGTGGATGCAGAAATAGTAAACGCCAAAGAGGGCGAACAGTTGATTTTGCTTGAAGATGGCAGCTATACTACCAATACCGATGAAACTGATAAAAAGCGTCAAGAAATATTAAAACTTCAAAAAGTTTGTGGAAATAGGAGTGAATGATAGTGCCAAAAGATTTATTCGCTATAATTAATGATAATATGCAAAGTCTTTCAAAAGGGCATAAGAGGATTGCGAATTATATATTAACGCATTACGATAAAGCTGCGTTCATGACAGCCGCAAAGCTAGGTAATGTCGTGGAAATAAGCGAATCAACTGTTGTGAGATTTGCAACAGAACTTGGGTTTGACGGTTATCCGAGCCTGCAAAGAGCGTTGCAGGAGCTTATGCGCAATAAGCTAACTTCTGTTCAGCGTATAGAGGTAACTTCCGACCAAATAGGTAACGAGGGCGTAATTGAAAAGGTACTGAACCTTGATATTGAGAAGATTAGACGTACGCTTGAGGAGTGTTCTAAAGATGCTTTTGAGGGGGCTGTAAATGCTATTTCCGAGGCAAAGAACATTTATATAATTGGAACGAGAAGCTCCTCTGCATTAGCAGGATTTCTTGACTATTATTTTAATCTAATGTTCGAGAACGTTAGATTAATCCAAAGCACAAGCATTAGCGAAATGTTTGAAAAAATCATGCGTATTGACAAAAACGATGTAATTATCGGGATAAGTTTCCCTAGATATTCAAAGATGACTGTAAAGGCATTTGACTATGCATCTAGCAGAGGGGCGGCTGTTGTCGCATTAACGGATAGCAAAACTTCTCCGCTAGCTGAATATGCAGATCATTTGTTGTTAGCGAGAAGTGATATGGCATCTTTTGTGGACTCACTTGTTGCGCCGCTTAGCGTTATTAACGCATTGATTGTTGCAATAGGCATTAAAAAACGTGATGAAGTTTCACACAATTTTGAAGTGCTTGAGAATATTTGGGATGAATATCAGGTCTACGAAAAGAGCGGGGAGAAAAAGGCTGATGTATGATGTTATAGTTGTAGGTGGGGGAGCAGCAGGCTTAATGGCGGCTGTTACATCGGCAATGATGGGAAAGAAGGTCCTTATTCTTGAAAGAAACGATAGACTTGGGAAGAAACTGCTTATCACAGGCAAAGGACGTTGCAACGTTACGAATAATTGTGATAATGTTACGTTGATGAACAACATTCCATGTAACGGTAAATTCCTTTACAGCGCATTTTCACAGTTTTGCTCACAGGATACAATTGATTTCTTTGAAAGAAATGGTGTTGAGCTTAAAACTGAGCGTGGAAATAGAGTCTTTCCTAAAAGCGATCACGCAAAAGATATAGTTGTAGCGTTTGAAAAAGCAGTCAAGGATTGCGCAATAACCGTAAAGAACGTTAGAGTAAAGAGCCTCATAATTGAGAATAATGTTATAAAGGGTGTAAAGGCTGATAACGGTGAATTTTATGCAAATTCCGTGCTTATCGCAACAGGTGGAAAGTCATATCCCTTAACAGGCTCAAGTGGTGATGGTTATGATTTTGCAAAGCAAGCAGGACATAGCATAGTCCCAATTGTCCCCTCGTTAGTTCCGATAGTGACAGAAGAAAAGTATCCAGCTGATATGATGGGATTATCCTTGAAAAACGTAACGCTCACGGTTTATGATAAGGAAGAGAAAAAACCGATTTTTTCTGAACAAGGTGAAATGCTGTTCACTCATTTTGGAGTATCAGGACCGCTTGTTCTATCGGCATCATCTCATATTAGGAAGATGCAGCAAGATAGATATACGCTGAAAATTGACCTAAAGCCAGCACTTTCGGAAGAACAGCTTGACGCTAGAATACTTCGTGATTTCGGAGAACAACTCAACAGGGAGTTCTCAAATTCATTAGGCAAGCTTTTGCCATCAAAAATGATAACGATTATTATAAATCTTACGGGCATTCCGCCAACTACTAAAATCAATTCTATTACAAAAGAGCAACGTCATAGGTTGATTTCTGTAATAAAAGCATTTCCGCTTACGGTTAAGTGTTTCCGTCCGGTTGAGGAAGCGATAATAACAAGCGGCGGAGTTAAGGTTAATGAAATTTCTCCGAAAACAATGGAGTCTAAGCTTGTAAAGGGACTATACTTTGCGGGCGAAGTGATAGACTGCGATGCCTATACGGGAGGGTTTAATCTCCAAATTGCCTTTTCAACAGGCTATGTCGCAGGAATGAATATGTAAAAAATAAAAAAGGAAGAATGTAAAATGACGATTAATGTTGCTATTGATGGACCTGCTGGTGCTGGGAAAAGTACTATTGCAAAAGCAGTTTCAAAACAACTCGGATATATTTATGTGGATACAGGTGCGCTATATAGAGCAGTTGCACTTTATGCAATTAGAAATAATATTGATACTAAATCAAATGAAGTGATAGGCTTGCTTGAAAGTGCAGATGTAAAATTGACATATGTTAACGGCGAGCAAAGAGTAATGCTGAATGGCGAAGATGTTTCTACGCTTATAAGAACGCCAGAGGTGTCTATGGGCGCTTCAAATGTTTCAGCAATTCCTGAGGTGAGGACGTTCCTTTTTGACTTGCAAAGGAAAATTGCCGAGGAAAACAGTGTTATTATGGATGGCAGGGATATTGGAACAGTAGTACTTCCAAATGCGCAAGTGAAAGTCTTTTTAACAGCATCAGCTGAGGAAAGGGCAAAGCGCAGATATATCGAGCTTCAGGAAAAAGGGGATAAGTCCACTTACGAGGAAATTCTTGAGGATATTAAAGTGCGTGACTACAATGACAGTCATAGAGCAGCAGCGCCGCTTAAACAGGCTGACGATGCGGTTCTGCTTGATACTTCAGAACTTGATTTAGAACAGTCCATAGAGGCTCTTAGAGCTATTGTTGATAGTAAAATTGGAGGATAGTAAATGTATTTTGTACTTAGGCATATCTTAATTTTTGTTTATAAAATAATGTATAGAATAGAGTTTATTGGTACAGAAAACATACCAAAAGAGGGTGGATATGTTTACGCTAGTAACCATAGAAGCTACTATGATCCGGTTTTTATTACCCTTCCCGTAAGAAAAAGATTTGCCTATATGGCAAAGGAAGAGCTATTTAAGAAAAACATATTTTTCACATGGATAATTACATTCATGGGGGCGTTCCCGGTTGTAAGAGGGAAAGGCGATACTGAGGTTATAGATACCGCTATTGGAAAGCTTAAAAAGGGCAAAAATCTCGTTATTTTCCCAGAGGGAACACGCTCTTATGACGGACGAGTTGGCAAGGGAAAGACCGGAGTAGCTATGATTGCGGCAAAGTCGGGCGCAGATGTAATTCCAGTCGGTATATGCTTTAAGGGCGAAAAGATTAAACTCGGAACAAAGGTTAAAGTTAAGTTTGGAAAACCTATTTCCGCTGAAGAATTGCATATTGACGAAAATGCTTCATTAAAGGAGCTAAGACCTATAAAAGAAAAGATAATGTCCTCTATTAAAGAACTTGCAGAGAGCGAACTAGATAATGATGGAGATAACTCAAATGCATAAAATTACTGTTGCCAAAACGGCGGGATTTTGTTTTGGCGTAGATAGAGCAGTTAAACTTGTTTATAACGAGCTTTCAAAGAATGAAAGGGTCTGCACATATGGGCCGATTATACATAATCAGCACGTAACAGACGATTTGAGGGCTAGGGGAGTAAGAATAATCGACCGTATTAGCGATGCAGACAGAGCACGTGTTGTCATTCGTTCTCACGGCGCAGGACCGTCTATTTACGAGGAAATAGCGAAAAACTCCCTTGAATTCACAGATGCAACTTGCCCTTATGTTGCAAGAATACACAAGATTGTTAATGAACGTTCTTTGGAAGGGGACGTTATACTCGTAGCTGGAGATAACACCCATCCAGAGGTTCAAGCGATTGAAGAACATTGTCGTTCAAGTGCGATTGTTTTCGCAGATGAAACCGAATTAAAAAATATTTTTAAAAAAAATAATAAATTATTGCAAAAAAAGGTTGCAATTGTAGCGCAAACAACGTATAATATAAGAATATGGGACAAGTGTATAAAAACGGCGAAAGAAATAATTCCCGATGCTAAGATTTTTAATACTATCTGCAGCGCAACCTCTAACAGACAAGAGGAAGCGGCTGAGCTTTCACAAAAATCGGATATAATGATAGTAATTGGGGGACGGCACAGTTCTAACACATTAAAACTGGCTGATGTTTGTTCGCAGTACTGCAAGACTCATCTTATAGAGAAAGCAGATGAACTTTGTAGTATAGATTTTTCCCACTCCAATTTAATTGGAATTACAGCGGGGGCTTCAACTCCTGCTTATATAATCAAGGAGGTACATAACCAAATGAGCGAAATTTTACAAAACATGGACGAGGACTTTAATTTTGAGGAGGCGCTTGAGGCTTCATTCAAAAAAATATATACCGGTAACAGGGTGAAGGGCTACGTAACATCAGTTAACAATAGCGAAGTTATTGTTGATGTAGGCACTAAGCACACCGGATATATTCCATCTTCAGAACTTTCTGATGATCCAAATGCAAAGCCAACTGATCTTGTAAAGGTTGGAGATGAAATTGATGTAATTGTTATCAAAATCAACGACCAAGAAGGAATTGTGACACTTTCTAAGAAGAAAGTTGATGCAATGGTTGGATTTGAAAACATTTTGAAAGCAGCTGAATCTGGTGAAGTTCTTGAAGGCGTTGTTACAAACGTTGTTAAGGGCGGAATTCTTGTATCTAGCGATGGAGCAAGAGTATTTATTCCTGCATCACAGGCAACACTTCGCCGTGATGATAAGCTAGAAGAACTTCTAAAGAAGACAGTTAAGTTCAAAATTCTTGAAGTTAACGAACAGCGTGGACGTGCAGTTGGTTCTATTAGAGCCGTTGCTAAGGAAGTTAAGGACGCTGCTGAAAAGAAGATTTGGGACGTAATCGAAGTTGGAAACACATACAAGGGTGAAGTTAAATCTATCACTAACTACGGTGTGTTTGTTGACATCGGTGGAGTGGACGGAATGGTTCATATTTCCGAACTTTCTTGGAACAGAATTAAGCACCCATCTGAAGTTGTTAAGGTTGGCGATGTTCTTGAAGTATACGTTAAGGATGCTGACAAGGAAACTAAGAGAATTTCTCTTGGATACAAGAAAACTGAGGACAACCCTTGGGTTAAGTTTGAAGCAAACTACAATGTAGATGACGTAGTTAAGGCTACTGTTGTTTCTATCACACCATTTGGTGCATTTGCTCAGATTATTCCTGGAATTGATGGACTTATCCACATTTCACAGATTGCTAACAAGAAGGTTGGCAACGTGAAGGATATTCTTTCTGTTGGACAGGAAGTTGAAGCTAAGATTACAGAAATCGACATCGAAAAGAAGAGAATTAGCATTTCAATGCGTGCTCTACTTGAAGAAGATGACGAAGTTGAGGCTGAGGTTGAAGAAACAGTTGAAGCAACTGACGCTGAATAATTAAAATTAAAGTCGATTGCAGTTTTGTAATCGACTTTTTTGTCTTTTTTACAAAGTAAAACCACGTTAGTATATAACGTGGTTTCTTTTGTTATTTAAAATACATGAAAAGTTGACATTTTATCATTCCGTTGTAGAGCTTACGACGTTTGTCAGCCTTTCTTCCGAAGAAGCTTTCAAATTCTTCATGCGGGGAAATTATGTAGCAAGGATTTTCTTTTGAACCTTCAAAAACCTGCCCCATTTTTTTGTAAAGTTCTTCAGCTTGACGAATTTCAAGTAATCTTTCGCCATATGGTGGATTACATATGATAATTGCATTTTCGGGAGATTTGAAGCTTGAAATGTCGGCTCTATCAATGGTTATTCTGCTTGCAATACCCGATTTCTTAGCATTATCTCGAAAGATACACAGCCTCATCATCAATATCCCACCCTTTAGCAGAGAATTTTGCATCACGATTGACGTTGGAAATCGCTGATTGACGTTCCTCTTTCCATACGTTTTCAGGAATACACGACCAGTTTTCGGCAGTAAACTTTCGGTTAATTCCCGGTGCTATGCGCAGAGCCTTTAGTCCTGATTCAATGAGAAAAGTTCGAGCCACAGAAAGGGTCACAAACTAAAGAATTGCCACGAACATGAGCGAGGTCGATTATACCTGCAGCAAGAGTTTCTTTGATAGGTGCGGCATTAGAGTTCTTACGGTATCCACGTTTATGCAAGCCCGCACCGGAAGTGTCAATATAGATTGAAACGTTATCTTTTAGTATTCCGAATTGAACTTGAAACATTGCTCCTGTTTCTTTAAACCAGTCGATACGGTAGGTTTGCTTAAGACGTTCAACTATTGCCTTCTTTATAATCGCCTGACAATCGGGGATACTGTAAAGCGCAGAGTTGAGAGAATGCCCTTTAACGGGAAAGGCGTCTTTTTGCCGATAAAGTTTTCAAAAAAGGGAGAGCCTTTACGCCTTGAAATAGCTGTTCAAAAGATGCAGCAGTAAATTCACCGAGCAAGATTTGAACTCTTTCAGCAGTTGAAAGGCAGATGTTAGCACGTGCGACCATGCTAAAATCTCCCAAAAAACTAACTCTTCCATCGGAAACAATAATATCAGTTCCGCCGAGTCGTGTAACTTCAAATTTAAGTACGCTTTCAAGCCCGAAGTGACATGGGCAGGTAAAACGAATTTGTGTCATAAAAAATCCTTTCAAAAATTAGGCAAGTCCAATAAGGCTTGCCCTAATTACATTTTAGTTGAGTATGATAAAGCCATTTTCATCAGGAATGTTTACGCTAGTTTCTGGTGCAGGTGTAGTTTCAGCGTTTTCAGGTTCTTCCGGTTCCTTTCCTGCGTTATGGTCGATTGTGCAGGTAGATGGAGTGTTGCTAGGCTTAAAGAACCCAGCAGCTGCAGAAGGAGTACAAGTCTCGTTGCAAAGCATTCCGCTTGCAGAACAATAATGTATTTCTTCAACAGTGTCGCACTTCGCAAATGAACTTCCGGTATCAACTATTTCCCGAAAACATTCTTCCAAATGATTGAAGAAGAATAGTAGGTGTTACGAGTGTTATCCGGTGTATCATAACCATACCAAATACCGCTTACATATTCAGGAGTGCAGCCAATAAACCAAATATCTTTCCAACTTTCGGAAGTGCCGGTCTTACCAACTAATTCGGTATTAGAAAGCTTAGCAGCTTTACCAGTGCCGTTAGGGTGGTCAATTACTTGTTTCATAAGCCTGTTCATAACATAAGCTGTTTCTTGATCAAGCGAACGTTTTTCGTAATATTTATGGGAAAGAACGATGTTATCGTCGCTATCAAGCACTTGAACATAGAATGTAGGCGAATAAGAAGAACCAAGGTTGCCAAACGGTTGATAAGATGCAACCATATTAGTGAGAGTAGAGCCAAGTGTAAGCTGGCCGATAGCCATAGGGGCATAGTCAACGTCAGTAACAACGCCACCGCCGTAACCAGTCATAGACTCAACCAAATTCTCCTTAACAGCAAAGTGTGAGGAAATGAAGTCGAAAAGTCCACGAGAGTTAATTCAACAGCCATCTGCGCAGGGATTGTGTTAATAGACCTAGCAAGCGCCTCATAAATGAAGTAGTTGTTGTAAGACCACGCAGTGTTTGAGGAAACAGTAGTATAATTTCTAGGCCACTGTGTTCCGTCGATAAGTTCAATAGGGTGGTCGTTAAAAATGCTGGTCCAGTTTATTAAGTCAAGTGACATTGCCATAGAGTACGTTGAAATTGGTTTAAAAGTTGATCCAGGAGGTCTTAAAGAGTCGGTAGCTCTATTAAGACAAAGAGCCCCAGGTTTAGCACCAACGCCACCAACAACACCCTTAACGTTGCCGAAATAGTCCATGATTATGGCAGCAGATTGAGGAGGGTCGTTAAGAACGGAGTCTGAGAATGTAGTATAATCAAGGTATTTAGCTTCCATTTGAGACTCGAATATTCACGTCCATAGGAAGATAAACCTTATAGCCGCCATTGTAAAGTTTAAGACGAGCTTCGTCCCAAGTGCAGTTGTACAGTACTTGGAATTCTTCAATTATTTGATAGATAGCAGCGTCAATGTAGTATGACTGCATATCGCTTGCAACCATGTTTTCATCAGTAATTTCTTGAACATTAAAGACGAGTTCTTCGGCAATAGCCTCATCATATTGAGCTTGAGAAATAGCGCCGTTAGTAAGCATTGCGTCAAGAACTAGCTCTTGATAATATTTGTTTCGTTCAACACCGTTTTTGCCATCCTCGTCAATATATGTGGAGAATGGGTTGATTTTATTAGGGCTTTTTGGAATACCTGCAAGCGAAGCTGCTTCTGCTAAGGAAAGCTCGCCGACACTCTTGCCGAAATACTTACGTGCTGCAGCCTCAACTCCAGCAGTGTTACCACCCATACCGATGTAGTTTAGATATGCCTCAAGAATTTCATCTTTTGTATATTCTTTTTCAAGGTTCATAGCGATGAAAATTTCGCTGATTTTACGTTGTGCAGAAATATCCTCGTCACCGGTAATATTCTTTACAAGCTGTTGTGTTATTGTAGAACCACCTTGTCCGCTGCCGCCGAAGATTTTAAGGTAATAGTCGAGAAAAGAACGGAAAGTTCGCTTAAAGTCAAAACCGGGATGCTCGAAGAAACGTGCGTCCTCACGGCAGATGAAAGCATATTTAACCATTTCCGGAACTTCGGAATATTCAACATAGATACGATTAGCTTCTGAACTGATAGTATCCACCAATTCATATTCGCCATCTTCATTTTGAGCATAGAAGAACGTTGTACAAGCCAGATCAAGATTTCTAAGGTCAATTCCAGAACTATCGTCCTGAAAGCCCATTACGTATACTGTTAAAGCAGTAATAACTATGCATCCTGTGATAATGAAAATAAGAATAAGCGAAATTAAAGTTGTTCCGATAACAGCGAATGTCTTTTTGACAGGATTGGATTTAGCTTCTTTAACTGCTTTTGGTTTAGCTTTGCTTGAAGTTGGTCTTTTTTGAGAGCCCATCATGCGCCTCCTTTGTTTAAGTGTCTAATTTTCTTTTGTTATTTATTTTTTTGTTTTACATTGATTATTGGCAGGTGAATATGCAAACAATCAATAATAATTAATTATACCATATTTAATTGTAAAAGTTAATAACTTTTTTAAAATTAATGCAATAATTAAAGAAAAATTGCTGAATAATACATTACAATACTGTCAATAATACCAAAAACACTAGAATAAAAGGAGGTTCTAAATGGTAAAGAGATTGACTGTACTATTTTTAGCGCTAGGGATAACGATAACAATAATTGCAGTTGTGTTTTCCTCACTGAAGAGCGAAGAACAGACCGAAGCGGATCTGCCAGTAAATGCCGAACAAACTATTACCACCCAGCAAGAAGGGTACGTTATAAAACTTCAAAATAATATGTTATGCGTATTTAAATTAGGCGAAAATGAGCCATACAGGGAATTTGAGATAAGCATCGGAACAATGACCGAGTACGATAAAGAAATGCTTATATCAGGCATAAAAGCCTCAACTGAAGAAAAAATGTGGGGAATAATTGAAGATTACACAAGTTAAAAAATCCATCGAAATATTTCGATGGATTTTTTCGTTTAAAGATTAAAATTTGAAGTAATTTACACCGCTTTCAAAAATCTTTTGATCCTTTTCGCCGATTACATTCTTGCAAATATCTTCGCCCTTACGCTCAGAGTGTCCCATTTTACCGAACACACGGCCATCAGGGGAGAGGATACCTTCAATAGCCTCATAAGAAGTATTAGGGTTGAAGCGAATGTCAAGCGTAGGATTTCCAGCAAGATCAACGTACTGAGTAGCGATTTGACCGTTATCTGCAAGTTGCTTGATAAGCTCAGGGGAGGCAACAAAGCGTCCCTCACCGTGTGAAATTGCAACGGAATGAATATCTCCAACTTCACAGCCAGCAAGCCAAGGTGATTTGTTAGATGCAATTCTTGTACGAACCATCATAGATTGGTGTCTGCCGATAGTGTTAAATGTAAGTGTAGGTGAGTCATCTTCCATTTCAACAATCTTGCCGTATGGAACAAGTCCAAGCTTAATAAGTGCTTGGAAGCCGTTACAAATACCGAGCATTAGACCGTCACGGTTATCAAGAAGTTCGTGAACAGCCTCTTTAATGCGAGGGTTACGGAAGAATGCAGTAATAAACTTACCGCTACCGTCAGGCTCATCACCACCAGAGAAACCACCTGGGAGCATGATAATTTGAGAGCTCTTAATAGCATTTTCAATATATGAAACGGAATGTTCAATATCAGATGCAGAAAGGTTTTTAATAACTACAATTTCAGAGTCAGCGCCAGTCTTTTCAAAAGCTCTTGCAGTGTCGTATTCGCAGTTTGTACCAGGGAATACAGGGATAAGAACCTTAGGCTTAGCAACCTTAATTGCAGGAGAAAGAGTAGATTTTGAGTCATAGCTGAATACCTTTGCAGACTTATCTGCAACAGCAACTTCAACAGGGAATACAGGCTCAAGCTTTGATTCCCAAGCGTTCTGCATATCAGCGATTGAAACGGAATAATTACCGCAATTAATTGTGTAATCAGCAATTGTTTCACCGATAACTGTTTCAGATGTTTCGACACCGTCAACAAGCTCAATTACAAAAGAACCATAGCAAGCTGAAAATAGAACGTCAGCACTAGGTTTGTTAGTAAACTTAAATCCTATTCTGTTACCGAATGACATCTTAGAAACTGCCTCAGCAACGCCGCCAAAAGCAACACTCCAAATTGAAGAAACCTTGCCATCTGCAATAAGAGCTTCAACCTTTTCAAATACAGAACGAACGCTTTGGAAAACAGGAAGATTATTTTCGTCATATTCAGGACGAATAAGGATAACCTTGCTGCCGGATTTCTTAAATTCAGTAGAAACTACCTTGTCGCTTGTAGTAGTAGAAACTGCAAAAGAAACCAAAGTTGCAGGTACGTCAATATTTTCAAAAGTACCAGACATAGAGTCCTTTCCGCCGATTGAAGCGCAACCCATTTCAAGTTGTGCCTTATAAGCGCCGAGTAGGGCAGCAAGAGGCTTACCCCAACGCTTAGGGTCATTTTGAGTTCTTTCAAAATATTCTGGAATGTTAGCCAGCAGTTTTTATAGCTACCACCAGCAGCAACGATTTTAGCAATAGATTCAATTACAGCAAGCATTGCGCCGTGGTAAGGGCTGTTATCGCTGATATATGGGTTGTAGCCCCATCCCATAAGAGAACAAGTTTTTGTTTCGCCATGAAGAACAGGGATTTTTGCCGCCATTGCTTGAGAAGGCGACATCTGATAAACTCCGCCAAAAGGCATGAGAACTGTTCCGGCACCGATTGTTGAGTCGAAACGCTCAATAAGTCCCTTTTGTGAGCAAACATTTAGGTCAGACATAAGGTTAAACCAGCTGTCTGCACAGTCTGTATATGGATTATCTATCTTTGTAACTGGTTCTGTTATTTCGATGTTCGTGTGCTTTTCGGCGCCATTTGAGTTAATGAAATCACGAGAAAGGTCGACAATAGTCTTGCCGTTCCAGTTCATTTTTAGACGAGGTTCTTCTGTAACAACAGCAACGATAGTTGCCTCAAGGTTTTCCTTAGAAGCCTCAGCCATGAAGCGTTCAACATCGTTTTTATCTACAACAACAGCCATTCTTTCTTGGCTTTCTGAAATAGCAAGTTCAGTACCGTCAAGACCTTCATATTTCTTAGGAACAGCGTTAAGGTCGATTACAAGACCGTCAGTAAGCTCACCAATAGCAACAGAAACTCCGCCGGCACCAAAGTCGTTACAACGCTTAATCATCTGCGTAACTTCAGGGTTTCTGAAAAGACGTTGAAGTTTTCTTTCAACAGGAGCGTTACCCTTTTGAACCTCTGCTCCACAATGCTCAAGAGACTCAAGAGTGTGGGATTTAGAAGAACCGGTTGCACCACCGCAACCGTCACGTCCGGTTTTTCCTCCGAGCAGGATAACAATATCGTTTGGAGTTGGAACTTCACGGCGAACATTCTTTTCAGGAGCAGCAGCAATTACAGCGCCAATTTCCATTCTCTTTGCAACATATCCAGGGTGGTAAACCTCAGAAACATGACCGGTAGCAAGACCGATTTGGTTACCATATGAGCTATATCCTTGAGCAGCACCTACTGTGATTTTTCTTTGTGGTAGCTTACCGGGGATAGTGTCTTCGATTGAAACAAGTGGATTAGCAGCACCGGTTACACGCATAGCCTGATAAACATAAGAACGTCCAGAAAGTGGGTCACGAATAGCACCGCCAAGACAGGTAGCAGCACCGCCGAAAGGCTCAATTTCAGTAGGGTGATTGTGTGTTTCATTTTTGAACATCAATAGCCAGTCTTCATACTTACCATCAATGTCAACCTTGATTTTAACGGAACAAGCGTTGATTTCTTCACTTTCGTCAAGATCTTTTAGAATTCCGTCAGCTTTAAGTTTCTTAGCCGCAATTGTAGCTAAATCCATGAGATTGATAGGCTTTGAAGATCTGCCTAGTTCATCTCTAGCAACGATATATTCTTTGTAAGTTTGGTTGATATAATCAGTAGGGATAGTCACATTATCTATATTAGTAAGGAACGTTGTGTGACGGCAGTGGTCGGACCAGTATGTATCTATCATGCGTACTTCTGTAATAGTAGGGTTATGCTTTTCAGTGTTTTTGAAATAATCTTGACAGAATTTAATGTCATCAATATCCATAGCAAGTCCATAGCTTGAAACAAAGTCAGCAAGCTCTTTTTCGCTAAGGTCGATAAATCCGTTTAAAGTTTCAACTTCGCTAGGAATGTCATACGCCATATCAAGAGAATTAACTTCATCAAGTGAAGCCTCACGGCTTTCAACAGGGTTGATTAGGTATGCTTTAAGAGCGTTGAATTCAGTGTCTGTAATATCGCCTTCGACTATGTAAACTCGTGCATTCTTTACTTTGCAACGTTCACCGGCAGTAAGGATTTGAATACACTGTTCACAAGAATCGGCTCTTTGATCGAATTGACCAGGGAGGTATTCGATAGCGAAAACTCTTTCGTCCTTCATTTCAGGAAGAGAGGAGAAAATAATATCAACAGCTGGTTCAGAGAAAACCGTTCCAAGCGCAAGCTTGAAATCAGCTTCGGAAAGATGTTCTGCATCATATCGGTTGAGAAGTCTAATGTTTTTTAGTCCATCAAGACGGAGGGCAGTCTTAACATCAGAAAGAACGGAGTTTGCTTCAACAGCAAATTGAGGCTTTTTTCAACATAAACACGAAATACAGGCATAGAAATACGCTCCTTTTATTATAGAAAAATTTATAAATTTACATTAAAGTAATGCTGAATATTGGCTGCACGATTTACTGAATTGATTTAGACAATCTCACCTAGACAGAAGTCACTGCACACCTCTGTTATTTTAACATAAAATATCTGTCTATGCAAACTTTTAGAGGTATTTTCCCTCGAAATTTTAACTAATGTGTAATTTGGAGTATATCCTTGGTGAAATTCTGTGCAATTTTCTCTTTCAAACAGAACAGGGTACACTCTCCCGATTTGAGAACGCAAGAAAAGGTTTTGATTTTCACGAGCAGCCTCGCCCATAAGAGCAGCTCGACGAGTTTTCTCTGAGGAGGATATTTGGTTAGGAAATTCCGCCGCTCTTGTTCCTTTTCGAATGGAGTAAGGGAATACGTGAACTTTGCCAAATCCACACTTTTTCACAAACTCTACCGAAGAGAGAAAATCAGCCTCAGTTTCACCCGGAAAACCGACCATTACATCGGTAGTTATTGAGCAGTCATCAAACGCATCTCGCAGTTTTTTCACTAAAGAGTAGTACTCATCACTGTTATAATGCCTGTTCATTGCTTTAAGCGTATTGTCACAACCACTTTGCAAAGAGAGGTGGAATTGTGCGCAGAATTTGCTGCATTTTTTTAAGCGTGAAATTTCATTGTCAGAGAGCATTTCAGGCTCAAGCGAGCCAAGACGAATTCGAGATATTCCCTCGATTTTTTCACATTCTTCAACAGCACTTGCAAGAGAGAGCGGGGAAGAAAGCTCTTTACCGTAGAACGAAAGATTTATACCGACAAGCACTATTTCCTTATAACCATTTTGCGCAAGCTGAGTGACTTCTTCACGCAAATCTTCGAGGGGTTTTGAACGAATTCGCCCCCTTGCGTATGGGATTATACAGTAGCTGCAAAATTGATTGCAGCCGTCTTGAATTTTAACAAAAGCCCTTGTGTGATTTTCATAAGAAAGGTTTTGCATTTTATCAAAACCGTCATTTTTATCATATTCTGAAATTTGAATTATTCTTTTTCTGTTAGAAAGGAATTGCTTAACCAAATTAGAAAGCTCAAGCTTGTTTTTAGTTCCGGTAATAATATCAACTTCGGTTATTTCTTCAGCCTTTTCACGAAATGCTTGAGGGAAACAGCCGGTAACAGCGATAACTGCCGACGGACAAATTTTCCTCAAACGGTGGATGGCTTGACGGTTTTTCTTGTCGCTTGAAGCAGTTACTGTACAGGTGTTGATAATACAAATATCTGCACCGTCTGCTCGGGTAAAAATAGTATACCCATCGGCTAAAAAATGCTGCTTTTAGGTTTTCGGTTTCGCATTGATTTACTTTGTAAGCCGTAAAAAAGGTTATAAAATAAGCGTTCATTAGATTCTCCTTGATTTATGAATAAAAAAATATAAAGAAATTAATTTAAGTAAAAAGTTGTTGAAAAATGGAGCAGATTAAAAAAAATAAACAAAAACTTTTACTACATGAATACATTATATATTAAATAGCTGATTTTTTCAATTAATTATTGACTTTATAGTTTAGTTTTGGATATTAAAGTTACAGCAAAGGGAGTATATTACATTCTTTTGTTGAAAATACTATACAATAAAAATGGAGGGTTATTTTATGAAAGAATTTAAAATTATGCTATCCACAATTAACGATGTAAAGAATTTTGTTAATACAGTTGCTACTTATGATTTTGATGTAGATCTTATTTCTGGAAGATATGCTATTGACGCAAAGTCAATTATGGTGGTATTTTCAGTCTAGACTTTTCAAAGGAAATCACAATGCAAATTCACTTGATGATACAGCAAAGTTTGAAGAAGCACTCAAGAGCTTTATCGTTGAATAATTAATTGAATAGCGAGTTTTAAGCAGTATCGATTATTTTCCTGGTACTGCTTTTTGCTTTTACTTGTCTTATTTATCTTTTTTTAGCATATAATTCAGTAAAAAGGGAGGCAGGACAATGAAAAAAATATTCTCAATACTTATTTCATTAATTAGTGTTCATGGGAAAATGGAGTTTTTGTTTTTGCTGATGGGATTGATGATGAGGGCGTAATGTTTGTATCTACAAATAAAAAAGAGTATGTTATTTCGTCCTTGTCGGCAGTACTTATGGAGGCGAAAACAGGCGCAGTTATATACGAGCATATGCCAAACGAACAAATGTCAACAGGAACGCTTAATAAGGTGATGACAATGCTGCTTATTGCTGGAGGAAATTGACGATGGTAAATTGTCTTTAAGTGATATTGTTAATGTGTCGGCGAAAGCGAACGCCGTAAAGGCGCAGTTATTTGGCTTGAGCAGGGCGATAAAATTAGTGTAGAAGAACTTTTTAAAGGTGTCTAATTGGTAATGCAAATGATGCAAGCGTAGCCCTAGCAGAAAAAATATGTGGAAACGGAAAGAAGCCTTTGTTGCTAGAATGAATGAACGAGCGCTAGAATCGGTGCAGAAAAAACACTATTTTCAAGAATTGTCAAGGGCGTTATGACGTTGAAGGTCAATATTCCACAGCATATGATATGGCGTTGATTTGCCGTGAGCTTATAAAATATGAATGGCATATAAGTGGCACACAACTTGCCGGATGGACTATATTCGTGGCGGAAAGACTGAGTTAGTGAGCTAAAACACGTTGCTAAGAACTCATGACGGGATACTCGGTATAAAAGCTGCATATTCTGATGAGTCAAAATATAGCTTATGCACAGCAGCAAAAAGGAAAACACAACATACATAGCCGTTTCGATGGGAACTGAAGATAAGGACAGTAGATTTTCCGATTGTAAGTGGCTGATGAATAAGGGCTTTGACGAATTTCAAGTTGTAACACCTGATTTACCAGAGCAGATGTACTTACTGATTTCGGTTAACAAAGGCTTGAGGAGGAAGTGGGAATAGAATTGAGAGGGTTAAGATGGCTTGTAATTCCGGAATGGAGTATTTAAGGATATAACGATGTACGAGATTGTTTTGCCAACGGAAGTCTTTGCGCCGATTTCAAAAGGGCAGGTAGTAGGAATGGTTACTTATAAGATGAATGATGAGGTTTTGTTTGAATGTGAGGTTGTCGCTTCTGATGATGTGCGCAAAATAGGTATTATTGATGGTGAATGCTATTAGAAGAAAATGCTAAAAATGTAATGTTTAAAGTATGCAAATCATACAAAACTCCTACCTATAAAATAAAACATCTTGCAAAAAGTATAAATTTATAGTAAAATTGATAAATTTATTTCGCACACCCAGTGGAATAAATTATGAAATTTCCGGGAGGAAAAAAGAAATGCAGCTAAATTAAACTTGAAATATATTGAAAATTATGTTGGTGCTGATGAACTCATTGGTATTAAACCTCAAGTCGAAGCAGCTTCAAGCAGTTAGCAGACAAACGGGTTTAGCAATGATTTTCTAGGTTGGGTTGATCTACCAACAAATTACGATAAGGAAGAGTTTGCAAGAATTAAAGCAGCGGCTAAGAAAATTCAAGAAACAGCTGATATATTTATTGTACAGGTATCGGCGGATTGCATTCTGCGCAAGAGCAGCTATTGAACTTCTTCGCTCACCAAATGTATAACAACCTAAAGAAAGTGATACTTGACATTATTTACATGCTGGAAACAATATCAGCCCTACATACCTTAACGAAATTATTTCAATTTGAGAGGGGAAAGATATTGCAGTAAATATTATCTCCAAAATCTGGAACAACAACTGAACCGGCTCTTAGCATTTAGAGTTTTCCGTGAATTGGTTGAACAGAAATACGGAAAAGAGGGCGCTAAGGAGCAGAATTTTTGGCAACAACAGACAAGGCTAGAGGCACACTAAAAAACAGCTCTCAGATGCTGAAGGATACGGGAACATTTGTTATCCCTGGACGATGCTGGAGGCAGATTTTCAGTTCTTACAGCCGTAGGACTACTCTTGATTGCAGTAGCAGGATGGATCATTGACGCAATCATGGGAGGGTGCAAGGGAAGCTCAAAATGATTATTGCGCTGATTTCTTTGAGAATAACGATTGCTACAAATACGCAGCTTTGAGAAATATTCTTTACAGAAAAAGAATAAGCTAGTAGAATAGTTTCTTACGATCCAAGCTTTACAATGATGGCTGAATGGTATAAGCAATTATTCGGCGAAAGTGAAGGCAAGATAACAAGGGAATATTCCCATCTGCTGTAACATTTTCTAACAGACCTACATTCAATGGGACAGTTCATTCAAGACGGTTCAAGAATAATGTTTGAAACAGTAGTAGATATAAAGAATCCAAAGCAGGATTTCTTTGTAAAAGAACGATCCTAACTTTGACGGTTTAAACTTCCTTTCAAAAATCAAAATATGTCCGTTGTAAACAGTGAAAGCTATGGAGGGAACGATCATCGCTCATACAGAGGGCGGCGTTCCAAACATTGTAATCGAGGAAGATACAACTGAAAAGAGTTTCGGATACCTAGTATACTTCTTTGAAAAGGCTTGTGCAATTTCAGGATACCTACTTGGTGTAAACCCATTCAATCAACCTGGTGTAGAGAGTTATAAAGCAAATATGTTTGCGCTTCTTGGCAAACCGGGGTACGAAGGCGCTAAAGCAGAGCTAGAAGCAAAAGCAAATTACAATTAAGTTTGCAGATGCGGATTTTCACGAATTCGCATTTGAATAAAATGCCGAAAAGGCGGAACGGAGTAACATTATGATTAAATTAATCACAGGAAAAAAAGGCTCGGGAAAAACAAAGATCCTTATCGATTTAATCAACGCATCAGCTAAAAGCACAAATGGTAATATCGTTTGCATCGAAAAGGGTGCTAAGCTTACCTATGATATTGACCACAGTGTAAGACTTGCTTGATACTGAACATTTTAGAAATTACAGGGTTTGACGCATTTTACGGCTTTGTTGCTGGTATGATTGCAGGCAATTATGATATTAAGGAATTCTTGTAGACTCTATCCTTAAGATTGGCGGACCTGACCTTGATGAATTAGGAATTCTTCTTGCGAAGGTGGACAAACTTGGGTAGGCGACGAAATCACAGTTGTATTCACTGTTTCTGCAGATCCAGCTGAATATCCTGATAGCGTAAAGAAGTATCTATAATTTTTTATACACACAAAAGTATTTGCGAGTGTAATTAGCAAAAAAATTATAAAAAAGTATTGACAAATACTTGACAAATCGGTATAATAATCTTTGTGATGTTCTGAGGTGTATAAATGATACTAAATTTCTAAAAGCTTGAGAATATTGGGGAGCGGAAATTAATTGAATATCAAATAATGCCGGACAAGCGTTGAATGATTTCCAGCGTAGACGGATTTAATACGCCTATATCAGTCAAAGGTGAAGTGCATAATCGTGCAGGGATAGTTTCACTCAGCTATACTTTGGATTTTATACTTAATCATGACTCGTGACAGATGCCTGAATCAGGTTTGATAGGAGATTTTTCGTTTGATTTTACATATATTGTTGTTCGCAGTATTAACGGGCGAAGATAATGACGAAATATGTTATAACAGAGAATGATAGTCTTGATATTACTGAACTGATTATTTCCGATTTACTCTTGCAATTACTGTCAAAAATGCTTTGCAGTGAAGACTCGTAAAGGATTATGCAGCATTTGCGGTACAGACTTAAATGTATCCGATTGTAATTGTCAAAAGAAATAATTAAAACATACCATGTACATTTTAAGGAGGTGCTGAAAGATGGCGGTACCAAAGAGAAAAGTATCCAAGTCAAGACGAGAGATAAAAGATCGTCTTCCGTTCTGGAAGTTGACGCACCAGCATTGAGCAGATGCTAAAATTGCGGTGAGTTTAAGGGCCTCCACATAGAGTTTGTGGTAACTGTGGTTACTATAAGGGTGTAGAGGTAATTAAGAAGGAAGCTTAATAAATCCTCAAAAGTTAGAGGAGGAGAAATCCTTCTTATTTTTTTACCTATGTTTTTCTAAGGGGTTGAAGCTTCGATGCTTTAGAAAAACATAGTCTAAAAAGACTCGTGGATGAAAAAGGAGGGTGATATAATGTCATTACCATTAGTTGCGGTAGTAGGCCGCCCAAACGTAGGTAACTCATACACTTTTTAATAAGCTTATCGGAAAAGACTTTCCATTGTAGAAGATACCCCAGGCGTAACACGGACAGAATTTATTCTAAGTGCGAGTGGCTAAGCCGTGAATTCATGCTTGTTGATACAGGCGTATAGAGCCGAACAGCGACGACATAATACTTTCTTCAATGCGCTGTCAAGCAGAGCTTGCAATTTTGAAGGCTGATGTTATTGTGTTTGTGACCGATGTTACTTGCGGTGTTACTCCTGATGATTATGAAGGTTTTGCTCAGATGCTCCAAAAGAGTGGGAAACCAATAATTTTATGCGTAAATAAATCGATGCTGTTGGTGATCCGCCAATGGAATTTTATGAATTTTTCAATTTAGGATTAGGTGAACCCTTTGCTATTTCGGGGCACGGACATGGCACAGGCGATATGCGTTTGATGGCAGTATTTGCCAAACGTTCATGAAGAAGAATATGTGATGAGCGATTATACAAAAGTCGCTATCATCGGTAGTCGAATGAGGCAAATCTTCTTATAAACAGAATGGCAGGTGAGGAGAGAGTAATCGTATCCGACATTGCTGGAACTACACGTGACGCAACAGACACTGTCATTGAAAATGAGGCAAGTAAGTTTGTATTTATTGATACAGCAGGAATTAGAAAGAAATCAAAAGTCCTTGAAAATATCGGAAAGATACAGCGCGTTTTTGCGTGCATATATATGGCAGTAGACAGAGCGGATGTAGCAGTTATTGTAATTGATGCTTCTGTAGGCTTTACTGAATATGACTCAAAGGTTGCCGGATATGCTCATGATAAGGCAAAAGGCTGCATTGTTGCAGTTAATAAATGGATGCTGTTGAAAAAGAAACTGGAACAATGGAGAAATATCGCAAGGAGCTTGAGGTTAGCTTTTCATTTATGTGTCATACGTTCCTTTTGTGTTTATCTCCAGCCAAAACAGGCAGAGAGTTGACAAGATTTACGAAATGATTGAAGCTGTAAATAATCAAAACCTATGAGAATTTCAACAGGTATGCTTAATGATGTTCTTTCATATGCTACTACCAGAGTTCAGCCGCTATCAGACAAGGGCAAGCGACAAAGATTTACTATATGACGCAAGCATCTACAAAGCTCTACATTCGTAATCTTCGTTAACAATGCCGAACTTTTCCACTTCTCATATCAAAGATATATTGAAAATCAGATAAGAGCGCGAGCATTTGCCTTGAAGGCACACCTATAAGAATGGTAGTAAGAGAACGAGGTAAAAACGATACCAAAATAATCGGATTTAGACGGGATTGCGGTAATAAAATTTGTTATTGCGCTGTTACTTACGGCGATATTGTCGTACCTTTCGGAGTCTAAACTTCGCAGTTGTTGTTGGGACTTTGGAAAAAGCAGGACATTAGGGAACACGGCAGTAAAAATGCAGGGCTTACAAACACCTTAGAGTTTATGGCAAAGGTCCAGCTGTCGTTACTCTTATCGGAGATTTATCTAAAAGGGATTGCTGCAGTAATTCTTTCGAGATTGATATTCATGCTAATGCAAGTGGGGCTGAAAGGTACAGGATTTCCAGCTATGGGAACTAATCTTGACACTCATTTTGTTGGATATATTGCGGGTATTTTCGCTATTTTAGGCATATCTTCCCAATATATTACGGCTTTAAGGGTGGAAAAAAGGTGTGCTTGTTTCGGCATCTATTTTAATTGCAATTTGATCCATTAACATTTTGCATAGTATCTCTGTTTTTTGCGTTAATACTTATATTAACGAGATATGTTGGTTGCATCAAATTAGCGCAGCAATTGCATATATAGTTATAATAGCTGTAATACATATAGTGTTCGTGGATTGCCAACAAGTCTGGCTTGGATACTATACTTGTAATGCACGAGTGCGTTGTTGATTTATATGCACAAAACTGAACATTCAGCGTTTAATTGCTGGTACTGAAAATAAATCGCAATGAAGAGGAGAGTAAAGTGAGGGGTTTTATGCCGAAAGCTAAGATTGCCATTAGGTTCAGGTGGATTTGGAATTAGTTTGCTGTAATGATACACAAATCGATATGATGTAGTAGTTTGTCTGCCTTTGAAGAAGAAAAATTGAAACCATTCAGCGTGACGGGGAACATAAAAAGCTACTTTCCTGAGTCGAAGTTTTGAGAGTATAACCAATAGCTGATCTAAACGATATTGTCGGTGCAGATATTGTTATTTTTGGTATTCCTACAAAGTATGGGATAGTTGCAAGCAAGCGACGCCGTATATCGCTGAAAAATATGATTATAGTGAATACTGGAAAAGGTCTTGAAGTTGGCTCTAACCAAGAGAATGAGCGAGGTTTTTTGCAGGAAGAGCCTAAAATACAAATCGGCACTTACAGGTCCATCTCATGCTGAAGAGGTAGCTATCGGTACACCTACAACGGTGTTGCCTCGAAATGCAGAGAAGCCTCAAACTATATTCAAGAAGAACTGTCGAAATTTTTTTGGTGCAGCATTTAGAATATACGTGAATGATGATATTATAGGTTGTGAGCTTGGTGGAGCGTTAAATCCACTGTTTGTGTTGGAATATGCGATGGAATGGTTATGGGCATACCATTGCAGCGCTTATTACACGAGTGGAATTGCAGAAATAACACGTTTAGGCGCTCGCTATGGGGAGCCTTCAGATGGAAACATTTGCTGGTCTTACAGGAATTGGAGACCTGAATAGTAACCTGTACTAGCGTTCATAGCAGAAACAGGCGAGCAGGAAAAACTAATCGGCGAAGGATATACTATTGAATTCGCTGTTGAAAAAGTAGGTACAGTTGAGGGGTATATTTGCTGTAAGGTGGCTAAACAACTTAGCGATGAATACGGAATTGAATGCCAATCACACAACAGCTTTATGCCGTTCTTTGTGAAGGTAAAACTGCTAAAGAGGGGATTTTAAGGCCTTATGGGACGTCCCAAAAAATACGAAAACGAAGAACACATGGACGCTTAATAAAAATAAAAAAATTGCCACCGCTTATAATAAGAGAGGTGGCAATTTTACTATTGAAGGAAAGGCGAAAAAGCTTCCAAGAATGATGCCCCAAACTTCTTTGAATACATTTTTGTTGCAAGCTATTTCGGACGTGATTTTTATAGATTGCGTTAATACGTCCATGGTAATCTCGCCTTGATTTCAGCAATAGAATCTGCCTTATAAAGGAAGATGCCATTTTCAAAAATGAAGAAAAAACTTTAGAAATCGAAATTCGCAGTTCCGATTATACAAGAAGAATCATCGGAAATGATGTGCCTTTTCATGAATAAATCCAGGCTTGTACTCTAAAATTTCACCAGAATTAATTTAGAGTTTCATCAATTGAGCGTGTTACGACATGAACATACCATTTATCCGGGATATTGGGGGTGATATCTGTACATCAACTCCACTAGTTGAGGCAAGTTTTTAATGCTGTAGCATTTCATTGTCAAGTATTAGGTATGGAGTTGAGATGGTGACGTACTCTTTTTTGCACGGTTAATCATATTGATATAGGAAAGCTCACTCAGTCAACCTATTCATTGTCCATCACTGAAAGGTTGAACAATCATTGCATTCGACTTTCAAAGTGCTAATATACTTATCGTAACGGGCTTTTGTTCATTGCAAGAGAATAGTACCAAAGTTGAAGAAACATCACTGAAATCGAATTTACAGCCTCACCATTTTCAACATGATTGCGCAATCCTTCCAGTATCCAAATCTAACCTTTTTTATTTATATACTCATCAGCAAGATTAAGTCCGCCGGTAAAGGCGATATTACCGTCAATGACAGTGATTTTTCGGTGGTCACGGTAGTTCATAAAGACATTGACGGAAATGCGTTGAAAATTACTGATTTTATACTACAAATTCCTGTAATTCCTTGTCGTAGTATGCGGGCAGATATTAATGCAGCCGAGGTCATCGTACATCACTTTACATCAACTCAGCAGCAAGCAGCCTTTTCTTTGAGAATTTCAAGAACTTTAGACCAAAGCTTGCCTTGTGCAATGATGAAAATCAATGAATATAAATTTTTCAGCTTGCTTTAGTTGCTTTTAGATATTCTTCAAAAAAACAGTTCTCCAGTCGGGAAAAACTTAGTGGAAGTGTTTTTGTATACTGGTGGATTGAGGAATTATGGTGATATACCTCAAGCTGCCTAAGAATTGAACTGTCGTCATTTTCAATTTCGTTCAATACTTTGGATCTTAAATAGATTTTAGCGGATTTGACTATTTTTTTCGTATTTATTATGCGCGTTTACTGAAAGTTACGTCTACCAAAAATGAAGTAAATAAGCTACCCGGAAAACAGGTATAATCAGCATAGGGATTATTACGCAAGTTTAAAAGTAGGGTTCTTTTTATCGTCCTCACAATCATGACGACGAGGATAAAACTTAAAGCGACAAAAGAATAAGCTATCCACGATATTGACGAGATGTTTATTACAATGACTAGTAAAGTTACAAGTTGCAAAAGGATTAAGAAATATGTTACGGCTAGTCTGCCGGTTAAAGATTTGAACTAGTTTTTTCATATAATATTTATTTTCTCCACCTTTATTTTTTGAGTTGTAATAAAAGTATTTCGTTGCTCTTTTTAGGATTGTATATATTAAGATATATATTCATTAAGTATTTAGCTAAGTCTTGAACACCAGAATCTTTGATACTTGAATTACATCTTGTTTCATTTTAGACTTTTCTTCAGAGGATAAATCACGGATATTGCATATTTTTTCGTATATTTCAGCTGTGCAGAATGTATAACCATTTACACTCATCAATATATGCCCTTCATTTTCTTCGTCTTTTTAAATGGACAATAGGTGCAATCCATCGCCATTGCTCTCAAGTATGGAAATAGAGCGATTTTCCGATAGAGAAGCAGTAATACATAACCATCGCAAACAGCGTAGTAATCAGGCAAATTCTTATGCTCAATTCGTCCGAGAAAAGTAACAGTATTATCAATTTTCAATTCCTTTACTTAGTGAAACGAGCTCATCGTAATGGCAAGGACCATCACTGAAAATTAAGAGGTGTAGTTTATCTTTGGATGATACAGTTTTCGCCCAATATTCAAGCAGAGTATCAACAGACTTTTCAGTGCCGAGCCTGCCGCAAAAACAAAATAGCTGTCATATCGTCAGAAAGATCAAGGGTTGAGCGAATATCCATGACTTTAGCCTTGTCTACATTTTCGGGGCAAAATACATCAAATTCAACGGAATTGGGGATAATATTTATATCCTTTTTAACGCCGCAAGACCTAAAATAGTTTTCAATTTTGTTAGATGCACCCGTGACAGCATCAGCGTGCTTAGCGATTGAGCTGACGCAAATATTTGTGCGATAATTTAGTCACTATAGAACAAGGATGTTTGGAAAATATAATAAATATAATCGTCAATAGTGTGCATATGTATATACAAGCGGCTTTTTGAGCAGTTTAGCTATATATGCACCAGATAATCCAACGCCGAACTCATTTTGTATATGAATAATATCAGGGTTCCATTTTCGGATAATTTGCAACCTTTTTGCACTAATAGGGTAGGAAACACTATATTTATAAAGTTTTTTTGATGTAAATGCAGGGCAGTGCAAAATCCCTTTACTTATGAAATGCCTGCGAGTCCTAGCATCCGATGCAACAATCAAAATATCGTTTCCTAAAGCTTCAAGTCCGTCACGTAGAGTTTTGATGTGGGTTGCAACGCCGTTTGCGTCGGGTAAATATGTTTCAGTGAAAATTGCAATACGCATATATAACTGTCCTTTCGTTTTGTTTAAATACAATTAAGTACTAATTTTTCTGTTGTTTTCTTACGATGTTTGAATTTGCTGTTTAATATATTATATACCTATTTTGTTAGGTTATCAAATGATTTAAGAAATCTGCAAGAATTGTACGGTTTATATTGAAATAATAAAAAAAATAAGGTATACTTAATATAACGTGGCTTGTAGGTGTTGGTTTATTATGAACAGCTTAATCAACAGCAAAAATCAAGCATAGATATGGAGGATATATAATGTCAGAATCTTACAAGGTATCCCTGAAAAAAATAATTGATGAATTCAAAATGGAGAGCATTTATATGCCAAGTGGGGCAGAGGATATTGTCATTACCGAAACAGACGTTAATCGTCCCGGGCTTCAACTTATGGGTTTTTACGAATATTTTAATGCTGAAAGAATACAAATTGTAGGTAAGATGGAGTTTGCTTATCTTGCATCAATTGATGAGAATGTTCGCCGTGAAAGACTCGAAGGGCTTTTCTCAAGTAAAATTCCTGCACTTATAATAACTAGAGAATTGCCTTGCTTCCCAGAAATGGTAGAGCTTGCAGAAGAGTATGCTACGCCGCTTCTTAGATGCAAGGACAGCACATCAAGTTTTATGTCTAGCTTAATTGCATTTTTGAACCTTAATCTTGCGCCTAGAATCACACGACATGGGGTTCTTGTGGAAGTTTACGGCGAGGGTATGCTTATTGTCGGTGAAAGCGGAGTGGGAAAGAGTGAAACAGCCATTGAGCTTGTAAAAAGAGGACATCGTCTTGTCGCTGATGATGCGGTAGAAATACGTAAAGTATCAAGTATAAGCTTAGTAGGAACATCACCGGATAATATTCGTCACTTCTTAGAATTGCGTGGTATAGGATTTATAAATGCACGTCGTCTTTTTGGTATGGGTGCTGTTAAAGTTACTGAAAAAATTGACATGGTTGTTGAACTTGAGATATGGGATTCAGAAAAAATATACGACAGAATGGGTGTAGATACTGAGCTTACATCTATACTTGGTGTTAGCGTGCCATCTCTTACAATTCCAGTTAAACCTGGACGTAATCTTGCGGTTATTCTTGAAGTTGCGGCTATGAACAATAGACAAAAGAAGATGGGCTACAATGCAGCTCAAGAACTTTTGGACAATTTAGGGATTAACGTTGATAAAAAAGAAACTATCAAGAAATGGGACATTTATTAAGGAGTGATATGTGATGCTTATACAAGCGGATATGCACACACATACTATTGCTTCGACACACGCATATTCAACATTGCTTGAGAACATAACATTCGCTAAAAACAAAGGGTTAAAGGGCATTGCTGTAACTGATCACACTAATTTAATGCCCGATTCGCCTCATGTTTGGCACTTGCATAATTTTAAATGTTTACCCAGAGAGCATGACGGTGTTTGTATAATCCGCGGGGCAGAGATGAATATAACTGATTTTAATGGCGGGCTGGATCTTCCTCCAAAGGAACTTGAAATGCTCGAATATGGGTAATCGCTTCTTTTCATAGTCAAGTAATAAAGCCAATATCCGAAGAAGAAACTACTAAAGGGTACATAAACATTGCTAAAAATCAGCCATTAGTCGATGTCATCGGGCATTGCACAACGGATAAATTTCCGTTTGATTATGAAAAGGGGATAAAAGCGTTCAAGGAGTATGGTAAGCTTGTCGAAATTAACGAAAGTTCAATACTCTACAAAAAAGGCTCTCGCAAAAATGCAGTTACAATCATGAATTTATGTAAAAAGCATAGAGTACCAATAGTTATCAATACTGATGCTCATTTTTGTGGAATTATCGGAAATGTAGCTAATGCAGCGAGAATGGTTGAGGATTTATCGTTTCCGAAAGAGTTAATTCTAAACGCAGACATGGAAAAAGTGAAGGAATTTATCACTGCTAAAAGAGGAGATGTATTTGGTGCCGACTTTGAATATGTGATTGAATAAGAGCGTATAATTGTTGTACACGGAAATAAATGGAGTTGTTGGCGTTTTACGCTTGAAATAAACTAACGGGGGATCCTTATGCAGAAATTCAGTAATATAATAAATACCGCTGAAAAATTAGGTATGACTGTAAAACCGAACGAGGTGCTAAAGAACTACACCACTTTCAAGGTTGGCGGCACGTGCGATGTTCTTATTGAAATGGACACTGCTGAACATACAGTTGAACTTATAAAATGCTGTATGGCAGAAAATATAAAATACTATATAATCGGGAAAGGCTCAAATCTTTTGATTGATGATGCAGGAATTAGTGGAGTTGTCTTTAATATGGGTAAGGATTTTGCCGATATTAAAATTGAAAGAAATATACTAACTTGCGAAGCTGGAGCATCTCTGGCAAAGATATGCAAAGAAGCACTTAATAATTCACTCACAGGTCTTGAATTTGCATACGGCATTCCCGGTAGCGTGGGTGGTGCTGTTTATATGAATGCAGGTGCTTACGGTGGTGAAATAGCTGACGTTATAAAGTCCTGTAAAGCTGTTGGAAAAGATGGCGTTTTACGTATTTTTTCTAAAGAAGAAATGGAATTAGGCTACCGTAAAAGCATATTCTGTTCTAATGAATATGTAATACTAGAAGTTGATTTTGAGCTTAAAAGTGGCGAACAATCGGAAATTAAAGCTAGAATGGATGAGCTTATGGAAAAGCGAATTTCAAAACAGCCGATGGAACATCCAAGCGCAGGCAGCACATTTAAGCGTCCAGACGGCAGCTATGCCTCATTGTTAATTGAGCAGTGCGGGCTAAAAGGAATGTCCGTTGGAGATGCAGAGGTAAGCACTAAACATAGTGGATTTATTGTAAACAAGGGCAACGCAAGCTTTGATGATATATTAACATTGATAAGCAAGGTTCAAGATGAGGTTAGAAATAAGACAGGATATAGCCTTGAATGTGAGCCGTTGATTTTAACAGACAGGGAAGTTTTTTGATTTGTTTTAGGGCGAAAGGAGATACGTTCTTTGCAGGAGCGTAATCATAATTATGCAGATAATAATAGTTACAGGCCTATCAGGTTCAGGAAAATCAGGCGCAGCAAAGGTACTTGAGGATATCGGTTTTTATTGTATCGACAATATGCCGCCTCAATTGATACCTAAATTTGCTGAAATCTGTGAAACTAGTAAAATAAAAAAAGTTGCAATCGTAGCAGACGTGCGTGGTGGCGAAATGTTCACGGATATGCCAAAAGCGATTTTGGATTTAAAAAAGAGCGGGGAAAATGTAAAAGTGCTTTTCCTTGATGCAAGTGATGACGTTCTTATAAAAAGATATAAGGAAACTAGGAGGAAGCACCCACTTGATGAGCTTTCTCACGGAAACCTTAAACAGGCAATCGCTGATGAGCGTGATGCGCTTAAAGAACTTCGCTTAAATACAGACTACTTTGTAGATACATCTATGCTATCAGCAGCGCAACTAAAAGAACAGATAAATGGGCTGTTTTTAGAAGATGTTTCCGACTCTATGATAGTTGATATTATGTCATTCGGGTTTAAGTACGGCAACTCTTACGAAGCGGATTTGGTGTTTGACGTTAGGTGTTTGCCAAACCCTTATTACATAATCGAATTAAGAGACCACACGGGCAGAGAGAACTGCATTCAAGAGTTCGTTATGGGATTTGAGCAGTCTAAAGCTTTGCTAGAAAAACTTTTTGATTTGATAGATTTCTTAATTCCGCTGTATATCGGCGAGGGAAAGAGTCGTCTAGTAATCGCATTCGGCTGCACAGGTGGAAAGCACCGTTCAGTAACTTTCGCTGAAAAAATGAATAAACACCTTAGCTCTAGTGGTATAAAAGTTAGAGTTTCGCACCGAGATATTATAAAACCTTAAAAATAATGAATGGAGTGAGAAAATGTCGTTTTCATCTGATGTTAAAAACGAGCTTTGTCAAACAGTAATTGACGCTGATAAAAAATATATATGCTTATATAGTATTTTGCTTTTCTGCACAAAGTTAGATATTAACGGCACTATCCTTCAAACTGAAAATTCAAGCACGGCAAATATATTCATTTCGCTCCTTTCGGAAGTTTTAGGGGTGCATTGCAATATGTCCGTCAAAACAAAGAAGAATGGCATTGACTTGCACGTGATTTCCATTAATCATGAGGACTGCAAAAAGATGTTTAAGTTCTACAAAATTGATGAAGAACGCCCAAGAGTGATTGATTTTGGCAAGATAAACAACAATAATTTTTACGTTTTTATAGCAGGTGCATTTATAACTTGTGGAAGCATTACTGATCCTAACAAAGAATATCATTTAGAATTCAGCTTGTTTGACTACGGTATATCTAACGAGTTTCAAGTGCTTCTATCTTCGTATGGCATTTCTACAAAGATTACAACTCGAAGAAATTTCCCAGTAATATATATCAAAGAAAGTGAAAATATTGAAGATATACTAACTTTAATGGGCGCAGTAAGCTCATCTTTGGAAATCATGAATATAAAAATCCTCAAGGATATTAGAAACAAAGCAAATAGAATTGCTAATTGTGATAATGCAAATATTGATAGAATAATTTCTGCTGCGCTTAGTCAGGTTGAGGATATTGAGCTGATTGAGAGGACAAAAGGATTAGATTATTTACCTAATGACCTTAAAGAATTAGCATTAATAAGACTAGAAAATGTTGATGTTTCACTTAAAGAACTAGGGCAGATGTTAAGTAAACCGCTAGGTCGTTCAGGAGTGAACCATCGCCTTAAACGTATACAGCAAATTGCAGCCGAAATACGAGCGAGCACATAGAAAAGGAGGTTTAGCCGTGACTGATTTTGTACTTGGCCACATCTTCATATACACGGTATAGCCTCCGAATTTGAGGCAACATTTCAAAGCAAAGGAGCAGGCAATCAGCCATAGCCGTAATGACGGCAAACCACACACACACACACACACACACACACACACGGCTATGTACGCAGCCATAGATTTTTATGATGAAGCAAAGGCGCGGTAAAACCTATTATTGGGTAGCGAAAGTCTATGTTGCGCCAAGAAGCCGTCACGATAAGGTATAAGCTTGATAGCCTTATCACTGTTTTGCTATGTAAAATGAGGTTATCAAAACTTAATAAAGCTTCATGTCAATCGGATATATAGAGATTTTACACGGAAAGCCTAGAAGTAGACCTTGAAGTATTGAGGAAATGGCAAGGGGCTCATTGCCTTATCGGGTTGCCTTGCAGGCGAGGTTGCAAGAAATCTTCTAAACGGAGATTATGAGAATGCAAAATCCGTTGTCTTACAGTATAACGAAATATTCAGCGGGGAGCAATTATTATATAGAAGTTCAAAACCACGGCTTAGAGGAGCAGGAGAGGATACTTCCTTATCAACAGTATATCAAGGGAAACAAAAAATTCGCTAATTGCAACAAATGATGCGCACTATATTGATAAAGCGACTCGGAAATTCTGCTTCTTGCAATACAGACTAAAACCGTTTTAGGCGAGCCAAGCGGCATGGAGTTCTCAACAGATGAATTTTATGGAAATCCGGAGATGAAATGGCATCTCTTTTCAAAATTGAGCCATCAGCAATATCAATAGCAAAAGATTAAAATAGCGGAAAGTGCAATGTTGATTTTGAATTCAATAATAAAACTCTAAGTTGTGGAGTTACAGATAATGTCGAGTATTTTCGGCAAATGGCCCATAACATTACATAAACATATGGAACAGCCGTCAAGCCAGATTGATAGGCTTGAATACGAGATTAAAATAATATCACAAATGGGATAATGATTACTTCCTTATTGTATGGGATTTTATAAGATATGCAAGAGAGCATAAAATACCAGTAGGTCCAACAGAGCTCAAGAATTGCATAGAATAACAGGTGTATCCGATACTATAACTTGCTTTTGAGATTTCCCCAGAAAAAGAATAAGTATGCCCGACTTTGATATTGATTTCTGTGACGAAAAGGCAGACAGCAGGTAATTAACTATATTTGCAAAGATATGGAAAAATAAGTTGCTCAAATAATCACATTTGGCACAATGGCAGTAGAGTGTTGGACGAGTTATGGGAGTGCCTTATGACGTGTGTGTGTGTGATAAACTGGCAAAATCTCTTTATGGATTTTATGTCTACAATTGATAATACTCTCGTGCAGAGCGTTCGGAGGAACTTCGAGATTTATATAGTCTAGATCATAGTCTTATAAATATGGCTAAGAAGATTGTGAGGAATGCCAAGGAATGCATCTACACATGCAGCAGGCGTTATATGTAATTGCGTCTGCGCCGATTGAAGTTGTCCGTTGCAAAAGAATGATCGAGGTGTTGGTACACACACAATGGTACGCTGGGTAATTAGGGCTTCGAAAATGGATTTCTTGGGAGCTTAGAAACCTTACTGTTATTCGTATTGATAGCGCAATAAACCTTATTAAAAACAGAGCGGGAATTCAATATAGTGCATTCAGTTGATGATAAGGCTGTTGTTTGAAATGCTTTTCGAAGGCGTCGGAGGGCACCAATTTGAAAGTACAGGTATGAAAAACGTTCTTCAGACTTGTACAATAGGACCTTATTGCAGTAATTGCTTTATATCGACCTGGGCCGATGGACGTCAGGTCAAGATATGCCGCAATACCAATCGACACCATCCATATAAAGTTATCCACTCATAGCAAAATAATGCCCGAGTAACATGCGGCTGTATAGTGTATCCAGAGCAGGTGATGCAGATTTGCCGTACATTAGCGGGATATTCTTGCTTAATGACAGACCTTGTTCGCCGTGCAATGTCGAAAAAAAGCTGATGTTATGGAAAAGACATTACCTTGCTTAGAAGCTTTAGCTACGGTGACAAAGACGAGATCAGTGTTAACTAATATTGTTAGGGCAGTTACTAGTCTCGGCTGATATTACAAATGGTATATTTGATGAGATGTCAAGCTTTGCATCATACGCTTTAATAAATCACAATACGACGCCGCTTATCATACCAAACGGCATATTTAAAATGTCTACTATAAGAAATACGTTAATGACGTGCTTGATAATACAGCTAAACTCATTGAGTACATTTCCGGAGAATGTAATACGGCGTAGCATTATTAATCGATAAACGAAATTTGAGAGTTGTGGTCGGGGATAAGGTTGCCTTACTTGCAATTAAAAATCTCGGACGATGAGTTATTTATTCAGGATATGGTATTTGAGAGAGGAAGTAAATGTTAAATCCCACTTGATGACTTGCAGCAGAATGCAGGGCGAACATAAACAAAGAAACGATTAAACTCATAAAAAAAGTGGTTATATGGATGGATTTGAACTAAATAGACGTCAAATGTAGAAAATTACGAACGAATATTTGACGGATTAGGCGAGGCTCAGCGTCAAAATGACTAGACTTCTTTGGCTTTTGGTAACATTAAAAACGAGCACTCAAACATTCTGTTCCCAGAGGAGCTATTGATGAAATGTTGAAAATGGAGAAGAAACTATCGGTTTTTATGATCCTATGTCAAGGTATTCACCGATACAAAAGGCAGCGAAAATGCCGAATATTCTTGAAATTATAGCATCGGCAGCAGAACAGAAAAAGAAAAAAAAGGTTTTGCAGAAAAGGACAAGGTATCATTTTCGGAAGCATACAGCACAAGAAACTACATTTAGAAGCGTTCAAATGATATTGAAATGTGCTTTTTTGGCCGATATATGGAAGGATAAACGAAAATTGAATGTATAATAATAGTTCCGAAGTATTGTTATTGAGCAATATTCAAAATTGCTTGAAGAAAAATTCTTGCATTTACGAATTTCATTTAAAGACGAGAGGACGCTAAATCCTTATAGACCACATTTTATGATGCCGAGCTTTTGTTAATATTGCAGATGAGAAGACCGTGTATAAAGTAAAAAAGCAATGAAACCGAAATTGAAGCTGTTCTGGAACTTTGTCGTAAACAGGAGTGATGATGGCAAGGCGGCATTTTTACTTTTCAGACATCAATAAACACAATCATAAGGAGTTTGGTGGTGTCAAAATCTTCTTTTGAAGCTTTCAGATTTGGCAGGAGTGAAAAATGTCGCATTTATGCAATGAAAAAGTTGTTAAATGCTTGACAAACCACCGAAAAAGAGTAAAATAATAGGGTAACATGTAAATTAATTATTTAGATGCAATGGAGGAATTTGAAATGGCAAAAACAATTGGTGTTTTAACAAGTGGAGGGGGGGGGGATGCTCCGGGAATGAACGCTGCGGTTAGAGCTATTACAAGAGCTGCAATTAAAAAAGGCTTTTTAAAGTATTAATTCGTAGAGTATACAGGACTAATAAACAGCGTGTTATCGGCAGGCGTAATTGTTTCGGATGCAAGGAACAATTCTTTACACAGCAAATGTCGGGAATTTAAAGAAGAAGAAGAAGAAGAAGCTGGACTCCAAAAGCAAAAAGCTCAATGTCAAGAACTTGGGCTTGACGGCATTGTAATGACGGTTCTTTTAGAGGGGCGGCCTTTCTGTTAGAGGTATTCCTTGTGTAGGGATTCCGGGAACAATTGATAATATTCAATGTACGATTTATACAATTGGTTATGATACTGCGATGAACACAGCTATAGACTTGTTGATAAGCTTCGTGATACTGCACAGTCATGATCGTTGTTCAGTAGTTGAAGTAAATGGGCAGAGGTGCTGGATTATGTTGCTCTTAATACAGGTGTGCTTGTGGTGCAATCAAGATAATTACAAGCGAAGTTGATTATGATATGAACGATGTTTGTGAAAAGATAATTGAAATAAAAATAGAGGCAAAGAGCATTTTATTGTTGTAGTTTCTGAAAGCGTTGGTAATTCTGAAGGTATTGCAAAAGACCATTCAAAATAAAAACAGGAATTGAATCAAGAGCAACAATTCTTGGACACGTTCAAGCGGAACACCAACAGTCCGCGACAGAGTTGAAGCTACAAGACTTGGACACTATGCAGTTGATCTTCTTGCAAACGGAAATCTAGTTGGACTTTCTAAAATATAGTAGTTGACTTTGACATTGGGAAGCACTTTCTATGAAAGGTTTTCCCACTTGATCTTTACAAGATTAGTGAGGATGTATCGTTTTAAGAAAATAAATTAAAATCCCGAACGAGATTGTTCGGGATTTTTTTCTATGAAGATGAATAAATTGACATTCAGTATGATATATGGTCATAGTTCAAGTATCTTTCTTGAAGTATTAAATTAATAACCGCAGGTTTGAAAAATCTGTTGATTTCAAATGATTTTCCTTTACGTTAACTTATTTCTAAAATAAAAAGTGTTTCCGAAAAATCAGAAAACACTTAGTATTTGTGTGCCGTAAAACAGAAATGGCCCCATGGCGTAAGTGAACAATATATTTTCGATTTTTCTGTTACGATCACCTGCCTTTTTTTGATTTTGGTGATAACAGGACTTGGTGTACCGTACTATCACTAGCACCTGAAGCTAGCGCTGGTCTATGATCCGCCATATCCGCATACCGCAGATACCGAACTTTTACAGGCGAAAATAACCGAGGCGGACTATATACTTGTTCCGCAAAATATTGATAATAATACCACAATTTGAAGTGTAAATCTCAATATGTTTTGTTATTTTGAAATAGTATATCATTTATCCTTACATCTGTCAATATCGCTATTATATCCGTTGGTATTTGTGTAGGTTTACAACAGTGTGTTACACCGATAAAAAAAATAGTAGCGAATAGGAAACCAATGTGTTAAAGTTAAGTTACCACACAAAACTTTCAAGGAGGCTAGCTATTCGCTATATATGAATACACATATAACACAAACTATAGTAGGCAAGCAATAATTAAATATTCTTTGATATGGTGTAACAAAGAGAAAGCTGCCATTCGTTACAAGATCGCCAATATAATCGTTGGCGAAAAAGTGATGGAACATTGCAATCTTTAGCAGATAAATCATCGCCTTATCATCATCCAAATCAACATACAGGAGCTAAATTGATTACCGATATGCGAAAACGCAATCGTACCATAGTTGATTTGTGTGTTTTGGGTTAAGCTTATGCAAAGTTCTCGCTCGCGCTTGAGTCTTTATCGTGTTCTACAAAATCGGACAAATGGCCTTCTCAAATCCTAAGTATCAACCGTACGAAAAAAAATGCCGCTTTATCCAGAGACAGCAGGTTCAAATTGATGTCAAAGTTGTTCTACACTTGCATTACTGTTGATGCTCAAGGTGAAAAAGATGCAATACACAGCTATAGATGAATGCGTTCATAGAAGCTTTGAAGAACACGAGTACATATTCATCAGCTATATTCTTGGAACACTGCCGGATTAAAGCCTTTAAGTTCCCAATAGAGTGCGTACAGGCATGAACGTGAGCGAATTTAAAAGACTTTCCGTTAGCAGAAGAAGCAAGCACCATTTGAAAATGTATTACAAAAATACGGCATACCACGCACACAAATTGATACGCCCATTTCACTCCAAGGCATAATGGCAAAGTTGAGCGTTCCCATCGTAAAGATAATGAATACTTTTATACAGCACATAAATTCTTTTCATTTGAAGACTTTGCAAAACAATTAAAGATACCTGTAACCGTTTTCTATAAGTTTTCTATGCGACCTCTGAATTGAAAGCTCCCGCTGACATGTTAGCTTTTCAGCAGAAATTTTGATCATTTTTAACATGACATTGACAAACCTACACAATATAGTCAATTAAAATATTTGCAATATACTTGAAAAAAATATATAGTTGGTGTATAATTTTATGAAGTAATGTTATTTTATAGATATATAGTGTAGATGAGAAGGCGGAATAGAAAACAATGAAAATAAATAAAACAAACAAATTCAGGATTTCTTGTAATATTATTTATAATATTATCATTTGGTATGTGTTTTTATATATATATGAAAAACAATGGTGCTAATAGTTTAAAAGCCAAGCTGACAGAAATTTGCCTCCAGGCTCCACAAACAATAACAGAGAAATTATAACACGACAGAAACTACAATGAGCACCACAGTGTTACAAAGCCTCTTTTAGTCAATCCTGTGCAAGTGAAAAGGATGAAAGTTATTTTGATGATTGCTTATTTATAGGAGATTCTATTTCAGGTCTTAGTAATTACGGATTTTTTTTTTGATGACTCACAAGTGATTGCAAGTATTGGAATGAATATAGAAAAGATAATCTCAACACATTATGGTCAAATGACTGTTCATGATGCAATATTAGAAGCAAAACCTAATATTATATCATGTTAGGAAGTATTAACGGTATCTACTGGCTTACTAATGACTATATGTGAAAAGTACACGCAGTTTGTAGAAAAACTTCAAACCGGAGCTACCAGAGATGCAGATTAATATACTCCATTCCTCGACCGCTGAACGTGAGGAAAGGTAACCTATCTCTAATCAAAAAATTGATGATTATAACTCAGCTCTTAAAATTTGCAAATATGGCATTAATTTCGTAGATAATACTGGGTAAAATAATGAAGGGCATCTTCCAGCAAGAAAGCGAAAAAGATGGAATGCATTTCAAAATCGAAACTTACAGAAAAATGATAGATTATTTTAAAGCATACTGTAAGCGAAGAATACACTTTACAGTAAAACGAAGTTACTGCAGCAGAAACAACAGAAATCGGTACTACCACTTCTGATAATCCCGATTTAGATTGACATAATATAAAAAGGTTTAGTTCGCAACCGCAGTAAGAAAGGATACGCACTTCTTTTAAGAGTAAGGTCATAGTAATGAAGAAAACGTTATTATTAATATTAAGCGTTTGATTTTCACCTTTACAGCTTGTTCAGACGATACAGGATCCGAAAAGACATTAATATGTGATCACAGCAGAAATACTAGAAAACATAGAAATGTCATCAATGGTGGAAATTGAGGCAGAAAGACTTGCAATTTTACGACGTTGATGAAGAACTAATAGATAGTTTTCGTTATATATATATGTGGTTCACAATTAGCTATTCCGATGAAATTGCTATATTTAAAGCAAAGGATAGCAGATCCATTTCTACCGCAAAGGCCTTGATTGAAACTAGAGATGCCAAAAACGCACGCATAAGCGTTCGAGAACTATGTGAGGGCTATAAAAGGATTAAGCTACACTAAGAGAATGGAAAATCCTCTGTTCTTAACCTTGTTCAAAGGACGATAATGATACCTCTCCTTTCAATCTTTGAAAAACATTTGATAATAGAGATCCTTTATGATATCTCTAGTTGCTGTGAACAATAGTGGTGGAAATTGACATCTGCTAAAACAAAAGAAAGAGCATATGCAAACTAAGTGCTGCACCTGCCATCTGATCTGCCTTGTGTGTAATGTCAACGCTTGTTGCTTGAAAGATGGCATCCTCAAGCAATAATGGGAACCTTCACAATCAGTGTGTGTGTGAAATTCTCAGACTGGCAAACGTATTCTACAACATATATATGTATATAATCAGAAGTATTATATCATTCAAGTCTCAAAATCTAAATACGAATAGCATATATCATAGTATCCACGTTATTTAACGTTCCACTATACTTATATATCGCATTAACCATTTATAAATAAAATCTTAAACTTAAACGCAACTACTATATATAGTGGTTGCGTTGAATTCTATAAAGTGTAAACTGAAGGTTGCTTGTATATATTCAACAAAAAACCTCACTATTTTCGCTCATTGACAAAAAGTTTTCAGTACATAACTTGGTAATAGATTTCGTTTAAACACAACATAATGTGTGGTTCGAGGAGTACAGTTTAATATATTTACGGCAGGATTTTAGGGAGGAAGATGGTACACAAATCGTTAAAAGAGATGGCAGGAAGGTGCCATTTAACGTTGAAAAGATTTAGCTAGCGCATATATTTAAAGCTGCTCAGCGAAACAACTACCCCGAAGAGTCTTTTGAACTCGTGGCTTATGTCTTATGAGGCAGCATACGGAAATGCAGATCAATGGTAGAAAAAATTCAGGATATGGTTGAAAAAGTCCTTGTTGAAGAAGAGTTGCAAAAACTACAAGGCATACATTCTTTATCGTTCAAACAGAACAAGAGCTCGTGAATACACGACTAATGAAAGTTGCCTTACTTATGAGGACCTTACTTTCAAACCAGCCAAAAGACTAGCGATATTAAACGCTAATATAGATGGCGATACTGCAATGGGGACTATGCTAAAAAAATACAGTTCTGTTAGCTAAGGAATTTGGAAATGTATGTTTAGATCCTAAAGCACACGCTGATGGAATATTCTATTCACGACCTTGACTTTCTTACGACAGCTACTTGTTGCCGATTGATTTGATAAAGCTCTTTAAAGATGGATTTTCAACAACGGGTACGGCTATTTGAGGAGCGCGATATTGCTAGTTACTCTGCTTTGGCTTGTATTGCAATTCAGTCAAACCAAAACGATCAGCACAGGGGGCAGAGTGTTCTAACTTTGTTATGCACTAGCAGAGGAGTAAAAAAAGACTTATATCAGCAGATATACTCAAAACATCTCTCGCTGTCTTGATTTGATGGCAGGAGTTAATTCGATGTTATTGCAAAATCGTTGCGGATATTAAATCGAGTTTGGACTGATCTGTTCTTGCAAACGATAATGACTATCAATCAAAGAAATCGAAAAGCTTTGTGAATATACGCGATAACGAAACAACAAATTCAGGAATTTACAGCTAAAGGCTGCTCATGAAACAAACCGTGCGCCACATATCAGGCTATGGGTACTCGTACACGAGCTTATACTATGAACAGCCGTGCAGGCGCACAAACCCTTTAGTTCCATTAGCTTATGGTACAGATACGCTACCCATTGAAGGAAGAATGGTAATGAAAACATCCTTCTTGCTGAATCGGGCCAAATATGGCAAGAAACAATATTCCCAATACATATTTTCAAGATTAAGAGCGGAACTATATCAACTGATCGAACTATTTGTTCAAGCTTGCTTGCAAGGATTTCTGCGAAAGACTTTCCCTAATTTCTCATTTATTGATGCTCAATTTAATCTTCCACTATATATAAACCTGGGGATTATAATTCTGAGATAGCATATATGGGTTGTCACACGTGTAATGGCTAACAATTATGATTCCTAACGAAAGTATTAGCGGAAAGAAGGCATCTCAGCTACTTCAATTAATCTTCCTAGAATTGCGATTGAAGCTAGTAAATGTTGGAGCAACGATGAGATGATGGACCTTGTAATTAGCAAGCTTATGCATAGATTTAAAATACAAGCTCAGAAAAAAGCTCATGCTATCCGTTCCTTATGGGACAAGGTGTTTGGATCGACTCTGATAAACTTGATCAGACGATGAGATTATTCAAACACGGGACCTTTTCTGTTGGCTTTATCGGGTACTGAAACTCTTAAAGCTTTGATTGGCAAACACCACGGTGAAAGTGAAGAGAAGCTCGTTCTCTTGGTCTTGAAATTGTAACAAGAATGAGGGAGCGTATGGACGAAGAATGTAAGCGTACAGGGCTTAACTTCACTTCTCTTCTCCCGGCAGAAGGTCTTTCTGAGCGATTTGTGTGCGCATGGACAAGGTGAAGTATGGTATAATTGAGGGGGGGGGGGCATAACTGACAGGAATACTACACAAATTTCATTCCATGTACCTGTACATTATAATATTAGTGCGTTTGATAAGATAGATTAATGAATCCCCTTATCATGCATTAACAAGTAAAAAAAAAAAGGACATCAGCTATGTCGAGCTTGACGGAGATCCTTTATAGCATCAACGCTTTTGAAAAAGTTGTTCGTTGCATGAAAGAATCAGCATAGGCTATGGAGCGATTAACCACCCGAGAAGTAGACCACGATCCAATTTGCGGATACAGGACTTATCGAATGCTTGCCCTAAATGTGGTCGTAAGGAAGGTTCAGATGATATAGGAGGTGAACGTATTAAGAAGAATTACTGGCAACTCGTAGGAGCATTGATCTTTTAACAATGCAAAAGCGTGCAGAGGTTAGGGATGATAAAAGCATAATGTATAATGGCGGAGAGTCGCCAATTTATTATCTATATCTAGTGGAAGGGAATAAGGTGTTTTATAATGGAAATTAAAAGTGCTGGCACAAACGACTCAATATTGGTGGACCTGGCTTAAGGTTAACTATATTCGTTCCAGGTTGCCCTCACAAATGTCAGTTGTCATAAATCCTACGCATGACTTTTTTAGGCGGCGAAGTGGTAAGAACGGAGAAGATTTAACTAGGCGCTTAGTAACCCTCACCCAGATGGCGTAACTTTTGGCGAGCCATTTTTGCAATGCAAAACCCCCGCTTGAAATAGGTAAAGGAAATCAGAGACACCACCTTCTAGATATAATCACATACACTGGATATATACGTTTGAATATCTACTTGAAAATGCAAATGAGGAAAATTACTACAATGAACTTCACCTTCTGTAACAGACTATTTAGTTGACGGAAAATTTGATGAAAACCTTCAATTCTAAGATTTAAGGAAGCAGCAATCAAAGGATAATTGACGTTAATGCAAGCCTTAACGAAAATAAAATAATAGGGTGAATTGTAGTTGATATTTTATAAAAGTAATGGTAAAATAAATAGTTGTATGACTTTTTTCGAAGGGAGGCGCTCATATGACGCTGCAAAATATTTATTTTTATTATCACTTTTTGTTGTTATTCGTTTCTGGTTGTTCAGAAGATGACGGTAGTGAGTCGCACTATACGATATAGCTTGTAATAACCCCGCAAACCCGATCCTCAAATGGCAGAGGATGAATCATCTCTAATAGTCATTTCAAATATGTTTTTGAGCCTTTTAAATATAAACGAAAGTGGAAAACTGACAGAAGGAATTGCTAAAATACACAATATCTGAAGATGGATTGACATATACATTTGAACTGAGAAACGACAGATACTGGCAAAGTGAATCTGGTTTTGAAGCAAAAAAGTAGCTGCTTTCCTGACACTTTGTTTATGCATTTCAACGTATATTTAACGACTCGACAGGCTCACTAAGCAACTTAATGAATGCATCAGAATGCTAGCGATATAATCGCAGGTACTACAGGGTATGGTATGGAGTTCAAGCAGAAAATGACTATACTTTAATAATTCACCTTGATTATAGGAATGCAAATTTTTTCTACAATTGCTCACAACGCACGCATGCCTGCAATGCGAAAGAATTCAACACAAGGGAAGTATAATGGTTTTTAGAAACAGGCGCTACTATTTCAAACGGCGCTTTTTACATACTGTATGGGCATATGATAAATATAGTAGTAATAATTATATAATCGTGCGTCGCAATAAACGGAAACAACGAAATCAAGGTTTATCCATAGCAAGCTTCTTTATTGAAACAGATATAGCAAAATTCAATCTGATTTCTTGACGGCTCTACCGATTGTTTAATTTCCAGTGTATAAAAATATTTTTAAGACAATTATGTATCTAACTCCTATATGACTATTTCAATAGGACTTGTTTTTAATAAAGACAACGAGATTTTAGCAATGAATTCGGTTAGAAAAAAGAAGAGGCATTAGCTTATCGGTGGATGAAAAAGAAGGAATTATGCCGAAAAACTTCCTCAACAACTAGAGGTAGCGTGGGAAATTGTTCCTCCAAGGTATCTATGCTCAACAAAAGTTATCGTGAACTTATTTCCGAAATGAAGTAAGTCTATTTACGATATTTCGGCAGCTAAAGCTTAACATTGGAATTCTGCCATCACTGAATTAGGAGTACGAAATATTGGCGGAGAACTATTTTGAATTGAAGTGAAAACTTCCGTTACTCTGATCAACTTTCATATGTCGTAGAGCAATGGCAATCACAGCTTCAATATTGCGGAGTTCAGGTAGTTTCAGCAGATTCGGAGTACAAGCACGTGTGAAGAGTGGAGATTATGACATTCTGTTTGTAGATTTAATTGTTTGTATAATAGTCCGCGCCATTAATCAATTACTTCATCAAATCAGTTGTTTGACTATGATAGCACCGAGTTAGAAAACTTAATTTACCCAGAAACCGCTCAAGAATCTTGACCTTAAGAAATATGTTTAATGATGCAGAAAAATTCATCATGCAGCAGAACATATGCGATCCTCTTTATTACGGCCAAAAAATATCTTACATATGACGAGGATATAACAGATATACAGCTCAATCCGTTCTACTTAAATCAGATTAACTTCAAAGAAACAAATTTGATTAAAACTATAGCAAGACCGTTTGATAAACAAGTCTTGCCTAAACAGGATACATCTTTTTAAATGTATCCCGTTTTTACTGTTCTTCGTCAAATTTCACCAAATATATAGTTGTTTAACGAATTCTTTCAAGGGAATAGACATACTTATTACAGCAGAACGTTGTCAATCGTAAGCCCACGCTTTTCGCAAAGCACCGTCATCCTTTGCTCTGCTTCCAAAATGCAATGTTGACATTGATCTGGTATGTTATTTCCGAATAATTTGTTCTTTACCATAAAAAGCCACATCCCTTTCGTAAGAAAATAATTATACTTATATATATTGTATCATCTTTAGAAATGCTATGCTGCATAAAAGCAAAACTGTCATAATTAATAAAAAAATGTCGGGATAGGTGATATGACTAATTCTTATGGTGCTAACTTGAGATATAACAAAATCTCTTAAAATGTATACTTATAAGTAGTTTGCATATGCAGGCGGATACCGAGGCTATATAATTCTTACCACTATAAATTTTCCAATTTAATATTACCTTTACTAATAAAAAATATTTGAGCAATTATTCCGCCTAATGAAAATATTGCTGATAATGCGAGTAATCCCATAACAATATGGAGAGAGTAATTTGGAAACGTTGCTAATTTCAAATATAGACTTTATTAGCGATGTATTAGTTCTAGTGAAAACAACAGAAATAATTTCTGAAAAACAAATTAACCAATTTCTCCAGTAAAACAAGTAATACTGAAAAGAATACATTTATAATACATACAGAAAAAAAAAAAACAACAGTTTTACCCCAAGAATGAGTCTAAAAAGCTGCTTTCAGTTTTCACTTTTTATGCTACTTAACTGGCTTATTAGGCTTTTTCTAAAAAACCAATAAAAAATTATAAAACTATATTCAGTAGTGAAAAATCAGTCCCCCTACTTTTGATTGTTAATTATATTCCTGCTATACCTATAATAAACGCTGGTCCGCCGGCATAACAGAATGCATATCTTCTGCATCTTTTTGTGATATTTCGTTCGTACTAATCAAAGTTGTAATAAGCTGCACGACAGGAGTATCCAGCAAACATACTTATTAAAAACACCGAAAACAAATTGCTTAGGAGCTTAAATAAATTCACGATAACCAACTAAACGGCTACTTAACTTTAAGAATATATTAGTTGAAATCACAAAACTGATAACACCATGAATGCGTATAAAGACGGGATGATTATTTTAAGACAAGTGTTTATTGAAGAATATATCTTACCTCTATGAAACATCTTTACTAAATAAGATTAGCATACTTGATAAAAACAATGTTATAACCGCAGCAAGCACTGATTTTATATTTGATTTTCCTTTAAACATACGAAAAATCGATTATTTTATATAAAAGTATATGCGGACAAATAATTTAATATAATTTAATATAATACAACGGAGGGGGGGGGGGGGGGGGGGGGGGGGGGGGAGAGATTATGCCAAATTTAAATAAGTCAGTTAAAAAATTTGAGTTAAAAAAAGATACCTTTATATATATATATATATGCACATACCTAAGTTTTACAGATAACACCGAAATTAGTATAGAGCATTTCAAAAAAATCATTGAATTTAATGATGTGTATTTGCGAATAATGAAGACATTAACCTTAGAGCTTCAAATATGGGGTACAATTTAGGATTGAATATTGGCATAGATGAATGAGGTTAGATCAAATATCCTCAGTAGAATTTTGCGTAAGGAAATGTTTGTACATATCGGCGGAAGTACGTTTAAAAATTACATCTGAAGAAAAAGAAGCGTTATAAACGAAATACACAGATCAAACCTGAATTGTTGGGGGGGGGTACAAACAATGAAAAGATGAATTTTTCGCATCAACCTTATAGGGCAGATAGCTTTCTAAAATAGCGGAAAAATATAATTGCAGACTTGAAATAGTACGTAAAAAAGAGGAGCTAGCCTTTTAGCCTGCTCAAGTACAAAAAAAGGCATGGTATTTTAGCTGGAATTATGATTTTTTGCGTTTATCGTATATTTTCAAACGTAATCACAACTTAATAGAAGTGTATGAGTAGAGGGGGAAATTTCCCATGATGAAATTTTAAATGTGCTAGACAGTTACACGGAATTTCAACGGGAAGAGAAGTTTATACCTTCGCTTGATTTTAAAGAACGTATTAGAGCAAAATATGATGATAAATTTAGATAGCTTATCTTGGATTGAAGGAAGTCAAATACTGGCGGACGTGTCACGGTTGTGGTCTGAAGCTGAAAAGTCCTAAAATAGTCTAGATGGATCCCGTCTAATATCATAGCAAGCAGAGATGCTCAGGTTACAAATATAATTGTACATATGGGAGAGTTAAGCGTAATGCTTGGGGATGGAGTTAAAAAAGGCGATTTATTGATTAACGGGATAATTATCAATAAACACGATACCCCTCGTTACGTGCATTCACTTGGCAATATCACTGGAACATATAAAGAAAGTGTAACATTTGAACAACCTCTCAACGAAGTTCAAAACATACCGACAGGGGAAACTATCACTAAAAAAAGCTTGTACTTTTTCGGTTTTAATATACCTTTATCAATCGGAAAGGTTGAAGGTAACTATTCATGTTCAGATAAAACTAATTATATGTACTTTCTAGGTGCAGAACTTCCTTTAGGTATTACTTATTCCCATTACGATATGTACGAAGAAGTTGAATTATCATATTCTTTTGAAGATGCAGAAATAATAATAAAGGATAAAATTAAAGATTTTGAAACGAATTTTCTTTCGGACACAGTAATTCTAAAAAAAACAATTACCAACAACAGCATATCAGGGACAGCAATTTACAAAGCAGATTATCTCCTAGAAGGCGAAATCGGCACACAAAGTCAAATAATTGTAGATTAAAATATATATTATAGGTATTTTCTTTTAATTAAAAACGTGATATAATAGAAACAATAGACGTATTTATATTGCTGATATAAAAGGAAAGAGTGCTAATGATAGAAAAAATTATTAATGTTGAAAAAATAGATAGTGTCCTTACTCTATTCGGAAGTTTTGATGAAAATATAAATTTGCTTCAAAAACACTACGATGTAGTTATTCTAGGCAGAGGTGGAGATATAAAAATCACTGGGGCAGAAGAGAATGTTGAAAAAGCTTCGCAAGCTGTCGATATGTTACTATCACAAATTAATAAAGGCGAGCCAATAAACGAGCAGAGCATACGCTATGTGATTTCCATGATAGAGGAAGGTGCACAAGAAAAAATAGAAGAGCTTTCCGGAAATGGGATTTGCCTTACGACTACTGGCAAGGTTGTAAAACCTAAAACATTAGGTCAAAAGAAATACATTGATGCTATTAAATCAAACACTATTGTCCTTGGGGTTGGCCCTGCTGGAACAGGAAAAACATATCTTGCTGTTGCAATGGCGGTAAAAGCATTCAAGGCACATGAAATAACTCGAATTATCCTTACTAGACCTGCTGTTGAGGCAGGGAGAAGCTCGGATTTCTTCCTGTTGATCTCAAGATAAAGTCGATCCATACCTTAGGCCGCTATATGATGCTTTATTTGAAATGATGGGAGCGGATAACTTCCAAAAGGCATCTTGAACGTGGAGCAATTGAAGTTGCGCCTCGCTTATATGAGGGGGACGTACGCTTGATGACTCGTTTATAATCCTCGACGAAGCACAAAACACTACGCCGGAACAAATAAAAATGTTCCTTACTCGTCTTGGTTTTAATAGTAAAAAATGGTTATTACGGGTGACATTACTCAGATTGACTTGTCAGATAGACGTTCTGGCTTAATTGAGGCAATGAAAGTGCTTAGAAATATTGATGATAGCATTATGGAGAAGCTCTCTGAAAAGGACGTAGTAAGACATAAACTTGTACAAGATATAATAAAAGCATACGAAAAGTATGCTGATGATGGAAAACGAGGAAATCATCATGGCTAAACTGAAGGTCTATGTAAGAAATAATCAAAACGAGGTAAAAGTTCCTACTGGGATAAGACTGCTTATTCGTCGCTGCTGTCAGGCTGTTCTCACTGAAGAAAAAAGTTTAACGACAATGCTGAGGTTAGCGTTTCTTTTGTTAGCAATAAGGAAATACAGCGTCTTAATAAATTTTATCGTGATAAGGATCGTTCTACTGATGTTTTATCCTTCCCTTTGGGCGATAACGGTGAGTATGACGTTAATCCTGAAACAGATGCGTTACTTCTTGGTGACATTGTTATTTCATTGCAAACGGCTGTTGCTCAAGCGGATATGTACGGACATTCACTTGAGCGTGAAATTGGATTTTTGACAGTCCACTCTATGCTGCATCTTTTAGGTTACGACCACGAAACAAGTAAGATTGATGCTGCAAATATGCACGAAAAGGAAGAAATAATATTAAGCAATCTCTAAATTTCTAGAGATAGCACATTTGTAAATAAAGATGAATAATCAATTTATTAAACTAGCTAAAAGCTTTGGTCATGCTATAAAAGGAATACTTACCTGTATATCAGCTGAAAGGAATATGCGAATTCATATCCTTGCAGCTGTTTTAGTGATGTTTTTTCATCATTTTACGAGTTTGACAATACCCAAAAGTGCATTCTAATTCTAACAATTATAGCAGTTACCTCTTTTGAGATGATAAATACTGCTGTTGAAAAAGCAATCGACCTTGTTTCTCCTAATTATCACAAAACTGCGAAGTTTGCAAAAGATGTTGCAGCGGGTGCAGTATTTAATTTCTGCAATTGGAGCGGTGCTAATTGCATATAATCTTTTCTGGGATATAGAGAAATTCAAGTTAATTGCAAATAATTTAACCGAAAAACCATACTTGCTCGTGATTTTGATAACGATAATTATCCTCGGGATTATATTCGTATTCTGTCCTAGCTTAAACCAAAAACAGAAAAAGTAAAGGAATTTAAAATGAACACTAAAAATATATTTGTTACAATCATCGGCAGAGCAAATGTTGGCGATCCTCTTTGCTGAATGCACTTGTGGGTGAAAAAATTGCTATTATAAGCAACAAGCCACAAACCACAAAACTAAAATTACCGGAGTGCTTACTCAAAACGGCACGTACGTCTTTATGGACACTCCAGGCGTTCATACAGGAAGACTAAGCTTAGTGAACATATGATGAAAGCTGTTCGTGAGAGCGCATGAAGGCAATTGATATGAACATCATGGTGGTTGATGCTTCAAAAGCACCCGGGAGATCATGAGCTTTCTATTATAGAAAATTTCAAACAACGAAAAGCTCCTGTAATTTTAATGCTCAATAAAATTGACCTTATTCAGATAAATCAGACTTAATACAAATAATTGAAAAATATAACGAGCTTTATGATTTTAAAGCGCTTATACCTGTAAGCATACTAAAAGGCAACAGACTAAAGACTTAATTGCCAAGAGCTGGACAAACATGCTATTGAAGGTCCGCATTATTTCCAGATGATATGCTTACCGACCAGCCTGAAAAAGTTATTGCCGCTGAAATCATCAGAGAAAAGCTGCTCATGTTGCTTAGCGAAGAAATCCCGCATGGCATCGCTGTAACAATTGAACAGATGAAAGAGCGTGAAGATAAGGATATTCTCGATATTGGCTATTTTCCACCACCGAAGAGTCGCATAGGTATGGTTATCGGAAAAGGCGGTGCTTTATAAGGTTGGCGCAATGTCAAGAACAGAAATGGAAAGCTTTTTTCAAATAAAAATCAATCTTCAGTGCTGGGTAAAGGTTAAGGCTGACTGGCGAAATAGGGAAGGGTTAATAAAAAATTTTGGACTTTCAGGTAAATAATTAAGAATAAATTGCTAATATAATTTACTTGCTTGTTCAAATAAATATCTAGCGTTTCTAAGGGAATTAATATTATATTATTAGTTTTCGGAGGAACATAAAAATGACAGAGATTTGGGATAAATTTGTTCAAAGCGGCAAGATTGTAGACTATCTTAATTATAAAGGAATGGATTTGCAGTCAGTAAATTCAACATACACATTAGATGATCAAGTAAAAGGGATTTCTCAAATGCGATTATAACGAACGGGCTGGTTATTCGGGAACGTTCAGTGGGGGAAATGGACTAAATACATCGACATTTTAACTGCTGATTATGGAATAATCTCTGTTTCAGTTAAGAGTGCAAAAAAATAACAAGTCAAAACAACTCTTCAACTCAACTTTTTGCATACTCTAGTTATGTTTGCGAAAAAAGAGGGGATAGGTACTATATAAACAGTTCTGAACCGATCAAAATTTTTTACGACCTTAGGCTTGACATCGAAAAGTTTTTCATTAGCATCATATTTTAGTGAATTAATCAGCTTTTGCGCAACATCTCAACAACCTACGGGTGAAATCGTTAGACTGATGCTTAATTCTTTGCACTTTCTCTCATCGGGAGAAAGGGAGGGCTACTTCTAAAAAGCATCTTTGAACTAAGGCTCATGTCGGAAATCGGCATGATGCCTGATGTGTGCGTGCGAAAAATGTATTTGCTATGAAAAAGATATAATGTACCTAAATATTCGTTCGGGCAAGTTAATTTGTCATGAAAATGTATTGGCGACAATATCTCTAGTGATTATTTTGAGCTGGACAAACAACTCACTATGTCACCCTAGATATATCGTGCTGAGTGATTTTGATAAGCTTTTTTCTTTCCAAATAAGCGAAAATTCAAGCAAAAAGTTAAATTCGCTCACTGAGAATTTTCTTCTTAATCAATTAAACAAGAATTTCAAAACTTTAGATTTCTACAAATCAATTGCGAATTATAATTCGTTTTGGGGTATTTTTACAATGAATAAATATTATCATACGCTTGAGCTACATAAAATTTTAGAAATGGCAGAAAATCAAGCATCTAACGAGAAAACAAAGGAAATGGTTTAGATCGATTGAACCTGACAAATCTTGAAGATGTCCAAAGTGAAATCTCTAAGACAATTATGCGCTCGAATTAGCTATTAAATTTGGAACTCCTACGTTTACAAACTTTAAAGATGTTACCGGCGCTTTAAAAAGGGCACAATCAGGGACACGTCTATCATTCAAAGAACTTCTGGACATAGGCAGGATGTTAAATCAAATTCAGTCGCTTCATGACTGGTATCACCAAATTCATGATGAAAGCCACCAGAACTTGGGTATATTTTCGAGAGCCTTACTCCTAATAAATATCTTGAGGATAAAATATTCCAATCTATTTTATCAGAGAATGAGATAGCTGATACGGCTAGTTCTACACTTGCGTCTATACGTCGTAAAATCATTCAAGCGGGACTAAAAATACGAGAAAACCTCGATAAAATGATACGTTCGGCTACTACGCAAAAATATTTACAAGAATCGATTGTTACTTTGCGTGATGGACGTTACGTACTACCTGTAAAAGCAGAACACAAAAACAATATTCAAGGACTAATCCATGACACCTCTGCAACTGGAGCTACGCTATTTATTGAGCCTATTTCGGTCGTTGAGGCTAATAATGACATTCGTGTTTTAAAAGGCAAGGAACAGGAAGAAATTGAACGTATTGTTGCAGAAATTTCAGCAGAATGTGCTCAATATGCAGAATCTATTATTCAAGATTACGCTTCCTGCGCTGAACTGAATTTATATTTTGCAAAGGCAAACTTAGGTGCAAAAATGAACGCTTCATGTCCTGAAATTTCAAATGATGGACAAATTATTCTGCATAAAGCTAGGCATCCACTCATAGATAAGGAAAAAGTCGTTCCAATCGACTTATCGCTTGGTTATGATTATCAAGCGTTGATTATTACCGGACCTAATACTGGTGGTAAAACCGTTGTTTTAAAGACGTTGGGTCTACTCTCATCAATGGTTATGTGTGGCTTGCTTATTCCTGTATCTGACGGAAGTAAAATTTCTGTTTTCAACAAAATTCTAGTTGATATAGGAGATAACCAAAGCATTGAGCAGAGCCTTTCTACATTTTCATCGCATATTAATAAAGTTGTTGAAATTATAAACGTCGCTGACAGCAATTCTCTAATCTTACTTGATGAACTTGGTTCTGGAACAGATCCGGTTGAGGGAGCTGCGCTTGCTGTTTCTATAATAGAACAGTTAAAAAAGCAGGGAAGTAAGATGATGGTAACAACTCATTATCAAGAATTAAAACTTTATGCAATCGAAAATGAGAATATCGAAAATGCTTCATGTGAATTTGATGTAGCAACTCTTCAACCAACTTATAAACTTATTATAGGCTCTCCCGGAAAGTCTAATGCCTTTGATATTTCAACACGTCTTGGAGTTCCAAAGGATATAATTGAACACGCAAGAAGCCTTGTAGATGACGATGATAAGCATTTCGAGGAAGTAATTGAACAGCTTGAAAGGGCGAGAATAGACCTAGAAAAGCAAAATGAAGAGTTGAGAACACTTAAAAATGAGCATAAAAAACAGAACGAAGAGCTAACCCAAAAGCTTTTGGAACTTGAAAAGTCCAAAGAATCTGAACTTGAAAAAGCAAGAATTACTTCTATGCGAATAGTTGAGAATGTAAGAATGCAATCAGATAAACTTATCTCTGAATTAGATGAAATTAGAAAACAAAAAGAAAAAGAAAATTTCTCTCAACTTGCTATTGAGGCTCGCTCTAAGAGTCGTTCAACTATAAATAAGCTTTATAAAGAAGCTAACCCTATAACTGAAAAGGATAATTCTAACTATAAATTACCACGACAGTTAAGAGTAGGAGATAATGTTCTCATAGTAGATATTGATAAAAAAGGTACAGTGTCAAGTATTCCTGATTCCAATGGAAATCTATTTGTTAATGTTGGGATAATGAAAACTAAAACTAACTTAAATCGTTTAAGATTAGTCGAAAACCAAGAAATTACTGTAAATAACAAAAAAACATCTCCTGTAAAAAGGAAAAAATAAAATTCAAAGTAAAATTAACCGTTCAGTTCAATTAGAACTTGACATTAGAGGTTACATGGTTAGTGATGGTATCCTTGAAGTAGATATGTTCATCGACAATGCTGTAATGTCTGGCGTAGCGTTGATTACTATAATTCACGGAAAAGGAACTGGAACGTTACGCAAAGCAATTCACGATCATCTACGAACACATCCATCAGTCAAAACCTTCAGATTAGGATTGTTTGGTGAGGGCGAAGATGGTGTAACTATTATTGAACTTAAATAATATTCATTATAAAAACCTCAGTAAAAAGAATACTGAGGTTTTTATGTAAATTCTGTTGACAAGAACATAGAAAAGGGATATAATAAAACTACAGTACTAATTGCACTAAATGCAAATTTAGTGAAATTACGGGGAGGGTAAAATGTCAATTAATCATGATGAATGTCCACAATACCTAAATGACTTCTTTTTTCATTTGAAGATTGTCAAAGGTCGTGGTGAACGAACTGTCGAGGCTTATTATTTAGATCTTAGAATGTTTTTAAAATATCTAAAGCTTACTAAGCATAATCTTCCACTTAACACGGATTTATCCGAAATTTCTATTAAAGATGTTCCTATAGATTGGCTCAAAAATTTCTCGCTTAATGATGCTTATAAATATTTGTATTACATATCTGACGAACGTCACAATACTGCAACAACTCGCTCTAGAAAAGCATCTGCTCTAAAATCTTTTTTTAAGTACTTGCATGTTAAAGCAAATCTTATTCCTAATAATCCATTGATTAACTTAGAACTTCCATCTATTAAGAAATCTTTGCCTAAATTTCTTTCTCTCGAAGAATCTATTGATTTGCTGAAAAATATTGAAAGCTCTGATTCATTGCGTGATTATTGTATTATTACGCTATTTCTCAATTGCGGTATGCGACTTAGCGAATTGGTAGGATTAAACATTAATGATATTAATTTTAAAGAACAAACGATGCGTTTGCTTGGTAAAGGAAATAAAGAACGTATTATTTACTTGAATAATTCTTGTATTTCAGCGTTAAACAGCTATTTAAAAGAGCGAAAAATCAGTCCAGCAGAGCCTAACGCAGTATTCCTTAGTAAGCGTGGAACAAGAATTAGCAAACGTCGTGTTCAACAAATTGTAGAAGATTCTTTGAAGTCAGCTGGAATTAATCGTGAAGGATTATCAACTCACAAATTACGTCATACAGCAGCAACTTTAATGTATCAAAACGGTGTAGATACACTGGTTTTAAAGGAAGTTTTGGGACACAAAAGTATTTCTACAACTGAAATTTATACCCATATTTCGAACGAAAACCTCAAAAAAGCTGCTGACAGTTCCCCTTTAGCTAATGTTAAAAAAATAACAAAAAAAGAGCAAAATTAAATTTTGCTCTTTTTTTAACTTCTAGCAATACGAATAATAGAATTTTTAGGGAAAGATAGAGCGGATGGCATACTAAACTTCATCATAGCATGATTTGCGCTTTCGACACTCTCCCCTTTTCCGTTAATAATTTCAGTGATCTTAAGTTCTACCGGCTTGCACCCTGGAGAAAGCACCTCTGCAACCTCCCCTATCACAAATTTGTTGCGCTGAGTAGCATAAATCACACCATCTTTGCACTCATCTATAACAGCTACAACATCGAATTCACGGATATATCCACTGTTTTCGTAATATTGACGGCAATCCTTAGGATGCCCATAATAAAACCCTGTGCAGTAATTTCTATGACTAACTTTAAACACTTCATCGTGAATCCACTCAGGAAGTTTGTAGTTTTTCGGATCTTTTTTATAAATATCCATAGCCATTCTATAAGCATTTGTCACAACAGAAACGTAATAAGCAGACTTTGCACGGCCCTCAATTTTATAACTTGTAACACCAGCCTCAGCAAGTTTATCAACGAAGTCTATCATGCACATATCCTTAGCATTAAGTATGTATGTACCTTTTTCATCCTCAAATATGGGGAAAAACTCATCTTTACGCTTTTCCTCCATGAGATGGTATCCCCAACGGCATGGTTGCGCACACTCTCCACGGTTAGCATCTCTATCAACAAGATAGTTAGAAAGCAGACACCTTCCAGAGAAAGAAACACACATTGCACCGTGTACGAAACATTCTATGTCCATTTCGTTCGGGGACTTAGCACGAATTTCGGCAATTTCATCAATAGAAAGCTCACGAGCAAGTACTACACGTTTAGCACCCATATTATGAAAATTCATTCGCTGTAACGTAGTTTCACAATTCAGCTTGTGTTGAAATGTGAATTTCAAGGTCAGGCGCATATTTCTTTGTAAAGGCAAAATTGCTCAATATCATTTACAATCGCAGCATCGACTCTTTTAAGCAACCGCTGACTCTATAAATTCTTGATACCCACATATTTCGTTGTTTCTAGGTAAAAATGTACAGAAGTAAGGTATACCTTAACACCCTTGCTATGTGCGGAATTAACAGCCATTTTCAGTGTTTCAAACGTGAAATTTTGTGGTGAGGCACGCATTCCAAAGGTTTGCGCTCCAACGCATATATAGCATCTGCGCCATAATCAAGGGCGGCGTTAAATCTTTCAAAATACTTACCAAGCGCAAGTATTTCAAGTCTATCAGTGTTAATCAATTCGTTTCACTCAAAGAATTAAGTGTGGTATAACTTTATAGCAGTCCAGCTTCTCTAAAGATTTTTCGTGTTCTGAAAGCGTTTTTTTGCATAATAAAGTTCACCTGTTTCAAGATTTGAACAGAAGAAATAGTATTCCGTTTCAGCAGGATATAGAACAGCATTAATTGCATCAAGACCTGGGTTTCCAACAGCTCCTGGTGGTAACCCTTCAGACTTATATGTGTTATATGCTTCGTTCATTGCCGCCTCAGATCCAGTTCAATATTAGGGATAATCACCTTATTAACATATCTGCTTGTAGCATCAGATTCAAGTCTAGGCCACTCATCTTTATTCGCCATTCTATTCAAAAATACAGGCAACCTTTTTCATTTCCTGCTTATCTACCACAGAAGCTTCAGCAACATACAATGGAAGCTAAAGTAATTGTTTCTTCTAGCGTCATTCCTAGGTCCTGCATACGCTGCAAGTAATTAGGTGTAACTTTATTAGCGAAGTTTGCATAAATCTTTTTAACTACAACAATTGGACTTTCTTCTAAATAGAAACGGTATGTATCCGGAAATAGATACCCCTCCATTTTACAGAATTTAAAATTGTTCTTCACTAAGCTCGAAATCATGGCAAATACCGCTGTGTTAAATGTTTGCCCATAAATTCATCTGCATCACAAACACCTGCTTCTTCAAGCCTTTTAGCAGCATCTATTGCCGAAATTCCTTCAGGGAAAGTTACGTCTACACTCTTTTTCCTCAATAGCATCCTGTTGAAGCGCTCAATAATGTCCTCATAAGCCATATTAGGAGATACAACGTGTGTACCTGCAATATATATTTGCATCTGCTCCAAAAAGTTTTTGATGCTACGACAAAAAGCCATTCATCTTCAATAACTTGCTTTTCTTTTAGGATAGCTGCAATGTCACGGATAGTCGAACAACTGGTATTTCAACTGCTATTGACGATTCAAGTTTGTCTTCAAGATATTCTTTGCCAACCTTTATTATCAAAGCTGAAAGTAATAAAGCAATTACTACAATTACCATCGTAAGAATAATTCCGAATATAATCTTGCCGTGATCGGTCTTTTTCTTACGTTTCTTTTTAGGTGCAGAAATAACTTCTTCGTAATCTTCATCTTCAGCGAAAACGTCATCTTCATCAATTTCTTCATCAACTTGACTGATTACACTATCTGTAACATCTTCAGGAAGCATGGATTCTCCGCCGTCTTCTTCACGGCTACGCTTTTCATCAAGTATTTTTATTATATCATCAGCACTAAGTTTTTTAGGTGAATTTGGCTCTTTAGACTCTGGTGAATTCGACTTATTATCTTCCATATTTATAGCCATTCCTTTCTTGTGATGTTTTGAGCAATTCGTATATAACAAACGCAAAACCCACGTTTGAAAGTTAAATCTTCAAAACTTCAGTATTAAAATGTTTTCATATATTTTTCGGTTATTAAGCACTCAACTGCAATATCAAACTTCCCGTGAATGAGATTATTTAACGTGCAGCAACAATAACATATGCCAAAATTCTTCAAACTCGGATGAGCGCTTAAAAATCTATCGTAATAACCTTTACCATAACCAAGTCTGTAACCTTTAAGGTCAAAAGCTAGTCCAGGTATTATATTTAAAGCTTGTCCAAATTCGGTGATTTTATTACACTTTTCAACGATAGGTTCAAGCACTCCAAAAGCACCTGGTTCTAAATCATCCATAGAATTAATCTGGTAAAACTCCATATTTCTAGTCCCTGTAACACAACGTGGAACTGCAACGATTTTACCGTCAGCTAACGCTTGATTAATTAGTCTTTTTGTGTCCACTTCAATTGCCGTGGATACAAAAGTAAGTAGCATTTCACATTCAATATATGTACTTGAGGATACAATACGCTCAAATATACGCTCATCTAAGGAATTCTTGAAACTGGTGGACATCCTCTCACGCATAGCCTTATATTTTCTTCGGAGCGAGTTTTTGTATTCTCTTATATCTGTTATGTTTTGCATTGCAATGATGAAGCTAAAATCTCGCTTCTTTCCTTAGAAATTAATACTTCCACCAATTTAAGTGCAAAATCAAGAGCAACCCCTGCCCCACGTGCAGTAATATAGTTGCCCGATACACAAATGGGGATATTCAAAACCTCAGCCCCTAAAAGCTGGTTTTCAAACCCCTCAAAGCAAACTGCTTTATGTCCATTCAAAAGCCCTAAATGCCCAAGAATAGACGGTGCAGCACAAATAGCTGCGATTTTTTTATTATTCTCAACACAAAATTCTATTGCTGAGTTGACCTTAGATGATTTTTCAAGATTTAATGTTCCGGGCATACCGCCTGGAAGTACAATCATATCCAACTTATCATCAAGCACTAATTCACTGTCGGTGATGTCTGCTATAACGCTAATCCCATGTGAACCCGTAATAATATTTTCACCAACTCCAACAACAGTAACATCAAGCTCACATCTTCTGAGAATATCAATCGGCGTTATCGCCTCTACTTCCTCAAAACCTTCTGCCAAGAAGACATAAATCATCTGTAATCACTCCCTTAATAGTTAAATGTAATAATATTTTTCTCAACTTGGAAAACTGGGTAGTAGGAACGTTTGGACTTCCTAAGTCCCTCAATACCTAAATCTTCTTCACGATTAATAT
>JAXGPS010000030.1:0-14637 GCA_040766825.1 Oscillospiraceae bacterium
AATTGTAGCTGTACTTGCGCCAGTTTCTTTCACTATATCGCTGTAAACTCTATGTTCTGATAGCATTTTAGCCACCTGTAAACGTTGAGAAATTGCTTTCAATTCAAGCACTGTGCATAAATCTTCGAAGAAATTATAGCACTCATCAATATTCTCAAGGCAAATTACCGCATTAAATAAATCATCTAGGTTTTTATCCTTTAATTTACTGTTCATTACTGTATGCCCCTTTTCATAAATTTATATATATTTATTTTAACACACTAAAATGTAAAAGTAAACATCTTTTCACTAACTTTAGTAAAATTATTAATAATTAGCTAATGCAAAAGCTATCAGAAAACCGATAGCTTTATTAATTAGTCTTTTCTTGAGCTTTTTAATGAGGGGAGTTTTTTGAATGGCTTTGGTTCATCTTCTTCAGCAACTTCAATAGCTGCTATTTCTTCAGATAGAATTTGTGCGGCAGCTAATTCTTCGCTCTTAAAAAGTTCCTCCGCTTGCTCTTCGGCAGCAGCCAATTCCTCGATAATAGAGCGAATTTCTTCCACACCTTCACCTGTTTGCGAAGAAAATGGTATGCACGTTATATCCTCAAAGTATGGAATTTCTTTTGCAAAACCTGACATCCTTTCCTCACGCTGACGTTTGGATAGCTTGTCTGCTTTTGTTAAGACTATTACGAACGGATACTCGCCCTCAACAAGAAAATCAAGCATATTCATATCGTCCTTAGTGGGTGGGTGGCGCATATCAATAAGCTGAAAAATCAATCCGAGATTTCTCTCTGCATTAAGGTATCCGCCGATTAGGTTTGACCACCGTTCCTTATCCGATTTTGCTATTTTTGCGTAACCATAACCCGGCAAGTCCACTAAGTACACATTTTCAATTGTATAAAAATTAATAGTAGCTGTCTTTCCGGGCATGGAGCTGACTTTTGCAAGAGATTTTCTAGCAAGCGTTTTGTTGATTAATGATGACTTCCCAACATTTGAACGCCCTGAAAATGCAATTTCCAATTTTTCGGGTGGGGGGAGTTGTGTGTATTTTCCGTAAGAACAAAAAAAATCTGCTTTATTGAAATTCATTTAATTTCCTCTCAATTATGTCTATATACTGTAAAACGGCACGTTCTTCTGTTATATTTTTTATGAACGCACTTCCTCAAAAGATGCCGTCTTTACTGAGATTGCAACAGCTTCCACGTCAACTCGATCTTTATTTTCCATATCAAGTGCAACAGATAGTACGTCACTCAAAGTTTCAGCTAAAACAAACTCAATAGATGCTTTTACAACATCGTCAACTTCGTCAAGGTCTGACTTGTTTGCTGCCGGGATAATTACTGTTTTTATTCCAGCTTTGTAAGCTGCCATGGTTTTTTCACGAAGTCCACCGATTGCAAGAACCTTGCCGTGCAAAGTAATTTCGCCTGTCATGGCTACATCGCCTTTAACAGGTATGCCCGACAAAGCCGAAATGATTGCCGTTGTCATCGTTACACCGGCTGATGGGCCATCTTTTGGGGTTGCTCCTTCTGGTGCGTGAATGTGCAAACACTTTTATAGAAATCAGGATTTATGTTATAGTCGGTTGCGACACTGCGAACATAGCTTACAGCAATCTTTGCGCTTTCTTTCATAACATCGCCGAGCGAACCAGTTATTTCAACTGTTCCCTTTCCGTTTAGCTTGATAACTTCCAGCGGCATAATTACTCCACCAACTGAAGTCCACGCAAGCCCGTTTACAACACCGACTTGGTTATTGTCTGAATAAACATCAGGCAAATATTTTACAGCTCCAAGGAAATCACCCATGTTCTTTTCAGTAATGACTACCTTTTTGCATTCCATAGCAACAATTTTCTTTGCAGCTTTACGGCAAAGCGAGGCAATAGTTCTCTCTAAAGTACGCACTCCTGCTTCCCTAGCATAACTATCAATAAGCATATAAATGCCCTCATCGCTTAGTTTGAAAGTGCTAGCCTTTAAGCCGTGCTTCTTCATCTGTTTTGTTACGAGATGTTCTTTTGCTATATGAACTTTTCCTCACGTATAACTTGAAAGTTCAATTACGTCCATTCTGTCAAGCAGTGGCGCTGAAATTGTACTTGTAGAGTTGGCTGTGGTTATAAACAACACCTTGCTTAAATCAAACGGAACTTCTATGTAATGATCTCTAAAAGCAGAGTTTTGCTCTGAATCAAGAACCTCCAGCATTGCTGAAGATGGATCACCCCTAAAGTCATTGCTCATCTTGTCAATTTCGTCAAGAAGTATCACGGGATTATTTGTGCCTGCTGTTTTAAGAGCATTTATAATCCTGCCCGGCATTGCGCCGATATAAGTTTTTCTATGCCCTCTAATATCAGATTCGTCCTTAATTCCGCCGAGCGAAACTCTTGCATATTTCTTACCTAGTGCTTTTGCAACAGAACGTCCGATTGAAGTTTTACCAACTCCGGGAGGTCCTACAAGACATATAATCTGACCGGTAACATTAGGCTCAAGTGCTCTAACCGCAATAGTTTCAAGAATTCTTTCTTTTACCTTTTGAGTCCGTAATGATCTTTGTCAAGAACATTCTGAGCTTTAGTTATATTGATTTTATCCTTTGTTGCTGTTTTCCACGGCAAGTCAAGGCAGGTATCCAAATAATTTCTAACAACAAACGCGCTTCTTGAGAGTTTTGGCGGCATTTGCAAAAGCTTTTCAGCTTCCTTGCAAGCTTTTCTGTAACTTCTTCCGAAAGACCTAAGCTGCAAATTCTATCAACGTAATCGTAAGCTTCCTGCTCAGTATCTTGTTCACCAAGCTGCTTAGAGATCGCTTTCATCTGCTCTCTTAAATAATACTACGCTGTCCACGGTCGATTTGTTCTTTAACCTGCTCTTGAATTACTCTTTCAATATCAAGAACTTCGACTTCCTAGACAATATCGCTACTAGCATACTAAGTCTAGCGAGTATATGTGGTGCTTCTAAAAGCTTTTGGCTGTCTTGATAACCAAGATTTATATTGAAAGCAATTGACTCGAAAAGCTTGTTAGGATCCTCTGCTCCTAAAACTGCATTTCTAAGCTCTTTCGGCATTTTCGAACAGCTCCGCAATACTCAGCAAAAACCTCTTTAACCGAACGTATAAGCGCTGTAACTTGTGCTTCATCTAACGCTTTTTTTGTGTTAAAAGGCGTTCTGCGTATCTCTGTAATCAAGTATGGATCTGACTGAACCTCTTCAAGGATTTTTGCTTTGTAAACGCCCTCAACAAATTACTCTTGTGATGTTGTCCTGCGTCTTTAGCAACTGACGTATTTCTGCAACTACTCCGTATGAGTATACGTCCTTAATAGTAGGATTTTCAATTGAAATATCCTTTTGCGCTACTAATAATATTCGCCTATTCGATTCAAGTGCTGCTTTGAGTGCGTTGACGGATTTCTCTCTGGCTACATCAAAGTGCATTACCATCTTAGGAATATAACAATCCCACGTGTTGCAAGTGTGGGAATAGTGTTTTCTATTATCTTTGTATTATCTACCATTATGCCTCCTATTTATACATAGCTGATTGGTTTAATCAATCGTTACATCATTGTAATATTATAGAGTAAACCACCAAATAAATCAAGTCTTTTTTGTAGGAAATATCTATTTCAAAGACTTGTTAAATATAGCAAAATCCGTTTTTTATGCAAAACGGATTTTATTTTTATTCTTCTTTTCCTTTTAATCTTCTAAGCAAAAACAACCCCAATGATAAGCACAATTGGGAAAATCATTGCACTTAAAATTCCGATTTTTAAATAAATCTGTGAATCAAGCGTATTTCTAAACCAGCCGCTAATTGCTGAAATGTCAATTTTGCTAACTGCGTTAGACACTAAGCCTACAAGCCCCGGCCCCGATGTACAGCCAACGTCCCCTGCTAATGCAAGGATTGCAAACAGTGCTGTTCCTCCCCGGATAGCTTTTTGCTGCAAGGCTGAATGTACCGGCCACATTATTCCGACTGAAAATCCACATATTGCACATCCAATTAGCGAGAGAATTGGAAACGGCGAAAACACCGTCAAAATGTAACTCAAAACGCATATCACCGATGATACCACTAAAGCATTTCTTATATTGAGCTTTGAGCCTTTAACCCCGAAGAAAAGCCTGAAAGTCCCATCAAAAAGGCAAATGCACAAGGACCCAGCAAGTCACCCATAGTTTTTGACACGGCAAGTCCTTTCTCTGCAAAAAGAGATGACCATTGCGACATTGCAAGCTCAGACCCACCGGCACACACCATGATAATACAAAGTATCCAGCAAGCTTTTGAGGAGAAAAGTTTTCTAAGAGAAACTTTTTCAGTGTTTTCGTTTAGCGTTTTAATCGGAACTATTGCGAATAAAATTATGTTCAGTGGAGGATTAGTCCCCATATAATCGGCAAAACCTCCATTCGCAATCCCCACTGTTGAAAAGTACAAAGTTGAGAGGATAATTACTAGCATCTGTCCCCAACAGTAAAATGAATGCAGAATGCTCATTGCGCTTTTTCGTCACCGGGTAGTGCCTCAACAATTGACTTATTAAAACTTCTATTAGTCCGCCACCTATTGCATTAAAAAAGATAGCGATTAATATTCCAACATACGGCTCAATTACAAAAGGTAACACCCCTAAAGAAACCATGCCCAAAGTCGCAAAAATATGCAAGTATAACTGATTTTCGGTATCCAATTTTGTCAACGTGCTTGGCTGCGATTATATCTACTAATATTTGAACTCCAAAATTCGCTGTGGTGAGCAGCGTAATCTTCTCTAAAGAAATGTCAAACTCATTTTGAAATGTCAAAAAGAGTATCGGCGGAAGATTATTAATAAGCGCTTGAACTATATAGCCGATGTATGCAGCATATTTTGTGTGCTTATATGAAACTTTCATAATTCCCTCTCAAAAATTAAAGCCGTATTAAAAACACGGCTAAATAATTATTTTTACGCCCTTGCGTATAAGTTCGTCTTGAATAATTTCAACTGCCTGAATAACGAAATCGTCCATTTCTTCTTTGGAAAGATATTTATAGGAGTCTTTGTATTCCCCGTCATATTTAGTGTAGAAATCATATACGTGAGCAATTTGCTTATCAAATGAGTCGGGGGCATAATAATCGAAATAAATATTCGGGAAAGACTCAATCTCACCAAGGATTTTAATTGCTTCAAAATCCGGATTATCCCTAAAAAAGCAATGGTCAAGCCCGAACCAATCATTCCTAACCATCGGCAAAAATGCAAAAGCGTCTTTATAATATTCAGTTGAGAACTTATATTTAGTAGGTCTGAACACCATTTTAGTCCACAAAACATCTGTTAAAAGATGAATGTAGTAGCCTAAATAAAATGACGTTGTATAGTCAACATTCTTTGGGTTCGGTATTCTTTCTTCAAAAAATCTATCATACTCAATATCCGTCTTGCGACCACTAGGTGTCCAATGTGTAACCTCACTCGGTGGAACAAACTTGCCCACAGAATTTTTCTGGCTGCAATCAGGACCTATATTTCCAATTACAAATTCCTTAGGAGAAATATTAAGTATTCTATTTAAAAAAGCATCAGCAATTCTAAGATGCACTAACCAAGAAGCCATAACTTTCCTCCCTTAATTCAATAAAATATAGTTTTTATTATACTACACATTTTAGGCTTATACAACAATTTTTTATGAATTATTATATTTATATTGCTATTCATAGTAAAACAGTATATAATTAATTTGAATATACATAAGGAGATTTTTTATGCAAAGAATGTTGGGATATATGCGAAAAGCTATTCAGGAATTCGACTTAATTCAAGACGGCGATACCGTTGCTGTCGGCGTTTCAGGCGGTAAAGATAGTCTTGTTCTACTGAAAGGACTTCATCTCCTAAGACGCTTTATAGGAATTAATTATGATATAGTCGCAATCACTCTTGACCCTGGTTTTAATGGGGTTTACGGGGATTATTCCCCTGTTCAAGAGATGTGTGACGAAATGGGAATTAAATATGTTCTAAAACGCACTCAAATCGGTGAAATAGTGTTCGATATTAGAAAAGAACCTAATCCTTGCAGTCTATGCGCACGTATGCGTAGAGGTGCATTACACGATGCTGCTTTGGAAAATGGCTGCAATAAAATCGCTCTTGGGCATCACTACAATGACGCTGTTGAAACCTTCGTTATGAACCTATTTATAGAAGGTCGTATTGGCTGTTTTGCCCCTAAAAGCTACCTTTCCAGAAAGGATTTAACTCTTATTCGCCCTATGGTTTTCGCTCCCGAAAAGGAAGTTCGCCGTGCAGCAGAAAAGAGCGAATTAGTAATAGTAAAATCAAAATGCCCGGCAGACGGGCATACCTCTAGACAGAAAACCAAAGAGTTTCTCTCGCAAAAAGAACGTGAAAGCAAAGGATTTACAGACAGACTTTTTGGTGCTATGCGCCGCTCGGGCATAGACGGCTGGGGGTATAAAGATTATTCAAGCGACAGTGAAACCGAGGATTAATATATAAACTAAAAAGCTGTTGATAAACCAAGTTTATCAACAGCTTTTTTGGTGCCGGAAGCGGGGGTCGAACCCGCACGGTGTCGCCACCACTGGATTTTGAGTCCAGCACGTCTGCCTATTCCATCATTCCGGCAATTGTAGCTCTAAAACACTACTGTAACTAAGACGCTAAATTATTTTATCACATTTATATTTATATGTCAAGATTTTTTTGATTTTTGTTAAAAATATCACAGTTGCATTGATATTTATATAGAATACCAAAAATACGCCTCAAAACACACCCATATTGCAACAAAATTTACTTAAAAGCATTCCAATATGTCGATTTATCTTTAATTTATACGCTTTTTTCACCCAAATGTTGGGGATTTTAGTGTGCTAAGCACTCTAAAAAACTTGACTTTTTTTGTTCGTAATAGTATTATATTCATATGCTTTTGGAGATAATTAATAATATGTTTTTATCCTCAATTGCCTATAATCTTTAGGAGGATTTATGAAAATGAACAAAACTTTAAAAAGAACAGTTGCAACTGGAGCTTGCTTCTGTAATGGCTCTATCCGCGTTCTTGCTGGCTGTAACCAATCAATTGGCTCTGATGACGTGCCGAGATTGGTGGTATCGGCCCTGACTGGTGGCGCCTGTTTGCGGACAGGCAGTTAAAGAACGCTGCTGAACTGTATTGAAATTAACGCTGCTGGCGGTATCAATGGCATGCAAATCAGATTGGAAAATTACGAAGATGACGTTAACGATGCCGAAAGGCTGCTTGTTATTTATCCTCAAGGACTGGGGTACGCGCTGAGTACTTATGGGTACTGTGCTTCTACCATGTCAAGCAGTAGTTGAAGAAACACACAAAGACAATGTTCAGCTTTCCCTTCCGGCTCCTGCTGTTGAATGTGTCCAAGTAGAACAGCATTTAGAATTTGCTTCTCTGACCCTGCTCCGTTTACTTCTGCTCGATGAGTATATCGGACAGAACAATGCTTCAACTAAAGGTTGCTGTAATTTACGATAAACAGCATCTACTCATCTGTGGTATTTATGAAAAGTTTGCTGAGGCTGCTAACAGCCATTTGAAATCGTGTCTACAGGCTTTCCTGCTGACTCAAACTGACTTCATGATACAAATCCAAGAGCTAAGGACGCAGGTGCACGAACATATTCCTTCAATCCTACCTGAAGCTTCCTTATCCTACAACAAGCTATCCAACAGGATACACACCTAAATTCTTTGCGAACACGATGAATATGACGGTATCCTTTCGGTAAAGAAAACTTCGACATCGAAAAGCACTATGCTGAGGCGCTAAATGCTTCTAACCTCCCATTCGCTGCTGGCTGACAGTGACAAAACTGTTAAATTCGTAGCTGACTATCGAGCTGCTTACGGCGAAATTCCTAACCCAGTTCGCTGCTGATGCTTACGACACTATCCACAATCAAGGCTGCTGCTGAAAGAGATTGCTATCACAAGGAAATGTCTGTTTCTGAACTAGGCGATGCTCTAGAAGCTGCTAGGCAAAAGCTCACTGTAGATGGTCTTACAGGTCGGGGTATTGGTCTGCTGACGGTGAACCTACAAAGACCAATGGCTGTAAAGATTGAAATTACTACAACGAAAAACGAAGACGGAACAACTACACTTTCCGGCTCTTACAAGGCAATGTAATTTCTGCATAGAACTTACTCAACTAGGTATGCATACCGTCGATACGTACCCTTTATGTATCGGCGGTATGCAGCTAATTGATATAGCAGTTGCAACTGAAGTAATTGCTGATTGACTCAGTATTTAATATCAGTATCTGAGTTAATCAGCAATTGTTTGATATTTATCTAAATATAACAAAGGATTGTTTACAGAACGGAATTTTTATGAGTTTTCTAAACTATTTGATTAGCGGAATTAACTTAGAGAACATTTATGCTATCATTGCCCTTGGATACACAATATTTATGGTATCGCAAAAGGTAACTGAATTTGCACGGTGACGTAATCATGATCGGCGGATTTGTAGTTTTTACTTGTATGCAGAAGTCAGCTAATTTGCCTGCTTGGCTATGTGTAATTATTTGATGGTTGTTTGTACTGTTTTGGGAGTTATGATTGAAAAGGTTTAACTATCATACGCTAGAGGTGCTTCTTCCTCACTGCTGTACTTATTACTGCGCAATCGGCGTTAGCTATCTTCTTCAAAACCTCGCTTTAAACATTTTGGTGCGGATACTAGATGCATGCCACCTCAGTAGTTCCTATCAAACCAATAAAATTATTTGACGGACAACTTACTATTTCAGGAGAAACAATCACCAACTGTATACAAGCTGTATGGATTGTAATATTTTACCCTAACTCTGTTTGTCAACAAAACTAAAGCCGGACAGGCTATGAAACATTTCGAAGGGATAAGAACGCTTTATTCTCCGTAAGGGTAAATGCTGATGCAACTATTATGCTCACTTTACCAATAGGATCTGCTCTTGCTGCTATTGCAGGTGCGCTTATGTGTTCTGCTTGCCCTTCACTCCCTTGCAGTACAATGCAGGTAATTAAGGCGTTCGTTGCTGCTGTATTCGGCGGTATCAGTTCTATCCCCGGCGCTATGATTGGAGAAATTTTTAATTGGCATAATCAAATTTTAAAAATGACTTATATTTCTTCTCAAATGGCTGATGCTATCGTTTTCGCTATTCTTATTATTGTTCTTCTTGTAAAACCTGCTAGTATCTTGTAGAATGTTCAGAAAAGGTTGAAGTAATTTTGAAAAAAATTTAATCAAAATGATAATCTAGTAAAACTACCAAAGTAATTTCGCTACTTTGGTATGGTTATTGCTCTTTATTTAATAATGATGATTGTTCAGGCAAACAGGCTAACAAGCTCTGAGCTTTTTAGTTCTATTACGTTATTATGGCGATTTCGCCAACCAGTAGTTGGTATTCTCGGAAGCTTAGTCTTGGTCACGCTGGATTTATGTGTCGGTGCATATGCAAGTTCTATCTTCTCGACTTACCGAAGAAATAATAACTGTACTCTATTCGCTTACTATTGCTATTGCAGTCGGTGCTGCTGTTGCATTACGATTTTGGCATTCTTATCAGATTCCGGTTCTAAGACTCAGGGTGACTATCTTGCAATCGTAACACTTGCTTTGGAGATTATAAAGAATTTAGTAAACGTAATCCATTTTTAGTATTGATTCAACCTGTTTCATCTCTCTCATTTAGGCGAGCGCTGGCTGAGGCGGAAAAGATGATTATAAAGGGAGCGCAGGCATCTCTGCAACGCCTCAAAACTCCAACAGTCGGAATTGTTTTAGTTATTATCACTCTTATAATCGTTCTAAACTTAATCAATTCTCGTGACGGACTAAATCATGTCTATTCGTGATAGCAGAATTGCTGAATCGATTGAATTAACATTACAAGTATAAACTTATGTTATTCACTATCTCGCTGCTCTTGCAGGCACTGCGGCGCTCTTTACTCTCACAACACCACTACTTACTTCTGCAGCACGACAAGTTCAACTACAACGCTTCAATTATGATACTCGTTTGCGCGTTGTTCTAGGCGGTATTGGAAATATTAGAGGTTCGATTATTGCAGCCACAATCCTATATATCATTTCACAAGTATCTACGTTTTCGTGCATGTTCTAGAATGCTTGTATGCGCAATAGTTCTTATTGTCCGTAATGATATTCAACTGGAGTCTAAGGCCTTCAATTTAAAAGTGGTTGCTGCAAAGGTTACGGCCAAGTTCCGTTCTAAAAAGAAAAAAGGAGGAAGCTAAGTATGATATCTTAGCTGTATCAAATCTTGGCATCTCCTTCGGCGGACTTAAACTGTAAATGAGTTTAATTTGAACGTGAAAAAGGACAGCTATTTGATCATACCTGGGTCCTAACGGCGCTGGAAAAACTACTGTTTTAACCTCCCAAGATGTGTACAAAGCGTTCCACGGAATATCTTCGCTTGATGTAAAAATCTTCTTGGACTAAGCACAATTGAAATAAATAAGTCGGAATGGCCGTACGTTTCAGAATATTCGACTTTTCAAGGACCTTTCTGTTCTTGATAATGTAGGGATTGAACTGAAATCGGCTTGGTTACTCAGCTTCTTCGGGGGCATTCTTCGTCTTCCTAACTACTTTAAAACGGAAAGGCTATGACCGAAGGGCTATGAATCTTCTAAGGTTATGGGACTTGACAGTGAGGCTAATGTGGTTACCGCAAGCCTCCCTTACGGAAAACAAAGCACGAAGTACGGGAAGCGCGCTACTAACCCCAAGCTTTACTTCTTGATAAAACCGGCTTTCTTTGGCATGAATCCTAATGAACTGAAGGCTTATAGCAGCAATACGATTTCACGTGATAAGTTTGATATGACTATCCTTCTTATTGAACACGATATGCGTCTTGTTGGCGGTATTTACAACAGGTAACTGTCCTCAACTTCGGACAAATTCTAGCAAGGAATTACTTCTGAAGTTCTTAACGCGACCTCTGTAATAACGGCATATCTTAGCGGGCGACCGAAATTTGCACTTATGGCAATGGCAAGAATTAAAGATCTTGGAGAAGCAACTTATGGCATGATTAAGGCTATTAAGGTATTTCGCTGATGTAAACAAGGTAGAGTTATTATCTGTATAGATTTTTAATTAATTTGTTCAACCTAATTTCTTCATGCCATAACCGGTCTTATCTCGGCAAGCTGGCTCTATTCAATTTAACGGGCAGGAATTAACTAAAACTGCGGCACACAAAATTGTATCTGTATGGGAATGGCGCATGTTCCGGAGGGGCGTAGAGTTTTCCAGCAGCTCACTGTTTATGAAAATATCATGATGGGCGCATATACTCGAAAAGATAAAGCTGAAATTGCGGAAACTTTAAAAAAGGTTTATGAGCGTTTCCCTCGTCTTGAAGAACGTAAATCACAAATGGCAGGCACTCTCTCAGGTGGCGAACAACAAATGCTCGCTATGGGCAGAGCGTTAATGTCAAAGCCAATATTATTCTAATGGACGAACCTTCTATGGGACTTTCCCCTCTTTATGTAAGCGAAATTTTCAGTATTATTGAAGAAGTCAGCAAGGACGGAACAACGGTTCTTCTTGTAGAACAGAATGCTAAAGAGCTCTTTCTATTGCGAATAGGGCGTATGTTTTAAAAACCGGAAAAATCGTTCTTTCTGGAGATGCTAAGACTCTCTCATGAATGACACGATGCAGTAAAAAGCATATCTTGGAGAATAATCTAAATTAAAAGTTTGGAGAGATGTTAAAGTGGTAAATTTATTACAATTGCAAGAGGCTTCGGAAGCGGCAGTCGAACAATGAGCAAAATATTAGCAAAAAGCTTGATGTTTAAGCTACTATGATAAGGATATTCTAAAACTTGCATCTGAAGAAGCGGCATTAATGAAAGCCTGTTGCTAAACATGATAAAAGAATCTAAAAACACGCTATTTAAGAAACCAAAAAGTATATACGGGCGAGCCTAATTCCTCCAAATAGCAGCGACTTCGTTTTCAGCAGAAAATCTATTCAACTATCAAGCGAAAATCATTAAGGAACTTGCTGAAAAGGAGTCCTGCATCATCGTTGGAAGATGTGCAGATACTATTCTTAAAGATATAGATGGCGTAGTTAAGGTTTTCATATGGGCAGATCTTCACACCTGCGTTAAAAATGCTATGGATACGATGAACTACTCATCGGCAGAGGCACTAAAGGAAATCGAAAGAATTGACAAAGAACGTTCTATTTATTATAAAAATCACACGGGCAAGAACTGGGACGATGTAAGAAATTATGATATTTGTCTTAACACCACCGACCTTGGTTTTGAAAAATGTGTTGATATTATTTGCGACTACATTAAAATAAAGACAAATTAATAAATCCCCCTTGAGCACTGTTAATTCGGTGGTTGAGGGGGTTTGTTTGTGGGGGTAATTAAAAGGAAAAACCACTGTAAAACAAATTGTTTTACAGTGGTTTTGGGCTTGTCTTCGGATTTGAACCGGTGACCTCGTCACCCACCAGCACTTCCTATAAAAAGCCCTATTTATCTGTTCAAAGCTAATGTATGCAATATGTACTTTTTAAGCAACAGATTGTATAATAACAAACCCATCAAGTAGCGGCTTTCCTTTAACAGCGGCGCATCACATTGCCTTATTGCTAAAATGCTCCGACCTGCACAGCAGGATCCCGGTAACTTGCCACCAGTTGACTAGCCTTTGTTACCTCCTGCCGCAATCTCACCATGCCGGTTGTATGGGTAATCACCAGGAGCAGGACTTCCGCGGCGTAATCTCTATGCGCAGTCATATTACAGCCATTGAGATGGTTTACTCGCTCGTTTTATTTGTAGACCAAACAAGCTTTTTAATCCATTACGTTCGCGCTGCCTGCCAACAAGCAGCTCTATCAAGAAAGCTTTGTACGCTTTTGTCATTTACTGCATAAGGCGCCCGTTGTGTCGCTCGCTACTTCAATAATGATGCCCTGTTGTCGTTTGCTGGATTGGAAGAACACCAAGATCGGTCTTTCCTCAACGTACATGCCAATACGCCCGTCTTTATCAACACCGTAATTACTGCTTGCCTGTCTGCTTGCAAGCAAAGATAATGCCGATTGTTTCCGCTGTGCACTGACCGACTACACAATGAATTGTGATGGTATCTGTTTAGCATTACAGTTTTGAACAGTTCGGACTTAAATTTGTATGTACCAAAGCACTGTTACTCATTGTCTTCACCTCCGTTCTCTTCCCTCTTTAAAACATCAATAGCTTTCATTATCACCTTTGGTATTGGCACGCCCATAAGTCCTGCATTCTCCAGAATACTAATTGTTTCGTTCGCAAGAAACGCAATTATCGTCGCATCTTTGATAAAATTTGATTGCATTACTATATCAAGCCTTACTGCAACCAGAACCACCAACAGCGATATGCCTTTGCGACACAACCCTTTCCACCCTGCACGGCTTTCCAGTGCCCCGTTCTCTGACTTCTGACTTTTTTTAAAAACTCCAGCGACTATTAATCCCGTTATATAATCGATCGCCATAAATATTAACAGTGTTACCAATGCAGATGACCATCCTCCAAATAGTGACGCTATAAAACCACCGACTGCTCCGACAACAGTAAGTAGCATCCCTTTTACATTTTCCATTGTTCCCTCCTTATACTCTAACTAATTCATACTCTCTGCCGTCACTGTCCCGAGTTATTGACTGCAGCAAGAACTGTCTGGTGTTTACCGACGTAGTAGTAACCAGCACTTGCACCGGATACGTTCCAGCGTATTGTGTTGTCGTCGATTGAGTGGTGACCGCACTGGTCTCAGCTGTGATCGTAAAACCGTTTGTGAGCGATGTAACTGAGTAGGTATCCGATGTCGACGCCGTGTATGTTTTACCAAGCACTGTGTAATAGCTATCATAAGGGGTGGTGACCGTCGAGGCAGGACCTTCAGGACCAGCGGCCGTGTGTACACTCTTAAACGATTCTACAGTCACGGCATAATTAACAGTTGTTCCCGCTGGTAACGCTCCGATATTCGCCGCGCCATTTACTAATTGGGTTGCATTTTCATCCCAATCTCCGGAAATCTCAACACGCAAGATTTCGGTTTCCGTTTCTGTCCACAGAGCTGTTGCCACGGCATCACCAGTTATGATATAGGTATCGCCGCCCGCATACAGCTCGCCGTTTATACTCCACCCATTGAATGCATAAGTATGATAGTATCCATCGATCTCGTCTCTAGCACGATCGGGCGTCGGCAGAATAGTACTCGCTCCGCTGTACGCTTTTATCGACGGTATTGAAGTGCCACCCTGAGTATTAAATATAACCGTATATATCGGATTAAAATCACTGCCCGGCTGTCCTTCCACGTCCACTGGATAAACTATCGTCATGGAAAGTGACGACGATGCACTGAAAGATGATGCCGTCAGCGCCGAGTACGCAGTGGCACTCTTGTTGTACAACGTTATTACATCGCCACTTATAATGCCAACTCTATCGTACGCCGTAGTACTAATATTTGA
>JAXGPS010000031.1:0-12408 GCA_040766825.1 Oscillospiraceae bacterium
ATCGACCTTGCTAGAAAGTCAATTTCACTTGACAGCGAGAACGTAAGCGTTCTATGCGGCGATTTAGTTGAACTTTGGAATATCCCTAACGGATTTGAAAGGTTGCCTGACGAAAATTTGATAAACGCTGCGCTTTCCACTATAAAAGGCGATAACTTGCAATTTAAAGATAATTCTCTTTTGCTGTCTAACGGCGCAAGGCTGAACTTTGGTTCGGTGGCAAAGGGCTACGCTTGCGATGAGGTCTTAGGGCTTCTTAGCGGCTCAAACGCTTCCTCGGCTGTGGTTTCTTTTGGCTCGTCCACTCTGCTTTACGGTCAAAAGTCAAATGGCGAGGGCTTTAAAATCGAAGTTCGCAACCCTAACAGCGACAATATGCTGGGAATGCTCACGACCGATGCGTGTTTTCTTTCTACTTCCGGTGGATATGAACGCTTTTTCACGTTTGAGGGTGAGGATTACTCCCATATTCTCGACATTTCTACGGGTTATCCTATAAAGACTGACATTGCCTCTGTAACGGTAATTGTGGATATAGACACCGAGGACGGCGGGCTTTTGTCCGACCTGCTCTCAACCGAAATTTACTGCGGTGGTGTTAGTAATTTAGAAAAGCACCTATCTAGCGACACTTACGGCATTCTCGTTGTTAGCAGCGAGGGTGAAGTTTTTATAAGTGAAAATCTGGATTTTAAAATGTACGGTAATTAACTATGAAACTTATTAAAGGGCGAGATTTAATTATAATAGTCGTACTTCTCCTGCTTGGCGCTGTCGCAATTTTTTTGCAGAGTCAAAATGTCGGCAGAACTGCAATAATTAGAATAAACGGCGAAGCAGTAAAGACTGTTAGCCTTTTAGATAACGGGGTTTTCACAATCCCTGCACTAGAAAACGTTGTTTTTGAAGTATCCGACGGCAAAATCCGAATTTGCGAAAATGACTGCTCCTCTCACCTGTGTGTTCGCACCGGGTATATAAATGGCGGGGCGATTATTTGTGCGCCGAAAGGTATTTCCGTGGAAATACCACAAGACCGTGATGTTGACGCGGTTATTGGTTAGAGTAAAGTTTTAAAGATAATTCTTTTTTTACATCGCATGAAAGGAAATGCTTCTTGCGAAGCGTGGGCAAAAGATTAAAAGCAGGCGTCTTGACGCTTGCCCGTCGCCATCGGTGATGAACATTTGCTGAGGCTTTGCCGTAGCAAACAAGATTAAGATAGAAAAAGTTCACCGTTAAAAATCTTACGCTCACCTCGCTTTTGCTCGCTTGTGCAATTGCTCTAAGTGCAGCAGAAAACATCTTTTTGCCTGATTTTCTTCCTCTTGGGGTGAAAATCGGTCTAGCGAGTATCCCTGTAATGCTTGCCATGCTTTGCACCGGCTGGCAATCTGCACTTTGTATAACGGTGCTGAAATCTATTTTTGTCCTGCTTATGCGTGGGGCGACTGCCTTTGCAATGTCAATTGCAGGCGGATTACTTTCTTTTTTGATAATGCTTTTGCTTATGAAAAGGACGAAAACTTCCTTTATAATGCTTAGTGTGTGTGGTGCTATTGCCCACAACTTAGCGCAATTATCGGTGTCTGCTCTAATTATGGGCAGTGGAACAACATTCTACTATGCGCCGATTTTGCTTGTATCGGGAGTTTTATCTGGAATTGCAACGGGGGTTATTTTGAAGTTGCTCATTCCATTGACAAGTCGTTTTTCTAAAGGAAATTATTATGATACATAACATAACTTGGAGGTCTAAATGAAAAATTTGAACTGCATTCATATCCCTCACCACAAGAATACCGAGGACAGTGCAACAATTTCTCTGCCATTGCCTAGTACAGTTACTATACCAATGTCGCAGAGCATGGGTGCGCCTTGTTCGGCTCTTGTTAAGGTCGGAGATGAGGTTAAGGTAGGGCAAAAAATCGGCGATACTGACGCTTTTATGTCTGCACCTATACACTCAAGTGTTTCCGGAAAGGTCGCAAAAATCATAGATTACCTTCTCCCTAACGGCTCATACTGCCAAGCTATCGTGATTGAAACGGACGGCGCTCAAACAATCAGCGACGAGGTTTGCCCTCCGACGGTAAATGATAGAGAGTCATTTATAAAGGCTGTTCGTGACAGTGGTTGTTGTGGACTTGGCGGCGCCGGTTTCCCTACTCATATTAAGCTAAATTTCGATAAGTCTAAGACTCCGATTGATACGCTTGTCATTAACGCTGCTGAGTGTGAGCCTTACATCACATCTGACTATCGTGAAATGGTGGAAAACCCTAAAGATATTCTCGAGGGAATTCTACTAATAATGAACTATTTAGACATTAAAACCACTAAAATTTGTATCGAAAGCAACAAGCCAAAGGCTATTGCTAACCTAACGGAAATGCTTAAATCCAATGCAAATATTGACGTTGTATCTCTCCCTTCAAGCTACCCTCAGGGCGCTGAAAAGGTTGTAGTTTACTCTGCAACAGGCAGAATTATCGGTGAGGGACAACTCCCATCACACCTCGGTTGTATGGTAATGAACGTTTCGACAGTTTCATTCATTTACAGATACTTGCAAGACGGTATGCCGCTCATCTCACGTCGAATGACTATTGACGGTAGCGCCGTTAAAAAGCCTTGCAACGCCGTTGTTTTAATAGGCACTTGTGTGCAAGAACTTCTCGACTACACAGAAAGCTCCGAGCCTGCTCAACTTTTGAGTGGTGGGCCTATGATGGGAATGTGCTTGATTAATACCGAAAGCACAATTGTCAAAACCACAAACTCACTTCTTGCGTTTAGCGAGGTGAAAAAGCATAAGACTACTGCTTGTATTCGTTGCGGAAAATGTATTCGTGCTTGTCCTATAAACCTTATGCCGACTGAACTTGAAAAGGCTTACGATAATAAGGATATTGAGGCGCTTGATAAACTTCGCCTTATGCTCTGCATGAATTGTGGCTCATGTTCATACGTTTGCCCTGCGAAACGAAATCTCGCTGAAAAAAATCAGCTTGCAAAGGCTCTTATGCCTCGTAAATAACGAATATAGAAGGGATTTGAATTAACTTGAATAAATTATACGTATCTCCGTCACCGCATATACGTTCTTCCATGACAACTCAAAAAGTCATGCTTAACGTTATTATTGCGCTAATTCCTGCAATAATCGGCTCTGCTTACTTCTTCGGGCCACGAGCGTTGCTAGTAATTTTTACTGCTACTGCCTCATGCGTGCTATTTGAATTCTGCACAAGAATTATTATGAAACGTGAGCAGACAGTTTCCGACCTTTCTGCCGTTGTTACGGGAATAATCCTTGCTTTGAATTTGCCTGTAACTATTCCACTTTGGATAGTAATTATCGGCTCATTAATCGCTATTGTTTTCGTAAAGCAGATTTTTGGCGGACTTGGTCAAAACTTCGCTAACCCTGCAATCGTTGCAAGAATTGTTTTAATGCTCTCTTTCACAGGCTACATGACTGAATGGGTTGCTCCATTCTGGTACACAAACGGTGCTGACGCTGTTACAAGCGCAACTCCTCTTGTTCAGCAATTCGGAACAAGCTTACAGGGCGCTTACTGGGACCTTTTCGTAGGTAACGTTGGAGGAAGTCTTGGTGAAACATCTGCACTTGCACTTCTTCTCGGTGGTATTTACCTTGTTGCAAGAAAGATTATTAACCCTGCTGCACCTCTTGCATTTATCGGAACAGTTTTCCTTTGCACATTCTTCTACGGCGCAGATCCTATTTACTATATCCTTAGTGGTGGACTTATGCTTGGTGCTGTTTTCATGGTAACTGACTATGTAACAACTCCAATCACTACAAAGGGCAAGATTATTTTCGGTGTTGGTTGTGGAGTTATTACCTTTGCTATTAGGCATTTCGGTAACTATCCAGAGGGCGTTTCGTTCGCTATTCTGCTTATGAATATCCTCACCCCATACATTGACAATCTAACAAAATCAAAGCCATTGGGCGCAGCGCCATCTGGCGCAAAGCCTAAAGCAAAGGAGGCTTGAGAAAAATGAAATTTGATGTCAAACCACCTATTGTTTTAACCTTTATTTCAACGCTTGTGTGCGCACTTCTTGTAGTGTTTTATCACCTAACTTACGTTGACACAACGGGCGTTATCACTCCAAAGCTTGAGCTTGGACTTACAGAGCTTTTCTCAAAAGACGCCTCATCTTTCACAATGCTTGTTTCTGATGAAGGAAACGTTGTTACTTATGAGGGAGTTACTTCAGTCATTGTTGGTGATGCTGGCGAAGTTGCTCTTGAAGTAGTCGCAGACGGCTATGAAAAGGGCGGTATCCATATGCTAGTTGCAATAGAAAACGGCGAAGTTCGTGGCGTTTCAATCGTTGGACTAACTGAAACACCTGGTGTTGGTACTAACGTACAGAGCGAAACATTCCTTGCTAAATTCTTAGGCCTAAAGAACGGTGAAGTTTCCTCAGTTGATACAATCACCGGCGCTACACGTTCATCAAAGGGCGTAAAGAATGGCGTTGAAACTGCGCTTAATGCGTACATTTCTTATAAGGAGGATTACCCTGATGGCAACTAAAACAAAAGGCAATCTATACGAACTAACCAAGGGCATTATCAAGGAAAATCCTGTCCTTGTAACGCTTCTCGGAATGTGTCCTACTCTAGCGGTTACAGCCCTTGCTAAGAACGGTCTTGGCATGGGACTTGCGACAACATTCGTACTTATCGGCTCAAACATCGTTATATCCCTGCTCAAAAATGTTATTCCAAAGGCAGTCAGACTTCCTAGCTTCATTGTTATTATCGCTGGATTTGTAACTCTTATCGGCTTTCTTATGAAGGGATATATCCCTGATTTATATGACGAACTCGGCGTTTTCCTCTCCCTTATCACTGTAAACTGCATAATCCTTGGCAGAGCTGAGGCATTTGCAAGCAAAAACAAAGTCTTACCGTCAATCCTTGACGCTATCGGAATGGGAATTGGATTTACAATTGCGCTGTTCTTAATGGGTTCTGTGCGTGAGATTTTCGGTATTGGAAGCTGGATGTCCGGCACTGCTCTTGAGGTTAATTTCACCGGTATGCAGCCTATGACTATCTTTATAATGCCAGCAGGTGGATTTTTCGTTCTCGGCTGTATAATCGCTGTTGTGAACAAGCTTGCTAAGAAGAAAAATCAGCAGGAATTCGGCTGTAAGGGTTGCCCTAACGCCAGTATTTGCGGTAACTCTGATGGCTGCGGCGCAACTTCGGAAGGAGGAAACGACTAATGGAATATGTAAAAAACCTCTTAACGATATTACTTAGTGCAATTCTTATTGACAACTTTGTACTTTCTAAATTCATGGGTATTTGTCCTTTCCTTGGCGTATCTAAGAAATTCAACAGCTCCATAGGAATGGGCGCAGCCGTTATCTTTGTAATGGTTTGTGCAACTCTTGTTACATACCCTGTTTACACTCTTATTCTTGAGCCGTTAGGGCTTGACTACTTAAAGACAGTTGCATTTATTTTGATTATCGCTCTTTTCGTTCAGCTTGTTGAAATCGTGCTTAAAAAGGTTATGCCTCCGCTTTATAAAGCGCTTGGTGTTTTCCTTCCGCTGATTACTACAAACTGTGCTGTTCTCGGCGTTACGCTCATCAACATTGACAACGGACTTGGTTTTGTTGAGGCTCTGGTAAATGCTCTGGCGCAGTGGTATCGGCTTCACTCTTGCTCTTGTGCTTTTTTCTGGAGTTCGTTCAAGAGTTGAAACTGCAGATGTCCCTGAAACTTTCAAGGGTGTCCCTGCAACACTTATCGCTGCCGCTATTGTTTCCGTAAGCTTCATGGGCTTTGCGGGATTGTTAGGTTAAGGAGGTACAGATGTTTGAAACTTATATTGCACCTATATTAATCTTTGCAATTCTAGGTCTTGTTGCCGGCGTTCTTCTTACTGTTATTTCAAAGGTTTTTGAAGTTAAAACAGACGAAAGAATTGAGCAAATCAATGAAGCCTTACCACAAGTAAACTGTGGTGCGTGCGGCTACTCGGGCTGTTCGGACTACGCAAACGCTATTATAAATGACGGCGCTGAGCCTAATCAATGTAAGCCGGGCGGAGCTGAATGTGTCGAAAAAATCAGTGCTATTCTCGGTGTTTCGGCAACAGCCGCAGAACCTCAATGTGCAGTAGTTCGCTGTCAAGGCGACTGCAATTCCACAAAGCCTAAGTTTACATACATCGGCACACAAAGCTGTGCTGCTGCTAACCGTTTCTACCAAGGCAGTGAGAGCTGTTCTTTCGGCTGTCTTGGACTTGCAGACTGTGCAAAGGTTTGCCAATACGGTGCTATTACCATTGAAAACCGCCTTGCAAGGATTGACAAGTCAAAGTGTATGGCGTGTGGTCTTTGCGTTACTGCCTGCCCTAACCACCTTATCGCAATTAAGCCAACAAACAGCTACGTTGATGTAAGATGCAGCTCCACAAACTCCGGAAAAATCACAAGAAGTGTTTGTTCAAACGGTTGTATCGGCTGTAAAATCTGCGAAAAGAAATGTCCTGAAGGCGCTATTAAGGTTATAGATAACCTCGCCTCAATCGACTATTCAATTTGCACATCCTGCGGACTTTGTGCTGCTGGCTGTCCAACAGGCGCTATTTCTAACTGCAAAGCCTTAAGCTAGACCATAAATACGCAAAATTTCCATAAAATAAAACGGACGAATTAAACTTCGTCCGTTTTTTTGTTGCCTTTTTATTTGAAAAGCGATATACTTTGATTAGTGCCTGTTTAAACTCCTGAACTCCGTCGGAGTAATTCCCTCGAAGCGTTTGAATATTAAACAGAAATAGCTAGTGTTGTTAAATCCAACCATATTTGCAATTTCTGCAATGGACACTTTGTTGTCGATGAGATATTTCTTTGCGACTTGAATTCTAAGTCGTGAGATGTACTCGAACGGCCTTATATCCAAGCATTCCTTAAAAACACGGCATAAATGCTGCGGTGTTACTCCAATAATGCTTGATAAATCTTCAAGTGTGATGGATTTTTCTAAGTTTTCATCTATATATTGCAGAACTGGCATGAGGTGGTTACGCCTTTGGTATTGCTGAGGCGCTTCCTGCTCCTTAATTGCCTTGCAAAGTTCAATCAGGCTCTCATAAACGTGGTATGAGGCTGTGAAACTGCCAAGGATTTTGTCGGTTTTCATCGCTTGAAAAATCTTTTTGAAGATAGCGTCAAACCTCGTGGTGTCGCCTAAATCTATCACGAAAGCCTTTGTAAGCCCCATTGATTTCAAAGAGTTTTCAATATCCTGCCCATCAAAACGGCAGTTTGTCCTCATTCCTCACTTGTAGGATAGTAGTCGTGAGACAAGTCCTCGGCAAAAATACGCAAGTCCCTGATGGGAGAGAGTGCTTTTGCCCATCTACAATAAGCTCCCCCGTACCGGATACAGTATATATGATTTGTGGAATAAAGTATCCGTTTGCACTCACACCATTGATATTGTGAAGAACCAATGGTTTTAGATAAAATGGAAGATTTCCTTCCTCCCCTATTGTCAGGAAATAAAGCTTCTGTTTTCATTTTCTATAGCCTTTCATGGTATCAAAAATTCCATATTCATATTCTTATAATAATTAATATTATTTTACCACAATAACCCGCCGTCAATAATGTTAATATTGCTAAACTTTAAAAACATTTTTTATACAAGTTGCAATTTATTTGCATTATCAATCGTATTTAAAGTGAACTCAGTAAAAGTGGACAAAAATGCATGAATCATTCGTCGACAATGACTGTGCAGACATAACCGTTGAGGAAATTGTTGAGTTGTATAGCGATATGCTGCTCCGAATTGCTCTGCAAAATATGCGCAATCTCCAAGATGCAGAGGATGTTGTGCAGGATACATTCATGAAGTATCTTGCCCTCAACGATTTTAACAGCGAAACACACCGTAAAGCTTGGCTTATAAGGGTTTGCATTAACCTTTGCAAGGAACCAAGCTTAAATCGTCATGTGGCATAAAACGACCGGATTAAACGAGCAGACTATCTCACAAACAGATTATTTCAACGAAGATAATATGCTTATTTACAATGCAATCAGCGATGATTTAAAGCCAAAAATGAAGAACGTTGTATACCTCTACTACTTTGAGGGATATAGTATAAAAAATAGCAGCTATTACTGAACAAAGAAAAGGAAAATACTGTCGGTTCTCTGCTGCATAGAGCGAGAGCGTTGCTTAAATCACGCTTGCACCCGAGTTTTCTGAGGAAGGAGGAGAGGAATGATGACTAATAAAGAGATAAAAAATATGTACGAGGAAATAATAGCCTCAGACGATTTTAAGCAAAGACTGAAGAATACGCTTAACTCTGCACCTAAAATATCAGAAGAACCTAAAAAAACAACTCCCATATTTTTAACTAAGAAGTTCCTTGTTCCTTTCTCTAGCGTTGCAGCAATTTTGATGATTGGGATTTTGGCAGTTTACTCTCCACTAAAAAATTCCCTGTTCATTTCAAACGATAATTCTCCTTCCGCTGTCGGAAATTACGAAGCAGGAATAAATGGCGCTTCCGAAAATTACGAAAAAGCAGAGGCTGAAATGGCAGGCGACTTTGAAGACATCGTTTGTGAAGATGTTTTTTATGACGATACAGAAACTTACGACTTTGCAAGTGAAAAGCAAGCTGACAGCAACCATGCTTTTGTTGCTGAACCTACAATCGACGGCACGGCTTATGATGAATATGAAGAGTTCCCATCAATGACAGCAGCGCAAAACTCCGTTCCTGTTTTAACCCTTGAGCAAACTCTTAATTCCATTGACGTCGCAAGCATCTCCCTTTACGATTTGTACGGCAATCCTCTTGCAGAAATTATAGGTGAAACGGCAACAAGCTTTACTGAAAGTTTGTTGAGTTGCGAAAGTGCTTGGACTGATTTGACCTATGACGAGGTGTTCACTATCGCTATTCTTGACGTTTCAGGGGAAACAACAAACCTATCTTATAACATTATCTGCGAAACTATGACGCTGGATTTTTCCCATGAAACCAGCATTTATCTCCCTAGAGAAGCGCTTTCCCCTCTTTATGATTACGAAGAGCTTTTAAAGATTTACAACACTCAAACAGGAAATTGATTTTTTACGTCATTCACAAGTAAGCATTTGTGAATGACGTATTTTTTGTGGTATTTTACTTTTCGGAATATTCCTCTGCTAATTCCTACTGAATTAGTATGTATAAACCCCACAATTCGAACCCCACCGCTTCTCTCAAAATAGTGGAGTTTCAACAATCAGCTTTCCTTTTTAGCCTATTTCCCCAAAGTTGAAAATGCTTTCTAAATGGCTATAATAAAGACATACCAAACAGAAAGCAGGTTTTCCTATGACACACACTAAAAACAAAAACTACTTATACACCATTGTTTCCGTTGCTCTTATGGCAGCACTTGTTTATGTAGGAAACTATCTTCAAATAAAAATCCCGAACGGTGTGCTTGTGACAAGAATTCACCTCGGAAATTCCATGTGCTTGCTTGCAGGGCTTTTATTCGGCGGTAAACGTGGTGGGCTTTCTTCAGGAATTGGAGCAGCCTTGTATGACGTTTTCGACCCGATCTACATCTTTTCAGCGCCCTACACATTCTTCTCAAAATTCGCAATGGGCTGGGTTTGCGGCAAATTGAACAAGCGTGAGGGGAAGGAGTTTTCAACTGCCCTTATTGCCGCAATTGTCGGACAGCTTACGTATATTTTGCTGTACATTGTAAAATCCTTTGTCACAATTCTCATCATCGGCGGAACTGTTGAGACAGCCTTAATCGCAGCATCTACTAACCTAGTGACGTCATTAATTAACGGAACTATTGCAGTCTTGATTGCCGTTCCTCTTTACTTCGTCCTCAAAAAAGCACTTCGCACTTCAGGATTTCGCCCTCTCATCGACGAAAAGGGCGAAAGCGGCAAGAAAACGAGCCTGCTCACGATTGCTATTACCGCTGTCATTATTGCCGTTATTGCGTTCTTGGCAATTCGACTTTCAGTAACACCGAAACTTTAAATCCTTCAAAATGGGAGCCTTTTTCTGAAAAAGGTTTCCATTTTGCTTTTTGGGGTTGATTTATTTTCTGTCAAAGTGTACAATTAATTGCATGAAATATTGGCGGGCATATTACAAAACTTACTATAAACTTCATAAAAATATCACAACACATTATCATTATTCGTGTATAATGATAATGAAGGACTATCTTTTTGGGTAGATTTGATACGCTCTAACTTTTCTAAAGCTTAGTGAAGTGACTTTGATTTTTATGATGAAAACCTTTTCACGATATTTTAGAAAACTATTTTATTTTGTAAAAAGCATCGCTCTTCAAAAATCAATTCGCTAAAACTAATCACAAACTCACTACGGGGACAGAACAACAAAAATATTGTCCCTAAAAGAACTACTCATTTGATATGTAGAACATCATACAAAACCTAGCTAAACGAAGGGGGAATCTCAAGTGGCATTATTCGGAAAACAACCAGCAGGCTCTATAAAGATGAACGGCGAACTTAAAAATAAGCTCAAAACCATGAAAACTCGTACATTAAGCTATACTCACGAGCCTCTCTCTGAAATTGAAGAATGGTTCTCAGTCAACCCTAATGCGCTTGCTCTCTTTGAGCCTTCAAACTATTACGCCTCAAAGAAGAAGTATTTATCGGCAACTATATACTCCTCAACGGATTATAGCGAGAACTATGTTGAATTTCAAGAAATGATTTGCCGTGGCGATAAAGACGACAAGAAATCTTGGAAATCCGAGCTTTACCCTGTAACGCAAGAAACTTTAAAGGCTGCTCTTGCGAGATTTAAAATCCATATTTAATATTAAAATTCAATCGGGTTTCTTGCCTATTTTTAGGCTTTTGAGGCCCGATATGCTTATTTTAAGATGTATTTTTTAAAAAGGAATTGAAACTAATGAAATCAACATCATCTTTACTTTGGTACACCTCCCCTGCAAACACTTGGGACGAAGCGCTCCCTATTGGCAACGGCAGACTTGGTGGAATGATTTTCGGCGGGGTTGCCGAGGAAAAAATTCAGCTTAATGAGGACTCTGTTTGGTCGGGAAACAAACGAAATCGCAACAACAAAGACTCTCTGCCAAACCTTCAAAAAGTACGTGAACTAATAAAATCCGAACAGATAAAACAAGCTGAAGACCTGATTTTATCGAGCTTTATCGGCACTCCTAATCAGCAACGTCACTATCAGCCGTTGGGCGAACTTTCTATTTCTCAGACGGCGGCAGAGTATACCGACTACGAGCGTTCCCTCTGTCTTGAAACAGCGACTTCCCTTACGAAATGGACTTCTAAGGGGGTTAATTTCACACGTGAAGTTATCGCTAGTGCGCCTGATAACGTTATTTGTGTTAAGTTTGGAGCAGATAAAAAAAGAGCTATCTCCCTTAAAATCAGCATTGACGGCAGAGATGATAACTACGATGCAAACCACGCACTTAACGAAAACACACTGATTTTCAGCGGCTGCACCGGTTCTTCTGATGCAGTGCTTTTCTCCTGCGCTATTTCTAGCACAGCCATCGGCGGAAGCGTTAAGACTGTCGGCTCAAAAATCGTTGCAAGCGAGTGCGATGAGGTTTTTCTTGTGATTTCTTCAAGGACGAACTTCTATTCAAACGACTATCAAGCAAAGAGCATAAATGACGTTGAAATTGCCTTGTTAAAGGGCTTTGACACAATAAAATCCAACCATATTAATGATTATCAATCCCTCTATAAAAGGGCAAGCCTCTCCCTTTGCGACAACTCGGAGGGTGCTGCTAATCTTGCTACAAACGAGAGGCTTTCAAGGCTCAATGACGAGGAAAATAATTCTTACTCACCAAAACCAGACTCCGAAAGACTCTTTCAAAAGGACAACAAGCTCATCGAAATGTACTGGAATTTCGGTAGGTATCTCATGATTTGCGGCAGCAGAGACGGCACATTGCCACTGAATTTACAGGGGATTTGGAATAAAGATATGTGGCCTGCTTGGGGCAGCAAATTCACAATTAACATCAACACTGAGATGAATTATTGGTGCGCTGAGGGCGTTAATCTGCCCGAATGTCACCTGCCTTTGTTTGATTTGATTGAGCGCATGCGCCCTAACGGACGTGAAACAGCACGTCAAATGTACGATTGTTCGGGCTTTATGGCGCATCACAACACGGATATTTGGGGCGACACTGCCCCTCAAGATATTTGGATTCCTGCGACAATTTGGCCGATGGGCGCTGCGTGGCTTTGCTTGCACATTTGGGAGCATTTTGTCTACACTATGGACAAGGATTTCCTTGCGGAGAAGTACGAAACTA
>JAXGPS010000032.1:0-12052 GCA_040766825.1 Oscillospiraceae bacterium
ACCATCATCGCCAGCGATTTTAGCAAGTTCTAAAGCACGAATCATATATTTGTTATCCATAAAACCTCCGTAAATACGCAGTATGCAATCTTACGAATTAAATAACACACCAAGTGTCAGCACGAAAGATAACGCAAGCCAAGCAAGGCTCGGGAAGGTAATAATTGAAGAAAACACCTTCTGTTTTGAGGTTAAGAATGTATTGCTTATGTTTAATCCGATAAGCCCACGGCGCTTAGTAATAGAGTTCAAAACATATACAAATCCACTTACCATCATGATAAATAGGAGAGAATAAACGATTAACTCAGAAAGAGTAGGGGGTAATGTCTGCCTAATAATTTGCGTAAAAAACAGAATAGCTCTATGTAATCCAAACATTATAATTCCGGTAAGAATTGAGCCTGTCTTTAGCACGAAATATCCTATGCATATAGAAATGCAGAATACTGAAAAAAACTCAAAGAAATTTTGAACTAAAACAGCAGAAATAGCAGCAGTAGCAATTAACGCAAAGCCGTCACCGAATTGCCTTAAACTCTGCATTATAAGTCCATGCAGATACACCTCAAAAATAAACGGAAAAATTATAATTGAACATATTCCGCCGATTATTGTCGAGCTAATAGAGAAAGTTGGATAGTTTATTGAATTTACAACCGTATTAATGCCGAAATCATTCATGAAAATAGAAAATATCTCATTCATAACAAAGGCTAAAACAGTGATAATTGCTATTACTGGAACAGCCAGCTTGAAAATAGGCTTATTGGTTATTTTAAAAGGAGAAAATACTGCTTTAGGTAGCTTCAAAAAAGCATTTAGGAATAGCATAGAACCTAATACTTTTAAAGTATCTACTATTAACATAGAAACACTCTTAGCAGTATCTGAGGAATAAGCAACGTCGAATAAAATTTTATCGTATGTGCAAAACCCTAGATTTTTCATGATTATTGCACAAAGTATATTCCCTAAAAAACCTATACAAATGAATAAGAGTAATGAAAAAGCAATAATAGCAGCGTTTTTTTCGAGGTATTTCTTTTCTGTTTCGTCTGATTCTTCCGATAAAAATCCAACACCGTCAAGGTAAACCAGCTCTCTAGTATCGTGAACATAGTTGTAAGCATATGGATTATCAGAATTCATGCGCCATTTTTTATAAGCTTCGTTGTACGCCTCATCTTGATATTTGCAGGTAAAATCGGCTGCGACGTTGAATTTACGTAGTTATCACCGACGTTTGAAAGGGCGATTGTTTTGCTCTTTATTTGTTGCCATACGTATTCCTCCTTTCGTAAGTTTGAAAAAACAGCAGTTTTATACTAGAAATTATAGCATAAAACTGCTGTTCGAAATGTTAAATATTTATATAATTATTAATTTTTTGTTAATATATCTATTTGCTTAAAATTATCGCTTAGAAATTTTAAGCATTGGCACAGCAATAGCGCCCGAAACAACAGCCGCTACTAATATTTCCATAATTGCGTTAACTCCGCCCCAAGCGATTATAAACTTAATGTAGTTATCCCCAACCATTTCCGAAAGCTCACTATTGCCAACAAAGCAAATAAAAATAAGGCTTAGAACTAAAGCAGAATGTAAAAGCGAGGCTAAAGTAGCAGCGATAGCCGCTGATGGAACTGTTTTAAGTTTCCCACGTAGAGCGTCGAAGATAACTGCTGCAATGTATGGGAAGAATGCTCTCGGGATAATACAAATTATAAGACTGAACACGTTTCCGTAAGGCGCAAATGGTGTGAAAGCAAACGCACTAGGATAAGCTATTCCAATTGTAGACCACCAAATAAGCGAACACATTCCCATTACAAAGCCCATGAATAGTCCGGGTTTTCTGCCGAGCGTGATGGCTTTACTAAAGTGCAAGAATATGTGCGAGTGTCGCCACAATACCGGGTCCAAGCGGAAGCGAGCCAAGTGGCGTAAAGCAGAAAATGACTTCAATAGCCGTAAAGATTGCAAGTAAGGTCATTGTTCTGATGCTGAGTTTTTTCTTAGAGATTTCCATAAAAATTTCCTCCTACTGTTGCCCTGAACATTCAGGTGCATCATACAATATTTTTTGGTAAATCAGCTATTTTCTTATAAAGAGCGTAAAGTCCATCGCTTAGCAACATCAACTGGCTCAAGAATAATATCCTTGTGCTTGCAGTTACGTACAATACTTGCCGAAAGTCCGCCGGTAACAATAACAGTAGCGTCATCGCCGAGATTTCTTTGTAACGATCAATCATGCCATAAATCATGCTTGCAGTGCCAAGTATAATGCCCGATTTCATAGAATCTATGGAGTTAGTGCCGATTACAATATCATTGTCAATTTCCATATTAATATACGGAAGTTGAGCAGCAGATGAAGAAAGTGCATTCATAGAAGCCATTACACCGGGGAAGATTGAACCACCCAAGAATTGCTTATTCTTATCAATAGCAGAAATTGTTGTGGCTGTTCCAGCAGTCCGAAAATAATCACTTAGGAGCAGATGTTTTTCAATAGCTGCAACAGCTGCACACAAGGTCAGCGCCAGAATGGCAGGATTGTCAATCTTTTACCTTCCAAACCAGTCTTAAGACCAGGTCCAACGCAAAGAGGCTTACAACCAAAAAGCTTCTTTGTTGAATTTTTCAACACAGGGATAAGTCGTGGAACGACGGAGGAAATGATTGCACCTTTAATATCTTTTGGAGAAGCCCCATTTAACGTAAAAATATTGTTGAATTCAACAGCATACTGATCCTCAGTTTTTGAAGTTTCAGTTGCAATTCTTGCGTGAAATTTGAGTTTATCCTCGTTGAAAACGCCTATAACAATGTTGGTGTTTCCTACATCGACAGTGAAAATCATTTTAGTCAGTCCTTTTAAGAAAATAGTTTTTGAAAAATATTATACCATAATTACTGAAAATGTCAAATACATAATTGCGACTGCAAGGGGCTTTGCAAGGCAAAACCAGTCCAAAAATAAGTGGGATATAGACATATTATTTTTCTCGACAATATAGTTTATTGTGAAAATTGCATATAAAAATCAAGATCAGTTTGAATGTATAGCCTTGATAAATATAATGTCAAATGGTACAATATTATTAATTATTATTACGAATGGTAGGTTATTTTGATGAATATCGGAATTTTATAAAGGAACAACTTTTGGGCTTATGAATACTTTGGTGCACATTTGCAAGATGAAGTGATTTTCCGTACATATGCGCCGGCTGCAAGAGGAATTGGAGGTTATTGGTGATTTAATGATTGGCAAGGAAGTACCATGCGGCCAATCGCAAACACGAGTATTTACGAGATTTTTGTGCCAAACGCAAAGTGGGGCAAATGTATAAATACAAAATAAGTTCGCTAGGAAGAACGGTTGAGCATTGTGATCCATACGGGTTTGGTATGGAGCTTCGCCCAAATAACGCTTCTTACATAGTTGATTTATCCGAATATAGCTTCACTGATGAAAAATGGATGAAGTCTAGGACACGAGGCTACAATGCACCAATTAGTATTTATGAAATGCATCTTGGTTCGTGGCATACAAATCCAGATGATGAAAATGGTTGGTATACATACGCAGAAATTGCAGACGATTTAATTAAGTATGTGAAGCAAAATCACTATACACATATTGAATTTATGCCGCTTGCAGAGCATCCGGCAGATTGTTCGTGGGGCTATCAGAACACAGGATTTTTCAGTCCTACTTCACGATATGGAACAGCAAAAGAACTTAAAGAACTTATAGATAAGTGCCATAACGCTGGGATTGGTGTTTTGCTTGACTTTGTTGCTGTACACTTTGCAGTTGATGATTATGGACTTAATACTTATGACGGAACTTGCCTTTACGAGTATCCGGACAGCGATGTTTCCAATAGTGAATGGGGAACTAGGAACTTCATTCATTCTAGAGGTGAGGTGCAGAGCTTTTTGCAATCCTGTGCTAACTATTGGCTTTCTGAATATCATTTTGACGGCATCAGAATGGACGCAATAAGCAGAGCGATTTACTGGCTAGGCGACTCAAATAGAGGTGTAAATGATCGTGCAGTTGAGTTTTTGAAAAGAATGAATACAGGACTTCACGAAATCCATCCAACAGTAATGCTAATGGCTGAGGATAGCTCGGCATTTATGAAAGTAACAGCCGATACTAAATACGGCGGGCTTGGATTTGACTACAAGTGGGATTTGGGCTGGATGAATGATACTTTAGATTATTTCAAAAAAACACCGAGCGAGAGAAAAGAGTATTACTATAAGCTAATGTTTTCAATGCACTATTTTTATAGCGAGCTGTTTATATTACCTCTTTCCCATGACGAAGTAGTACACGGCAAAGCAACGATTATGCAAAAAATGTGGGGAGATTACGAGGATAAATTCAAGCAGGGCAGAGCATTCTATATGTATATGTACTCTCACCCCGGCAAAAAGCTTAATTTTATGGGGAATGAAATCGGGCAGTTGCGTGAATGGGACGAAAAAAGGGAGCAAGATTGGGATATGTTAAAATATCCTATGCATGACAGTTTCCATAAATATTTTAAGCGATTAAATGAAATTTATTCAAAATATCCAGCACTTCATAAAAATGAATATCATAGCAATAATTTCCGTTGGATTGTTTCGGACGATCCACAGAATTGTATCTATGCTTATGAAGTTGGCTGTACTGAAGAAGAAACCATACTTGCTGTTTTTAATTTTTCAGATGTTTCATGTGAAAAATATGTTATTAATGTTTTAAGACCATCAAAATTAACTGAAGTTTTAAACAGCGATCATGACATTTATTCGGGAGGCTCTGAGTCAAAATTAAGACGTATAAGCACAAAACTTACAAAGGACGGAAATAACGTTATAAACATAGATATTCCTGCATTTAGCGGCAGAATGTTCCTAAGGAAAAACAAATAATTCGAACCATAACGGCAAAAATAAATTAGAACTAACGATTATGTTCGTTATAAAAAAGATAAATAAAGCAGAACGAAAAATGGAGAACTATTAAGATGAAAAAAATTATAACAATGCTATGTTTTTGTATGCTCTTGACGAGTTGTACACCTAGCGATGATATTTCCCAAACAACTGTCGCAACAACCACTGAAACGACCGTTACAACAATAACAACAAATACAGAGGATGACAATGTAATAGAAACAACCGAGGAAACTAGCGAAGTTACAACTATTGAAACTGAGGCGAATGGACTAGTAGCGAATGCATCTGCGCCAAAGTTAATTCCGCTTAGCAGCTTGACTGACGAGGAGATAAATTGCCTTGACAGCAGCTGTAAGGACTTTGGAATGGGCAGGCAGGTTGACGAGAATAACCGACCTACGGGCGGGCTTATGATTCAAGCGGACACAATTGAGTACAACGGATATGTCGTGCTGGATAGCGAGGACGAGATATATCTCACATTCGACCAAGGATATGAAAATGGCTATACAACTCAAATTCTTGATACTTTAAAAGAAAAAGGAGTTCCTGCGGTTTTCTTTTTAACAGGTGACTATGCAAAGAGAAACAAGGAACTTGTTCAAAGAATGATTGATGAAGGACACGTGCTTGGCAATCATGGACTAAAGCACAGATCTTTACCAACATTAAATATTGAGTGTGCAGAAAATGAGATTATGGAACTTCATAATTATGTACTAGAAACGTATAATTATGAGATGACATATTTCCGTCCCCCTTGTGGTCAGTATTCAGAAAAATCATTAGCAATTACAGAGAGACTTGGTTACAAAACACTCCTTTGGAGTTTTGCGTATGCCGATTGGGATGTAAATAACCAACCAGACATTGAGACTGCATTTAACAGAATTTCAAGCGCTTCTCATGGGGAGAAATTTGCCTTCTTCATAGTGTTTCTTCCACAAATGCTGAAGTTTTAGGGAGAGTTATAGACAGCATGAGGGAGCAAGGTTTCAAGTTAACAACGCCTTCAATATAATGAGAAAGCTGAAATTCTTTATTGAACCGTAACTTATTTATTTTATTGAAAAATCCGTAATGTGTAAAAACATTACGGATTTCTTATGTAGATATTTTGACATTCTTAAAAAAATAGGTGCAGTGCAAGCCACCTGCCTGCCAGAGGGCAGGTGGCATTAACTTAAATTTTGGAGATATAATCTAAAACCACATCTCTAAAATGCACTTCGCTGACCTCAAGACTATTACACTTTTCAGCCAACTCTTCAACATTGCTTCGATTGATGGAAATGTCTTTGATATAATCAATTACATCTCCGTTTGAAATCATTTGGATCCCGTAGTGAGTAACGTTATCAACAACAACTTCTGTAACATTGTAGTTCATAGCAATTATCCGCCTTTTCTTTTCGTTAAGTTTACCATCCGCTCAACAAGGAAAAGTATATCATACTTTTATTGCCAATACAATTGTAAATATAAACCATATTAACTGTACCAAATAATGCAAAATTGTTTAAAACACCATATTTTACATGAACAAACTTTTAAAAAATGACAGATAATTTATGATGAAGTCGGAAAAGTGCGCTCATTTGGTATTTTGGCAATAAAAATGCTTAAACCCAAAAATGATACTCAAAAGAGTTAAAATAGCGTTTTTATAACATAAAATATTCTATTTTTTACAAAAAATATTGAAAATCAGCGTAAAATTGTTAATTAAGGCTGATAATGTTGATAACTTTGTGAAAAATTTCTATAAATAGAACAACTCTTTACATAAATTTTACGTAAAGAGTTGTCTTTATTTATCTAAAATCTTGTTTGCTATGGCAAGGCAAAAGCAAATGCTCGTCGCCGTTTGCAGAGCAAGCGAGTTACTTGCTGAAAAAAGATGCGAGAATTAAATCTATTACGCAGTAGCCTCGGATAAAACAACTATAAAGTCTATATCATCTAATTCTCTAGCGACAGTAATTGTTACAGTATCACCTGCTTTGAAGTTGTTTTTAATTTCGTTTAACTCGTCCATAGAAGTGATTGCTTGCCCCTCTATGCCAATGATTATGTCACCCTCTTGAATGCCTGCTTTAGCAGCGCCAGATTCAGGGTCTACTGATCGAACAAGAACGCCTTGAGGAATGTTGTAGTATCTTGAAGTCACACGATCTATGTCCTCACCAGAGATACCGAGCATTGGTCTGCCGGTTACATATCCATACTCGATTAAATCGTTAATAATAGGGAGTGAGTCTGTTATTGGAATTGCAAACCCAAGTCCCTCAACGCTAGTGGAAGAAGTATAAGAACTTCCGATTTTTGCAGAAACAATACCAACAACTTGACCGTAGCAGTTCACTAAAGGCCCGCCAGAATTACCGGAGTTTACGGAAGCGTCTGTTTGAATTAGAGTCATTGCCTGATCATTTATCGTAACCTCACGGTTTAGAGCAGAGATAAATCCGCCAGTAAGTGAGTTAGATAATTCAAATCCGAGAGGATTACCAATTACAATAGCAAGATCTCCAACTGCAAGAGTGTTGCTGTCGCCAAATTCAGCAGCAGTAAGTCCAGTAGCGTCAATCTTAATTACAGCAAGGTCGGTTTGCTCATCTGCCCCCACTAAAGTACCCGAGTATTCCACATCATTATCAAGAACGACCATAATTTCAGTAGCATTCTCAACGACATGAGCATTAGTTATAATGTAGCCGTCAGAACTCATTATAATTCCTGTTCCTGTGGCAGTCCCCGTTACATATCCGTTTGATACAGTGCAGGAAATTCCCACAACAGACGGTTTGACCTTTGTGTAAATATCCCTTACAGCCATAGCGTCTTTAGCGCTTGCGAGTTCAATTAGCCCAGTTGATGTATCATGCGGCGGAATATCTTCTTCAAGAGTATCAGTTACCGAGGTGGTTGTTTGAGCAACTCCATTGTCATTAGGACCGCTTGTAGGAGGGTTTGTAACGGCGATATATCCGCCGATAGAAGCTACTGAAACAATATGCCATACAAAGAACAAGCGCTATTTTAAAATAGTGTGATTATTTTTTACGCAAGGGGTGTCGCTGTTAGGGTAGTATGAAACTTCTGCTGTTTTAGGATTGTTTTCAATATTTAATGCGATATACTCAACCGGAGGAGGAATTTGCTGTAGTAGACTCTAAATTATCATTATTTACAGCATTAATAGGCGGGGGGTGAAATTCTCCTGAGTGTTAATGTTGCTCTCAAAGTTGTTGTCATTTTCTGGATTAGTGAAGTTGTTGAATTCATTTCCCATGATATAATCTCCTTTACTTAAAATAGATTCAAAAGTGAAAACCTTTTTATCTTAAATCTTGTTTTGCTACGGCAAAGCCGCAGCAAACGCTCGTCGCCGATGTCGACGGGCGAACGTTAAGACGCCCGCCTCATTAAAGGCGGTCTTCATTCAGTGGGGGTTAAATCCCCCGCTGAATTCGCCTACACTTTAATACCATATTTGTTTCTTTCTTTAATTATATTTTAAACTTTTATGTGATAGATATATGATAACTCAAAGAAAAAAAGGTGCAAATATTTTTTCTTGCTAATTTTTTTAGAAAACGCTTGACATATATACCTAAGTGTAGTATTATACATATGAACAGATATTCATATGTTCATAAAATAACAAAAGGAAAGGTTGATATATATGGAAAAGGAACACACTTGTGTGCATACAAACGAAGAAAACGTTGATGTTGTCAAGAAAGTAAAGGAATTAATGCCTGATGAGGAGCTGCTTTACGATGTAGCAGAGCTTTTCAAAGTTTTCGGCGACACAACAAGAGTAAGGATAATATGTGCTTTATTCGAAAGTGAAATGTGCGTTTGCGAGATAGCAGACGTTTTAAACATGACTCAGTCGGCAATATCGCATCAGCTAAGAGTGCTAAAGCAGATGAAGCTTGTGAAGTATCGCCGTGACGGAAAAACCATATACTATTCATTGGCAGATTCACATATTCAAACAATATTCAATCAAGCGTTTGAGCATATTATGGAATAGACGGGAGGGCTGTTATATGTCGAAATTAGTATTAATACTTGAGGGACTTGACTGTGCAAACTGTGCAGAGTTAATACGAGAGGAAACTGAAAAGCTACCTGCCGTGAATGAAGCTAAAATGAATTTTATGGCAAAGAAGCTTACAGTAATTCACGACGGGAGTGAAGCGAAAATCACAGCAGATATAGCTAAAATAGTAAAAGAGCTTGAGCCTGATGTCAAAGTCAAAAGTGAAGACGATGACGAGGAGGAAAACCCCAGCAGCTTTAAATTTGACATTGCAAGAATTGTAGCAGCGATAGTTTTGTTTGCCGTATTCTTGATACTTAAAGTAGAGGGAGTGCCTAGGGCAATTGGATTTTTAGCAGCATATATAATCTCGGGATATGACGTTATTTTAAAAGCGTTGAAAAATATTATAAAGGGCAAAATCTTTGATGAAAACTTCCTTATGACTATTGCGTCGGTGGGAGCAGTTGCTATTGGTGAATTTCCAGAAGCAGTTGCCGTAATGGTACTTTATCAAATCGGCGAGCTATTTCAAAGTATGGCAGTAAATCGTTCACGTAAGTCAATTGCTGATTTGATGGATATTCGACCAGACCGAGCAGTGCTTTTACGTGACGGCGAGGAAAAGGAAGTTTCCCCGGAAGAAGTCGAAATCGGAGAAATTATCCTTGTTAAAGCAGGCGAGAAAATCCCTCTTGATGGAATTATAACTAGGGGAAGCTCCGTACTTGACACAAAAGCACTTACGGGTGAATCTCTCCCAAGAGATTGCAAAGAGGGCGACACAGTGCTTAGCGGAAGTATAAATGTATCGGGCGTTTTAGAAATTGAAGTAACAAAACTATTTGCGGAAAGCACAGCGATGAAGATACTAAATCTAGTAGAAAATGCAGGCGATAAAAAGGCACGTGCTGAAAACTTCATAACAAAGTTTGCAAAATATTATACGCCTTTTGTAGTAGTGTGCGCAGTTTTAATCGCATTAATTCCTCCAATTTTGGGAGCAGGCGAGTTTAATGATTGGATTTATAGAGCGCTTACATTCTTGATGATTTCTTGCCCATGCGCATTGGTAATATCGGTTCCGTTGAGCTTTTTCGGCGGCATCGGCGGAGCATCTGCAAGAGGTATTCTTATAAAGGGTTCAAACTATCTTGAAACATTCGCTGATTGTAAATCAGTTGTTTTTGATAAAACAGGAACACTTACAAAGGGCGAATTTTCCGTAGTTAAGATTTCTCCTAAGGAAGTATCGGAAAGCGAACTTCTGAAGTTTGCGCATATGCAGAAAGTTACTCAAATCACCCAATTTCACTCTCCATAAAGAGCGCTTACGGGAAAAAGATAGACACTCGAAACATTACTTCCGAAGAAATATCCGGAAAGGGAGTGCGTGCTGAATTTGAGGGCAACGTAATCTTAGTCGGAAATGAAAAGCTAATGCAGGATAACAACATCTCATACGATGAAGAAACGGCAGTAGGAACGGTTGTTTATGTTGCTAAAAACGGAACTTTTCTTGGAAGCATATTAATTGCAGATACTTTAAAAGAGGACACAATTTCTTCTATAAACAAGCTCAAAAAGCTTGGAATTAGCACTACAATGCTTACAGGCGACTCGCAAAAAGTCGGCAAGTCGGTTGCAGATGAACTTGGAATAGACTACAAAGCGGAACTTTTGCCGTCTGATAAAGTTTCTGCCGTTGAGCAGCTGCTAAAGACCTCTAAGGGAACTCTTGCGTTTGTAGGAGATGGTATAAATGATGCGCCGGTTCTTGCACGTGCTGATATTGGCATTGCAATGGGCGGAATGGGTTCTGATGCTGCAATTGAGGCAGCAGACATAGTAATCATGAATGATGAAATTTCAAAGATACCGTTAGGCATTGCTATTGCTAAGAAAACAAGAAGAATAGTAAAACAGAATATTGCATTCTCATTAATTGTAAAGGCGATAGTGTTAATTCTAGGTGCAACAGGTTTAGTTGGAATGTGGGCAGCAGTGCTGTCTGATGTAGTGGTTGCTTTTATAGCAATTCTAAACGCTACAAGGTGCCTAAAGACTAAGAATTTATGATATTTCCTCCTTAATAAGAAATCCGTCCCGACTAAAAAAGTTGGGACGGATTTTTCTATTTGAGGCATTTGAAGTAGATGAATGATTGCTTTTTAAATCGTGGCATTGATTTTATAAGATAACTTGAGAACTCATTTACAAATTCAACTGAGTCAGACGCCTCAATTTTGCTAATGTCATTATCGCTGAATTCGGCTTTCATAACTAGAGTGAAGAATTCAGAAACAGCGCCCTTGCCAAAGAAAGAAAACTCTTTTTCGATTTTTTCTGCAAAATCAAGTTGATACATATTCCTGCCCTTTATTCCATAAAAATCGAGCAGGGAAAGGAAATATTCATAGCAAGAAATTATTACAGCTTTATAATTTTTAGAAGAGAATTTCTTTTTACGGCGAAGAAGAATGATGTATCTTCTAAGAGCGATAATCGAAATAATTAGCACAATAATTCCGATGCAAGAGCCAATTAGCACTATAATTTTGAGAAGTGCTGAAGATGGCTTCCATTTTGAATCATTAGAGATTATTTCCTTTTCGGTATATTTTATCGAGGTTTCGCTTGTTTCAGCAGTAGACGTATGGATGACAATTTCATTGTTAGGATTATTATCATCGCCATAAGTTATAATTTCAAAATGCTCGTTGGAAGTAGTTTCTTCAAAGGAAGATGAATTGATTTGAGTTTCGGAAGTGCTAGTTTCCGTCTGCTCATATTGCGGGATTAATTCAGCCGACCTCATTCCGTTATTTGGAGTTGGATCAAAAACAGCCCAGCCGTAAGAAGGAATATAGTACTCAACCCAAGCGTGTGCACAACTATCCTTGACATCTACTTTATAGTTTGTTGCATTAGGGGAGTAGCTGCTTATTGGGTCAACAACAAATCCTTCTGCATATCTTGCAGGGATTCCCGCTGAACGGAGCATCATAACAGCAGCAGAAGCAA
>JAXGPS010000033.1:0-11591 GCA_040766825.1 Oscillospiraceae bacterium
ATTATCGTAAAGTCGCATACTTTTATTCTTATAATAATCAACAGTTTCGAAATCGCCGTTTAGATATTTAATCATACTAACCTTTCCTTCCGTTTTAATCCTATGCATAATAAACAAAAATTACTTACCTTAAATTACTCTTTGATTGCATTATACCAAACAAAAATAAAAAAATCAACTTTTTTCAAAAATGCAGAAATATTTCCCGATTTTTTAAAAATCGCAATTATCATTCCTAATAACACAATAATTGGTGAGAAAAAAATAAAATGGTGTACTACAATTGTTCATAAGCACAACTGCTAAATACAAATCGTGACACTTTATGTTATCAAAATTATTCAAGTGAGAATTTTCAATTTTGGTGATTGCAAGTTAATTTGCTATATAGCAAGGAGGGGTTTATTTGAGTGTATCATTTCAAAAAATAAATTATAAAAACTTCGGTAACTGTATCCAAATTAGCAACGGAATAATTAAACTTATAATAACTGTCGATATAGGCCCCAGAATAATTCACTTTTCTCGTGTTACAATGAATAATGTTTTGTTTGAAGACGAAAACAGAGATTTCACCGAGCCTTGCGTTGGATACGGCACTTGGAAAGCATACGGCGGACATCGACTATGGCTGTCGCCCGAAACAAATCCCGAAACTTATTTTCCGGATAACAGCCCTGTTGAATATATAATCGACAAAAACGAAATCACTCTCCTTCCTGCGCAGACTGCATTCGGAAAACAGTTTGAGCTAAAAGTGAAAATGAGTGAAAGCGAGCCATTGGTTCAAATTGTACATAGGATAGAAAACACAGCAAGCTGTCCTCAAATATTTTCTCCTTGGTCAATAACTTCTCTAACACAGGGCGGAACGTGTATGATTCCGTTGAGCAAAAGAAAAAGCGGATATTTACCGAATAGAGCTCTTTCCCTTTGGGACTATTCCGATATTAAGGATTCCCGATTTACTCTTGAAAATGACTTTGCTGTCTTAAAGCAAAATCCTTTGCAAAAGGAAGCTTTTAAGGCTGGTTTTAATGTGGAGGAGGGCTTTGTTGCATACGATGTGCATGGACAAATGTTTGTAAAAAGCGTTCCTCTTTATAAAAATGTTAGGTATCCGGATTTTTCATCTAACTTTGAAGTTTATACAAACAACTTATTCTTAGAATGCGAAACAGTCGGCGAGATAAGATGCTTTAATCAGAACGAATCAGCTTATCTTGAAGAAAGTTGGGGACTGTTATTAAGTCACGAAGTTTATAAAGACGGCGATACAATTCATCAAATATTCCAAAAAATAAATCATAGCATATAAAAAATACTGTACGAAAGGAGATGCTCTTTTTACAAAGGGCATATTCGCAAATATGGAAAAATACAAAGACAAATCGTTATCTCCTCAGCAAAGAGCAGAGGCGCTTGTTTCGGAGATGTCAATTCATGAACAAGCCGAACAGCTTAGATATGACGCACCAGCACTTGAAAGGCTTGAAATTCCTGAATATAACTGGTGGAATGAAGGGCTTCACGGTATCGCAAGAGCCGGAGTTGCAACAATGTTTCCTCAAGCGATTGCAATTGCAGCAACGTTTGATGTTCCTTTAACAGAAAGAATTGCTACAATTACTGCTGACGAAACCAGAGCAAAATATAACGCTCATATCTCTCACGGGGATAGAGATATTTATAAAGGGCTTACTTTATGGTCGCCAAATATAAATATTTTCCGTGACCCTAGATGGGGCAGAGGACATGAAACCTACGGAGAAGATCCATTCTTGACTGCCGAAATGGGAAAGGCTTTTGTAGCGGGCTTGCAGGGTAATTCAGAGCATCTGAAAACTGCTGCTTGTGCAAAGCACTACGCTGTGCATAGCGGGCCTGAAGATGTTCGTCATGAATTTAATGCTATTGCATCAAAAAAGGATATGGAAGAAACATACCTCCCAGCCTTTGAGGCGTTAGTAAAGGAAGCTAAAGTCGAGAGCGTAATGGGCGCATATAACAGAGTGAACGGTGAGGCTTGCTGCGCAAGTGATTTCCTTATGCAAAAGCTTGAAGAATGGGATTTTGACGGCTATTTTGTATCAGACTGCTGGGCAATTAAGTGATTTCCACGAAAAGCACGGACTTACAAAAACGCAATTGAGTCCGCAGCACTTGCTATTAAGGCTGGCTGCGATTTAAACTGTGGCTGCTCTTACGTAAATCTATTGACAGCGCTTGAAGTAGGGCTTATTGAGCCTGATAATATCAGCGAGTCTTGTATAAAGCTAATGCGTACAAGAATTCGTCTTGGTATGTTTGATGAAACTGAATTTGACAATTTACCATACGACATAATCGCTTGTCGTGAGCATAAAGACGTTTCTCTTGAATGTGCTGAAAAATCTATTGTGCTTTTGAAAAACGACGGTATTCTACCTCTTGATAAATCAAAAATAAAAACAATTGGCGTAGTAGGCCCTAATGCAAATAGCAGAGAGGCTTTGAACGCTAACTATTGCGGAACAGCGGATAGATATATAACTTTCCTTGAGGGACTTCAAAACGAGTTCGATGGACGAATTCTTTTCTCGGAAGGCTGCCACTTATACAAAGATAAAATATCCGTACTTGGAAAACCGGGCGACAGACTTGCAGAGGCTGCTAGTGTTGCTCAGAATTCCGATGTGGTTATTGTATGCTTAGGACTTGACGCAAGCCTTGAGGGTGAAGAGGGCGATACCGGAAATGAGTTCTCCTCCGGCGATAAGAAAGACCTTAGATTACCGCAAAGTCAAAGACTTCTTCTTGAAAAGGTGCTATCTGTGGGCAAGCCTGTTATTGCAGTAGTTGCAACAGGAAGTGCTGTAAATATTGAAGCTGATACTTCAGCCTTGCTTCAAGCTTGGTATCCCGGCTCGGAGGGCGGAACAGCTCTTGCTAACATTATCTTCGGCAAAACCTCTCCATCTGGAAAATTGCCGGTGACTTTCTATAAGGATAGCGATAAGCTGCCTGATTTTTCGGATTATTCTATGAAAAACCGCACTTATAGATATGCAGAAGGAAACGTGCTTTATCCGTTTGGATTTGGGCTTACCTACTCAAAGGTTGAATGCACCTCAATAAAGTACAGCAACGGAGCAGCAATAGTTACTGCCGAAAACACAGGCGAAGTTGCTACTGACGATGTAATTCAGATTTATATAAAGGATTATTGCGAAAATGCTGTTTTAAATCACAGCCTATGCGGATTTAAACGAGTATCTCTTCAAGCCGGCGAGAAAAAGGAGTTTGAAATTCCTATAACCGACAAGTCCTTTACAGCCGTTGATGAAAATGGCGTAAGAAAAATATATGGCGATAGGTTCACTCTTTATGCAGGAACTTCCCAGCCGGATGAGCAAAGTCAAACCCTCATGGGAGTAAAGTGCGCAAGCACAGAAGTTACACTAAACATGGCGTAAGCCGTGAATATACAAACCCTTTGGTCGGCTTTCAAAAACATGAAGGTCGACTGAATAGTCTAATGGACGTTCTCGTAAAAACAAACTTATTATTGGAGGAATTAAATTATGAGCGAATTTTTTTCAAGCATTGGCAAGATTTCTTATGAGGGCAAGAACAGCAAAAACAACCTTGCTTTCAAATACTACAACCCTGATGAAATGATTGGCGATAAGACTATGAAGGAGCATCTCAAGTTTGCACTTTCATGGTGGCACACAATGGGCGGCGACGGCAAGGATATGTTCGGAGTTGGAACTACTGACAAAACCTTTGGCGGAAGCGACTATATGAGTATTGCTAAAAACAAGGTTGATGTAGCGTTCGAGCTTATGAACAAGCTTAGCATGGATTATTTCTGTTTCCATGACAGAGATTTAGTTGACGAGGGCGAAACTCTTGCTGAAACTAACAAGCGCCTTGATGAGATTACCGACTACATAAAAGAACTAATGGCTAAAAACCCTGATAAAAAGGTTCTTTGGGGAACAGCTAACTGCTTTAGCAACCCTAGATATATGCACGGCGCCGGAACATCTCCAACTGCTGACGTTTTTGCGTTTGCAGCCGCTCAGATTAAAAAAGCAATCGAGCTTACTGTAAAGCTAGGCGGAACCGGTTATGTTTTCTGGGGCGGACGTGAGGGCTATGAAACACTTCTAAATACAGATATGGGGCTTGAACAAGCAAACATGGCCAGACTTATGAGAATGGCTGTTGACTATGCACGTTCAATCGGCTTTACGGGAGATTTCTATATCGAGCCAAAGCCAAAGGAACCAACAAAGCATCAGTATGATTTTGATACTGCTACTGTTATCGGCTTCCTTAGAAAATACGGCTTGGATAAGGATTTCAAGATGAATATCGAGGCTAACCACGCAACACTTGCAGGTCATACTTTCCAGCACGAATTAAGAGTTGCTAGAGTTAACGACGTGTTCGGCTCTATTGACGCAAATCAGGGCGATATGCTCTTGGGCTGGGATACAGACCAATTCCCAACTAATATTTATGATGCTGCTCTTTGTATGTATGAAGTTCTAAAGGCTGGCGGATTTACATACGGCGGACTAAACTTCGACTCAAAGGCAAGGAGAGGCTCTTTTGAACCAGAGGATATTTTCCATAGCTATATTAGCGGTATGGATACCTTTGCTTTGGGACTAAGAATTGCCCACAAGCTCATTGAGGACGGAAGAATTGACAGCTTTACCGAGCAGAGATATTCTAGCTGGAAAGATGGCATCGGCGCTGATATTATTTCAGGCAACGCTACAATAGCTGACTTGGAAAAGTACGCTCTTGAAAAGGGTGAAGTCTTTAATTCCCTAACAAGCGGACACCAAGAAATGCTTGAGGCTATTCTGAACAATGTTATGTTCAGCCTTTAAGAATGTCAATATTTGAATTATTCTATACAACCAATTGTTGCGCTGATTTGTTGCGCTAAATTGTATTAAACTTTGCGATTATGTTTATTTATAAAAAGTCTTTATAAAAGCCATAATCGCAATATTTATACTCATTTTTTGAAGAATTTTAACAATATCAAAGCATTACATACCATTATTTTTCATTATAATATCAAAAAAACTTTAAATCATAGCAACAATTGAAAAGTATTTCGCAATTTATGAATAGCATTGTTTCTGTGGATACTGTATGTTTATTTATAGAGAACCACGTTAGATATAGTTTATTTTACACAAAGACGGCAAACTTATAAAATACGAAAGGGGTTATTAAATATGAAAAAAAGTAAAATCTTAGCGCTTATCCTAGCTTCCTTGATGACTGCTTCTATTCTATCTGCTTGTAACAACAGCGGCACTCCTCAGACAACAAGAACAGCAGATGATCCGCTTCCTACTTCGGACGAATTAGACTGGATTACTCTTTCAATGTTTGTTGCTGAACCGGGACAGGGGCCTGGTCCAGATAATGAAATTGTAAAAATGATCGAGGAAAAAACTAAGGTTAAAATCGAATTTGAATTTGTTGTTGGTGATATGGACTCCCGTATCGGAACAATGATCGCAAGCGGAAACTACCCTGACATCATCGGTGCAGGAAACGCTCGTTCCCGTTTTATGTCTTCGGGTGCTTTAATTCCTTTACAAGACGAAATTCCTAAATATCCTAATCTACAAGCACACTATGCACCATACGAACAAAAAAGAATTAACGCTTCCCCAGACGAAAATATCTACATCATGGAAATTTGGGGACGTTCTTACAACGAACCGGTTGTAACTTTCTATAACGGTCCGGCGTTCTGGATCCAGAAAGACGTTTTGGCTTGGGATAATTACTCTAATCCAAAAACTCTTGATGAATTCTTTGATCTTTTGACTAGATACTATGAGGCTCATCCTGAAATTGACGGTCAGCCTACTTTACCATTTGAAGTTTTCTCACAGGACCCTAACCGTGCATTTACTTTGATGAACGCACCTCAGCATCTTGTTGGCGGATTTAACGACGGTGACTGTTTCGTTAACCAAGAAACTCTCATGGCTGAAACTTATCAGAATAAAGATTATGCTAAGAGATATTATTCAACACTCAACACAATGTTCAAGAGAGGCTTAATCAGCCCATCAACATTTACTGACAACTTCGACCAATACTTGGCGAAAATCTCTAGTGGACGTGTTCTTGCTATGTTCGACCAGCAATGGAGCTTCCAGCAAGCAGAGGACGTTTTGAAATCAGATAAAAACTACAAGAGGACTTACGTTCCTCTAGGTTTAACATTCGAGGGCTATGAACAGTGGTACAAGGTTGCTCCTACATTCGTTGGAGGAAACGGTATCGGTATTTCCACTCAATGTAAAGATGTTGATAGAGCACTTTTATTTATGGATACACTTCTTTCAGAAGAAATGACTTTGCTTGCAAAGTGGGGTATCGAAGGCAGAGATTATTACGTTGACGAAAACGGCAGATTCCGCAGAACTGAAGAACAACGTGAAAATTGGAATGACGCTCAGTGGAAAATTGATAACACTGCTGAAAAGCTAACAAACCCATTCCCAAAACGTGAAGGTCACTTTGACGATGGAAACTGCATGAGCCCTGGCGACCAAAAAGAAGAAATTCTTGCAGGTCAAAACGAGTATGATAAGGAATTCTTCTCAAAGTACGGCTTCTCAACAGGTGCTGACTTCTTGACAATCGCAAACCCAATCACTCCAGACTATGCTTACGTTTGGAACTTCCCATATGCTGCAGGTTCTCCTGAAGAAATGGCTAAGGTAAAGATGCAAGAAGTTCAACTAAATCAATTGCCAAGAGTTATTATTGCAGACGACTTTGAAGCTGCTTGGGCAACATATATGGCTGAATTCGAGAAAACCGGCTATCAGGATTTCTTGGACTATGTTAACGAAGAAATCGCATTACGAATGGGTATTGAAAGATAACATTCATTACTTTGGAAGGAAAGCTACAAACATATAATGTAGCTTTCTTTCTAAAAAAGGAGGTTTTTGCATGGCTCGTGATACTATGCTACACACTATAAAAGGTCCTACAAAAGAACCATTCAAAAAAACTTTAGCTCAGTTTGTAAAAACGCTTCTAAAACAAAAAGAATTGATTTTAATTGCGATACCATTTGTAATATACATCTTTATTTTTTGTTACTATCCCCTATCTGGACTTGTGATGGCTTTTCAGGACTTTAGACCGAACCCTAACTTAGGTTTGCTTGACCATGAGTGGGTTGGATTTAAACACTTCCAGACACTTTTTTCAGACTCTACTTTTTTAAGAATTTTACGCAACACTATTGCGATGGGAAGTATAAACCTTGTTTTAAACACCGTTTCTGCCATAGTATTTGCGCTTTTACTTAACGAACTTAAAGGGACTTTCTTCAAAAGAAGCGTTCAGACTATTTCTTATCTCCCTCACTTCCTATCATGGATCATCGTTACAGGACTTGTTTCTAACGTGTTATCCTTTGAGGACGGAATTATCAACGAATTGATAGTTTTATTCGGCGGAGAAAAAATTCACTTCCTAGGCGACCCTAAGTATTTCTGGGGTATTGTTGGTTTATCAAATGTTTGGAAAGGCATGGGTTGGAACTCAATTGTTTACCTTGCTGCTATGACCTCAATAGACCCCGGTCTTTATGAGGCAGCAGAAATTGACGGCGCAAATAGATTTCAACGTGCTTTACATATTACCCTACCGGGAATAAAGTCCACTACGGTAGTATTGCTAATACTTAATGTTGGTTGGATTTTAAATGCTGGTTTTGAGGTTCAGTTCTTACTTGGTAACGGAATTATAAATGACGTTGCTGAAACGATTGATATTTTCGTAATAAGAAGAGGTCTCGCTCTTAATAACTTCTCTATTGCAACGGCGGCTGGTATGTTTAAAGGGGTTGTTAGTATAATCCTGATTGGAATATGCAACTTTGTCGCTGGTAAATTAGGCGAAGAGCAAGTGGTTTAAAGACGAGGAGAAAATCCTTAATTATACGAAAGGGTGATTTAAATATGAAATCTAAATCTAAATCTGCGATAAAAAAATCAGTCGGTGAACACATATTTGATGCTGCAAACATTTTATTTATGATACTAGTAATGATTATCATGCTGTATCCATTTTGGAATACGATTATAACATCTTTTAATGATGCTCGAGATTCAATCAGAGGAGGACTTTTCTTCCTTCCTAGAGTTTTCACTACTTATAACTATGAGATTGTATTCAAAAATGAAACTTTGCTAAATGCCGGATTTATATCCGTTTCAAGAACAATAATCGGAACAGTTGCTGGCGTTGTGCTGTCATTTATGCTAGCGTACGTACTCAGCGTAAAGACTTTTGTTTTCAGAAAGCCTTTAAACCTGTTCCTCGTTCTGACAATGTATATCAACGCTGGCTTAATTCCTACTTACTTCCTATACAGAGATTTGCACTTACTAGATAGCTTCTGGGTTTATATTGTTCCATCTCTTGTAGGAGCGTTCAATGTAATAATTCTAAGGACGTATATTAGCGGTTTGCCTGATTCTTACGCTGAGGCTGCAAGAATTGAGGGCGCAAGCGAATTACGAATTATCTTTACAATTATATTCCCGTTGAGTATGCCTGTTATATCAACAGTTGCGTTGTGGATTGCGGTAGGTCAATGGAACTCGTGGTTTGATACTTACATCTATAACCCTGGTAGTCCACACCTAAGTACATTGCAATACGAAATGATGAAAATCCTTTCCTCATCAATGCAGCAAAGCTCAAATACGCCTGACTATCTCGCACAACAATCAGGCGGAGCTAGCGGAACTGTTACTCCAAACTCTTTAAGAGCAGCTATAACAGTAATCTGTACTCTACCTATTCTAGTGGTATATCCATTCTTACAAAAATACTTTGTTAAGGGTGTACAAATCGGCGGCGTTAAAGAATAATACGATTAAACTAAATTTATGGAGGTTATTTATCATGACTAGTTTTCTTACTAAAAGAATATGCTCACTAACAATGGTGGCAGCAATCGTTTTGGCACTAGGCGCTTGTAACGGCGGCGGACAGCCAGAAACAACAACTACTGCAGCAACTACAACTGCAGCTACAACAACTACTGCTCCAGAAACAACTACAACAACACCTGCTCCAGCTCCTGCTGTTCTTGATGTTTCTATTTCAGACCTAGTTGATATTGACGGAACTCTTGTTTATGACGGCGTAGAGGACCTAAACGGAATAGTAAATCCCGGCGATTGTGATTACCCTGCTGACCAAGGCAACATCGGACCTGGTTCAGGACGTTTAGCAATTGCTGGCGGACCAACTTTCTTCATCGGCGACGACAACAGAGGTATCGGTGTTAGCGGAAGAGCTAACGAATGGGATTCCATCGACGTTACAGTTGGCGGACTTGAAATCGGCAAGTATAAGCTTGTTGCAGTTTTCAACGCAAATGAAGAATTGACTTTCAACATTAAAGACGCTGATGCTCCTTGGGCATCTCACGTAAGCGTAAAGGGAACTTCTGATACAACACTAGAGTTCGACTTCGAAATCACAGAAGAAGGCAAGTCTAACGACCAAAACCGTTTCCGTCTAAATCTAACTGACGATCCTGATATGAAAAACTACTATGTAAAGGCTATTGGAATTTACTCCATGGACTAAGGGTATACTAAGACTTTTTTAGCAATTTAGTGAAAATTTGATATTTTTAATTTTTGATTTTCTGTTTCTTCATTCTCCTTAATTAACATCAGGTTTTACTCCAATTAAGCTTTCTCAATTCTCAATATCCCTAAACTCCTTTGGCATATCAAATTTTTCTAAAAAATCTAAAATTGTTTTAATAATCATACTAGAGTTAAATAGGCTTTCGCACAAGTTAAATTGAGCGGAAGCCTATTTAAAATCCATTGCTTAAAGACTCATATCGTGGTTATTCTACATATATTGAAAGGCTGGTTATTTTAAATGAGCAAGAAAAATTACAAACTATATAGAAGAATTGCCTCAATCTTAACAATGGCAATGCTTTTGCCTCTCGCAGCTTGCAGCGGAAATACTCCTCCGGTAGAAAGCAGCGAAACAACAACAGAAACTACAACTCAAGCTGCACCATCTCTTCCGGACAACTGTGTTTATGACTCAACGGAGGATATGAAAGGCTACTCAAATCCTGCCAGTCTGCCGGGTTGTCTTTACCCGTCAGACGGCGGAAATATTAGTGCTAACGGCTCCGGTTGGTTAGCAAATGCCGGAGATGCCTACTTCTTCCTCGGTGAGGGTGACAAGGGCATTGGAATTAGCAGCAGAGAGAACAGATGGGACTCTTTAGACATTACTATTGGCGGACTTGGGGTTGGAAATTATACTCTTGAGGCTACATTCACATCTAGCCAACCACTCACCTTTGCAATAGAATACGCAGACTCACCTTGGGACGCTTTAGTAACAAGCGCAGAGTCTACCGAAGCAACATTAAGTTATGACTTCACTTTAGATGAAGAGGGGGTATGGAACGTGCCTGCTGGAATTCAAAACCGTTTTCGTTTGAACGCATCTCCGCTTGAAAATTATTACGTTAAAAACGTTAGAATTTATTCAAACGGCGGAACTGTTGCACCTGCAACAAAGACTGAAATCAAGGCTGATTTATCGCATCCGTCTTTAGCAGAGGTTTATAAAGAACACTTCCTTATCGGAAATGTTTTCTCTCAAAGGGAAATTGACAAAGAGGATAGGCTTGCAATGCTAAAGCATTACTTCAATGTTCTAACTCCTGAAAATGCTATGAAACCTGACGCAATGCGTTCAAAAGATGGATTTAGATTTGATGATGTAGATGCAATGATAGCGACTTTACAAGAGCAAGGCTTCCTTATAGTAGGACATACATTAGCATGGCATCAGCAATCCCCTGATTACCTAAACAAGGACGCAAGCGGCAATCCTCTAACTCGTGAAGAAGCCGAAAAGAGCCTTAAAAATCATATTGACACAATAGCCTCGCATTATGCCGGCAAACTCATTTCTTGGGACGTTTTAAACGAAGCTATCTCCGATGGTGCGCCTGAGGATTGGGAAAGTGCTTTGCGCAGAAGCGATTGGTATAACGCTTTTGCTAATGGCGGAAACGGTTCTGATTATGTTGAATTTGCTTTCCGTTCAGCAAGAGAGGCTGATCCAAACGCTATACTATATTATAACGACTACAACCTAGACGTTAGCGCAAAAGCAAAGGCAGTTGCTGACATGGTAAAGACTATAAACGATAAATATCTAGCTGAGGGCAACGACAGATTGCTTATCGAGGGTATTGGAATGCAAGGGCATTACAGCACTCAAACAAGTATTGAAAATGTTGAAGCCTCTCTCAAAATGTTTATTGATTTGGGCGTTGAAGTTAGTATAACTGAGCTTGATGTAACAGTTCCTGCCGGTGCATCAGAGCTTTCTGAGGACTACGAAAAAGGTCAAGCATTAAAGTACGCTGAACTTATGTGCTTGTACAAAAAATATTCCGACAACATTGCTAGAGTAACCTTCTGGGGACTTGATGATGCAACAAGCTGGCGTGGTGCGCAATTCCCAGTGCTTTT
>JAXGPS010000034.1:0-11541 GCA_040766825.1 Oscillospiraceae bacterium
ATCCACTGTAATTGTGTCGCTTGAGGTGAAATCACCAGTTATATAAGCATATCCGTCCTTTACAGTATATTCTACTGAAGCATTATTTTTAGTAATGGTAGTTTCAGCACTCCATGCAGGCAGTCTAATTGCTAGTGTCATAGACACATTAGAAGAGAAGCTATAATTAACTTTCCCGTCATATGGATAGCCGGTTGTGACATTGATTTTTGTGCCAAGGGTATCGGATAAATCAAGAACACCGCCGATAAATAGGTTAGAGTAAACAGTATTGCCGTCCTCCTCCCAAGCATATTCAGCAATTGAAGGAAGAAGTCTTGCAACATTAGGTGGGCAACAAGCGCAAGTAAACCATTTTGGCCTTTGTGGGAGGGTGTGGTGCATACTTCTTGTGTTGCCGGAGGTTTCAGGGATAATTTCAAGAGGATTTACATAGAAAAACTTAGTTCCGTCAAGTTCCATGCCAGCGAGAACGCAGTTATATAAAGCACGTTCCATAACGTCAGCGTAACGGCTGTTTTTCTCCATAGCAAGCATTTTTTGCGCAAAGAAAATGAGTCCGATTGAAGCACAAGTTTCAGCATAAGCCGTATCATTAGGGAGGTGATAATCCTTAGAGAAAGCCTCCCCCTCATAGCAAGAGCCGATAGCGCCGGTTACGTACATTCTCTTGTTAGTAATGCTGTCCCATAAAGTGCGGCAAGCTTTCTTTAAACTTTCGTCATTTGTGCATGATGCTGCATCTGCCATTCCGGTGAATAGGTAAACGGCACGAACAGCATGACCGGTTGCATCGAGCTGTTCACGAACAGGGAGGTGGGATTGCTGATATTCTTTATCGTGACCATTGCTGCCCCAAAGGTTCCAACCACGATCTTCAGCTTCTCTAATATAGTAGTCGCTGTCAACACCACGAACATTGATAAAGTGTAGTGCAAGCTCTTTATACTTTTCGTTTTCAGTGTAACGATATAGCCTCATTAGAGCCAACTCTATTTCAGGGTGACCACCATAGCCCTCCGCTTTTTCGGTGATGAAGTGATTGTAAATATGGTCTGCCATTCTGCACATGATTTCGAGAAGCTTAGTTTTGCCAGTACATTCAGCGTAAGCAACGGCTGCCTCAATCATATGCCCAGCACAGTAAAGCTCATGCGCCTCAAGCAAGTCCGTCCAGCGTTTCTCAATATCCTTTACAATAAAGTAGGTGTTGAGGTATCCGTCCTCCATCTGCGCACTTCCGATAATGTCGATAACTTCATCACAGCGTTTTTCAAGTTCAGCGTCAGGGTGCATTATCATAGAATAAGCAGCGCCCTCAAGCCACTTTGCAACGTCACTATCTTGGAAAACCATTCCGTAGAAGTCGGCGCTTGTTTTGCTGTCTGATTTTTTCTGCCGCTAATTTAAAGTTTTCGATACAGTGGCTTTTTTCTGCACCTTCAATTTGGTCGTTGAGTGCTTTTTCTTGATATGGAATGACTACATCTTTGACAAGTCTTTCGTATCTTCCGAAAAAATCATCGTTAATGGTGAACTTTTTAATCATTTTCCATTGGGAATATCCTCCAACATAATTCGGTTTATATATGTAGTATAATCCTTTTGCAGCATAAATAAAAATAGATTATATTCAAATATATATGTATAATATTCCGATTTTTGAAAAGTGGCGTTATATTCTAGGATATAATTCTGTCGGTATTTGCTTGGAGAAAAACCTTTCTCTCTTTTGAAAATACGACTAAAATAGAATGGGTCGTAAAATCCGATTTTGTCCGAAATTTCTGCAATATCTAAGTCCGTGCTGCATAAAAGTTTTGCAGCTTGTCTTATGCGCAGCATTAGCTGATATTCTTTGATTGTCATTCCCGTTTCGGTCTTAAAAATCGAGCTTATATATTTGTAGGAAAATCCGATATATTTCTCAACGTCTTTAGAAGAAAAGTTGTCGCAATAGTGTTTTTCAATAAAGGAAATCACATCTGAAACTTTACTCTTAGAAATAGTTTTATTACGGTGAGGAAGTTCAGATATTTCAAAAAGAACTTGCCATAGTAAATTGTTTGCGCCTAGCGTATTGCCCGTGTTATGCGCATTAATCATATCACTCAAAAGTCTTTTTATATCGCTGCTTTGCGGTAAGGTTGTGATTTTAGGGATACTGAAATATTTGTTTAAGTCCTCTTGCGACAAACGAATTCTGCCCTTAACTACGGTTTGCCAATCATACTCAACCATGTCGGAAGTTATTTCCGAGCATACAAAATGTGCAAAATCCCAAGCAGTGCCCTTGTCACAAGGCGTTACACCGACATGATGAATTCCGCCTTTTAAGAAGAAACTTGAGTTTGGCAAAAGCTTATAAACCGTGCCGTCTTCGATGACTTCCATGCAGCCAGCCTTTAGGTAAATCAGTACGTGAAAATCAGCAATTCTATTGCAATGTATGAAAGGAATTGGTGCAATCTCAGAATTTGTTTCAAGCAGCATCGGCATTGCAGAGCAGGGGATATTTATGATATGTTCGCTCATAATAAACCTCCCGAATTTATCCGTAAAATTTAGTAATCTTATTATATCAAAGAGAACGTCATTTATCAATAAAAAAACGGTAAAGCGAAATAAATGCTTTACCGTTTCATGCAGAAAAATTATTTGCAGAGGTTCTTAAATCTGCTCATAGCCTCAATTGTGTTTTCCTTTGAGCCGAAAGCAGTTAGTCTAAACCAGCCAGCGCCGTTAGGACCAAAGCCTTCTCCAGGAGTACCAACAACTTGGATTTCGTTTAGCAAGTAGTCGAAAAATTCCCAAGAACCCATGTTGTTAGGACATTTTAGCCAGATATAAGGGGAGTTAATTCCGCCAGTATACTTAATGCCTAGCTCGTCAAGAGTGGAAGCCATAATCTTTGCGTTGTTCTGATAGTATGCGATATTTTCCTTGATTTGCTTTAGCCCTTCTTCGGAGAATACAGCAGCTGCTGCACACTGAACAGGGTAGGAAACACCGTTGAATTTACTGCCCTGACGTCTTGCCTTGCCAAAGCTGACCGATATTGATTACTTCACCATTTTGAAGCAGTCATTTCAAGTTCGTTTGGGATAACGGTATATCCGCAACGCATACCTGTAAATCCAGCGGTTTTAGAAAGTGAGCACATTTCAATAGCACATTTTCTAGCACCTTCGATTTGGAATATGCTTCTTGGCAGCTCAGGATCTGTAATAAACGCCTCGTAAGCAGCATCAAAGATAATAACTGCGTTATTTTCTAGTGCGTAATCAACCCATTCCTTTAACTGAGGTTTTGTATAAACTGAGCCAGTAGGGTTATTAGGGAACAAAGATAGATAATATCAGCCTTAACATTTTTGTCAGGCATAGCAGCGAAGTTGTTTTCCTCGTTAGAGTTTGCGTATATAATCTTCTTACCGCTCATAGTATTTAGTCAACATATACAGGGTAAGCGGGGTCTGTAACAAGAACAGTATTATCAGCGCCGAAAATATCTACAATATTTCCGCAGTCGCTCTTTGCGCCGTCATTTACACGAATTTCATCATTTGCAATGTCAGTGCCAAAGCTCTTGTAATATCCAGAAATTGCAGTTTTAAGGAAATCGTAGCGGTGCCGCTATCCTCATAACCATAAAGCTCCTTAACGCCCATTTCATCAGCGCCTTTTTTCATCGCCTCAATAACAGCAGGACGATAGGCAAAGTTACATCACCAATACCCATTCTGATTAGTGGCTTGTCAAGTTAGCTGTTGTGTAAGCCTTAATTCTCTTAGCAATGTCGATGAAAAGATAGTTCTTTTTTAGATTTTGAAAATTCTCGTTGATTTTTGCCATAGTATAAACTCCTTTATTTTTAAAAAATATTAATTATGTATTTCTCCAGTCTATTTCGGAGAGTTTTACATCTCCGTCATATACTTTAACAGCAGGTCCGTTCAGTACTAACATTCCCGTCTGATTTCCGAAACGATTTTAAAGGACTCCGCCACGTAAGTGAACGGTGATTTCTTCGTCCTTTTTGCAGTATCCGTTGAGTATAGAGGCGACAACAGAGGCACAAGCACCTGTACCGCAGGCAAGCGTTTCGCCAGAGCCACGCTCCCAAACTCGCATTGCAAAGTCTTATTGTCAATTGCCTTGACAAACTCAGTGTTAACTCTGCTTGGGAAAAGTTTGTGATTTTTCAAAAGCAGGTGCTATCTTTTCAAGTTCGAGGCAGTCAACATCATCTACAAAAGTTACTGCGTGAGGGTTGCCCATAGAAACAGCAGTGATTTTGCGGAGTAACATGCAGCAGTGATTTCTTTATCAATAAAGCTTTCACCGTCGTCAAGCATCGGTATGTCGATAGGCTTTAGGATAAGCTTTGCCCATATTCACGCTTGCAGAGCAAACCTTTCCGTTTTCGGTGAATAGGGAGAGGTACTTAACTCCGCTAGCAGTTTCAATGGAAATTTCGGTCTTATCAGTAAGTCCGTAATCGTAGACGTATTTCCCAATGCAGCGAATAAGCGTTTCCGCACATCATGCCCTCAGAGCCGTCAATGTTGAACATTCTCATTCTAAAGTCGCAAGTGTCGGACGGCATAATCATAACTAGTCCGTCTGCGCCAATTCCAAAACGGCGATGACTTGTAATTATTGCAATTTCTTCAGGATTTATAAGGTGTTCTTCAAAGCAATTTACGTATATATAGTCGTTCCCGACGCCGTGCATTTAGTGAATTTCATAGCAGTCCCCTTTCTAATATTGAGTTACTGTTTTAGAACTCGTATGTTTTGAGTATATCTTCTGCAACACTTCTTTGCGATACACGTCTGGCCATAGCTTGCTTTTGGATATATTTGTGTGCGTCTTTTTCGTTCATTCTAAGGTATTGAATAAGTATAAACTTCGCACGTGAGATTATCTTTGCATCGGCAAAAGCTTGGTTTCAATTTCATTATATTTGCACGAAGATGATTGAGTTCACCTTTGGCATGAATGCAGAATTTAATTGCTTGAGCAATAATAATTTTATCGGCGTTTTGTGGCAGAATAAAAGCCCCCTGAATACTTCAATTTTTCTTCAGCGTTGATGTCGTTTGTCATTATAATTACAGACGAGAAACGAATGTAGAAATTTTTTCTGCAAGGGCAGTGGGGATTGCGTCTTTAATAACAGCTATCACAATAGCAGGCTTGTTTTTTCTAAGACAAGCTCGGTGCATTCACTCTATGGAATTTGACACCGTAAAGAAGAATACTTTCTAGTGAAGTAAGAATATTTTTATTTACAACAGCATCAACATCGTCTTTAGCATAATAAATGATTGCATCGATCACAAATATTCACCTTTCCTTTTCAAAAATATTATTAAGTATATCGCAAAACGTCATTAAATCAAGCAAAATTAAGTATATTTATGTTTCTTATACTTATACAATTGAATTGAAGCCATGGCATACGGCTGAAAACGAAGTTTTTAGTAACGTTTTCAGAATTAGATAGTATTATTATATAATATATGCGTGGTAAGGTTCGTTTTTCATATTTGGCGAAGAAGTAATAAAAAAGGAGAAGGTCTAAAATTGTTTGCGAAAATCTTGCACAGAAGCACATTTTGTAGTATAATCAATCTGTTAATGTCAGGAATTATATCCTAATGTTGAATATTAGATTTTTGGACGAAAAATTTAATGTATTGGAGAAAAGCTATGGATTTGAATATGGTTTCTCACCTTTCTAAGCTCTCAAAGCTTAGTTTTGCTGAAACGATGAACTTGCTAGGGTAGCAAATGAAATGAGCAGTATTATTGAAATAATGGACGACATAAAAGAAATTGATGTTGCTTATGATGCCCTTGCAGACAATAAGGACGTTTTGTTTTAAAGGACCTTCGTGTTGATGAAGATGAAGACTCCCTATCTACTGAAAAGATACTTGCTAATGCCCAAAACAGCAACAATTGTTTTGTTGTTCCAAAGGTTTTTGATTAAAAGCCCATTTGTACAAATTTTGTAAAGGACGGTCTTATAATATGGACGTTACATCTATGAAAATTAGAGATATGCGTAAAATGCTGGACAGCAAGGAAATTTCCGCTGCCGAGCTTACTACTACATATCTTGAAAGAATAAAGGGGATTGACCCTGAAGTTAAAGAGCTATATTACCGTAACAGAGGATATTGCTCTTAAATCTACTGAGAATGCTCAAGAAGTGACGCTGGTAATGCGACAGCACTTGCGGTATTCCGACTGCGATAAAGAATATGTTGCACCGAAGGAACAAGGACAACTTGTGCTTCTAAAATGCTTGGCAATTTTATTCCGCCATATGACGCTACTGTTACCCAGAAGCTTAACGCTGAAAATATTGTACTTCTTGGTAAGGCGAGCATGGACGAATTTGCGATGGGAAGTACAACACAAACTTCTGCATTCGCTAAAACTAAAAATCCTTACGACTTAAATAAGGTGCCGGGGGGTTCGTCTGGAGGTTCTGCGGCAGCAGTTGCAGCCGGACTTTGTGCGTTCTCACTTGGTTCTGATACAGGTGGCTCTATCCGTCAGCCAGCGGCATATTGCGGTGTGACAGGGCTAAAGCCAACTTACGGCAGAGTTTCACGTTACGGACTTGTTGCGTTTGCCTCATCGCTTGACCAAATCGGTCCAATTTGCAGAGATGCTCATGACTGCGCAATAGTTCTAAACTCAATCGCAGGCTATGATAGGCACGATGGAACATCATCTAAGACTCCAACTATGGACTACACTTCTAAGATTGGACAGAGCATAAAGGGACTTAAAATCGCACTCCCTAAGGAATTCTATGAAGATGCAATTGATGACGAGGTTAGAAAAGCAGTTCTTGCAGCTGCTGACTATTATAAGTCAATGGGCGCAGAACTTGTTGAAACATCAATGCCATCGCTTAAATATGCAGTTGCTGCTTATTACCTTATTTCTTCTGCTGAGGCTGCATCAAACCTATCTAGATTTGATGGCATTAAGTACGGCCACAGAAGTACAGAGGGTGCAACATTCAACGATATTATCATAAACTCAAGAAATGAAGGCTTTGGAAGCGAAGTTAAGAGGAGAATTCTTCTTGGTAACTACGCTCTTTCAAGCGGCTACTACGATGCTTATTATGGAAAAGCACTTGCGCTTAGACAGAAAATTGTTGCTGAATACAACAGTATTTTTGATAAAGCAGATATTATCCTCACACCAACAACCCCAACCGTTGCCCTAGATGCGACAGTCAACCTTTCCGACCCAGCAAAGCTTTATATGTCGGATATTTGTACTGTAACTGTTAATATTGCATCACTTCCGGCTATTTCAACTACTTGCGGATACGATGCAAACGGTATGCCAATTGGTATGTCGCTTGTTGGTAATAAATTCGATGAGGCTACTATTATTCAGACAGCTGACGCTTTTGAGTCAAACTTCAAAGCTGTTCTTCCAAAACTATAAGAAAGGGTGCAAAAATAGATGTCATATATTCCAGTAATCGGACTTGAAATACACTGCGAACTTCGTACAAAATCTAAGGTTTTCTGCACCTGTAACGCAGAATTCGGCGGCGAACCAAACTCAAGATGCTGCCCGGTATGCACCGGTATGCCGGGAACACTTCCGGTTATAAACCAAACTGCTGTTGAATATGCAGTAAGAGCAGGCTATGCACTTAACTGCGATATAAACAAATTCTCAGTATTTGATAGAAAGAACTATTTCTATCCTGACCTTCCTAAAGCATATCAAATTTCCCAGCTTCAATTCCCATTCTGTATTGACGGAAGTGTTCAGATTGAAGTTGGAGGCAAGACTAAGAACGTTAGAATTAACCGTATCCACCTTGAAGAAGACGCAGGAAAGCTCGTTCATGATGACTTGAACGGCGTTTCGCTTGCTGACTATAACCGTTGTGGAATTCCGCTTATTGAAATTGTAACAGAACCTGATATTTCTTCTGCTGAGGAAGCAAAAGCGTTCATGGAAAAGGTAATACTACTTCTTCAATACGCTGATGTCAGTGACTGTAAAATGGAGCAAGGTTCTATCCGTTGCGACGTAAACGTTTCTGTTATGAAACCAACTGATACTGAATTTGGTACTCGTTCAGAGGTTAAGAACCTTAACTCAATTAAGTCTGTTGGACGTGCGATAGAATTTGAAATTCTTCGTCAGTCTAAGCTTATTGACAGAGGCGGCAGGGTTGTTCAAGAAACAAGACGTTTCAACGATAACCACGGCGACACTAAGTCAATGAGAAGTAAGGAAGATGCACACGATTATCGCTACTTCCCAGACCCAGACATTCTTCAAGTGAACTTCACTGATGAGGACCTTTCAAGAATAAAGGGTGACCTCCCAGAAATGCCGCAGGCACGCATTGACAGATATATCGGCGAGTATGCTCTTTCAGATGTTGATGCAAAAATTCTAGTTGCACAGAAAGTCGTTTCAGACTTCTACGATAACGCAGTAAAGGCTTACAACAATCCAAAGAGCATTGCAAACTTTATAATCGTTGAACTTCTTCGCCGTGTAAATTTAGGCGAGGCTGATATTAATAATCTTCCGTTTACACCAGAAGAATTTGCAAAACTTGTTGAAATGGCTGACACTGAAAAGGTATCAAAGAATGATGCTAAGTCGGTGCTTAGATACATGATTGAACTCGGCAAGGGCGCAGAGGAAACTGCTAAGGAAAAGGGCTACCTAATCGTCAACGATATGGGCAAGGTTAACGAGGTTATTGACGCTGTACTTTCTGCAAACAGCACGGCTGTTCAGCAGTATGCAGGCGGTGAAACTAAGGTGTTTGGCTTCCTTATGGGACAGTGCTCTAAGGAATTAAGGGGAGTTTGCACTCCAAAGATTATAAAAGAAACTCTTGAAGCAAAGCTTTCCGAGGCGTCAACTTCTCTAACACAGGAGCAAACAAAGGAAGAAGCTATTGTTGAAACAGAGAAAGTTTCTTCTGAAATTTACGTAAACAAAGACAGCTATATTCCTCAAAGAACTAACGGAATAATGCTTGTAGACGGAAAATCCGTTAAGAAAGAGTTTGATATTTCCGATGCTAAGGACAATATCGGCGGAACAATTTCCATAGACGCTTGCGTACATAAGGTTCGCCGTATGGGAGGACTATCCTTTGTAATTCTTAGAACAGGAAGATACCTTGTTCAGACAGTTTATTCACCTGACCTTTGCAAAGACAGCATTGCTGATGTTAAGGAAGGTTGCTTTGTTCATGTAACAGGCGTTGTAAAAGAGAGCGACAAGGGTATAAACGGAATTGATATTGAACTTAGTGAAATCAAGCTTATTTCAGCACCGGATTACGAATATCCTCTCAAGGTTTCGGGCAAAACTCTTGGCTGCGCTTTGGACATCAACCTTGATATGCGTTCCGTTTCATTGAGAAATCCACATGAAAAGGCTGCGCTTAAAATACAGGAAGGCGTAGTATCAGCGTTTAGAGAGTTCATGCTTGATAACGGATTTACACAGATTTTCTCACCAAAGATTGTATCTCAAGGTGCTGAGGGCGGAGCGAATATATTCCATCTTGACTATTTTGATAAGCACGCTTACCTCAACCAGTCACCACAGTTCTATAAGCAAATGGGCGTTGCAGTATTTGACAGAGTTTTTGAAATTGCGCCGGTTTACCGTGCAGAACGTCATGCAACAAGCCGTCACCTTAACGAATATATCGGACTTGACTTTGAAATGGGATTTATTGATAGCATGTACGATGTAATGAACATGGAAACAGCAATGCTTCGTCACGTTATGGAATATTTGAAGAAACATTATACCGAAGAGCTTGAGCTTCTTGAAGTTGAAGTTCCAACTATTGAAACTATTCCAACCGTAACATTCCTTGAAGCGATGGAGATACTCGGAAAGAGCGCAAACAAATCCGACCTAGATCCAGAAGATGAAGTTTTACTTTGTGACTATGCAAAAGAAAAGTTCGGCAGTGAATTTATATTCGTAACACACTTCCCATCGGCAAAAAGACCATTCTATGCAATGAATGATAGGGAAGACCCAAGAACAGCGCTTTCATTTGACCTTTTATTTAGAGGGCTTGAAATTACAACAGGTGGACAGCGTATTCACGATTACAAGGAAATTATCGAGAAGATGCACAAGATGGGCTTAAATCCTAGCGATTTAGAGAGTTATCTTGACTTGCATAAATACGGAGTTCCTCCTCATGGCGGCTTGGGAATTGGACTTGAACGTCTTGTTATGAAGATTTGTAAGTTTACAAATATCCGTCAAGCAAGTATGTTCCCAAGAGACCTAAATCGACTAAATCCTTAATTTTTTTGAAACAGAGGCTGTACGTTTTGTATTCCATGCACAAAGTTTTGAAAAAATACTTGACAATTAAAGGCGAATGATATATTCTAATAACAGTTGAAAAACACAACTTGATATTGGAACAATGGTGTTTCAGTTATAAGGCATTTTTGCCGTATAATTGAAGCACCTTTTTATTTATTTTAGGAGGAAAACTATATGTCAGAACTTACAAAAAACGCACCTGTATCGGAGTACTTTGGCTGTAATGTTTTTAATGACGAGGTTATGAAAGTTCGTCTGCCAAAGAATGTTTACAAGTCACTCAAGAGGACTAAGGAACTAGGAATTGCACTTAACCCACACGTTGCTGAAGTAGTTGCTAACGCAATGAAGGATTGGGCAGTTGAAAAGGGCGCAACCCACTACACACACTGGTTCCAACCAATGACAGGTGTTACTGCTGAAAAACATGACTCATTTATTTCTCCTGCTGGCTCCGGAAAAATTATTATGGAATTTTCGGGCAAGGAACTTGTTAAGGGCGAACCTGATGCATCGTCTTTCCCATCTGGCGGACTTAGAGCTACGTTTGAGGCTAGAGGATACACTGCATGGGACCCAACATCTGACGCATTTGTAAAGGACGATTCGCTTTACATTCCAACAGCTTTCTGTTCATATACAGGTGAAGTTCTTGATAAGAAAACACCGCTTCTTCGTTCAATGGAAGTAGTTGCAGAACAGGCAATGAGAATACTTAAACTTTTTAACAATACAACAGCTACAAGAGTAACTACAACAGTAGGACCTGAACAGGAATATTTTCTAATTGATAAAACTTTGTTTGATCAGAGAAAAGATCTCATACTTACAGGCAGAACCCTTTTCGGTGCAAAGCCTCCTAAGGGGCAAGAACTTGAAGATCACTACTTCGGTAACATCAAGCAGAGAATTTCCAACTACATGAAGGAGCTTGACACAGAACTTTGGAAGCTTGGAATTTTCGCTAAGACAAAGCATAACGAGGTTGCACCTGCACAGCACGAGCTTGCACCAGTATTTACAACTTCAAACATTGCTGCTGACCAAAACCAGCTTACAATGGAACTTATGAAGAAGAGTGCTCTAAAGCACGGATTAGTATGCTTACTACATGAAAAGCCGTTTGCAGGGGTGAACGGTTCAGGCAAGCACAAC
>JAXGPS010000035.1:0-10750 GCA_040766825.1 Oscillospiraceae bacterium
GAACGTCAGCAAGCATATCAGCAATATTAAGTAGCGTCAATTAACCACCTACCTTTTCTTTTAATTTCTTTGCAAAAGTATCTTTCACAAAATCTTTTTTGTCGCCTGTGATATATGGTTCGAGCCAATGACTAGTACGCCCGCCTCTGAAATCTAACTCTTCAATTGGTTGTTTGACTTTTAACTTAGCACCTTTTCTGAATCTAAATCCAACTTCGCCACCATTCTTGTCATGAACGAATGCTGGACCTTTCCCGGTTTCTCTATCTACCATCTTGTGTCCAAAATAAAGATATCTAGCGTATTTCTCTGAGTTAGTAATCGTATAATGTGTGCCGTCACTATCTGTATGTGTGGTGACGAAATTGTTCTGCTCAAGGTTACCAGTATTGAATGGCATGGTTCTCGAATTAGTGACATCTTGCACCAACTCCTCAGCCGACTCTAACGCCGCCTCATGCACAGCCTTTTCAAGCTCTTTAATCACCGACATATCAAGTTTAATATCCACCCCATCAAATCAACTCCTTCGAACTCGAAAGTGTTTAAACGACCGTTTAAAATGTGTCGAAAATCGTTTAAATATCGTTTAAACAGCTATTTAAACTGTTTAATACCGTTTAAAAACGTTTAAAATTTTCAAAAAACGTGTTGACAGCACCGCCACCCTTGTGCTAAACTATAAATAGAAAGAGGCAAACTGCGATAAGCGGTTCTTCCTCAAGTGTTTAGATTAAATAACCGCACACTTTGGTAGAGGGGGCGGTTATTTCTTTTTTATATCGTTAATGGCTTCGCCTAAAGCGACAACTAGTATTATAGCTAAAGATATGTATAATACGTCCATAACAATCACCTCTTTTCAGAGGAAAGATTTGAACCGCCTACCGTTTTGCAATTTGCCTTATGATGATTATATCATATGGCTTTTTTTATGTCAAACTATTTCCAATCGTGTAAAATTAACAGTTCCGTCAGGGTTTTTAGCCTTTTGAAAACTGTGTATCTTATACTCTCTGTCCCCTATTTGCACAATACCGTCAACCACATCACGCTCAGGTGCAATATCGCCATTCATCAAGACTTCACCAGCAAGAGTAATCAATTGTTTATCAGCATTAAACACTTGTTTTGACTTTTGATTATGAAAACATTTCCCCTCAAAAATCATAATTTCTTTGCGTGTGCCATCACGATTATAGCCGTCTGTTTGTGTAACAGTAACGGGCGTTACGCACACTCTATCCGGTACTAGCTTAGGGTATTTCACTAGCACACACCCCCATAACACAACCCCGTCTGCATAAGCGAGCCGTAAATAACCTTTGATGTTGTGACGGAACCGATAGCGATTATCTTGTCTTTATCAAACGACATTGACACACCGCTAATGCTGTACGCGCTCAGAGGGCTATCTAACAGCTCCGAATTTTCATGCACAAATATCACTTGCAGAGCGGTGCAACGCCGTACAATTGATTTTTGAAAGTCTGAGAGCATTTCAAAACCTTGTTTGCATATTCTGTTGAAAGTCAAACCGTTAACGTCCGTTTCTGCTCGCTGTTCAAGACTTGCAAACTCATCTTCGCTAATGTTTTGAGCTGGATACATTTCATTGAATTCTTCATAGGTGAGGTACATTAAGCCTCACCTTTTTTAATCTTCGAAATCTCTGATTTCAGTTTTTTGTTTTCGCCCTCAAGCTTTTCATAGTCCGCAAGGCTTACTGTTGATTTTGCCGAACGTTCGGCAAGCTTGCCCCCCACATATATGTCATAGCCTTGTGAGAGGTATCTTTTTTTCTCACTCTCTGCGATTGAGTAAGATTTATTCGCCTTTACCGCTTTAATTACATCCATATTTTAGCCCCTTACGCTTCCACGTTGATAATACAGCCGTTCTTATACAAATGGTCAATTGCGAATGTACCGTTGTATTTTCTGTTTTGATACAAGTAGTTATCGGCTGTTCTGCTGTCTGAACCAGGTGAGAATAACTTGATGTAAGAATACTTATCTCTTGAAACTTGGCACTGTGGGTCAATTAAAATGTAGTTAATCTGTTTCGCTGTTGGATCAGCCACACACCCATCTGTGAAGTCATAGAGTGTCTTAAATCTTGCTGACGGAACGGTCACAATCTGATTAATATCATCGATTGAATGCACACGTCTGTCTATTGCGTTAGGTGAATTTACAATCAGATTTCTCTGAATACCCTCGGCATTTTTCAAAAGCTTCTTAAATGCTGGTGTACAGAACAGCACAACTCTGTCTAATGGAACGCCTGTCTCTTCAAATGCGACTAGATTTGTATCAAAATCGCTTAGTACGTTCGCCTCAGTTAGCGTTGTTGTATTAACTGTAGAGCCTAGTCTAACGGCTTGAGTACAACTTTGAGAGTATAACAATCTCTTTCAGGGATTGCTTGTGTTCTCTCAAATCTATTTTGAACGTTCGCAAGTGACACCACTGTGTCTGTTTCGTCAAAGTCCATAGGGTCGATAACAAATTCAATTGAACGGTCATGGTCAAGCGTCTTTGTTTCGTAATCATTAGCGTAGTTTCCTGCACTAAATCCTAGCGACCCTCTTGTGTGGTCCTTGTATCCCGATACGGTTAGAGTTGGGATTTTGATGTCCTTTGCACCCACAATCTGAATATCCATATTAGACTGATAAAGTATATCACAAGTTGATTCCTGCCCATAAAGTTCTCTTAGCTGATTGCTAAATTTGGTTGCGTAATTAATTGTATTTGGCATTTATTTGCCCTCCTTTTTCTTAATTCCGAAAGCTGATTTCAGCTTATCCTCTGATGCTGACTTATCGTCATTGGAGCTATCTGCACCAACCTTAAAGCCACTTGACTTCTTAGCCTCGCCCTTACCGTCTTTCCAGTCCGGATACTTCTTTAAAACTGCATTTAGAGCCGTTTCAATATCCTTTTCGCCCTGCTTAACTAGATTTTCAGCAAGCACAACAGCGTCCTCAATGCACTCAGCCTTGAAGCCTAACCCCATCGCTGATACTTGTGTTTTAAGCCTTAGATTTTCTGCCTTGAGTTCTTCAAGTTCGTTGTTGCCGTCTGCCTTAGGTTCATCTTTAGGCTCATCTTCTTTAGGGTTCTCGTTTTTTGGCTCGTCACCTTTAGGTTTCTCCTCTGCTTTTTCAGGCTTAGGCTCTTCATCAGCAGGCTTATCCATAGGACTCTCGTCCTTAGGTTCGTCTTTGGGTTCTTCCTTAGCCGGATTTTCACCCTCAGACTTCTTCTTTTCCTCTTCCTCAGCTAGTTTTTTCTTCTCTTCTTCGGTCATGGTTTTTACCTCACTTTCTAAAAAATTGTATAATAAAAGCACCCTAGCTAGTGCTAGAATGCTGATATTTTGTGTTTGATTTTGGGAATAAAAATACCACCTACAATAAATGTGAGTGGTGTTAGTCTTTATATATGAAAGCCGCCTGATTTCTCAAACGGCTCTCGGCGTGTGGTTATTTGGCAGGCGTCCCATTCTCCTGCATCTCTCGGGATTGCTCCCTGTCAAGCCATCGGCGTGTGGACGGGGACGAAATCTTCCACCTCAAATAACCATATCTTATCTTAATCTTATTATAACAGGTTTATTCCTTTTTGTAAAGGACTTTTTTGTTTTTCAAAAGTCTTTTCCATTCTTTATCATTAATTTTCATATGGGTGCACATCGGACACCGCCGTCTCTTTTTTATTTTCCTTAAGTATATTCTTATTCCGCTCATTAGCCAAGTATTTTTCATCGTGAACCTTTTCCCTCGAATAATCACGCCTTAAAATATCGTGATGCTCTTTAACAAAAGCGTTAAGCTCCTGTTGAGCCTTTTTAAGATTTGCTTTATGTCGCTTGATATTTTCGGGGTCTGAACTCCCAGCAACAAGTCTTTTATGCCTACGAATATTACGTTCCATAGCACGTTGCTTTTGTTCAAGTCGTGCTTGTTCTTTGATTTTATTTTCATCAAGGGGTTTTGGTTTCTCGCTTACTCCCTCAATCCACAAACTCATGGTATGCCTGCAATTTGGATGGAATAAGTTGCCCCTAATTGCAGTTGACAGCAGCATAAACCGCTTACCACAATAGTTTGAAATGCCGTAAATCTCCATCTATTTCACCGTTCCAGACAGTGAAAACGTCATCGATATAAATTTCACCTTGCCAAGACAACGTTATCTGAACATTCCGTATTGGCTTACTATTACGGTGTCGTACCCAAGTTCTGCGAAACGTTTCGCTTTGCCTTGAAGTGTCGCCCTTGTTACGGTTGTTCGCAGTGCCATTCTGACGTAATCAGCGATATTCACGCGGCGCCTTGCATCTGCGTACACAATGAAGTTTATTCCGCTTTGCAAGAAATCATTTTTAGCATTGTCTATGGCTTGTGGAAGTGTTGTTGCACCTAGCCCATTCAAGCTGAACCTTGTTAAGTGTCTGCCTATAAGCACGTCGTCAATCATTCGCAGAGCAGACGTTTCACAACGTTGTTCTAACTGAGTTGTATCCTGCATTAACCGTTCCATTTTCGGAGCGTTTACGCCAAAGAAGTTATCCGAGGTGACTATGTCCGATCTAGGCACCTGCATTTTTTCGGCTTCCTCATTGGCTAGCTTTTCGCCCTCTTCAAATTCCTGCTCCATAAGCTCGTAAGTTTCAGCGCCTATAACAGAGCTATACTCTAGCATAATCTCACGGCTCTCTTTGCGAAAATTTTCAATATTCTTAAGCTTTTCCGATTGCCACGCAGACCATTGAAAGCCCTCGTCCTTTTCCCAAGCTTTATGCCTCATAAGATTACGTTTAAGACTTGCAATAAGCTTTAATTCAATCTCTTCAAACAGCTTTGCGATGTCGCTAAATTTCAGCGTATTCGTCACCTACCCCGGTGAGCACTCAGCACCTAACATGCCTTTTTCTGCTTGTATTCGTTTGACTTCATTGGCTTTCCAATCACTTCATCTTTGAACTGCCCCATAGTTCCTCGATTTGTGTTTCAATTGACATTACTCCGTAGCTACTAGCCTTGCCGACTGTTTCAACTCTGCTGTCGAAGTCCGGGGCTCCGTATTCGCCGAAGTTAACAGTCACCTCGTACTCCTTAACCTCACGCTCAAGCATATTGTCACAGAGTCATTAAGATAGCTTGCACCAGCAGGCAGTGCCTTTCAAACACGCCAGTAATTGTGATACGCTTTTTCTCTCGCTGAGCCTCAGCACTTGACATCTTGCCCACATCAATACCAAGAGTGGCGGGTGAAACAATTCCTTGCAAGCACATAAGCAATGCATTTGTATATGAGGTCATGAATGCGTCATATTTGATGTCGGGCTGGACTACGTCAATCTTTGGAAGTACGCCCTCAACTGTCGGCATATCAACCGAAATATAATTGTTACCGAACTGATTTAACGGCAACAAAGAGCCATCCTTTGGACTACGCGGCAAGAAACATTCGGGGATATTGTTTAACTCGTCTTGTCTTGAACATCCACCGCAGAGACACGACCTCGTCAAGCGCGTCAAAACGATCAGACCTGCCACCGCTGAATATTGACTTACCACGATTTTTATATTTCTTGTTATCGTAAAACTTAACCGGCACCGCCATAATATAATCGCCGTTGAATGTTACTGTTGGCTTAATGCCGTCAAGCTGAGGCAGCGTGTCCAACGGCACTTGATTTCCGTTTTTGTCAAGCAACAAGCAGGATATTCGCCCCTTGCTGTATTGCTCGTGTAACTGGTGATTCTGCCCTTGTCGGTTGTGTAATTTGTCTTGAAAACAACAGCCTCAAGAATGCCTCTATTATATACGTAATCAACCTTATCAGCCCCAACAAATTCAATAATAGGATATTGCGACAAGGCCGTATCAACGGATATTTTGAACGCTCCGTCGCCGTCAACAAACGTATCGACAACGCCTTGCCAACAAGGTTTGTAAGATCTATCTGTTCGCAGATCGTGTCAATGATCGCAATGTTGTTCGATCTCCACGCTGTCTGAATCTGACTTGACTATAGCCGATAGTATCTGCAATAATTGCAGGTAAGCCTGTGTGTATCTTGCGAATTTTATCGGCGTGATTTTCCGTTACGCTCGCCCAAAGCACCCGGTATGCTCCCCTAAAACCTGATGAAAAAACTGAAACAGCTCATCAGCCTCGCCACGATACCAGAGCTGCGCTTTTAAGACTTCCATTTCAAACGTGGTTATTTCTTGCAAGCTTATAGTTTGTGGCGTCGCCGGTGTTATGTCAGCAATTCTGTATCATGGTTCACCCTCTCTGTTATCTTCATAGTTTCACGCTCCCTATATGATTTTGGCATGGCAGGAATGAGTACTGCACTGAGTTAATACAATGGTCATTTCTGTCCTCCGGCTCGTACCTATCTTCTTTCCACGAATACGTATTTAGTTCCGAAATATAGTGTTTGCAATGCTCAAGTATTAAAAAATCACCTGTCGCCATCCAAGCCGATTGCAGGTGAATTCTATCAATAATCTTAGTCTTTTTGAACGCCGGAATAAAGTTATATGCACCCCGTTTGGCGTTTATATTTATTGCATTCAGTTATTGTCGCTTGGTCGGCGCTGTCGATATACACGTCCTTTGCAAAGCCCCATTGTGCGCGATTTTTCTCTAAAAACTGCGCATACAAAACAGCTATATCAGATGGAGATAAAGGCTTTTGCAAGTCACGGTTATTGTGCACCTGTTCGTCAAGCACAACAAACTTTATCGCTCGTAATGCCCCCAAAGGTAAATGCAAACGTGTCATCACTGTTCTGCGAATAGGACGTATCCAGAGCAGCCGTAAAACGTGTTATATTAAGTTCCTTTGCCTTAGCTAAAGTAATTAGACTGTGCTTTTCAAGATTGAACGCAAGTCCTGTTACACGCCCTCTAAGTCCTAGAATTTTATTCATATACAGCTTAGTACCCTTTGGGGCTGCAAGCATCTTGTGTTTAATATCATCATCTGTAAGACTTAGATTGTCTCGAAACGAAAAGAACCAATATCGCCACGTTCCGACTGGTTCTTCGGTTAATTCGTCTAATATTTCTTGCGGTACATCTTTTGCATATTTCTTATACGGTCGTGAGCGATTGATAAACTCGCTATACACGGGCAACTCGGATCGTCTGGGTTGAGAGTCGCCGCCAAAGGTATCGTTTCTCGTTGAGATTTCACGCACAAAATCAATATTAGCTGTGTTAATCTCGTCAATGTAAACGCAACCAAACTGCGAACCTAGAACCAATTCCCACTTATCACGATTGTCTTAGCCTAGAATGTAAATAAGCTTGCCCTCAAATTTAATGTGAGGAAGTTTATTGTCTTTATCGCCATTACCGAAATACTTAGCGTTAGCGTGTAAATCCAAAATCCCATTATCTTGCTGAATAATGTTTTTCTCAGCAACACCAGTTGTCTTGGCTGCTATTATGTGCAACTTTTTATCACTCGCTGATACCATACGCATAAACTTAACGCCGCTTCCGACAGTTGTCTTCCCAGAGGCTGTCGTGCCTTCAAGAAAATCTGCTGTAACGCTGTGTGTACTGTTGATAAAGTCATATACTTCTGTGATAATGGGAATTTGCTACTCTTCAAGGCAATCACTCGCATTCAATGTTCTAAGCCTAGCATTAAAGGTTTTATCTCAATAACATTTCCTCACTCCTTGGGGCGTCCCCGTAAAACAAAATCACTTCAGGCTCTAGTCTTCTCAACATTTTCTCTATCCGAGCAAAAAGTTTTCCCTAGAGATTTTATTTTGCTGTGTCCCAACACTTGAAACTGTGGCCTTATATTTAGGTTCTCCATCAAAGCACCACTCAAATGAACGTTCGTCGCTCCAGCAAATTGTAGGGATTACCTCTATACCATTACTCTCCCAATACGCACCTAGCCAATGTTTTCGATAGTGATTATATATCTGCAATGCGACGGGAAAATCAGTGTACGAGAAATCAGGTGCAAGAACAAAGCTAAATTGCGACAGATTGATATAATCATCGGGCCTATTCCACAGTCTGTTAAATTGATAATCGTCTAAGAAAAATGCACTCCTTTATCAACTTGCTTTTTTCCGATTTCGCATAATTAAAACCGATAAGTTCCGTAACACTTTCTCGAATTTACTACCTATCAGCTGGTATGTTATATTCGCCCTCATTTTTCGAAAACCGCGCGGTGCAAGTTTTCATAATGATACTTCTGTTCGTACAACTTAACTCCTCCTTCCCTGTTTTTAGGCATAAGAAAAGAGAGCACATTTCTGTACTCTCTTATAACAAGCAGGCGGACTCGAACCGCCACCTTGTAATACTCCAGCATAACCGAAGTCTATTGAGGCCATATAATACGGTTGTATGCGGTCGTAACAACTATCAGCAAGCGAACGCTTCTGATTTTCTAACTAAGATGACATGGACTTCGATTTTAGGATTGAACCTTAACACTGGTACCTATTCTGCCTCTTAAACTACTTCTTGTTAAGATAATTGTACCATGATCGTTTTGCTGTCAATCATTTTTTGTTCTTTGGAATTTACTGTAAAATCCCATTTTCATTGTGAAAATATCCTTTATGCGTATGCGGTTTTATGGAGCTCTCCATTTATTTTGTGGGTGTGTGTTAAATCAACTTACTGTTTTCTACGCTTATTTTCTTTGTCATAATAAGTTATCGCAGAGATTTCATTTTTATTATTTATAGTAACGTAAACCCTGTTGTTAGTCATAGTTTCCTGAGGTGTTTTTGATGCTTTACTTTCATTGTACTTAACAAACTTAATATCCTCCTCAGCGTGAAGCGTTGTATATTCTGTGCCGTACACTTTTCCTTTAACGCTTATACCGCTACTTGCTCCTCTACCACCCATGAAATTCTCCTTTACTCCTCCAAGCCCCTCACCAATCTGTTCTAACAAGTCTGCGAACTTCTCGGAAGTCTTAACATCTGCTTGAACCTTTGACATATTCCCCAGTCATCTTATTCAGCGTGTCAATCGCACGAATGCAGTCAGACAGTAAAAGCTCCCTATTGTTTCGAAAGCAGCTCCTGTCTGTCAGAGCCGCCATTATTCGTTGCGTTTGTGCTTTCTCTGTTAGCTGTTGGATACTCCTATCCTATATTCTCCAATAATTTATGCGCCAATTTATTCGCATAAAGTTTCAGAATATCCTGGCGCAATTGCACTCTGAACGTTGTTACCGCATTAGGCGTATTCAGCAAACTTCTTTTGTCTTAGGTTTAATTTCAAGCGGTTCACCTCATTTTCATTTTAACAGAACCCCAAAACGCACGTCATTTTTAAACAACGTGCGAAAAAGCGAAGAACTTTTATCCTGCTTATGCTTTTAATTTCGAAAAGGAAATAACGCGGATAAGCATTGTCTTGGAGGTAAAACCTACGACCCTTTCAGAGAAAGGGGCTTATTCTATAGCTTTTTTACATTTTAATAATAACACATTAGGATACTCATTCTAGCGCATTCGCTCTCATCTTTTAAAATTCGAAAACTTTTTAACGCGGTACCGTGAATGCGATGAATATGCTGCGTGCTGTAATCCAAGTCCTCAGCTATGCTATCCCGTCATATGCATTAAATACCGTTTGTGCAAAACTAAACGCTCATTCAGATTTTCTATTCTTTCTATCTTTTCGGAGATTTCTTGCCTTAAATCTATGTATCTATCTATGCCTTCGTTCAGTTCTTTTTCAAGTTCCTCTATTTTTTCTATTCGTTTTGCGAAAATCGGTGTGATGTCACTGCTGCCCCGACGGAAATCGCAAAGCGTTGGCGCTGACATACTTAGCACCAGATCCCTAAGACTTCTTAGCTCTGCCATCTTATGCTTTATGAGCTTGTCCGCTCTGTAAGCCTGCTGTAAATACTGCTTAGCTGTCATTTCTGCCTCCTTAAACCATATCCCCGTATTTTTCAACCATCATTTCATAGATTCCCTTTGATTTTAACTTTTTTCGGGTTGCCTCTCGTTCGGATTCTATCTGCTCCTCAGTTTTGTAAAAAGGGCAAGGCCTCCGCCTAATGATGTCTGTTAAAATCATACATTGCCCAAGCGCATTTGCGAAGCACCCAATCCTTTCGTCTTTACATCGTGCTTTTGTTCTGTTCATAATTTCCCCTCCTTGTTTAAATTCGCTGCCATACGCTCGAATTCTCTTGACACATACTCGAATTCTTTCGACACATATCCGAATAATTCATCCATAACCTCTTGAGTTCGCAACTCTCCATTGCGTTTTTCTCGATTAATTCTGTCGTAATATTCAAACCCGTTTTCTTCTTGTTTTGCTTCTTCGGGTTCTAATTCTCGTTTGAGTTCTATTAAAGTCCCTTTTTCATTATCAAGCAAGTCTTTAACTCTCTTACGGTGGCGCTCAATAACTGATAGCTTCGGGGGCTTTTTTGCATTTTTAAAATACTCTAGCCCCCTGTGATATGTGTCGTCGTCAATCTCTCCGAAGCCGTATAACTCCTGTAACTCATTTTCGTTTTCACAATCTAAAAAACCTTTCTTTTCTTGCTTGAGTTCGCGTTCGGTTTTCGCTTCAAGTGCCTTCTTGGCGTATGACTTCCAAATCTTCGTAAGGTCTTTAACCATCAACTCCGCCATTTCAATTTCCTCTTGGATTTCAAGCTTCATTTCTTCTGTCATAATATCCTCCTAATTAATTGGTTCGTT
>JAXGPS010000036.1:0-9725 GCA_040766825.1 Oscillospiraceae bacterium
TGATATTGCTCACGTAATCGAGTCGATGAGCGGCGGAAAGATTAACGGCTGCCGTGTTATCGCTAAGCAATTTGAGGGCAGCACTCCTGCTCGCAGCGGCTCAAATAAACCTAGCGGACGTGATGGCTACCGTGGTGGAAACAGACGTGGTGGCAGAGATCAAAAGAGATCCGGCGATCGTTCAAAAAGCTACAACAGAAAAAGTCCAAAAAAAGATTAACAAATATTAAAAACAACTTCACAAAACAAAAAAAATATGGTACAATATTATTTGATATTGTACCATATTTCGATATAGCATGACAATTGTGCGATATTTCTTTAAAAAATGATCATTACAATTAACTAATATGGAGGATACACCATGTTCGGGCAGGATAAATTTCTCAAGCTGCTTAAAGCAGATTTGAAAACGCTAGGATATTCTTTAGTTAAAAAGCAAGATGACGATATTTATATTATTGGTGACGGCGAAATTACTTTAAGTTGCGATTTATCAGATGCAAGGTATGCTTTTGATAAAAACGGTTCTACTACAAGACTTAAAGAATTTCTCGCAAACCTCAAAAACAACTTCTCTGTAAAAAAGAAGCTTGTGTCTTTCCATAAGGCTAAAGAGCATTTAAGGCTTATGCCCCTCCCTGTTGAGTTGGCTAAGGAAGATGCTGTTATCGCTGATTTTTCAGAACATATTAAAAGTTCTGTTGGATATATTGATGACGATGGACGTCTTGTTCCGCTCACTAATTCCCTGCTCAAAGAATGGAACATTCCTGACAATGTAGTGTTTACAATGGCAGACCGAATTATTTCTAATGAGCTTTTGAACACCAAAATTTCCGTTTCAAAGATCGCCGGCGATGTGAAGATTATAGAATTCACTCCTCCAACTAAAGGACTTACAGCTTCATTAATTCTATGTTCCGGATTTTTTAACCGTGTTTCCGACTTCTTAGGTAGTCGTTTCTTCGTAATCGCACCAAGCTACACCTCAGTAGTTGCGATCGAATATGTCGGAAATGACATTCTCGAAAAAATCGGCGAGATTATAGTGAATGAGTATACGTGGTCGGATTTGCCTCTTTCTACTGAGGTAATTCTATTTGATAATAATGAAATAAGCTCTGTTGGAAGATTTTCTTCTACGTTTAGAGCGGAATGAGGTACATAATATGATGGATCCAAACAAGAAAAAGAATATTATAAGAATTATTATGTTAATTCTTGCTGGGCTAATGCTGCTCGGAGTTTTTGCTCAAATATTTATTTATGCTGATGAAAACCCAACTGATGTGGTAATTGACAGCTTTGAAACAGGCAATCTTAAGACTGTCTTTGACGAGCAAAGAGGCTCACTTGACCCTAATAACATTACTGAGCTTACCATCAAAAGTGGTAAGCTCAACGCAACTGATATGAATGTTTTTCAAATGCTAAGCGGTATTCAAAAGGTTGACCTTTCCGGTGCTGAAATTGACGGCGGAATTTTCCCTGCATTTATTTTTATGGGTAGGGGTAAAATCCAAACCGTTCTTCTTCCAAAGAATACTACTACTGTCGGTAACGGCGCAATGCAGTACTGTAATGAATTGACTACTGTTATTTTCCCTGACTCCGTAACGGAGATCGGCTCAAATGCATTCGAGAACTGCGTTAAGCTTGAGGCGATTAGCCTACCTGCCGGTCTTGTTAAAATCGGTGATACTTGCTTTTCCGGCTGCTCTTCCCTCTCATCAATTGACATTCCTGATAATGTAACGATTATTCCGAAAAACCTATTTGCAAGATGTTCCTCCCTTACAGAAGTTCACCTTGGGAAAAATGTTGCTACTATCGAAGATTACGCTTTTACTGACTGTTCAAACCTAAAAACTCTAAATATTTGGAGTGAAAACGCACCTAAAATCGGTAACGGAATACTCAAAATGTAAAACCTGACATCATTACTGTTCACGGAGCTATTGGCTATGACTCGGCGGAATGGGAGCAATATGCAATCTCTGCTGGCGAAGAGGGCGCAACTCCTCCTGAAACTCAACCGCCTATAACAATTGCTACTACGGCTGAAACTGAGGCACCTGCTACTGAAGGGGTAACGTCTGAAAATGCCGAAACTTCTACAACTACGGAAACTTCTGCTGACTCTCAAGCCGTTCAGAGCAATGCAGAAAACAGCTCTGGAATTAGCAATACTACTTTGATTATCATCATTGTATGTACGGCTGTTGGAGCGATTATTGTTTCTCAGCTTGTTATCTATTTACTCAAGAAAGCAAACAAAAAGGATAGCTAATAAAACAAGGCACTCTGAAATTCAGAGTGCCTTTTATATTTATTTGCAGAATTTTTCTACATATGAGTCGATTGCCTTTGCTATTACTTCCTTTGCAGAGTCAACGCTGTCCATTTCTTTTACAGCAGTTTCCTTGTTCTCAAGTGCTTTATAAACTTGGAAGAAGTGCATCATTTCATTAAATCTGTGCTTTGGAAGCTGTTCAATGCTTGTATAGGTATTATATGTAGGGTCATCAAATGGAATTGCAATTATCTTTTCATCGTATCGACCGTTGTCAATCATTGTGATTACGCCGATTGGATAGCACCTAACTAGCGTTAATGGATACATCGTTTCTGAACATAAAACTAAAACGTCAAGCGGGTCAAGGTCGTCTGCGTATGTTCTTGGGATAAATCCATAGTTAGCTGGATAGTGAGTTGAGGTGTAAAGAATTCGGTCAAGTTTAAGTACCCCTGTTTCCTTGTCAAGCTCATATTTTGCTTTACTTCCCTTTGGAATTTCAATTACTGCCATAAAATCGTCCGGTGATATGCGCTTAGGTGAAATGTCATGCCAAATATTCATACTATCCTCCGTTAATTTAAATCTATTTTTTAGATTTTATTTTTTCTTGTAAATCCTTTAATGCCTCATTAAAGGATTTTGATACTGCACTAGGGTGGGCTTTAATTAAACTACTAAAACCGCCTGTTTTTTCGGAAAGCTTTCCCCTCTCTTCTTTGAGCTCGTTTAACCTTGCTTTTATAGAAATAACCCTTTGTGAACTTTCAATCCTTTCATTAAGCTGTGCTGATAACGCTTCCATTTCAGCTTTAATTCTAGTAAGCTTTTCAAGAATGCCACTAAAATTAAGCGCCGCTTTAAACGCCATAATTGTGTCTATGACAAATGCAACTCCAATTATTAAAACAATAATTCTAAGCGTTATTGTATCTATTTTTAAAACAAAAAATTCTACGAAAGGATGTAATACTTCCATCAGGAATAAGGACAAAACGCCCCAAAACAATGAGGAAAGCAAACAAACCCTGCCTTTAATATTATATTTATTTTTGCTGTAGTCCCAATACTTAACTTTAAGTATTGTTTCCATCAACCAGCCTGTGAAATATTCGAGTATTGTTGTAGACAGCATACCAAATAAATAAACCAAAAACGGCTTTTCTATAACCGGTAATGTTGAAAACATTATTACTATTGCTCCGCTCCCATATATGGGCAGCATAGGTCCTCTTAAAAATCCACGATTAACAAACTTTTTAGTGTCTATTGAAACTATTGTGGATTCAATTATCCAGCCGACAAAACAATATATAAAGAAAAACATAATCCACTGTGAAAATGTATAATTAAACATCGCCAAGAAGGTACTCCTTTTTTTAAAAGCCCCACTAATAAATGCAAATTAATTCAAGAAAACATCAGTGTAAATCGGTGTTAGATTAACAAAAAAGTTTCTAGCAACCATATACGCTAATAGCACAAAAATCAAAATAATGTATACCCAAAGCTTCCTTGGTAAAAGCTTTTTATCCTTACCAAAGCACTTCAAAACAAGTTCGAGATATAGTGCGAATAAAAGTATCCCAAATACTATTGGTAATGGGTTATACCTAAGTGAAAGGAGTATATCCCCTTCAATCAAGCTCCTTATACTCCTAGTAATTCCACAACCAGGGCAAAAAAGTCTGGTTATTTCATTGAATGAGCATGGCGGTATTATTGACATAGCAACTGTAAATGCGTTGGTATAATGATGTACAAGCAAAGCCGCTGCAACAGCAACGAATAACGCAATTATAAGCAATATTCCGTTCTTTTTGCTATACTTCATATCATCACCAGCCATTTTATACTACAGAACAGCGCAAGTTTTCATTGAAATTTGTGTGCAAGAATAGCTTGCAATGCCGCAAGCGGCACGTTCTTTGGTCATACCGTCATACATTTATTATACATCATGAGCGTTCAATGAGCAAGTAATTTCGACATATTTTTTAAAAATAACGCAAATCACTCCACTCGGTGTTAATTTGCGCCCTTTAATACACTGTGATGTATTAGCATTGGTGTTAAATCACCCTGACCAGTTTCTTGCGACTCTAATACCGATTTTTCACGCATGACACACAAGCTAACAAAAACTACCGTGAAAACAATTACCGCCGCTACGATTAAAATTGCTTTCTTCACATTAATACACGTATACATAAACTCCCTCCCATAAAAAAGAGCATAGACTACTCTATGCTCTAATTTTATGTGAAATTTGGTGTATAAATGTTTTTTAAATTATACTTCTCTAGCTTTCTTAATCTTTTTCTTCTGTCCGAAGTTAAGCGAAAGCGTGAAAAGCTTATCTGATGAAAATAGCTTTGCCGCTAAAATCATACATACTACAAAGAACACAACTTGGTATGCAAGACCTCCCCAATACGCTCCCATATTTCCGAAAATAATATTTTCAGACGCTGTAAATGTATGAGTGAATGGAATAAGATAAAGAATTATTTTAGGAAGTGCGAAATATCCGAGATACTTGTAAACATTAATATAAAGAACGGAACCATTATTTTGTTATCATGATCGGTAAAAGCAAGGTTTGAACGGATTTCTGGTCTTTTGCAAGAACACCAAGCATAAGTGCCGTCGCAAGAGCAATCATAATTGTCAAGAACATTTGAAGTCCTAGTAGAACATATCCGCTAGGTCCCATAACGAGTCCTAATTCAAGCATTGCTCCCGCACTGCCCACTGCCTCAGATAGTCCGGACATATCAGTTTGCGCTCCGTTAGTAGCACCTGTTACCATGCCGCCCATCATTGTTCCCATCATGCCGCCCATTGCAAGCATATAAACCACTGCATTAATAATAGCAACAATTGTTGCTGCAAGCATTTTAGCAGCAAGTACGGACATTCTCGAAACCGGTGCAGACAAGAGAGTTTCTAGTGTTTTGTCTATTTTTTCTGTTGAGATAGCCGAAATAATCATCTGTGCTGCGAAAAGTACAAGCACGAAAATAACTAACGGTACAATAAATCCTTGTGCAGATGTAAACGCTCTTATCATGCTAGCTGAAATATTTGCAGACTTACCATTTGCAATTGTAATTTCATTTACTGTAATAGGATTATTAAGCAATTCTACTTGGCTCTCGTCCATGTTATACTTGTTCTCAAAAAGCGACTGCTTTACAGTTTCCTCAATAAGTGAAACCGCTTCATCTATTTCAGCATCCATATCCATCATTGCCATCGACTTCATAACTGTAATTGAGTTTACACCTGCAAATTCACCATTTTCTATTGACTCTGTAAAACCTTTTGGGATAACTAGCAGATTTTCAAGCCCCAGACGCTCCATCTCAGCAGAATAATCATCACTTTCAAGTGTAACATAGTTTACAACGTGTCCGTCATCAACAATCTTTTGGAACATATCCTTCGTATAGTCGGTGTTGTCTTGGTCACAAATTGTTATCTCGCTGGCTGTAAATGCGTCCTGCATTACTCCGCTAAACACCTGTCCCATAAGGGTAAAAATCACTACTATTATGAGCATTTCAGCTATAACTTGAACGGTTATAAGCTCTTTTAGTTCCTTTTTTAACAAGTTAAAGAACTTCATTATCAAGCACCACCCTTTCAAATACTTCTTCAAGATTTGCAGCTTTATATCTCTTTTTCAGCTCGTCAGGAATGCCTGATACTAAAAGTTTGCCCTTAGAGATTATTCCGACTTTATTTGATACAAATTCAATCTCCAACATATTATGTGAAGAAAGCAAGAAGGACATTCCTTGTCTTGCAAGGTCTTTAATCATCTTTCTGATTTCAAGTGCGTTTATTACATCAAGTCCACTTGTCGGCTCATCAAGTATAGCAAGCTTTGGCTGTGTCATAACTGATCTTGCAAGCAAAAGCTTTCTTATCATACCACGGCTGTATGTTCCGATTTTTTCTTCAAGTCTGTCGCCCAGTCCGCAAATTTCTACCGCCGTGTTAACATATTTCGCCGCCTGAGCTGAGTCGCCTGTGAAAAGTCCTGCCATGAATTTTAAATACGCTTTACCTGTCATGCTCTTATATGCACCAGCTTCATCAGGAAGATAGGTAATATTCTCACGAACCTTTGCCGGCTCTTTTACTATGCTATGTCCTGCTACTAAAGCATCTCCGTCCGTAGGCTTTAAAAGCGTGGAAATCATTCTAATAGTGGAAGTCTTACCAGCTCCGTTTGGTCCAATAAGCGCAAAAATTTGCCCTTCTTCAATGTCAAATGATACGTCATCTACTGCAAGGGTTGTTGAGTATTGTTTACTTAGATTGCGTACTTCTAATACTTTTGCCATAATATATTTACTCCCTTTCGTTCTGTTGAATTGATTATATCATATGAAAATTGGCTTTTCAAGAGATTTGTTAATTCTTTAACATTTCCTTAGATTTCTTTAGAAAAGATTAAGCACCACATAAAATCATTTTTCTTAACAGTATTTTTATGATAAGTTTGTATCATAATATATTTGTTAAAATGAATGGAGGTAGTGTAGAATGACGCAATTAATTCGTCTTGATGATATATATAAAATTTACGGCAGCGGCGACTCGGAAGTTCGTGCATTAAACGGCGTTTCGCTGAATATCTATGATGGTGAGTTTGTCGCAATTATAGGCTCTTCTGGTTCTGGAAAGTCAACTTTAATGAACACAATGACTGCCGGCCGCCCAGCTCGTGGGACATATCTGCTTGACGGGACTAATGTCAAACACTTAGGATAAAGAGCTTTCCACAATAAGAAATCAAAAAATAGGATTTATATTTCAAGGATTTAATCTAATCCCCGGATTGAGTGCAACTGAAAATGTTGAACTGCCTTTAATGTACCCGTGGACTTTCTAAACAGGAACGTCATGCTATTGCACTTAGGCGCTTTCGAAAGTTGCACTTAGCAACAGATGCTCTCACCGACCTACCGAGATGTCAGGAGGACAGCAGCAACGTGTCGCTATTGCAGAAGCGCTTGCTTCTGAAAACCCTGCTGTTCTTCTCGCAGATGAGCCTACCGGAAACCTAGATTCAAAAACAAGCTCGGAGATTATGAGTATACTTCATGAACTTCACCGTGACGGAAAAAACAATAATTCTCATCACGCATGATAATAGCATTGCTAAAGAGCAAGCCGAGTAATTAAAATTTCTGACGGCAATATTGAGAGTGATGCTAAAAATTAGAATTGTGAAAATCGACTTTATTCTTCAAAATGTTATTTTCCCTCTTTATTTTTGCAAGCTATGTTATAATGAAATGTATAAAATTTTCATCAGAATATTTCCATTGACATCATTAATTTAGGAGAAATGCCTGCAAGGTTGAACTTTTTTTTTGACAATGCAAGCATGATGCAGCTATGGCAGAAGATAGAATTAAATCTATATTAACAGGCGACAAACGCTCATTTATCAGGCTGTACTCCGAGTACTTATTGCGAGTGGTACAGGCTGGCCTCTTGTTTATGCTCAAAAAAGTTAGCTTCTGGGGCTACGGCTAAAAATGCTGTTGACTGCTACCGAAATATTGCAGATGTCCAGTCTGAAAGTGATTTTCGTGACTGGAGTTTGAAATCTCTGATTGAAATAATAAAAACATATATAGATAAAGTTAGTGAAGAACAAATCGAGAACAGTTTTGAAGGTATTGAAATCATTAGTGAATTTTATGCCCTTTCCTTTGAGGAAAGGCTTTTATGTGCGCTGAATACTGAGTGTTCATATTCTGCGCAGGAAATTTCTAAATTGCTTGGCATTAAGGATTGTGCAAGCGATTTGCGAAATGCAAAAATTCATCTAAGAGATAACATTCTTTCAAGATAGGAGGAAGGAGTGCGCCCGTTTGAATTTTGAAACCAAAATTAAAAATCTCATAGATACCGCCGAAGTGCCAAAAAACATATCTCCGCAGGCACTTGCACTTTTCCTTGAGCAACTTCCGTCAAAAGAAATTGTTAAGGAAACCACCCCGCCTGCCCCCGTTGCTGAGGACTCTCACGAGCCAAATGTAACGGAAAATGAAGAAAAACCAGAACCTGTTAAGGTAGTATACCCGCCCCCTAAAGAGGACTCTTTGCCAAACATGACTACTCATGAAGAAATTCCTAGACGAAAGACTGTACATAAAAAGAAAAAGTCGGTCGGCAGGAAAGTTTTCATCGCTACTTGTACTACAATTGCTTGTGCGGCGTTTGCTTTGGGCGTTTATGCGATGCTCTTTTTCGAGAATGAAAAGGCTGCTATCGGCGTTTCTGAGCGTTTAAGTGCTAAAAGTAGTTACTCTGAGCTATATAACACAATGCAGATGGTTTATTCAGATTATCTGCTTGATGACAAAACTCCAGACAACTATATTGTGCCTGAAAATGCTGATTTTATTGCACAAAGTGGTAATTCTATTTTCTATATAGCAGAAACTTCAAAGACTCTCTACACTATATCAGCTGTCGATAACACGGTGACTTATTCAAAAAAACTTGACGGAAACGCCATTCCTTTGGGAATGTTTATTTCTGGCGGCAAGCTTATTGTAATTACTAGCGCCGAGGATACTGTGAATGTGGAAATTTTCAAGATTTCTGGCGAAAGTTTAGCCTATTCTAGCACTTTTGAATTGTGCGGAGAATATAAATATGCATTCTTAGAGGACGGATTGCTCTATTTAATGTCGGAATACGACAATAGCGATGTGGCTCTTACGACTGCCGAGGCTATTGATGAATATGTTCCTTTCTACTCTTTCGGGGGTGAGGCTGAGTATATCAGCGCTGAAAATATAGTTTCGCCTATTTCAGTTAAAACGCCTGTATATACGGTGTTTTCTGCACTCAACATCGAAAAGGAAACTGCTAACACTTCTGCAATTCTTGGCTCTGCTAATGAATTCTTGGCTGAAGGTAATGTTGTTTACATCACTTTAGGTGGTAAAACTCATGACATTCTAAAGCTTGAGTTTATTGACGGAACTATTGAAAAATCAAGCATTTGCACTGTTTCTGGCAGGGTTAGTGAAATATATTCCGACAACGGTAATCTCGTTGTCAACTACTCCTCTAATGAAGTTGCTAAGTATGCAACTTATTCAATGGATTTAAGCTTAATCTCCGAAAATACAGGGGTTTTCACTCCTAAGCCTGAAATTCCTTTTGTTGCTTTTACTAACACGAGGTTGATTTCGGTTAAAACAAATGAGTCGGATATTCTTCAAATCGAAGTGTTCGACAACTCAGATACGCAAATTCACCTCACCGAACTTGAGAATATGCAATCGGTGGCTACTACGGATATTAAGTCCGTTTTGGTGGATAAGAACGCAAATATCATCGCTGTTCCGACATATTCACGGGAAAATTGGCTTTATCAAAACAAGTA
>JAXGPS010000037.1:0-9357 GCA_040766825.1 Oscillospiraceae bacterium
AAAGTTCCCCTGCTGCTATGAATGATAAGGCTGAAATTCGTGTTCTTGAACCATACGCACACGGTCAGTTCACAGAGTCTACACGTTCAACATTCAACGGACGTTCACACGTACACTGGCTAACAGGTACAGCGTCAACTGTTATGGTTGGTTGCGTTGAAGGTATCTGCGGTATGCGTCCTGACGCTGACGGTCTAAAGATTGCTCCTGCTATTCCATCTGAATGGGACGGCATGACAATGGAAAAGATCTTCCGTGGCAAAAAGCTCAACATCACTGTTCAAAATCCAAACCACTCCGAAGGTGGCAAGTACACTGTAACTCTTAACGGCGAAACTCTCGCTGATAACTACGTTCCAAGTGCTATGCTAAAGGATACCAACGAAATCGTTGTTGTAATGGGCTAATTTAAAATATCAAAAGGACTTCTGCTTTTTTTGCAGGAGTCCTTTTTTACGCAAGAATGCCGTCAGTAAAAAACTGACGGCATAAAATCTTAATTCTTATTAAATTCAGAAAGAACTAGTCCCTCGTTCTTGTCATAAGCCCATCTAATGTTCCACTCGCTTGTGAAAAGCAATAGGTAGTTGCCCTTGAAGTCTTGTACAATCTTTGTATCCGAGCTAAGCTTTAGATCCTTTGGTTCAACCTCTGAATGATCAATCCAGCGAATAAACTGGTAAGGAAGGCCCTCACGGATAATATCAATATTATACTCATTATTTAAGCGATGCTCGAACACTTCAAACTGAAGCACACCAACGACTCCGACAATAACTTCCTCAAGTCCTGAGTATGGCTCGGTGAATATTTGAATTGCACCCTCTTGCGCTATCTGTGTAACGCCCTTTACAAACTGCTTTCTCTTTAGCGTGTCTTTTTGGCGTACTCTAGCAAAATGCTCCGGGGCGAATGTTGGAATTCCGGAATACATGAATTTCTTAGACGGAACTGTAATCGTGTCGCCGATTGAGAAAATTCCCGGATCGAAAACGCCAATTATATCGCCTGCATAAGCTTCCTCAATAACTTCCCTATCCTGAGCCATGATTTGCTGCGGCTGAGAAAGCTTCATCTTCTTGCCGCTTTGCATATGATACACTTCCATATCACGCTCAAACTTACCTGAACAAATTCTCATGAAAGTAATTCTATCACGGTGAGCCTTATTCATGTTAGCTTGAATTTTAAACACAAATGCAGAAAATTCATCATCAAACGGACTAACAGTTCCCTCTGAGGTTTCCCTTGCTAATGGAGGGGTTGTCATCTCCAAAAAGCTTTCAAGGAACGGCTCAACGCCGAAATTTGTCAAAGCAGATCCGAAGAAAACTGGTGATAGCTTACCGTTTTGAACTGCCTTAATATCAAAATCTGCTCCCGCTCCCTCGATTAGCTCAATATCATCAACAAGCGTCTGTCGAAGTTCATTGCCAATAATCTCGCTAAGAGCTGCGTCTTGAATGTCTACTTCGTGCGCAGTTGCCTCATGTGCTCCACCGTTTGACTCAAATGCGATTATCTTCTTCTTTTCAATATCATACACACCCTTGAAGTCCTTGCCGCAGCCAATCGGCCAGTTAATCGGGTGAGTTGCAATTCCAAGTTCGTTCTCAATTTCATCAAGCAAGTCAAATGGATTTTGTGCTTCACGGTCCATCTTATTGATGAATGTGAAAATCGGAATGTTTCGCATAACACAAACCTTAAAAAGCTTTCTAGTTTGATTTTCAACGCCCTTAGAAGCGTCAATTACCATTACTGCTGAGTCAGCAGCCATAAGAGTACGGTAGGTATCCTCTGAGAAGTCCTGATGCCCAGGAGTGTCAAGGATATTAATGCAATAGTCCTTATAATTAAACTGCATAACAGACGAGGTAACCGAAATACCTCTCTGCTTTTCAATTTCCATCCAGTCGGAAGTAGCATGACGAGAACTCTTTTTCCCCTTTACAGAGCCGGCAAGCGAAATCGCTCCCCCGTAAAGCAAGAATTTTTCAGTAAGTGTCGTTTTACCTGCGTCCGGATGGGAAATAATCGCAAAGGTACGACGCTTCTCAATCTCTTTTGTATATTTAGGCAAAATAAAACCTCCAATAAATTTAATAAAGACATAACATTATAGCATGATTTTTTACAGTTTGCAACGATTTATTAAATAATCGGAACGATATAAAAAAATATCAGGGTTTTTGCCCTGATATTTTGATTTATTTACTTTTCAGTTTGTTCAACAGACGCTCTAATAAAGTCAGCGAATAGCTTTTGTGGCTTGTTAGGTCTTGACTTAAACTCTGGGTGGAATTGAACTCCCACAAACCAAGGGTGATCCTTAACCTCAACAATTTCAACAAGCTTCTCATCTGGTGAGATACCTGCAATTACAAGCCCTGCCTCTTGAAGGGCTGTTCTAAACGCATTATTGAACTCGTATCTATGACGGTGACGCTCGTGAATAAGCTTCTCCCCGTAAATGCCTGCACAACGTGATTCGTCGTTAAGCACGCAAGGGTAAAGTCCTAGACGCATTGTTCCGCCCTTTGTAGTAACGTCTTTTTGGTCTTCCATGATGTCGATAACAGCCTTATCTGGGCTAACTTCAAATTCACCGGAGTTTGCGCCCTCTATACCGAGCACGTTTCTGGCGTATTCAATTACCATCATTTGCATTCCAAGACAAATTCCGAATGCTGGTACTTTATTAACTCTAGCATAATAAATAGCTTCTATCATACCCTCAATTCCTCTATCTCCAAAACCACCCGGAACAATAATTCCATCGCAGTTTTTAAGAATTTCAGGAGCTGTTTGCCTTGTTATATCCTCAGAATTAATCCATTCAATATCAACCTCAGCATCATTCACGATACCGCCGTGACGAAGTGCCTCAGCAACTGACAAGTAAGCATCTGGAAGTGCAACATATTTGCCGACTAAGCCGATAGTAACCTTCTTGTAGCGTTACGCTGTCTTTCAACCATGTTCTCCCACTCAGCAAGGTCTGGTTTGTGATTTTCAAGCCCGAGGTGATGACAAACAACGTCAGCAAGTCCCTCTCTCTCAAGCCAAAGTGGCACTGCGTATAGAGATGGCGCTGTTAGGTTCTGAATAACATCGTCTGGACGAACGTTGCAAATAGCGCAATCTTCTTCTTCATATCCTCTGGAATGTCAACTTCTTCTGCAAACCAAAACATTTGGCTGGATACCAAGTGATAGAAGTTCCTTAACGGAATGTTGTGTAGGCTTTGATTTAAGCTCGTTAGAGCCAGTAATGTAAGGGACAAGAGTAACATGAATATAAATTGCATTCTCCCTGCCAACTTCCGATCCAACTTGACGGATTGACTCAATAAATGGAGTGCTTTCAATATCGCCGACAGTACCGCCAATTTCAGTGATAACGATGTCTGTTTGAGGGTCTTTACCCAAACGATATACTCTTTCCTTTATCTCGTTTGTGATATGAGGGATAACCTGAACAGTTCCCCCTAAATAGTCCCCCTTGCGTTCTTTGTTAAGAACAGTCCGAGAAGTAGACTCTACCTGTTGTGATGTTTGAGTTCACTGAAAGATTTTCGTCAACAAATCTTTCGTAGTGACCAAAGGTCTAGGTCAGTTTCTGCACCGTCATCAGTAACAAAAACTTCACCATGCTGATACGGACTCATCGTACCGGGATCGATATTTATGTATGGATCGAATTTCTGAATAGTTACTTTCGATACCCTCTCTGTTTAAGTAATCTTCCCAAAGATGCTGCAGTAATTCCCTTACCAAGACCTGAAACAACTCCGCCTGTAACAAAAATATACTTTTTCGGCATATTGACGTCCTTCCCCACTTAAGAATAGTTATTGTGATATTTTGTACCTTTAAAAATAAGTATTTCAATAATCACACGTATACATTTTATGATACTATTTTTTCGCCAAAAAAGCAAGGCATTTTTATAATATTTATTTTAAAAAACCAAAATATCTCCCTTTTCAATAAATATTGCGCTGTATTAATGCTAATTCGTCAACTGTCCGTCGCTGGCGTACATACGTATTTCACAAACAAACAGTTGCAAGTCGATAAAATGTTGGTACTTATCATAAATTGACATTAAAGGTGAAAAACTAGTATACTATTTAAAGTGACGTTTTGACAACGTTTTAGCCAATGATATGGGGGATTTTATAGTGAATACAAAAGTAGTTAAGTTCGGCGGAAGCTCTCTTGCTGATGCGGCTCAATTTAAAGGTAGCAAATATTATTTTATCTAACAAGGCAAGACGCTTTGTTATTCCATCTGCACCGGGCAAGAGATACGCTGACGATATTAAGGTTACAGATATGCTCTACTCCTGCTACGAACTCGCAAGCAAGGGTGAAGATGTTGAGCATCTTCCGAGGCTATTATGGCTCGTTACAACGGTATCATTGCTGATCTCGGTTTAGACCTTTCTCTTGAAAAAGAATTTAATATAATCAAGCACTGTTTTATCGGCAAGGCAGGTCGTGACTATGCTGCAAGCCGTGGTGAGTACCTCAACGGAATTATTCTTGCGAAGTATCTTGGATATACCTTCCTTGATGCTGCTGAGGTTATCTTACACCGCGAGCAAGGCACATTTGATATGGAAAAGACAAACACCATTGCTTGGCGAACGCCTTGCAAACCGCTGAAAATGCAGTAATTCCAGGTTTCTACGGTGCAATGCCTAACGACACTATCAAAACTTTCTCAAGAGGCGGTTCAGACATTACAGGCTCCATCGTTGCAAGAGCCTCAAACGCTGAAATTTACGAAAACTGGACTGACGTTTCAGGCTTCCTTATCGTAGACCCAGAATTGTTCCAAACCCTGAAGGAATTACAACAATTACTTACCGTGAACTTCGTGAGCTTTCTTATATGGGCGCAACAGTTCTTCATGAAGATGCTATCTTCCCAGTAAGAATGGCGGGCATTCCAATAAACATCAAGAACACAAACGATCCTTCCTCTGCCGGAACAATGATTGTTTCCGACTCAGACGAGCCAAGCAAGTACACTGTTACCGGTATTGCGGGTAAAAAGGACTTCTGCGCTATCACTATTGAAAAGGATATGATGAACGCTGAAATCGGATTTGGCAGAAAGGTTCTTGAAGTTCTCGAGGACAACGGCGTTTCATTTGAGCATCTTCCATCTGGTATAGATACAATGTCTGTTATCGTGAACAAGCGTCTGCTTGAAGGCAAAGAGGATCGCATTATACAGCAGCTTACTAACAAAGTTCACCCTGACCACATTGAAATTGATCATGACATGGCACTTATCGCAATCGTTGGTAAGGGCATGAGAAAAACAAGAGGTACTGCTGGTAGAATTTTCTCCGCACTTGCTCATGCAAGAGTCAACGTAAAGATGATTGACCAAGGTTCAAGCGAACTTAACATCATTGTTGGTGTTGCTGAAAGTGATTTTGAAGAGGCAACAAAAGCTATCTACGATATGTTCGTACTTCAATAAACAAATAAGAGCCGATACTTAAATGTATCGGCTCTATTTTTGTTTATTTGTTTCTTGACTTCGCTCTAATTTGGTTGTTAAGAATTTTCTTTCTAATACGGATTGACTTTGGTGTAACTTCAAGAAGTTCATCTTCAGTGATAAATTCCAAACTATCCTCAAGACTGAGAATTCTTGGTGTAACAAGTCTTAGCGCATCATCGCTTCCGCTTGCACGTGTGTTTGTAAGGTGCTTTTTCTTACATACATTTACAACTAAATCTTCTGCCTTAGGAGATGCGCCTACAATCATTCCCTCGTAAACAGGAACACCTGCTCCGATGAATAGCTCGCCTCTTTCCTGAGCATTGTAAAGTCCGTAAGTTACTGCCTCACCAGCTTCCCACGCAATAAGTGAGCCGGAATTTCTTCTGCTAATCTCACCCTTGTATGGCTCGTAGCTTTCAAATACGGTATTGAGAATTCCCTCGCCTCTTGTGGCTGTCAAGAATTCGCTCTTATATCCGAAAAGTCCTCTTGATGGTACAAGGAACTCAATCTTCATACGGTTGCCCTGTGGACGCATACTAAGCATATCACCCTTACGGCTACCAAGCTTTTCGATAACAGCGCCGACATTTTCTTCTGGCACGTCGATAGTAACACGTTCAATTGGCTCACATTTAACGCCGTCAATTTCCTTGAAAAGAACTCGTGGTGTAGATACAGAAAGTTCGTATCCCTCACGGCGCATATTTTCAATAAGTACAGAAAGGTGCATTTCGCCTCTGCCTGCGACCTTGAATGAATCGGAACTGTCAGTTTCGCTGACTCTAAGCGAAACGTCCTTGAGAAGTTCACGGAAAAGTCTTTCACGAAGCTGTCTTGAGGTAACGAACTTTCCCTCTCTTCCAGCGAAAGGACTGTCATTAACGGAGAAAATCATTTCAACAGTAGGCTCACTAATCTTTGAGAAAGGAAGCGCTTCAAACTTGCCTTGTGCGCAAATAGTATCGCCGATAGTGATGTTTTCAATACCTGAAAGACAAACAATATCGCCCATTTTAGCAGACTCAGCAGGTGTTCTTTGAAGCCCTTGAATTTGATATAGAGCAACTATTTTGCTGTTATATTGATTTTTTGTTTCGTGGTAATCACCAACAGTAACCTGCTGATTAAGCTTGATTTCGCCACGTGCAATACGGCCAATAGCAATACGTCCAACGTATTCGTTATAGTCAATAGATGAAACAAGCATCTGCAAAGGACCTTCATCATCGCCCTCTGGTGCAGGAATATAGTCAACAATCATGTCTAGGAGCGGCTTTAGATCCTTGCCCTCTTCATACTGACTAAGGGAAGCTGTACCACTTCTGCCGGAACAGAATAGTATAGGAGATTCAAGCTGCTCATCGTTTGCATCAAGATCAAGCAGAAGTTCAAGAACTTCATCTCCGATTTCGTCCAAACGAGCATCAGGACGGTCAATTTTATTTACAACAACAATTACTCTATGTCCAATTTCAAGCGCTCTTTGAAGAACGAAACGAGTCTGTGGCATAGGTCCTTCTGCAGCATCTACAAGGAGGATAACTCCATTTACCATATTAAGTACACGCTCAACCTCACCGCCGAAATCAGCGTGTCCAGGTGTGTCGATAACGTTAATTTTTATATCATTCCAGCAAATTGATGTGTTCTTCGCAAGAATTGTAATGCCTCTCTCACGTTCAATGTCGTTAGAGTCCATTACTCTGTCTGCTACCGCCTGATTTTCTCTAAATGCACCGCCTTGCTTAAGCATTTCGTCAACCAAGGTTGTTTTTCCGTGGTCAACGTGGGCGATAATTGCAACGTTTCTTAAGTCATTTCTTATCATACGATTTTCCTTCCCTGCAAATGCAGTTTTAATCCTTGAAAGCACCGATTTATCGAAATCTTTCAACTTTATAATGTATATCTGTGTAGAATGCACACATTTTTTGTCAATGATTTCAAGCAAAAAAAATCCTTGCAAGCTTCCTTGCAAGGTCATTTTGTGGTGGGAGAGGATGGATTCGAACCATCGAAGCTGAAAGCAACAGATTTACAGTCTGCCCCCTTTGGCCGCTCGGGAACTCTCCCATAAAAAATGAGGTTTAAAAACCTCATTTGGAGCTGGTGGACGGACTTGAACCCCCGACCTGCTGATTACAAATCAGCTGCTCTACCAACTGAGCTACACCAGCGTATATTAGATACGCATTAATAGGTTGACAACGAAAATTATTATAGCATGGATTTTGTCGATTGTCAACACTTTTTTTGAATTTTATCAGAAAAAGTGGTCGGGGCGACAGGACTTGAACCTGCGGCATCTTGGTCCCAAACCAAGCACTCTACCAAACTGAGTTACGCCCCGATGGTTGACGGTGGATATATCTATTCCTTGAAAACATATCCTTTTACAACGGCTTGCTATTCACCGAAATAGTGCTTGCGTCATCAAACAGCTTTTATAGTATACATGACTTTTTACGTTTTGTCAAGCCTTTTTTGAAAAAATCTTTAGAAAAAATAAAAAAGGCTGTCAAACAACGATTTAACAGCCTTTTAAAACATATGAAATATTATTTTTCGTCTATTTCTTCAACTTCTTCAATATCGACTTCGCTGCGAAGCGATTCGATTAATTCGTCGTCATCAGAAACTTCTTCAAGAATTTCTTCAACTTCAATGTCCTCCACGTCGATGCCGTCGATCGCTTCAATATCAACTGTGTAATCATAATCCTCTTCGTCCTCGTCAATATCGGAAAGTTCAATATCATCGAAGTCATAATCATCAAAATCACACTCGTCCATACCGCAGCCACATCTATCGGACTTCTTCTTCAAAACTACAAACGCAACTGCTGCACCAACAAGAGTAGCAACAAGCGCTACAATCGCAATTAAAAGACCTTTTTTCATAAATTATATTCCTCCTATATCTAATACATATTTAATTTTAAGCTTATACATTATTATATCATAATGTATTAAAAATATCAATATTTTTGCGAAAATTTTATTTATTTTTGTAAAAATCGACTAATTTCTTCCCTGCTGACTTATGTATTCGACCGCTAACTTATAAAGACTTAAAGATTTCCTGTCAAATTCATAACAATCGCAAGCACGGCTAGCGGCGCTGTTTCGCACCTTAAAATCCTCTCGCCAAGCCAAATCGGAGTAAACCCTATTTTTATTGCCATTTCCACTTCATCAGCATCAAAGCCACCTTCGCTACCGATGAAAATCGAGATAGTCTTTGCCCCTGCAAACATTTCGGCAGTCATTCTTTCCCCGCCTTTTTCATAGCACATTAACTTAATATCACTCTCGCTCATCAATTCTAGTGCCTTGTTAATAGAAACCAGCGGACTTATGAGCGGCACCGCTCCCCTTCCTGATTGCTTTGCAGCCTCAAGCGCTATTTTCTCAAGACGTTCCAGTTTTTTAGCAAAGGATTTCTCATTTGGGCGTGAAACACACCTTTTTGTAAGCACCGGAATAACCTCGTCCACCCCAAGTTCAGTAGCCTTTTGGACGATAAGTTCTAGCTTATCAAGCTTTGGAACTGCTTGAAAAAGCTTGACTTTTATATTCGGCTCGGCTTTTGACGGCTCTGCCGATAGAACAGCGCAGATAACTTCCTTGTCGGAAATGTTGTCAATTTTGCAATTATAGTCCTCACCCTTGCAGGAAACGACTATCTCTTCCCCTATCTTCATTCTTAAAGAACGTCCGATATGCCTAGCATCATCGCCAGCTATTACGATAAAATCGCCGTTTACCTTATCAACAAAAAATCTAGGCATACTGACCTCCAAAAATAAAATGTGTTTTTAAAACCG
>JAXGPS010000038.1:0-9065 GCA_040766825.1 Oscillospiraceae bacterium
TTGTTTTTACGAACAATATTAATCCACAAATTATAAGTAAAACGCATATAATTACAACTATTACACTTGCCATATTATCTCCTTTTCATGACTAAAATCGCTCATATGGTTATATAAAAAGACTTCCTACTTGGAATATTAGCAGCGCTACTATATAGGCAACTAGAATTTCCATTCCGGCAGTAACTAGCGCCCATTTTGTACTTCCCATTTCACGTCTAATAGTCGCAAAAGCCGAAATACACGGTACATAAAGCAAACAAAAAACCATATAGCTGAACGCTGCAAGTGGTGTAAATTCAGTAGCAATAATACTTGTTAAAGCATCACCCGTTGCGCCGTGCAGCACTCCAAAAGTAGAAACAACAGCTTCCTTAGCTACAAGACCCGACAAAAGCGACACACTAGCTTTCCAATCCCCGAAACCGAGAGGTGCAAAAATAGGCGCAATTGCTGTTCCGATAATTCCGAAAATACTGTTTGCGCTGTCCTCAGTCATTGCAAATGCAGGGGTAAAGTTTTGCATAAACCAAATAACAATACTCATTGCAAAAATAACTGTTCCGGCTTTTATTATAAAGCCTTTGCATTTATCCCATGTACTTCTAAGCACCGAGGTTGGCAGTGGCATTCTATAAGGCGGCAACTCCATAATAAAGGGTGCCATATTCCCTTTGAAAACTGTTTTCTTTAAGAAAAGTCCAACTAAAATTGCTACTACAAAGCCGATTAAATACATCGAAAGGACAACTAGACCTTGATGTTTTGAAAAGAATGTTCCTGCAAAAAGCGCATATATAGGGAGTTTTGCGCCGCATGACATGAAAGGTATAAGCATTATTGTCATTCTTCTCTCACGCATATTCTCTTGCGTTCTTGTCGCCATAACTGCTGGTGTTGTGCAGCCAAATCCCATTAGCATTGGGATAAAAGACTTCCCCGAAAGTCCAAGTTTTCTTAAAAACTTGTCGGTAATGAACGCTGCTCTTGCCATATATCCGCTGTCCTCAAGGATTGAAAGACAAAAGAAAAGTATCGCAATTCGTGGCAGGAATACAATAATCCCTCCAACTCCGCCGATAACGGCATCTAGCAATAATTTATACGTCCATTCCGGAGCAACTGCCTTATCTAGCAGAATTTCCACTCCAGCGGATAGTTGACTTACTAAAAATTCTATTCCATCACTCAAGAAGTTTCCCACTGCACCGAATGTAAGCGAAAACATAATTAGCATCATCAATAAAAATATTGGAATTGCTAAAAATCTATTTGTCACAACAGCATCAATTTTATCGCTAACGGTAAGCTCGTCTGGGTGATGCGCCTTGCTTACTGCTTTTGAGGATAGTTCCTCAATGAATTTATATCTTGCATCAGCAAGCATCGCTTCTCTATCTTGGTAAGATGAAGTCTTTTCATATGCTGACACGACTTTTTCAATCTTCGACTTCTGTTCGCTTGAAAGATTAAGCTCCTCTAAGACACCATCATCGCCCTCTAAAAGCTTCGCTGCATAGAAAGTATATGGAATGTCTGAGGTTTTGCAAAGCTTCACGATTATAGAGTAAATCTCATTTAAAGCGTTTTGCGTCGCAACTCCGTAATTAATTTCAGTTGGGGTAGTTTTATTTTCAATGGATATTACCACACTTGTGATAACATCGCTAATGTTTTCGTTTCTTCTTGCCGAAATTCGAACAACTCTAACTCCAAGAAGTTTCTCTAGATATTCACAATCTACATTGTCACCTTTTGCCTTTACATCGTCCATCATGTTTATGGCTAAAACCATCGGTATTCCTAGTTCCATAAGTTGAACTGTAAGGTAAAGATTACGTTCAATGTTTGTTCCATCTATAATATTAATAATAGCATCTCGACGCTCGCCGATAAGAAAGCTTTTGTTACTCTCTCCATTGAGTATGGAGAGAGCGAATATATTCCCGGTAAGTCTACTATTTCCAACTTGCCGTCGGCAGTCTTACCTGTTTTCTTCAACAGTAACGCCTGCCCAGTTACCCACGTACTGATTACTGCCAGTAAGTGCGTTAAACAATGTGGTTTTTCCACTGTTTGGGTTACTCATAAGAGCGACCCTCATCATTACTTGTGTCCACCTTTTCATGTATATTAAGCAGCGGCTAACTCGGGTATATTAGCAGCCGCTAATTCATATCTTCACTACGATGATATTCTTCGCCTCTGAACGCCTTTTGCGGAAAGCTCGTACCCTCTAAGTCGAATTTCAATAGGATCGCCTAAGGGAGCAACCTTTCGCACAATAATTTTAACGCCCGGCGTTATCCCCATATCAATCAGCCGACGTTTCAATGCTCCTAAACCGCCGATTTTAAGCACTTCGCAGCTGTTACCGGGGTGAATATCGTTCAATGTAAGTTCCTTCATCTAAAACCTCGCATTACATTCAATATTTTATAGTAAGTAACACCTATATCCATATAATTATATCACTAAATACATTTTAAAGCAACGAATAAATTATTAATACTTATATACTAAAAACAACTTAAAAATGCAGAGCATTTAAGCGACAATAGAAGATTGTCACTGCGGCAAAGTCGCGTGAACGGCGTCTCATGTGAGCTTTTGCTCGTCGCCGTGGAACACGGCAGTTAAAAACGCTATGTGTTTTTAACTTGAGACTAGTATACCACTTGTAACTGTCTATAAAAACTAATATGCCCCAACTCTTAAAAAGAGAAGAGGCACACATTAGTTTTTTGAGAAATGAATTAGTTCAAGAAAAACTTTAATCTACTAAAAAACTTATAGATAGTTTTTTTTGTTGTGAATGTTTCCCCAGCCTTTATAATCGGCTTTTGAAATTCGGCTGATTTATAGCATCAGGGAAGAATTGTGTTTCAAGGCAAAGTCCGTCGCCTTTTTGATATAGTACGTGATTTTTGCCGTATTTAGGAGTATCGAAAATATAATTTCCTGAATAGAATTGAAGTCCCGGCAGGTCGGTGTAAATCTCCATTTTTATACCGGTTTGTTCAGCATATAGGTAAGCGCACATCTCTAAAATATCGTGCGTACTTAATGCGTAGTTGTGATCATATCCACCAGTAAACTCAAGCTGTTCGCATTTTTTATAAAGGTCCTCTCCGATTTTCTTAGGCTGTGTAAAATCGAATGGTGTTCCCTTTACGTCTGCAAGCTCCCCAGTCGGAATTGAGCCTGCATCACGTAAAGGGAGTATATTTATCAGAATTAACCCAAAATATATGATCATCAACGCTTCCTGAACCATTTCCATTTAGATTAAAATAGCTATGATTTGTGATGTTTGCAACAGTATCTTTATCGGACAGTGCTGTATAAGTGAGTATTATTTCATTTTCATCAGAAAGTTTGTATTCGCACGAAACTTTAAATGTTCCCGGATAACCTTGATCATTATCAGGGCAATCCATAGAAAATGTTACAGAGTTTTCGCCCTCACTTGCATTCCACATACGATATTTATAACTATCTGTACCACTGTGAAGATTATTGCCCTTCTCATTCTGTTCAAGGTGATACTCTGCTCGCCTATTTTAAATACCTCCGGCAATTCGGTTTGCATTCCTTCCGATAACTGCGCCATAGTTGCACGGGTTGTCACGATACTCTAAAATATCATCAAACCCAAGAACTACGTCTTGAACTTCTCCGTTCTTGTCGGGGATATTCACTGCTGTAAGCAATGCTCCAAGATTAGAACTTCAATGCTCATGCCGTTTTTATTTTCAATTTTCCATACAATAATCCCGTCTGATTGTGTTTTTATCGTTACCGGCATATCGTCTTATCCTTTTTTAATTAGTCTATTAGTTTGCTTCCATACAGTCTACTTGATTTTCTAAGCCAACTGCTGTGAATACCATTGTTTCAATGTTTGTATTTTCTACGCACTGCTTTAGGTATACGCCGCTGTACTCTTTGCCGTCAATTGTTATTGTAATAGTATCGCGTACCGTCCTGCTTTGTCCATGTTCCTGTAACATCGCCGCTTATAGTGCCATCGCTGTTAAGGGTTGCAAATACAGGCAAAACAGCTTCGAGGTTTGCATAGTCAATTGCTGTCTTATGAATTATAATCTCATAATCTCCACTATTTCATCATTAGAATATCCCGATGTATTCAGCGTTTCTCCGTATGTTTGATACGGCGCAGAAACCAGCCAACCTTCCTTTGTTGTGAACAGCTGATGCACTCAGTGAACTTCATTACCTGAAGTTGTTCTAGTGTGGAATACCATGTATGCCTTGCCGTCATCGTCAACAAAAGCAGAATTATGCCCCCTGTGCAACGTTTCCGGTTGTCATTGAACGCCATTTGTATCCGCCCATTAAACGAACGCCTACTCTATCGTTGTAGTTGTGTACATACTTATCGTACAATGCGCTGTTGCCAAGCATATCAACATACTCTCTTACACCCGGTTTTTCAGAACGGAAAATTTGACGTTGTATCCTCCCTTAGCCTCAAGATTTCCATATGACATAAATAGATAATAGTAGTCGCCAATTTTTTGAATATAAGATGCTTCACCCGAAACATACCATCCGCCTGCAATTTTCTTGCCAAAATAAGCGTCTGAATGCTCATTCGTTTCATAGCTAACAGTAATCTCTAAGTCCCGTTTCTTCATCAAGAGCTAACATAAATATGCCTCCGGACCAAGAACCATACGACATCCAAAGGTTTCCGTCATCATCGTAAAATGTACATGGGTCTATACAGTTAGGCCATTTGTCGCCCCATCTTCTATTTTCAATTCCTTTTGTGATGTATCTATCCGGCAGAGTATCTCCACCTAGAACCTGCGGTACGTCTGTTTGTTCATAGGTCGCCTCAGTAAATCCACCATATACAATTGAGCCTGCATATTCATACTCGCCGTCAATTGTATCGCAAGTGAGAAGCACTATATTAGACTTCCACTATCGCCGTTCGCACTAAGATACATACAGTATTTGCCCATTTTTTCATTATAAACAATATCCGGTGCCCAAAGGTACCCGTTCCAAGTTCCTGCGCTAGAGTCTGCGTTCCATTCTTGATTTTGTCTTTTACATCACTGCTGAATTTCTGATTGAAATTCATGCTCAATAGAAGTCCAGTTCGCAAGGTCCTCTGTATATCCTCCTGCAAGAAAACTACCGAAAACATAATATTTCCCATTATCATTAAAAATAGATGGGCCGCAAGTAGCAAAGTGTATTATAGGATACTTTCTGTTCTGCTGTTACTTTAATATTTTCTTGCAATAATTTCATCTCTATAACCGCCCTAAGTGTTATTTCTTTGCCCTCGTAATTCACCTTTACCTAACATAAGGTCTTAGTATTACAGTTTCAAATGTTGCTGCGTTTGCGTAATCAGATGCAATAGTAAGACCAGAGGCAAAAATTATTAAAATGCAATCATTTTTGTAGTGCTTTTTCTCTTTCGAAAATAATAAGTAAAACAACTATCGCCACTACCACAATTCCTGCGATTATATACGGAAAAGGACTTTGTTTCTCGCCCGCCGGTTCAGCGATTGCAGTTGTTTGTTCGGTTGTGTTTTCTTCGCTAATCGCTGATGTATCGGCCGAGAGAATTCCCCCCAAACTCGCTGCTTTTACCAGACTCTACTGTTCCAATTGCTGTGGTTAACTTATCGCTTACCACTGTAACTCCATCTGAAAAAGTGTAGTCCACTGTGCCGCTGAAAAATTTGAGTTTTAATCTTATTATTGTCGATTTTTATGTTGAAATTAATCTCATCGCCTGCTGAATATGACTCTTTATCTGCACTTATTGTAGCTGAAATACCCGACTCCTCAACTGTGTTTACTGCCTCTGCACTAACACTAAATGTTGATACGGCTGCTAATGCTACTAAAGTTAATGTCGAGAGTATACATGAAAGTTTATTCATACTAATTACCTTTCGATTTTAATGTTTCCACATTTTATAAGGGCATTTATTCTTTTTGAAACGCTGCACGTAATTCAACGTAACAACCACAAGCAAGACAAGTGCCTGCTTGTAAATACTCGCACTCACGGCAAACAGATAGTCTTTCCTCGTAAATATTGTCTGCTGTTTTCAAGTGCGGCTGAACCCTTAATTCACATATTTACGAAGCTTTTCATTATATTCTGTTTCGCTTATTTCCTTTAGCAAGCATCTTTTACACGCTGTCTTTTTCGACATTTCGCCCCTCCAAATCATTCAAATGCAATCATATTCTCATATGAGAATGCTGTTTCCCTTCGTCCCATTCTACAGCCATAATCATTGTATGTCTGTTAGGTCATAAAGCGGATCTCTCAATCTCACTGTAAGTTCTTGTGCGGAAAATCATAACATCATTTCCATTGTCATCAACAGTGAAGCTGTTATGCCCCGGACCAAAAAGCCCCTTTCGGCATCGCTTGAAAGTACTGCATTCTTCTCTTTAACCCATTCTTTGGATCGAGAGGGTCTTTATCTACATCAATGCTAAGCATTCCCATGCAATAGCACTCGCCTGTTGCGCTTGCTGAATAGGTCATGAAAATTTTATTATCACGCTTTATAATAGCCGGTGCTTCATTCACCCAAATGCCTTGTCTTTCCTAAATATAGTCCGGTGTTGTAAGTAAAACTTGAGGTGTTGCAAGCTTTGTTGGACTTTCCATTTCAGCAATGTAGATGTTAGAAATTTGTATTCCTACACTTACCTTTTTCGCTCAAACGTAATAGTGCTTTCCGTTGTTTTCTAAATACTGTTGCATCAAGTTAAAATGTCGCCTAAGATAAATAATATCATCTGCCTTGATTTACTTTTCTGTCCATATATTATCTATCAATCCTGTTGCATTTTAAGAATAAAGGATTTAATTTCCATATATCATCTTTTTTAATGGCTGCATAATAAATACACCATTTGCCGTCAAGATAATGTATTTCAGGAGCCCATACATTAAAACTCATTTCGCCACTGTCGTGTTTTCTCCAAATAATAAGCCTTCTGCATCACGGAGTCCCCGGAGAGTTTTGAGCTGCGAAGAACTATACAATCATATTCTGGACTGATGCTGTAAAATAATAGGTTCCATCATTATGTTTATATACATAAGGGTCAGCACGTTGAAGTATAAAAGGTTCGTTATACTTCGTAATAGTTCCGTTAATCATTGTTTTGCTCATTTCTTTCCTCCGTTGCATTTTGCACATTTTAAAATTATTAAGTGTGAGGGGCAAGTAAGCCCCCATCTTAATTTAAATAAATATATTTCATTTACACTAGTTTGCCAATAATTTAGTTATGTTTCTTATCCGTTGTAAGATCTGTAAAAGTCCCTTAACCTGACCGTCTGTAAGTGCTGTGTCGTAAAGCATAATATCATCAAAGTAACCCTTGAAAACAACGTCCCAACAGTTAATACCAACGTACATTACAGAGTCATCAGCTGCAAATGTCTTAGCTGCAACGTCACCTGCTCCAACCTTAACGCCGTCAACATATAGTGTTCCAGCAACCATGCCGTCAATTGAACCAGCTGTTGCTCCATCAACTACAACAGTGATGTGGTACCAAGTCTTCTTTTCGATGCAAAGTTCATCTGCTCCTGAGAACCAAGGCCATACGTCTAATGCTTCATTTCTTGACCAAACTACTGGTGCAAGAGGTGCTCCGTCTGTTCCCCATGTTGTTCTTGTAATGTTAAGCCAAGCAGCTCTTCCTTCTGCACTAAGAAGGTCTGAACCACACTGAATGATAGCACCGAAATCAGAAAATCTGTCTGCACTTACCCAGAATGAAAGTGAGTAAGTGTCGCCAATTGGAGCTGCATTGAGGTTAAGTCCATATTTACCGTCTAGGAAAATCGCCTGACCATTCTTACCCTCAGAGTAAGTTACATCGTACTCGCCTGCTGCTGGAATTGTACCAGCATTTCCGCCGTTTTCGTTGTCGCCTTCACGAAGTACAACTGTTGCTGCACCAAGATCTCCATCAAAAGCATAAGTATACTTAGCTTCTGGAGCTGCTTCTGCAACTACTTCATCAACAGGTGCTTCTGTTTGCTCAACTGTTGTTTCTTCAGGGGGAGTTTCTGCTTCTGTTGTTTCTACAGTTGTTGTTTCAACAGGTGTAGTTTCAACTGGATCGTTGTTTGTGCAAGCTGCCATAGAGGCTACCATTGCTAAACAAAGAATAGCGCATAAAATCTTTCTCATAATAATTCTCCTTTAAATTAACGTTTGAGTTCGATATGAATTACGCAGAAGTTCTCTGCGGTTATTCCGTTTTAACCTACATCTACATCAAAGTAAGCCTTCATAGCTTCCTTGTGGTAGTAGTTCGCCTGCTCTGTTGCTTCATCAGCATAGTCAGCAGCCTTTGCTGTTCCGCCGTCAACTAGGTCGTGAATACCAATCTTGTTGAAGTACTGGTCACAGAAATTCCAATAACCTGCAATGCTGTACCATCCGTAAGGAACAGGTCTTGTGATGCTGTCGAAGTAAGCGTCCCAATATGGCTTGTGTTCTTCGTCTTGTGGGAAAAGTGCTTTGTATCTAGTCCAAACACCTTCGTCAAGCGTTATTGGAACTGGCATTTTTGAGTTCTTGAGTGGTGTGCCAGATGCATTTGTGATTGTAGCATCTTCGTAAATATCCATTCTTGCATTCCAACCATCTAGTCCCCAACCCATGAACTTGAGAAGTAGATACGCTTCATAAGGATGCTCTGTGCTTGTTGAGATACCGCCCATATACATAGTTGATACTACGTTGTGGTATTCGGAATCAGCTTCAACTGCAGGTGTTACATAAGGAACGATGTCAAGTCCGTATTCTTCTTGATAACCCTCAATTCCCCAAATGTTCTGATAGCTCCAGAAACCTTCTGAGAATACTGCTACGTGGCCTGTTGAACCAAACCATGTATCCCAGTCGCCTGTCCAGTCTTCCATTCTCTGTGTGGATTGCTGTGGTGCAACATATCCGCCCATTTTCAAGTCAGCAAATTCCTGCTCGCCCTTTGCCCAAATGCTAAGGTCAAAGCTTTCGCCGTTC
>JAXGPS010000039.1:0-6078 GCA_040766825.1 Oscillospiraceae bacterium
TTACTACTTCACGTAAAGGGCGTCTTTTTTCTTGACTTTAGCTAGCTAAATTGTTATAATAATAGAAGTCTTTAAAGTGGAGGAGAAACATTTGTATAATGCAGGACTTGTTTTAGAAGGTGGCGGAATGAGAGGGATTTATACAGCAGGAGTGTTGGATTTCTTTCTTGATAAAGGTATAGATTTTTCGAGTTGCTATGGAGTATCGGCAGGTTCTTGCCATGCGTGTAGTTATCTATCAAAACAACGTGGACGAGCATACAAAGCTTGCGCAGATTATATTCACGATAAGCATTATTGTAGCTATTACAGCCTTATCACAACAGGCGATATGTTTGGTGAAAAGCTTGTTTATGATGATATTCCGAACAAACTACTTCCATATGATTATGATGCTTATTTGAAGTCGGAAACAAAGTTCTATGCCGTTCTTACAAACGTGAACACCGGTAAAGCAGAATACCATCAAATAAAAGATATGCGCAAAGATTTGATTAGGATAAGAGCGTCTAGCTCATTGCCAATGTTAGCAAGGAACGTTTCCATTGACGGCGAGATTTACCTTGACGGAGGAATATCCGATTCAATTCCTTTAAAAAAGTCTGTTGAAGATGGGAACATGAAAAACGTAGTCGTTCTAACTCAATGCAGGGACTATCGTAAAGGTGCTAATAAAATGATGCCGATTATAAAAATGAAGTACCGCAAAAACACTGAGTTTGTACAGATGAACGCCGACCGTCATATAAAATACAATGAAACTCTTGATTACATAAAGGCTGAAGAAGAGGCAGGAAATACTTTTGTAATTGCACCGAAAGCGCCGGTTGAAATCGGACGTTTGGAAAAGGATACGAACAAACTTTTTGCGCTTTATAAGCTTGGGTATGATGAAGCAGAAGAGCGTTTTGATGAATTAATGAGTTTTTTAGAAAAATAACGCAAAAATGCGTAACTAATAACCAAAATAGAAAAATATTTGAAAACTGTATTGACAATTAAGTATAAAAGTGATATAATAAATTTCGTTGCTGGAGAGCATGGATTGTTCTTTCAGCAATATGCGGGTGTAGTTCAATGGTAGAATTCCAGCCTTCCAAGCTGGTCGCGTGGGTTCGATTCCCATCACCCGCTCCATTTGCGCCTTTAACTCAGCTGGATAGAGTAACTGCCTTCTAAGCAGTAAGCCACTGGTTCGAGTCCAGTAAGGCGCGCCAAATTCGGTGGGTATAGCTCAGTTGGTTAGAGCGCCAGATTGTGGTCCTGGAGGTCGTGGGTTCGATTCCCATTACCCACCCCACATTAATACTTGAAAAGATTAAAGATTATCCGTAAGGGTAGTCTTTTTTTGTTGCATTAAAATATTTTGCGTCTTTCTATTGACAATATACCCCCTGAGGGTATATAATCTAAAAAAAAGAGGGGATAACATATATGAAAGAGAATAAAAACTATCTTCATGACGAGAAATTACGTGAAGAAAAGGAGTATAAGGATTTAATAAATCGCCTTAATCGCATTGAGGGACAGGTTCGGGGTATTAAAAAAATGGTTGAGAGCGATAGCTATTGCCCTGATATTTTAATTCAAGTGTCGGCAGTGGGGGCAGCGTTAAATAGTTTTAACAAAGTTCTTCTTGCAAATCACATCAGGTCTTGCGTGGCAGAGGATATAAAGAACGGTCAAGATGAGGCGATTGACGAACTTGTTGCGGTGCTTCAGAAGCTCATGAAACGTTTGAAACTACGTTTCAAACATTGCGAGTTTTGAGTGATTTCCACTTTGTGAAACCAAAATACAGAAATGGTGAACTAAACCGAAAGGAGAAATATGAAGAACATATAGTTACCGGAATGACTTGCGCTGCTTGCAGTGCAAGAGTTGAAAAGAGCGTATCTAAAGTAGACGGCGTAAAATCCTGTTCGGTTAATCTTTTGACAAATTCCATGATGGTTGAAGGAGAGGCTAATACGTCTGACATTATTAACGCTGTAGAGAAAGCTGGATACGGAATTTCTGAAAAAGACTCCTCGAAAAGAAATAATACAGACGATCATTCAAAAGATGAAGAAACTTTAAAACTTAGGTATAGATTAATAGCATCGCTAGTGTTCTTAATACCATTAATGTATGTTTCTATGGGGCATATGATGTGGGAATGGCCGTTGCCGGAGATGTTAAGTGACAACCACATGGCGATAGCGATTATTCAAATGTTGCTCACAACTGCCGTTATGGTGATTAATCAGCGATTTTTCGTTAGTGGATTTAAAAGTCTTTTGCATAAAGCGCCGAATATGGATACTCTGGTTGCTTTAGGTGCTGGAGCGGCATACGGATACAGCGTGTATGCAATGTTTGCGATGACAACAGCGAATAGCACGGCAGATGCAATGATATATATGCATGAGTTGTATTTTGAGTCAGCGGCAATGATTTTAACCTTGATTACTGTCGGGAAAATGCTTGAAGCACATTCTAAAGGAAAGACTACTAACGCTATTAAATCCTTGCTGCAGCTTGCTCCACAAACGGCGAATATAATTGAAAATGGTGCCGAAATAACCGTACCTGTTAGCGAGGTTAAGCAAGGGGATATATTCGTAGTAAGACCGGGAGGAAATATCCCCGTTGATGGGATTATTTTAGAGGGAAGCAGTGCTGTAAATGAGTCGGCACTAATGGGGGAGAGCATTCCTGTTGACAAGGAAATAGGCGACAAAGTTTCTGCTGCAACTTTAAATCAATCGGGATTTATTAAGTGCAAAGCCACTAGAGTTGGGGAAGATACAACACTAGCCCAAATTGTAAAAATGGTGAGTGATGCCGCCTCGACAAAAGCACCAATTGCTAAAATTGCGGACAAAGTATCAGGAGTCTTTGTGCCCATAGTTATAGGCATTGCAGTAATAACGATTATTTCTTGGCTGCTTGTTGGCGTAGGAATAGGCACAGCGCTTGCGAGAGGTATTTCTGTTTTAGTTATTAGTTGCCCGTGTGCATTAGGGCTTGCAACGCCGGTTGCGATAATGGTCGGCAACGGTGTGGGGGCTAAAAACGGTGTAATGTTCAAAACAGCTGTTTCACTTGAAGAAACGGGGAAAGTGCAGGTGGTTGCACTTGACAAAACAGGCACAATCACTCGTGGGGAGCCGTTAGTAACCGACTTAATACCAGCAAACGGAGTTACAGAAGACGAGCTTTTAAAGATAGCTTACGCCTTGGAAAAAAAGAGCGAACATCCACTTGCTTACGCAATTGTTGTTATGGCAAAAGAACGGAATATTTCAGAGCATTTTGAAATATCGAACGTTCAATCAATGCCCGGAAATGGCTTGCAAGGGCAAACAGATGAGTATAAATTTGCTGGCGGTAACTACAAATTTATTAGTAGTACAGCAGCAATTTCGCTTGAAATGCAAAGTGCAGCAACAAAGCTTGCAGAAGCGGGAAAAACCCCGTTGTATTTCAGCAGAAACGGCGAATTAATCGGAATTATAGCCGTTGCAGACGTCATAAAGGACGACAGCGAGGAAGCTGTAAGAGAGCTGAAAAACATGGGCATACACATTGTAATGTTAACAGGTGATAACGAAAAAACGGCTCGTGCAATTGGGGAACAAGCGGGCGTTGACGAAGTAATCGCAGGAGTTCTCCCGAACGAGAAAGAGAGCGTAATTCGCAAGCTGAAGTCAAGAGGGAAAGTTGCGATGGTCGGTGATGGAATTAACGATGCACCGGCGCTTACGAGGGCAGATGTGGAATTGCAATTGGCACAAGGGCCGGATATGCAATTGACGCAGCAGATGTTGTATTGATGAAAGGCGGCCTAAGAGATGTCGCGGCAATAAGGCTTAGCCGTCAAACGTTGAGGAATATAAAGCAAAACTTGTTTTGGGCGTTCTTTTACAATAGTATCAGAATTCCGTTGGCAGCAGGCGTGTTTTATAGCTTGCTAAATTGGCAGCTCAATCCGATGTTCGGAGCAGCGGCGATGAGTTTGTCGAGTTTTTGCGTAGTTACTAACGCACTTAGATTAAATTGGTTTAATATGTACAACCCTAAAAACGATAAGAAAAATTCATTCAAAAAACACAGAAAATACGGAGAAAAAAGATATAGAAAAAAACTATGAAAATTGACGGAATGATGTGCGGTCACTGCGAGGCAACCGTTAAAGAGAGCCCTGAAGCTTATTCCGGAGGTTGATGAGGCAATAGTGAGCCACGAAACAGGCACAGCAGTAGTAACACTTAATCGCGAGGTTTCAAATGATGTTCTAAAAAAAGATTGTTGAGGATAAAGATATACATTTGAGCATTGAATAGTAAAAATAAAACACAACAAAAATGGTATTGCTGAATATTCAGCAATACCATTTATCTTTACAGGGTTACTTTCGTTTTCAATGGAGATTGACTTTAACGCAAGCTCCATTTTAGCGCATTCCTCAGCAGCGATTTTGTCGTAGGTTTCAGCAGACTCGTTCGTCCAAGCTTTATCATAAGCAATTGCCGCAGAGCCATAGAATGCAATAGACAGGGAATGACTCGGATTAACTATTAAGGCAATCGCCTGAGCGATAGCCTTTGCAGCCGCAACGGCTGATGGGTTTCGATTTCTTTTGCAGTCGTGTTTATTAGCGCAAATTGCGATTTAATGTCCTTAACGTTTGCATTTCCGTCTGCTTGATCTTTAGCGACAGAAATTGCGTTCACCATGATAGTGTCATCAGGAAAAGACCTTTTATAAATCGGCAGAAATACATTTTCAGCTTTATAACCAACGCACCACCTAACAATAGTTACATGGCTTTGAGTATCAATCAAATTCATAAGAGAGAGTATATAAGGTGAGTCAGCTTTTCCAAGCATTTTTCTTAGTTTAGGCATAAAAAACTCCTATCAATTAAGTTGAAAAGGTTGTACATTAAGTATATCCGATTTTTGCGTAATTCGTCAACTATTTTTAGTTTTATAGCTTGAATATTTTCAGGTAAAAAGAAAGCACCCGCAAAAATACGAGTGCGAAAACGAATGTTTAAAAAAGTGGAGTCATCGCCTCCACTGTGAAATTAGAACTTTATTCTAGATCAAATTGGTGGAGTCATCGCCTCCACCGTGGAATGAATACCTATAAAATATGGTGGAGGCGACGGGAATTGAACCCGTGTCCGAAAATCCATTCATACAACTTTCTACGAGTGTAGTTTATCCTTTGCGTTCCCTTGCCAAATCGCCGACAAACAGGCTAGATTGCTTAGTAGTCTGCAATACATCATTCAAGCGCAGACACTCTTGAAAGACGTTCACCACTAATCGTCGCCTGTATCAAAGCCGTGGTCCTCTTTGTACAGACGTCAGGCATTAAGCAGCCTGAAGTTCGTAATTATTATCAGCGTTTAATTTAAACGTTTTTACCAGTTTTATAGAGTTCTGGTGCCTCTACTCGCTTATCGTACTTCAAAATCCCCGTCGAAACCTTTACGCCCCCATCTAACCGAATTAACGGTTGCGTTCTTTTATTGTGCGATCAATTTCACGCTTGGCATCACGCTTTGCCATATCATCACGTTTGTCATAAAGCTTTTTACCTTTGCAAAGTCCTAGTTGCATTTTCACACGTGAATCTTTAAAATAAACTGATAGTGGTATAAGAGTAAGTCCATCTTGCTTAATCATGCCAAGAAGTCGCATGATTTCCCTTTTATGCATGAGAAGCTTTCGCACTCGCATAGGGTCCTTGTTGAATATGTTGCCCTTTTCGTATGGGGAAATGTGCATTCCCTTTACAAAAATTTCGCCATTATCAATAGAGCACCAGCTATCTTTAAGGTTGACGCCGCCCGAACGAATTGATTTTACTTCAGTTCCTACAAGCTCCATGCCAGCCTCAAAGCTCTCTATAACAAAATAATCATGCCTAGCTTTTCGATTATCAGCAATTTTTTTGAAGTTGTCCTTTGATTTCTGCATTTTGCGCCACCTCCTTTTATGCTTAGCAATTAATTATACCATATAAAAGGAATTTGTCAAGATGCTTCGATTTAGATTAATATAGAATATGATGTCATTTTTC
>JAXGPS010000004.1:0-75040 GCA_040766825.1 Oscillospiraceae bacterium
AGCGAAATATCTTGAGTCAAGCGATAAGGTTGAAAGGGTTGCATACCCAGCTCTTGAGGGCGACAAGTACAACGCTCTAGCTAAAAAGTATTTGCCGCTTGGCACTAGCGGAGTAATTTCTTTCTCTATAAAGGGCGGAAGGGATAATGCTGTTAAATTTATGGACAGTCTAAAGCTTGCATCTATTGAAGTTCATGTTGCTGATATTAGAACTTGCGTACTTCACCCAGCATCTGCTACACATCGCCAGCTTACAGATGAACAGCTTGTTGCAGCTGGGATTGACGGGGGACTTATCCGTTTCTCAGTTGGGCTTGAAAATGTTGACGATATTATATCTGACATTGAGCAGGCTTTTGCTAAAATTTAATTTATAAGAAAAATAAGGGCCGCAGCTTGTTAGGTGTACTATACGCCTGATTTTGTGGCTCTTTTTATGAAATATTTACAGAAAGGTAATTCTTCTTTATAGGAGTATGGTCATAAAATGAAAATATCATCAATGTTTGGAAAAGGGAAGACGGTTTTCTCATTCGAGGTTTTCCCGCCTAAGAAAACAAGCTCAATCAATACAATTTACGATACGCTTGAAGAACTAAGCGTGCTTAACCCTGCGTTTATTAGTGTAACATACGGAGCAGGGGGCAACGTTGCCGATAAATCAACTTGCGAAATTGCAGCAAAAATCAAGAACAGCTATAATATTGAATCTTCTGCGCATATTACTTGTGTGAACAGCACTAAAGAGGATATAGACACAATTCTTGAACAGTTCAAGTCAAATGGAATAGAGAATATCCTTGCTTTGAGAGGGGATATAAATCCTGACATTGAGCCAAAGAAGGATTTCAAGTATGCAAGCGACTTAATACAATACATCAAAAGTGGAAAATACGGTGATTATTTCGGTATTTCCGGTGCTTGCTACCCAGAGGGACATATCGATTCTGAGAGCATTATTTCAGATATATTCAACCTTAAGAATAAAGTTGAATGTGGAGCAGAGCATTTAGTTTCACAGCTTTTCTTTGACAATTCCAGCTTCTACAACTTCCTTGAGAAAGCAAGAATTGCAGGTATTAACGTTCCGGTTGAAGCAGGAATTATGCCTGTTACAAACGCTCGCCAAATTGAGAGAATGGTAACTATGTGTGGAGCAAGTCTGCCGTCTAAATTCTCGAAAATGGTTAGCAAATACGAAAACAATCCGACAGCGCTTTGTGATGCAGGAATTGCATATGCAGTTGATCAGATAGTTGACTTGATTTCAAGCGGCGTTGATGGAATTCACCTTTACACAATGAATAATCCATACATTGCAAAGAGAATAAGCGAGAGCATAGTAAACTTACTGTAATATATTATTTTAGGAGTGATCGGAATTATGTACGAACTAAAGTCAATAAATAAAGCTGAGGCACTTCGATATATGGGATGCAGGGGTGAAGCAGACGAGATAACAAAGACTATCGTTGATGAATGCGAAAGACTTGTAATTTCTGCTGCTATGCCGAAGTTCCTTTACCGTGTGTTTGACATTTCAGAGGATAGGGAGAGCCTTGTTGGTTGCTCTATAAAGCTTTTAGGGAACTCAATCAGAGAGCATCTTGACGGCTGTCAAAAGGTTGTTTTAATGTGCGCAACTCTATCAATTGGGGTTGATGCACTTATTAGAAAAGAGCAGACAATTGATATTCTTAGAGGCCTTGCGTGTGATGCGTTGTCGTCTGCTGCCATTGAGCAGGTTTGCGACTATGTAAGCCAAAGGATACAGGAAGAATTTCCGAAATATTTTCACACATGGCGATATAGTCCGGGATATGGGGACTTGCCAATAGATATGCAAAGCGACTTTTTAGATGTGCTTGATGCACCAAGGAGGATAGGGCTTTGCACTAATGAGAGCGCAATTCTTACACCTAAAAAGTCTGTAACGGCGATTATAGGGCTTTCAACAGACGAAATCGCTAAAAAAAGCAAGGGTTGTCTTACTTGTAATATGGTAAAAACCTGCGAATTTAGAAAAAGGGGAGAACACTGTGGATTTTAAATCACTTCTTCAGAATGAGTTTATATTTATTGATGGAGCTATGGGAACTATGCTGCAAGAAAGAGGACTTGGAGCAGGGGATATTCCAGAAGTGTTGTCAATTGAAAAACCAGAAATGCTTGTGGAAATTCATAAACTTTATGTCGATGCAGGTGCGCAGATTATTAGTGCAAACACCTTTGGAGCAAATCGCCTAAAGATGAAAAAAACAGGCTATACAGTGCAGGAACTTATTTCTGTCGGAATACAAAATGCCCGTAAAGCAAGCGAAGGGAAAGCTCTTGTTGCACTTGATATAGGCCCTATCGGTCAGCTTTTAGAGCCAACAGGCAGCCTTAGTTTTGAAGAGGCTTACGACATTTATGCAGAGCAGGTTATTGCCGGTGCTGATGCTGATGTTATTATTATAGAAACCATGACAGACCTTTACGAGATTAAAGCAGCACTTCTTGCAGTTAAGGAAAACTCAGATAAACCGGTAATCTGCACAATGACGTTTGAGCAGAATATGCGAACATTCACAGGCTGTTCAATCCCTGCAATGGCGCTTACTCTTGAAGGACTTGGCGCAGACGCAATCGGAATTAACTGCTCGTTAGGTCCAAAGGAATTATATCCTGCTATTGAGGAACTTTCAAAATGGACAAAACTCCCGATAGTTTTGCAGCCAAACGCAGGACTTCCTGACCCTAACAGCAACACTTATAACATTACAGCAGAAGAATTCGCTTTACATATGAAAGCTCTAATTCCTTTGGGAGTTAAAATTATCGGCGGATGCTGCGGGACTACTCCTGAATTTATAAAGGAGCTTACAAAGGAGTTTGTTGGGGAAAAATCGGTGAAACCTCAAGCTGTTATCCCATCAGCAGTATGTTCAGCAAGCTCTACTGTCGTGATAAATCAGCCTAGAATAATAGGTGAGAGAATTAATCCTACCGGTAAAAAGCTTTTTAAAGAAGCGCTAAAAAACAACGATATGGACTACATTCTTTCTCAAGCTATTGAACAGGTAGGAGCAGGAGCAGAAATTCTTGACGTAAATGTTGGACTTCCTGACATTAACGAAAAGGAAATGATGGTTCGTACAATTAAGGCAATTCAAAGCGTTACAGATGTACCGTTGCAGATTGACTCAACCATTCCGGAGGTTCTTGAGGCAGCGCTTAGAGTCTACAACGGAAAGCCGATTGTAAACTCTGTAAACGGCGAGGAAGAGTCTTTAGAGAAGATTTTGCCTATTGTAAAGAAGTACGGTGCATCGGTTGTCGGTCTTACTCTTGATAAGGGAGGGATACCGCAAACGGCGAATGGAAGATTTGAAATTGCGCAGAAAATCTTAAATCGTGCGTTAGAAATAGGGATACCAAAAGAGGATGTTTTCATTGACTGCTTGACTCTTACAGCATCAACGGAACAAGACGGAGTTGTAGAAACTTTAGAAGCACTCCAGCGTGTTACAAATGAGCTTGGACTTAATACCGTTCTTGGCGTTTCCAATATTTCATTCGGTTTGCCAAACCGTGAAACAGTAAACAGCACATTCCTTACAATGGCTATGAATTACGGGCTTACTCTACCGATTATTAACCCGAACATTGCATCAATGACGGGTGCAGTAAGAGCGTTTAGAGTACTTCGTGGATACGACAAAAACTCAGTTGAATATATTTCTGCATATGGTGGAACTACTGTAAAAGCAACCCCTCAGAAGTCGGATATTGACTTAGCATACGCAGTTGAACATGGACTAAAGAGCGAGGGTGCACGCATAACAGCCGAGCTTTTGGAGAGTCATGATGCGATGTATGTAATAGATGAAATACTTATTCCTGCACTAGATAAGGCAGGAACGGAGTTCGAGAGTGGAAAGATATTTTTACCGCAGTTGATTTTATCAGCAGGCGTGGCACAAGGGGCGTTTGAGGTTATAAAGAATAAGCTTGTCTTGTCAAACAACGCACCAATCAGCAAGGGCAAAATCGTAATTGCAACAGTAAAGGGCGATATTCACGACATAGGTAAAAACATAGTAAAGGTTCTTCTTGAAAACTACGGATATACAGTAATTGACCTTGGAAAAGACGTGGAGTATCAAGCAGTAGTTGATGCAGTTATAGAACATGACTGTCATTTAGTGGGGCTCTCAGCACTTATGACAACAACGTTAAAGAGCATGGAAGAAACTATAAATCTCATTAGAGCAAACAATCTTGATTGCAAAATCATGGTAGGCGGAGCAGTCCTCACCCCAGAATACGCAGAAAAAATCGGCGCAGATTTCTATTCTAAGGACGCAAAACAGTCGGTTGATATAGCGAAAAAGATTTTAGGGTAACCACATCTTATGCAATAAACCACTTGGACATTTCAGTTCAAGTGGTTTATTAAAATAGGTATATAGAATATTTGCAAATGACATATTGACATAACACGTCAAATGTGATATAATAAATCGTGCTTAATTCGAGCCGCTGTGGTGGAATTGGCAGACACGAGGGACTTAAAATCCCTTGATACTTAAATATCGTACCGGTTCAAGCCCGGTCAGCGGCACCAAAAACATCGCAATCAACCAGAGGTTGAATGCGATGTTTTTCTTTGAAGATAACGGGCTTGAACCTTCGCTCGGTCAGCGGCACCAAAAAAACACTGCAAACAGCGTTAGCTGTTTGTGGTGTTTTTTCTGTTCATCAACTTGTTCAGTGTACTTTTAATTTTACTTTTCAGCCGACTTGATTTGTTAGCGGCAGAGCCTGTTGTAATATTTAGAATTATTGCAATCTCCTCATCAGGAAGCTTGTGAATGAATTTTAAGTTGAAAAGTTTTTTATCATTGTCGGACAACTCTTTATTCAACTCGTTTATATAAAGTAAAAGTTCTTCTTCAATTGTTATCTCATTTTCAAGGTCAAATGCATCTTTAATGTCAATGTCGATAAGGGTATTGAGCGATTGCTTTTTGTTATAATTGATATTGAAGTTAATAGTTAAATTTATGGCCGTTTTATAAAGCCAAGTCTGCACATTTTTGTATTCATTGAGTTTTTTATTTTTCATGGCAATTACAAAAACATCACTAACCAAATCCTCAATATCTTCTATGCTCGAGGAGAAGATATTCTTTTTTATGGTGTTAAAAACGAATTTTTATACTTATGATATATATCATCGTAAAATTGTTTATCCATAATATCCGCCCTTTGGTGTTGTAATATTTTGTCGATATACACATTTTAACATTAAATTCAATTTATTTCAAGGCATTTTAAAATATTTTTTAACAACAATGATAAATGTTGTGTACTTTAGGAGATTGATGGCAATATTCTACAAATTATGTATGGCAGTTTTGTGAAATTTTACAAAGTTATTTTTAAAATGCTAAATTATTGGTTTAAAAACAATTATATATTATAGAGGGTAAAATGATTGATATACTAGTCTCAAGTTAAAAACGCATAGCGTTTTTAACTGCCGTATTTCACACGGCGACGAGCAAAGCTCACATGAGACGCCGTTTTATACTAAAAACTGCGGCTTTGCCGCAGTGACAATCTGCTATTGTCGCTAAAAATGCTCTGCATTTTTAAGTTGGTTTTTTAATTTTATACATAAAATTAAAAAACAGAAGAATATGTACTATACGCTTTGAGTTTCACATGGTATTGATTGGAGGGCAACTAAATGAAAAAAATTCATATGATTTTATTAAATGTTTTGTTAGTCTTATCGCTTGTCGCTTGTGATAGCGGCATAGACGGGCAGATGCCTGAACCGTTTTTGAATATGGAGAGTACTGGCGGAGATGAACTGCGTGGGTATTTTATAAAATATGATGCTAAGTTCACGAGTTTAGATTCAAATGTCCTAAACCTTGTTGACAAGGAGGAATGTGAGGCTTGGATTAATAATTTCACACTAGGCGAAAGGGAGCCATCCGAGAGCAACATTCTCAACTTTGTATCAGAATTTAATATTCCTAAGGAAAAGTTGCTTGAAGCAATTTCTACTCAGTATTACATTGAGGGAGCAACCCTAACAACGGAAGATGTTGATATAATTTATTCCAATGATATGGAGCTTATTAATCAAACCTATATTAGTGATTATGCATTATATTATAACGGAGGAATATATACGCCAGAATGGATATACACCAATTCACTAGAAAAGTATGAGGAAGAGGGCATTCCAGCGGAATTAGTAGACGAAGCTATGCAAAAATTCAAAAGCTTCCCATTTACTGAGGAGGCGTTAGCTGCGATGGACAAAAAGGTGGATACCTATCGTGAAAGGGCGAAGAGCGTTCCTATTGTAACTCAAGAGGAAATTACCATAACAGAGTCAATTCAGGATAATGTACAGGCTGTAACAACATGATAAATAAAAACAACGCACTCACAAAAAATCGTGAGTGCGTTGTCCTTTTTTAACCTTCGATCATAGCCAGAATATCATCTTTGCCCTTAAATCCTATGATTTTGCCTGAAATCTCGCCGTTTTTAATGACAACAAGAGTAGGGATGCTTGATACATCAAACTCTTGAGCGAGAGATTGCTCAATATCAACGTTAATTTTCCCAACCTTAATATCGCTGTTTTCTAGTGCAATTTCCTCGACTATTGGAGAAACCATTTGACATGGACCACACCAATCTGCGTAAAAATCCAATAAAACTGGAATTTGCGACTTCATTACCTCGCTCTCAAAGTTATCTTTTGTAATTATAATAGTTGACAAGTTTCATCTTCCTTTCAGAGTAATTTTACTTTCTATTTACTTTTATAATAAAGCATACAATGACAATATCCCTCAAAATTCGGATCGGCTATCTGATCACGAAATTCCTTGCACATACACTTATTTTCTTCAGTTTTTTCAAGGCGGCAAGGGCAATATCCACCTTTTTTCTCAAGACCTTCTTTTAGCATTGCAACTACTTTTTCGTCTTTGTTGTATTCAACTTTCATTTCACTGCCAATCCTTTCTGCTCTTTGTTCACTATGTTTTTTAGGGAATTCAGAGTGGTTTTATTACATATAGTGTACCATATATTATAAGCAAAAAATGTTGTTTTAACAACACTTTTTTGAAAAATCCGTCCTTTTGAAAAAAGACGGATTTTTAAATATGCATTAACTTACACTGAAAACTCATACCCGGAAATTAGCAGCTTACCATTCTCACCATACTCAAAGAAAATATATAGTATAAATTTACTGCTAATGTAAGTAGGATTGTATGATGTTTCTTCACCATTCTCAAGCTCTTCTTCAGAAGGCTCATTAGATGGGTGAAGAGGCACTTGTGCATTGAAATGAACGGTCGCTTTATAGGTCATTTCTCCGCCGATTTCTTCAATTTGTGGGTTTATATACTCAATATCTTCAAGTCGTGCATCTTCAAAATCGTGAAGCTCTAGCATAGGCTCTTTAAATTCCTCGGTGCAATATTGTTGGAACTCCGTCCTGTTTTTAATAAATATTGCTGATACAAAATCAGTTGAGCGGCTTATAATATTATCGTAACTGTTGAAATTAACTTGCGCAAGCGTGGTTGTAGGAAGTATTGAAATACGCATATTATTGCCGTTAAAAGTCTTGTCGTAAACAATAGTACGGATAATAAGCTTGCCGTTAGAAACAGAAGCGCTATAAGAGTAGTTGTTTTTTGTGAGGGTGATGTATCCGTTTTCATAATATTGAATGGAGTCCCATTCTTCATTAGCATAGCGGTTTCCACTTCCGCTTAAAAGGATTGCCTTGCCCTTTTCGGAAGTGTATCCTATAATAAGAGTGTCAGTCATACGGCGGATTTCAGTGTAAATATATGGCGAAACAAGATTTCCTTCAAGGTCAATTATTCCTTGCTTTCTGCCATTGGCTAAGTTAGTTGCAAAAAATCTTGTGGAGTCATCTTGAAGTGCAGAAAGACTAGTCCATTCAGCGGGAAGTAAAACCTCACCGTCTGAGGTTGCAATTCCGTAAAGACCGGCATCATTTACATAATAGTAGTATTCGCTGTCTGCTGAAACTTTCTCACCGAGGTGAATGGTAGCATTTGCGTTCGGAACATCAACAGTACCAATATCTCTGATAAAATAAATTCCGATAATACCTAGAGATACGCAGATGATTAGGACAAGAAAAGCGTTTAGTAAATAGCCTCTTGACTTTTGTTCAGACATCGTGCGCACCTCCTTTTTGAGTATTATATGGATATTTTTATATTAAATCTTGTTTGCTTGCGGCAAGAAAAAGCGTTCGTATTTAATATAAATTCTTTTCTGGTTTTAATATGTTAATAAAGCTTTTGTTTTTTTCAAGAAGCTTAAAAATAATTGCGCCAGCAATCATGACAACAAGCTCTCCCGCTCCGACTGTGAGCATGGATAATAGAAACGGCTCATTAAAAGCAATTTTAAGTTCGATAGGAATAATAACTGCGTTTGCAATTACCGGCATAAAGGCTGCTATCCAAATATTCGGACTGTAAACCATTAAGACAGCTGCAATTATAGTAGCGCCTGTACCAAATAAAAGGCGAGTGCCATCATCGGACTGAACAACAGATTTGCAATAGCGCACCTAAAATCAGCGACCAGCAGTAATCCTTTCGGTAAAAAGCGAGAAGCATAAGCATCTCCGAAATCCCTAAATTGAATCATGCCAAAGGATAGCGCAGAGAACACATAAGTTAGCGCAACATACATAGCAGCAACAGCAGCTAACCTCGTGATCGTGGAAATAGAACTTTTTTTCATAAAAATATTCTCCTTTGTTTTTTCTTTTATGAGATGGTTAGGCAAGGAACACCTCATATACAGTTATTATACATTTTTTGAAAAGCAAAGTCAATTATAGAGGTCAAAATATATACACGTAATTCGCATACATTTGCTTTTGTTAACAAAATGTTAAAATATCAAAAATAAGATTGTGCTATACTAAAATCATTAATTTAATTAAGTAGCGTGATATAGTAATTGTGCAAAATGTCTTTCAAAACATTTACGCAGCTATTAACGCTATAAAGAAAAGGGGAAATGTAATGGGATTTTTTGCAAACGTGGATATTCCTGTTCTGATAGCATTTTTAATGTATCTTGCAGCGATGCTAGGAATAGGATTTTATTTCACCAACAAATCTAAGAAAATGAGCGATTATTTTCTTGCGGAAGAAATCTGGCAGCTGGGCAACTGCGATGTCTGCTCAAGCATCAGACATGAGCGCTGGCTGCTTATGGGACTACCGGGTGCAGCGTATGCTACTGGTATGGGTAACTATTGGATAGCGATTGGACTTGCAATTGGTACAATACTCAACTGGGCATTCGAAGCCTTTGGAAGATTTACTGAAGTTGCAGATCTATTACAATTCCTGAATGCTTACAGAACAGATTTAAAACAAAGAGCCCGTTAATCAGACTTGTATGTGCAGTAGTAATTTTCGTATTCTTCCTTGTATATACAACATCTGCATTTGTTTCAGGCGGAAAGCTATTCCAAGTAGTTTTTAACATTGACAGCACAAACGAATTATATACAAAGCTAGCTGTAATAATTTCTGCGCTTATCATTATCCTTTCCACTTTCATGGGTGGATTTAATGCGGTTGCGTGGACAGACTTTATACAAGGTATACTTATGGTAATTGCAATAGTTGCATGCAATCGCACTTATCAACGGAACAAACAACTTCTCATGGGAAGCGCTTAAAGACATTCCTAAGATTGTAAATGAAGGTGGGGACTCCACTGGGTTTATGTCTATGTTCCGCGGGGAAAGCCAACGACATCATCAGCAACCTTGCATGGGCGTTCGGTTATTTCGGAATACCTCATGTATTCAGTTAGATTTATGGCTATTAAGGACACTAAGAGTGTTAAGAAATCGGAATTATTGCTATTGTATGGGTACTTATTTACACTTACAGCAGCCGTTTTAATTGGTATTCTCGGCAGAGCGTATCTTGACGGACAGGGTGTAAACCTTGAATCAGCAGAACAAGAACTTATCTTTATAAAAACAGTAAAGATGCTATTCCCTTCATTCCTGGAATATTCCTATCAGCTGTTCTTGCATCGATTATGAGTACTGCGGACAGTCAGCTTTTAGTTACAGCCTCAGCAGTAGTAAATGACTTCTACACAGTTCTAGTTAAGAAAAGAAGTTTCTGAAAAGAAACAGATGTGGATTAGCCGTATTGCGGTAATTGTAATCGCTGTTATTGCTTGTATACTTGCCCTAGACCCTCAGGATTCAATCATGGGTATTGTATCTAACGCATGGGCAGGATTTGGCGCTGCATTCGGACCTGCAATTGTACTATCACTTTACTGGAAGCGACTAACACTAAAGGGTACTGTTGCCGGAATTATCGGTGGTGGAGCAACTGTTATTCTTTGGGTATATGTATTCAAGCTAAGTGGGCTTATGTATGAAATAGTTCCTGGAATTATTGTTTCAGTAATTCTAACAATTCTTGTATCCCTATTGGATAAGAAGCCAAGTAAGGAAGTTGAAGAACTTTTCGACAGAGCAACTGCAAAAGAATAATAAACTTAAAAAACGCATGAGCTTTCTAAAAGCTCATGCGTTTTTTTAATTAGAATCAAAGAATACATGGTATTTCTTTTCCGAATGGGAATACACACTCATTACAATACCTATTGCAATGTACATACTTAAAAGTGAAGCACCTCCACGGCTAATGAACGGCAACGGAACGCCGATAACAGGCATAACACCGAGAACCATTCCGATATTTAAAAAGCAGTGGATAAATAACATTCCGAAAACACCGATACAGATGTTTCTACCTAGTGGGTCTTTTGAAACTCTGCTGTCTGAAATAATTTTAAGGCAGACAAAGAAGAATACAGCAACAACCCCTAAGCAACCAACAAACCCAAGTGTTTGCCCAATGTGCGCAAAGATGAAGTCCGTTTCAATTTCAGGGACGTTGTGATACTCCCCACCGAGCAGACCTTTACCGAAAAGCTGCCCCGAGCCAAGAGCGATTTTGCCGTGATTTTGCTGATACGCAATATCTGCATCAAGTGACGGGTCGAACAAAATCTGTATTCGCAACCTATGGTGCGGTTGAAGAATTTTAAACCAAGCAAGAATTAATGCAGGTGGCACTAAAACCAAAGCGGCGATAATGTATTTTACCGATATTCCAGCAGAGAACAGCATTATAATGAATATGAAAAGGAAAATTAGCGCTGTTCCGTGGTCACCCTGCGCTGCTATGAGCAGGAACGGGATAATACCGTGAATGCAAAGCATAATTACATTTAATGGTTTGTTAATCTTGTCGCCTACTTTTGAAAGATGCAATGCAAACGTCAATATAAATGCAACTTTTAAGAATTCAGAGGGCTGAAGGGAAACAGGACCTAATTTAATCCAAGCTTTATCGTCTGCGCCGTCAACTCCATATCCAAGGCTAGTGAATGTCAGAAAGACTAAAATCAAGCAAACAGGTGCATAAATAAACCACAGCTTCGTAAACCAATTATAGTCAAAAGCACTTATAACCATTGCGGCTATTATTCCGATAATGAGATATTGCAGCTGCCCCTTATAAAGACTTGAGGAAAAATTCTCGTATGAATTTACACCGCAATTAACTATTGAATATAAAGTTACAATTCCTAAAACCCCGAGGGCAGTAGTGGCAAGCAGCAAGAGCTTGTCCATCTTGCGTATGTATTGCCATATGATAGAGAATATTTGTTTCATCATGCATCCTTTCTGTCTTTTTTCGTACAAATTATATCTACTATTAAACGAAATAAATCATAAACTTTCTTCATTCATATACATAACTCGAAAAAATCGTATCTCTAATAAGTATATATTAAATTTTGATAGTTTTCAAGCATAAAATACTGGTGCAAAAAAGAAATATGTGATATAATATAATTTATTATAAAAAATAAATTTAGGGGAGAGTTATCATGCTTACAGATATTGAAATTGCTCAAGGCGCAAAAATGAAGAAAATATATGAAATTGCTGAGGCTCTTGGGATTTCAGAGGGTGACATTGAACCTTACGGACATTACAAGGCAAAGCTTTCTGAGGATCTTTTCAAAAAGCTAGAAAGCAAAGATGACGGGAAACTAATTCTTGTAACTGCGATTAACCCTACACCAGCGGGTGAGGGTAAAACTACAATAAGTGTAGGTCTTGCGCAGTCAATGGCGAAGATAGGCAAAAACGCTGTTCTTGCATTGCGTGAGCCATCGCTTGGACCGGTTTTCGGGATTAAGGGCGGTGCTGCAGGCGGCGGATACGCTCAAGTAGTTCCAATGGAGGATATTAATCTGCATTTCACAGGGGATATGCACGCTATTACGGCCGCAAACAATCTGCTTTGTGCAATTCTGGATAATCATCTTCAGCAGGGGAATGAGCTTAAAATCGACCAGCGCAGAGTAATGTTCAAGCGCTGCATGGATATGAACGACCGTGCGCTTAGAAATACTCTTGTTGGACTTGGCGGTAAGATTAACGGCGTTCCTCGTGAGGACGGATTTCAAATTACTGGTGCATCTGAAATTATGGCAATTCTATGCCTTGCAGCAGATATTGACGACCTAAAGGTAAGACTAGGAAGAATTCTAGTTGCATACAGCTTAGAAAATCAGCCGATTTTTGCAAAGGACCTTGGTTGTGTTGGTGCAATGGCAGCTCTTTTAAAGGACGCACTAAAACCAAATCTTGTTCAAACATTAGAGAATACGCCTGCTATTATGCACGGTGGTCCATTTGCGAATATTGCACACGGCTGCAACAGCGTAAGAGCAACTAAGCTTGCGCTTAAACTTGGTGATTACTGCATTACGGAGGCTGGATTTGGTTCCGATTTAGGAGCAGAAAAGTTTTTCGATATTAAGTGCAGATTTGGCGGACTAAAGCCAGCTTGCGTAGTTCTTGTTGCTACTATTCGTGCGCTTAAATATAATGGTGGTATTGCAAAAACAGAGCTTACAGCTGAGAATGTTCCTGCTTTAAAGAGCGGACTTGTAAACCTACGTACACATATCGAAAATATGCAGAAATTCGGAGTTCCTGTTGTTGTTGCAATAAACAGATTTTACACCGACAGCGAGGCTGAAATAGCTGTAATTGAAGAGTTCTGCAAGGAAATGAATGTAGAAGTTTCTCTTGCTGAGATATTTGCAAAGGGCGGCGATGGCGGAACAGACCTTGCAAACAAGGTTTGTCAGACAATTGAAAACAAGCCGTCAAACTTCAATACACTATATGACGAAAAGATTTCTATTAAAGAGAAGCTTAACATCATTGCTAAGGAAATTTACCGTGCAAACGGCGTGATTTTCACAGCAGGAGCTGAAAAGGCAATCAAGGAAATTGAAGCTTTAGGTTTTGGCGAAATACCGGTATGTGTAGCAAAAACTCAATATTCACTTTCTGATGACCCTAATAAGCTTGGTAAGCCTGAAAATTTTGAAATAACAGTTCGTGACGTAAAGCTTTCGGCTGGAGCAGGATTTGTTGTTGCGCTTACGGGCGACATAATGACAATGCCCGGACTTCCAAAAGCACCGGCAGCATTAAAGATTGACGTTGACAACGACGGCAATATTTCTGGACTTTTCTAATAAAGGATAAAAAACATGATAACGCATTCACCTGAACAAACAATTGAATACGCTCGTAAAATCGGCGCACATATAAGAGGCGGCGATGTTATAGCATATCTTGGTGGAATGGGAGCAGGGAAAACTACATTTACACGTGGTCTTGCCGAAGGAATGGGGCTTGGTGATGTAGTAACATCTCCGACATTTGCGCTAGTCAATGAATATGCTGGCAAAACCCCGCTTTACCACTTTGATATGTACAGAATTACAAGTACAGAACATCTTGAAATTACGGGCTTTTATGATTACATGAGAAAAGATACAGTAATCGCTGTTGAGTGGGCAGAGAATATAATTGACGCTTTGCCAAAGGGCACAATCTACATAAAAATCAATCGTATTGATGATGATACCAGAGAAATTATTGTTGACGGAGGGGAACGTTTTGCTGATTTTAGGGATTGATACATCTGGCAGAATTGCTTCTTGCGCAGTTTGCGATGAGGACAGAGTTATTTCACAATCCACGATATACACGGAGCTTACTCATTCGCAGGTAATACTTCCTGTCTGTCAAAAGGTACTTGAAGATGCAGGAGTTTCGTTGCAGGATATTGATGGAATAGCTGTTGCAAACGGCCCCGGCTCATACACAGGACTTAGAATTGGCATTTCAGCCGTTAAAGCAATGTGTTTTGCTTTGGATAAGAAATGCGCTGGAATATCAACGCTTGAGTCCTTAGCATACAACATGGTTGGCTCGAAGGGGACTATTTTGGCAGTCATGAGGGCAAGGGCAGACCTTTTATACACAGCAGCTTTTAAGAGTGACGGAAGAAGTCTTACAAGACTTTGGGAGGATATGATAATTTCAGAGTCTGCACTTGCTGAGAAGATAGCTGAAATTAAGGACGTAATTCTTGTCGGTGACGCTGCAAAGGAACTCTCAGAGATGGAAGAATACCCTGTATTCAACGAAGCAATTCTCGCACCTACACACAATAGACTTCAATTAGCAAGCTCACTTTGTTATGTTGCTATGAATAACGGCTTTACCACGCCAGACACTTTAGATGCTGCGTATTTGCAAATTACCAAGGCAGAAAAAGACAGAGAAAAATAGCATACTGAATAAAAACCACTCGATAAATTTTACGGGTGGTTTTGTTTTTTATCCGTATTAATATAGACAAAATTGAATAAATGTGATAAAATAATTGTAAATGAAAATTACAGCTTAAAGAGTAATTTCTTTGTTTAGCTGGGGAGGTTTGGCGATGCTTGCTTTAGGTAGCGACCACGCAGGTTATGAACTCAAATGCGAGGTTAAGAAATATTTAGATGAGAACAGCATAGAATATAAAGACTATGGTTGTTTTGAGGGAGAGGCTTGTGATTATCCGACAATCGCAGAACAAGTTTGTTTAACGGTTGCAGATAAAACTAGCGACAAGGCGATCCTTTTCTGTGGAACGGGCATTGGCATTTCCATGGCGGCAAATAAAGTAAAAGGGATTAGGGCAGCTTGCTGTTCGGATTACTTTTCAGCAAAGTTTACTAGACTACATAATGATGCAAACGTACTTTGCCTTGGCGGCAGGGTAGTGGGAGCAGGTCTTGCGTGTGAACTTGTACAAGTATTTATTGACACTGAATTTGAGGGCGGAAGGCATCAAAGGCGAGTTGATTTAATTACGGACATTGAAAACAAATAAATCGGAGGTAAAACAAATGGCAATCAATATCATCGAACATCCATTAGTACAGCACAAAATCTCACTTATGAGGGATAAGAACACAGGCTCTAAGGAGTTTAGAGAATTAGTTTCTGAAACAGCAATGCTTATATGCTATGAAGCAACAAGGGATCTTCCATTAAAGGAAGTTGACATTGAAACACCGATCGCAGTTGCAAGAACTAAGGTTATTTCAGGAAGAAAACTTGCATTCGTACCTATTCTTCGTGCTGGTATCGGTATGGTTGAGGGTGTTTGCGCACTTGTACCTGCTGCTAAGATTGGACATATTGGCTTATTCCGTGACCCTGTAACTCATGAGGCAGTTGAGTATTATTCTAAGCTCCCTTCTGATATTGATGAGCGTGAAGTAATCGTCGTTGACCCAATGCTTGCGACAGGCGGTTCAGCAATCGCAGCTATCAACGAAATCAAGAAAAAAGGCGTTAAGAACATAAAGTTCATGTGTATTATCGCTGCTCCTGAGGGAATTGATGCACTTGTTACTGCTCACCCTGACGTAGAAATATACGTTGGCGCAAAGGACGAAAAGCTTAACGAAAATAAGTATATTATCCCTGGACTTGGTGACGCTGGCGACAGAATTTTTCGGAACTAAGTAAAACGACTTAATTTGGCTGTTACTCTGTTGTAATATCAAGTATGACGGAGTAACAGTTTTGTTTTAGCATTTTAAAGAAAGGTAGAAAATTTTATGTGTGGAATTGTAGGTTGCGTGGAAAGAAGGCTTAAAAGAAGCTTGTAAATGCTTTGAAAAAGCTGGAATACCGTGGATACGACTCAGCAGGAATTGCGGTATTTGAAGATGGAAAGATAAAGACCGTAAAGGCTAAGGGAAAGATTGCAAAAGGATTGTAGAAGCTAAATTCGTTGGAATTTCCTCTAAAGCGAAGCGTTGGAATTGGTCATACAAGATGGGCAATCTCATGGCGAGCCATCGGACGTGAATTCTCACCCGCTTGGCAATGAGAAGTTTCGATTGTTCACAATGGTATTATTGAGAACTACCGTCAAATCAAGGAGTTTCTCGTTTCAAAGGGATATACCTTTGAAAGTGAAACGGATACAGAAACTGTGGCTAAACTCTTGGATTATTACTACGAGCGACCCAATTGATGCAATAGTTAAAACAGTTGCAGATATTGAGGGAGCGTATGCACTTGGGATTGTATTCAGCGAGCATACAGAGAATATTTTCGCTGTTAGAAAAGAAAGTCGTTGATAGTCGGAAAAGGCGAGGGGAAATGTATATCGCCTCCGATATTACAGCGATTATTGATAAAACTAAAGATTATTACCTTCTTGAGCATGGCGAAATTGCAGTTGTGAGCGAGAGTGACGTGGCTTTTTACGACCTTCACAAGAACGAAATCACTACTAAAGAACTCCACACTGCAACATGGGATATTTCTGCTGCTGAAAAGGGCGGATTTGAGCATTTTATGCTTAAAGAAATTTCAGAACAGCCTGACGCTTGAGGAAAACTCTTTCCCCTAGAATAAAGGACGGACTTCCAAACTTCGATGAATGCGGACTTACAGATGAAATGCTTGCAAACTACAAGAATATTTTCATAGTAGGATGCGGCTCAGCAATGCACTCCGGCATGGTGGGGAAGTATCTTATTGAGGAAGTTGCAAGAACTCCGGTAATTGTTGACATTGCCTCAGAATTCCGTTATAGAAACCCTATACTTAGCAAGGACGATCTTGTAGTAATCATATCACAATCAGGTGAAACTGCTGATACGCTTGCAGCTCTGAAGATGGCAAATCAAATCGGAGCAGATACTCTTGCTATTGTAAACGTAGTTGGCTCGTCCATCGCACGTGAGGCAAAAATGGTTATGTATACACTTGCAGGTCCTGAAATTTCTGTTTGCTCAACTAAGGCTTATATGGTTCAGTCGGCATTTATGTACCTTTTTGCATTTAAAATTGCAATTGCAAAGAAAGCTATTGATGAAGCTAGGTGCAGAGAGCTTACTGCCGAGCTTATGACAATACCTGAAAAGGTTAGCAGCACGATTGCTAATAAAGAAAGCTATCAATTTGTTGCATCAAAACTAATGAGTGCAGAAAGTTTGCTATATATCGGTCGTGGACTTGATTACGCTCTCTCAATGGAGGGGAGCCTTAAATTAAAAGAAATCTCCTACATTCACAGCGAATCATACGCTGCCGGCGAGCTAAAGCATGGAACAATTTCACTTGTAACAAGCGAAATGCCTGTAATAGCAGTGGCTACTCAAAGCGCACTTTTCGCCAAGACTCAGAGCAATGTTAAGGAAGTTAAGAGTCGTGGGGCGATGGTAGTAATGGTATGCCAAGAAGGAACTGATGTAGATACAGACTGCGTTGACTATAAGGTTGAAGTGCCTGTTGCATCGGATTTGCTTATGCCGCTTACAACGGTTGTGCCGCTGCAATTGATTGCATATTACACTGCTGTTTTGCGTGGATGTGACGTTGACCAACCACGAAATCTTGCGAAATCTGTTACAGTTGAATGATATTTTACAAGCAAAAAAAGCTTGCGAGTTAAAGGCTCGCAAGCTTTTCTTAGTATTACAATATTAACACGACTTCCGATGATAATTTAAGATAAAACCTTTTAAAATTAAGTATTAATCGTATGAGTACTCATAATATTAATATGAAAAATCTGCATTAAATAAAAGCTAGAGTTTTGGCTGAATTACAACCAAAACTCTAGCTTTATAATTTTATTAACTTAGATTTTCCATGTATTCTTCAAGGCAAAGTCCGCTGTCCTTGATTAATTTTGAGTGTGCAGTTCCGACATAACGGTAATGCCAAGGCTCGTAAATAATTCCGGTAATGTCTTGTTTGTCTTTGGGTAACGTAGGATAAACCGTACTTCCAAGCATTCTTATCAAGCCAAGCGAAAGCGTCAGTTTTTCAAATCCAGAATCAAGACTTGTGTAGTTCTCGGTTACAATATCGGCGCAAAGACCGGTATGATGTTCACTGTATCCGGGAATTGCGATGCTTTGAGCAGTTTTGTTGTAAGCTTCCTCATGAGAATAGCCTTGAGCCCTCGTATTCGGCTACTTGAGCATCGAAGTTTGCGGTTTGCTTGTCAACCGAGCGATAAGCAGAACAAATTACAAGTGAAACTCCGTCCTTTTTAGCGTCAGCGATCATTTTAATCATATAGTCTGCCATTCTAACGTCCATTTTGAAGTCCATCCAGCTTGTGTAGACTGTTTTAGTATCCACGTTGAAATCTTTAGAAACAGGATTATCGTTATTTACAAGATAAAGCGCCCATTCTCCGCCGTCATCATTAATCATGAAATCTCCCCCAACAGTTGTAGTTTGTGCAGTGGTTGATGAAGTTTCTGCTGTTTCATTGCTCTCAGATGAAGATGAATTGGTATCTGCTGTGCTTTGAGCTGGAGTAGTTTGTGCAGGGATATATTCGGTAGTACTCATAGGAGTTTCGCCGGGAAGTGTGAATTGTTCGTATTCTCCATTACCCAAGGTCGTTACAGAAGTGACCGTTTCAGACTCGCTTTTATTTGAGGCAACCGAAGTTTGCGATTCATCACCATAATCCACTTGGTTTTTGCGATTTGCAAAGGTTACAAGAAATACAAATAGTAAAAGTATAACTGTAATAATTAAAATATATTTAATTGATTTCATTTTTAGAAGTCCTTTCTTTACTTTTCTATATCTATTTTTAGTAAAGTTGATGTCTATGCGGTGTTGCCTTAAAGCCTATTCATCCAGTCGATAGCCATTTCAAACCAGTGTGCAGCCTCAGGATTTATATGTCCGTCATACGCAGCAGTAGTCTTATCTGCAAGAGAAAGCCCATGTCCGCCGTCCTTGAATACGTGAAGAACAAACGATATATTGTTCTTGCTTAAAGCGCCGGCATAAAGAAGCGCATTTGCAACAGGGACAAGACCATCATCAGCACAGTGCCAAATGAAAGCCGGTGGAGTATCGCTATCCACTTGCTCATCTAAGGTAACGAGCTTTAGGCGTTCTTCGGTAGGGTTGTCGGAGATTAAATTATCAATAGACGGCTGATGAGTAAGCTCGCCCGTAGTTATAACAGGGTAGGAAAGTATTGTGCCGTTAGGCTTGTTTTCTTCAGTATAGCCCAAAACATCTTTGACAAAAGGCTTATTCCAATGAACAGAAAGACTTGCAGCAAGATGCCCGCCGGCAGAGAAGCCACAGACGAAAATTCTGTTAGGGTCGATATTCCATTCATCAGCGTTCTTTCTAATAAATGCGAGTGCCTCAGCCGCCTCAAGAAGTGCACAAGGGAAAGGCTTCTTCACGCAACTATATCTAAGCACAAATGAATGATAGCCGTTAGCATTAAAGCGAATTGCAACAGGACCTGCCTCTCTTTCAGAGCAGTAGTCATATCCGCCGCCGGGACAAACCAGTACAGCCGGTTTTCTATCATAGTCACATTCTTTATTTCTGTCGATAACATATGCTGTTAGAGTAGGGTTTAAATCAGCTATTTTAATACCAGCTTTTTCATATGGCACATTAATTTTAAATTCTTTAATCATGGTGTTCTCCTTAAAAATTAAATATATCAACATTATCTATATCAAAACCTATTATACAACAATATTTTCATTTTAACAAGTGGATTTTCAATAAAGAGCATAGGTTCAATTATATACTGCCTAAATTGACAAGAGAGGACAATAATGATAGAATAATAAAAAACAAAGGAGCATTTTTATGGGACCTTACGAGTATATAGTTAAGCGAATTGACGGGGATTACGCAGTCCTTCTTCGCACAGACATCGCAGGCGATGACACAATTCTAGTTGCAAGAGCGCTTTTGCCGGAGGAAATTGACGAGGGAACATATCTTTTGTGGGAGAATTTGGAGTATACTATCATAGAGAAGTAAATTTGCAATAAAAATATAGTTTAGCTCTTGACAAAACGATTTTTAAGGTATATATTAATAATGTTAATAAATGCGAAATGCGTTGACAGGGATAATGCGTTGAACTGTTTTCTTCAGAGAGCTGCCGTTAGGTGCGAGGCAGTGTGAACAACAATGATAAATCACCCTTGAGCAGACTGCTGAAACCTACAAGGAATTAAGTAAGTACGGCACTCACCGTTATATGAGCGTACATTGTCGGATGTATTGAAGTGGCAGTAATACTGCAATTAAGGTGGTACCACGGGAGATTAAATGTCTTTCGTCCTTTTGTTTAAGGACGGGGGACTTTTTTATTTTGTGGAGGAACCTGAGATAAATATAGCAGCGTAATTTATATTAGTCCATTAGGGCGATAAAAAATGCTATACAAGGCTTTGACCGACATCGAAAAAATCATTTTAAAGGAGAAAAAACAATGTCAGCATTAACACTTGATGAGATCTATCGTGCAGCATACGCCTTGAAGGATGTTATTCGTCCGACTGATATTATTCACGCGCCGAACATTCGTAAAGATGCAAACGTCTACTTAAAGACAGAAAATTTGCAGATAACCGGTTCATTTAAAGTTAGGGGAGCATACTATAAAATTTCGCAGCTATCCGACGAGGAAAAGAAAAAGGGCGTTATCGCTTGCTCTGCTGGAAATCATGCTCAAGGAGTGGCTCTTGCGGCTGCAAAGAATGGTATTAAGTCATTGATTTGCATTCCAAAGGGTGCGCCTATTTCTAAAGTTGAGGCTACAAAATCATACGGCGCAGACGTGTGTCTTGTTGAGGGCGTGTATGACGATGCTTTTGCAAAGGCAGTGGAGCTTCAAAAGGAGAGCGGAGCAACGTTTATTCACCCGTTCGATGACGACAAGGTTATTGCCGGGCAGGGAACAATCGGTCTTGAAATCCTTAATCAAATGCCTAACGTTGACAGCGTTATTGTGCCTGTTGGTGGTGGCGGGCTAATCAGCGGTGTTGCATATGCAATAAAGAAGCTTCGTCCAGAAGTGAAGGTCTACGGCGTTCAAGCAGCGGGCGCACCATCAATGAAAGTGTCGATTGACGGCGGTACAATCCAGTCTATTCTAACCGCAAAAACCGTAGCAGACGGCATTGCTGTAAAAAGACCGGGCGACAATACATACGAAATATGCAAAGAATATGTTGATGAAATAGTAACAGTTACCGATGATGAAGTTGCAACGGCAATTCTTACGCTCATTGAACAGCAAAAGCTTGTAACAGAGGGAGCAGGTGCAATTGCAGTGGCAGCAGTTATGTTCGACAAAATCCCAGTTGAGGGGAAGAACGTAGTATGCGTGCTTTCCGGAGGAAACATTGACGTGGCAATTCTTTCAAGAGTTATAAACCGTGGCTTGCAGAGTACAGGCAGAATTGCAAACCTTACAATTGCTCTTATGGATAAGCCGGGACAGCTTTTGGGAGTATCAAAAATTATATCTGACCTTGGCGGAAATGTAGTTTCTGTAAATCATGACAAGTCGGACGTAAACATGGATATTAACTCATGCTTCCTACGTATTTCGATGGAAACAAGAAACTTCCAGCATATTGAAGAAATAAAGAGAGCGTTAAGAGATGCTGGTTTTAATTTGATATAGATAAAAAACGGAGGTAATTATTATGGTAGAAAAGATTTACACTAAAAATGCACCAGACGCAATCGGACCATATTCGCAAGCGGTAAAGGTCAACGGACTTCTATTCACTTCAGGGCAAATAGCGATTGACCCTGCTGTTGGTGAGGTAGTAGCAACAACAATCGAGGAGCAAACAATCCAAGTTATGAAGAACTTGCAAGCCGTACTTGAGGCTGCTGGCACTTCAATGGATAACGCAGTAAAGACAACTTGTTTCTTGGCTGACATGGGCGACTTCGCAGCTTTCAACGCAATCTATGGCGAGTATTTCACATCAAAGCCTGCACGTTCATGCTTGGCAGTTAAAACACTTCCTAAGAACGTTCTTGTTGAAGTTGAATGTATTTGCGCTCTATAAAATACGCATTAAAAGGCAAAACTCACCGACATTAAAAACGGTGAGTTTTGTCTTTGTTTTTTAAAAATATGTATAAAAAATAGTATAAATTATACCAAAAAAATCGTTAGTAAAAAGTTAACAAAATCATCTTAATTATCCATTGCTTTTTTAGCGAAAATGATTATAATTATAGTTAATGGTTTTTAACAAAAATGCTAAGTTGAACATAGTATTAAATGATGATATTTTATAGAACCTTATTTAGGGAACTAATTGAAAGAGGGAAATATAGATTATGCTTAAAGCTATTGGCTCAAAAATCAATCTTGGAGAATGAGGCAACAGAATTCATAGCACTTATTGAAGATTTAATGGAAAGTGAGGTTGTAATAGAGCTTGAGTCCTTCACCCATCATCTTGGCACAACTAGATTACAACATTGTTTGAATGTTTCCTACTACAACTATTTGCTTTGCAAGAAGCTTAAACTTGATTGCAGAGCAGCTGCGAGGGCGGGGCTTTTGCATGACTTGTTTTTCTATAACCGTAAGGAGCGTATTCGTGGCGATGGGGAAAAGAAGCATAGCGCACACCACCCACGTTTAGCGCTTGAAACTGCGCAAAAGTACTTTGATTTAGACATGCGGGAAGAGGATATTATTGTAAAGCATATGTGGCCTATGACTAGACCGCTGCCGAAGTATAAAGAAACATTTGTTATTGTGCTAGTAGACAAATACTGCTGTATACTTGAACTATCTAAGCATTTCTTCACAAAGTATATTTCAAGTCGCCGACCATTGCAAAGGGTTGCAAAAGTATTTAGATATTAAAGTGTAGTCTTTTCGGTCGGGGGGTATCCCTGCTGAAAAGACTACTTTTAATGAGGCAGGTATTTGTTGCAGTTTTGACGCAGCAAGCAAGATTTAAAATAAAAAACCAAGCAGGTTTCTGCTTGGTTTTTCTTGTACATTAATCCTCTAAAGCAACTTCTTTAGCGTGTTCTTCCTGAAGCTCAGGGAAAACAGAAAGCATAGGTTCAATGTCTTTTTTCTTGATTTTACGTTCAACATAGTTTCTAGTGATTTTCATTACCAAAGGACTAAGAGCAAGCACACCAATAAGGTTAGGAATCATCATAAGTCCGTTGAATGTATCGGAGATGTCCCATGCAAGACTTGAAGAAAGAATTGCACCTGAAACAATCATAACAACGAAGAAAACTTTATATCCCTTTGCAGCCTTAATTCCGAATAGGTATTCAAAAGACTTAGAACCGTAATGCGACCAACCAAGAACAGTTGTAAAAGCGAACAATAGAATAGCAATAGCAACAAAAGCGTTACCGAAAGGTCCAAAAACATTGCCGAAAGCATCTGCGATTAAAGTAGCCTCATTAGCACTTTCGGTTGCAAGACCAGTGTTGAGGTCGATATATCCAGAAGAAAGTGCCACAATAGCAGTCATTGTACATACAACAAAAGTATCAGCGAACACTTCAAAAATACCCCACATACCTTGCTTAACAGGCTCTTTTACATTAGAAGCAGAGTGAACCATAACCGATGAACCAAGACCAGCTTCGTTCGAGAAAACTCCACGCTTAAAGCCTTGAGTAATAACAGTCTTAATTGCAATACCTGTAACAGCACCGCCTACTGCCTTGATGCCGAACGCAAACTTAAATATTGAAGCGAAAATAGCACCGATGTTTGAGATGTTAACAAAGAATACGATAAGGCAGCCGATGATATATGCACAAGCCATAAAAGGAACAACTCTTTCAGCGAAAGAAGCAATTCTTTGAAGTCCGCCGATGATAATAAGTCCGCCGAGAATTGTAAGAGCAACGCCGATTATAATGGAAGTCCACTTAACATCTCCGAAAGCATATCCGAGGTTAACATTTGAGAAGAATGCGCTGTCTAGGTTGATAGTAATCTTGTTTATTTGTGCCATGTTGCCGATACCGAAAGAGGCTAAAATAGCAAAGAGTGAGAATAAAACAGCAAGTATTTTACCGATGGTTTTGCAGTTCTTGTAGCTTCCAAGACCATCACGCAGGTAGTACATCGCACCACCGTTCCATTCGCCTTCTTTATTCTTACGACGGAAGTAGATACCAAGGACGTTTTCCGAGAAGTTAGTCATCATACCAAAGAATGCGGCAATCCACATCCAGAAAACTGCACCGGGTCCGCCTACAACGATAGCAGCGGAAACACCAGCGATATTGCCCGTACCGATAGTAGCAGCAAGTGCTGTACAAAGAGCCTGAAACTGTGAAACGGCGCCCTTGTCGTTGTTTTTAGTTGTCTTAGAGCCTTTTTTGAACACACTCCCGATAGTAGTGCGCCACCATTCCTTGATGTGTGCTATTTGGAAGAAGCGTGTGACAATCGTCATTATTATGCCAGTGCCGATGAGCAAGATTAACCCGATTTTTACCCAGACAAACGAGTTAACCGCATCATTGATTTGTGCCAGTTTTTCCATATTACCCTCCCGTTTAGTAAATAAAATAATGTTTAGTATATCAGAAATTTATGGATATTTCAAGCTTTTACAATGTATTTGCACAAAGAGTTTCTTAAAATTCAACATCAAGAGAATTTCTGCCTAAAAAGCTGTTGAAAATGTCATAAATATCCTTATAATCACGTTTAACCCTAATAGGACGAAGATTTCTGTCGGTGAAGCAGTGAGCGGTTTCGCCGATAGTGCGAAGCTCCTCAGTTTTAGTATCACTCACAGTGTAAGTGATTTTAAACCTTGCGCCAGCAAATTCAGCGACTTGAAGCACGATTTCAACTTCATCATCAAACTTGACAAACCCCTTATACTGACACGAGGCACTAAGGACAGGAATCATAACTCCTCTTTTTTCAAGCTCGTTGTAGTTAAATCCCACTTGATTAAGGAAATCTATCCTCGCCTCCTCAAACCAGCGAATATAATTTGAGTGGTGAATAATCCCCATTTGGTCTGTTTCGTAATAAAGAGCGGTCCTTTTAAACGAATGGATTTTCATAAAAATCTCCTTTCTTTCTAAGAAATCATCAAACAACATTTTATCACAAAATGGCAAAAAAATCAACCGTTTAGAAAATATTAAATGATAAAGAAAGTCTAAGGAATTACTAGAAAATATTGACTAACTCTTATTATACCTATATAATAAGAGAAAAACAAAGGGAGAGCCAAGAATGAAAGATTTTTTAGGTAAGCCAAAATTCATGCGTGAGGCGACCGGAAAGCCACACAATATAGTAATAGAAATATTGATTTTCTTGCTAGTATTTTTAATAGCGAACATAGTTACAGCCGTTATTTTAACGGTGGTATCCTTTGTATACATGATGTTTGACCCGAACATCGCAAGGGATATTTTATCAGCAGCAACACAAAGTGAGGATATGACGGCTGATGCTATTATGAACGTTATGCCAGATGGACTAATGCTGTTAACATTGCTATGTACCGCTATTACCACTGTAACAGTAATGATTTATTGCAGATTTATCGAGAAAAGAAAATTCTACACAATGGGATTTTTGAAAAAGGACGCATTTAAAGAATACATTATCGGATTTGTGGTTGGAATAGTAATGATTTCAGTACCTGCATTAGGCAGTATTCTTACAGGCACAGCAACATTTGAAGGGCTTTCAGCAAGTATAAATGTACCAATGCTGCTGCTGTTTTTACTAGGCTTTCTACTACAAGGAATGTCCGAAGAAGTTCTTTGCAGAGGGTACTTAATGGTATCAATCTCAAGAAAATACAAGGTGATTATAGCTGCTGTTGTTAATGCCGCTATATTCGGTGGGCTACACCTTTTAAATTCAGGACTAACAGTGCTGTCAATGGTAAACTTAATTTTTTATTCGGAATATTTGCATCTGTATACATGGTTAAGAGGGAGTATTTGGGGGATATGCGCACTTCATTCCTCATGGAACTTCTTCGAGAGCAACTTTTACGGTGTTCAAGTAAGTGGTTCAAACGTAGGTCCTACGGTGTTTACAATGACGCTTGACGAGAGCAAGAGCTTTATAAACGGAGGAGTTCGTTGGTTTTGAGGGTGGACTTTTGATTTACATTGGTGCTTATTGTCGGAATAGTGGTTTTGTGCTTTATGAAGAATAAAGATGAGCAGACCGAAAGTAAACAAGAGTTAATATAAAAATCCCCATCGTCTTACTTGACGGTGGGGATTTAATGCATTTCATGTTATTTTACATATCGAAGAACCAGTTATTCATAGCAGCAGTCTGTTCTTCGCTAATCGGTGCAACAGGGGGTGGTGCAGGCTTAACATTAGTGCCCTCTGAGAACGAGTTTGAAGCAACGGCATCATTGTATAGTTAAAAACGTTTCTGTCGAAATGCGAAGTCAATTCGTTGAAAAATCCGCTTTCAACACGAGCGTACTTCATGATTATAGTTTCGCTAGGCTTTGCGTTTTTCTTAGCAGGGGTTTTAACTTCAGATAATGAAACGTAGCATTCAAAGTCAGAAGAATGATAAAGTGTGAAGCAACATAATCACCCGATCCCTCAATACTAGTTACCAAGAATTACTTTAAAATAAGACTCATATCGTCTCTAGTAAAGGTTTAATAGACTTAATATCGAAATATTCAAGAGTGAAAGTACGATCTTTGTATTCTTTAGCCCACTCATTTTCATACTCAATGAAAGGTGATTTTAACGAAGTTAGTCATTGTTATTGGGAAAACTGCAAGAATAAGAAATTCACATAACCAAACTATGTGAGGGAAAAATCCTGTAACATTTGAGGAGGAAGATGATGAATATGACCTGCCAATGCCCCATGTACCAATTCTGTTAATTATTTTAATGTGTTGCATAAGCTCTGAAGGAGTGTGATAGGTAGAATGGAAGTGCTGAGAAATAAGACTCACTTGTGATATCAACGCCATTCAAGTATAATGTTGCCATTCCCTTGAAGTATGTTAGTGTTCCGTCTTCGGTGTCAATTGCAGCAATTTCTTCGTAACTTAACTCATCGACAGTTTCAGCTAATTCGTTAAGTTCTGCCGTAGTGAGTCCTAGAACAACCTCTTCAGAAATTCTAGTCATAACGCCACCAGTCCAAAACGCCCACTTAAATGTTGAGTAGATAAGTATGCTCACAGCGACTGTTATTATAGCAACAAGAGCATTACCAGTTTTTAAATATTTTGCAGAGTGTTAGTGAGATAATACCTAGAAAATCCAAATCCACAAGAAATGAGAATACAAAGATATACACTAGGGCAAATCTGCTGAACTTTTAAGTATATCAAACTTACAACAGTGCCTGTAAGCACAGTCGAAATAAAGAGCAACAATATTCCGAGCGGTGAAAAGCGCGATGGTTGTAGTATTTTATTTGCATATTAATTATCCCCTTAATAAAATATTAATAAAATTTACATATTAAATTATATATCTAATGAACTATAAAGTCAATGGTTATAAAAAAAGAGGTTATCCTCTTTTTCTTCGTTTTTATAACCTTTAATAAAATCCACATAATACGTTACGAAAAGCCCTTGCAAGCGAGGAAATGTCGAGATTTTCATTAATTGCGTGGGCTGATTTCATTTGCGAGTCTGTCATTGTGAGAGGCACAAACCTAAGCACGCAATCACAAATTTTTGTGTAGTGACGAGCATCAGTGCCTGCAAGCATAACGCCTGGAGATAATGAATATCCCCGAAAGTGTCCTTGATTTGTGAGGTGACTTTGCGGTAAGCGTAAGTGTCCATGTCAGCGACAGGGGGAATGTCAAACCCGAAATCATTTCCATCCAAATGTCATATTTTTCAGCGATTTTTTAGTATCTTTTTAAGAGAAGGTTCTAACGGTTCATGCAACATAAATCGCATATTAGCGACTACGCTTGCTGTTTCAGGGATAACGTTAGCGCCGTTACTTCCGCATGCTTGGAAGTAAATACGCAAGTCGTTGAAACCAAAGCAGCAGCCTGCCCACCCATTTTAGCAAGTGTGAGTAGAATAGGTCCGAAAAGCCACACGTTGCCAAGCACAAAGCGATACTTGAACGGCATATAAGGTGCCATTGCACGATACATGGTCTTAACGGGTACCGTAATTTTCTTTTAAATGGTGAGCGTGTTTCAATGCGGTGAATTAGCTTTGAAAGCCTTGCGAAAGGATTGTTGTTATATGGGATACTTGCGTGTCCGCCAGGGAGAGTGAGCAATGAATTTAACATTTGCTCGACCTTTTTTCAAATATTCCAACCATTGCAGATGATGCTTCAGAGCCGAGCATTCCGCCTATAACACTTCCGCCCTCGTCCATAACTAAATCAAATCTAATTCCCTTTTCGTAAAGATAATCGACAGTCTTAACAGCCCCGTCACCAGTGATTTCTTCGTTGCAGGAGGAGGCGATATACACATCACAATACGGCGTGAAATCTTGTGAAAGCAAGTACTCAACACTTTCCATAATAGCGCAAAGTGCGCCCTTTGTATCAACAGTACCTCTACCCCAAATCTTCCCGTCAATAATTGTTCCGTCAAACGGAGGATACTTCCACTTGCCGGTTGCCTCAACAACGTCATGGTGCGACATTAAAGGATTGGCTTGCACTCAGGGTGAGAGCCTTGCCATTTATAAAAGCGCACCGTCAATATCAGTTTTTTCAAGCTTTTGAATGGATAAGCGGAGTATAGTTCTTCTAACCTCTTGTGCATGGCATAGATTTGAGTTTTATCGGTGTTTCCGCATACTTACAGACGGTATTTGTATCATCTTAGACAGATTTAATGCGTGAGAATTAGGTGCTATTCCGTCCTTATCCATATCAAAAGGCTTACTAGCCGATGGCTCTGCTTTGATATTTATAGCGTGGATAACGGCGATTATCAAAAAGAATGATTAAAATCGTAAAGAGAGTTAAAATAACATATAGAAAAATCATATGCAACCTCCAATTTAATAAAAAATCAGCGTACTTTCTTATATTTTAACACATTATAAAACTTTTTACCATTAGCTAACCTAACAAAAAACGTATAGTATATTTTATGTTTATAGTTCTAAAAGAGATTATATGTTTGTTAGCAAAAAAAGGATAAATAAAAAAGCAAACATTGTCAACTTAAACGTTTAGACAAAGTGTAGAAATTTTGTGTGCATAATTGTTAAGGTTGAATGAATAATTGAAAAACCATTGATTTTTATTCATAATTTGATTATAATTATATAATACGATACAGAAAAGGGGACAATAAATGCCTATCCGTAGGTGTGTCCTAAACGAAAGGAGATTATTTTTACTCAAAAATGATGGTTTCATAAATGCGTAAAAATTGTGTAGGTAAAAATGTCAGAAGAAAGAAACGGTCAAATAGATAAGTCGTCAATAAAATTAGAGGATATGTCCAACGAATACAAGGGCGGTGTGCCTCGCAAAACTAACTTTGATGATTTAAAAGATAAATTCGTGGAGGACTCATCGGAGTTCAAGAGGCCGTCGAACGCCAAAAGCACAGCTAAAACAAAAACATACAGCAACTATTATAGTGTAGATGTTAAAGGGGTGCTACTAAAAATATTAGCAGGATTGCTAGTGCTTTTAGTTATATACATAATTATGTACTTTAGTATAGCTGCTGGCAGAAGAGATGTTGAGGAGAAAATATCTAAAGTACTTCTCGCACCTAACACAAGCACTCAAACAGATCTTTCTAACAGTACGGCTGGTGACGGGATTTCCGATGCTGATAAGATTGAACTTGGAATATCATACTTCCTTATCGACAGCGATAAGGACGGACTTTCAGATGCGTATGAGATTAATGTTTCAAAGACTGACCCATCAAAATCCGATAGTGACGTAGATGCTATTCCTGACGGGCTTGAGCTTATGCTTGGTCTTGACCCTTTGAGCAAAATGTCTGACGGAATAACGGAAGATAACGCCTTAATAGTTGAAAAGACTTTCACGGCAGGCAATGCAACGCTTAACGTAAACAACAAGGCAACTTCTATGAACATATACTTTGATGTGCTTAACAATAACAGTATTAAGGGACAACTTGGGGTTATTGGTGAGGTGTACGAGGTCTATTCTGACTCAGCTATTTCAGGGACGACGCTTTCTTTCAACCTCACTGGAGATGATATTAGAGCGGCGGACATAGCTCCTGAAAGCATTGCAATAGTACGCTTTGATAATGATACACATAAATTCATTCCACTTGAGACTAATATTAATACCGAAGATAACACTATCAGTGCAGAAATTACTGAAAATGGTGTTTACTCGCTTTCTAATTCAAACATAATCGGCAAGGATTATGCAACCCAGATACTTTTCCTTATTGACAATTCAGGCTCAATGTATCCAGAGGAATTGTGCAAAGGGTCTGAAAGAGAATGACGTTGATTTCAAGAGATTGGATTTGCTGCTGATTTTGTAGATAATTTTGATGCTAACGATGTTAGTTATGGCGTTTCAAAATTTACAGCAACATGCCAAAATCTTTGCGCAATAACTGATAAGAAGAAAACCGTTAAAAATTCTATAAAGGAAATAAAAAATGAAGAAGAGTTCTTTAACGGTACAGAAATTGCAGGCTCAATACTAAGTGCTGTAAACGAATTTGGTGACAATGAAGGCACTAAGAATTACATAATCCTAATCACAGATGGTATGCCGTCACAGATTAACCAATACACGGAAAACAGGGTTGAACAACTTTGCAAGGAAAAGAATATTACAGTATTCGCAGTTGGACTTGGAAAATTAACGCCGAGGAGAATATCTACGTGGAATTGCTGATAAAACAAATGGCGGATACTTCCCGGCAGCGAATGCTGATGCACTAGAGAAGTTATGCAAAAAATTCAAGAATATATATCCTTTAGCTTACAGTTACAGTAACAGACTCTGACGACGGAGAGTCTAGTGTAGGTGTTGAAAGAATGCGTATATCCTTGCAGATACAGGCTTTGACGTTAATAAAGACGGAATTGGATATTCTGCATTCCCAATCACAGCAGAGAACAGATACGCATATTTCGGAATAGCTGGATATGTAAAGGATTTCTACACAGGCACACTTGCAAAATCTGCTGACGGATACACAACGAATAGCGAAGAAACAATTAGGGGTTACGATATTTCAAATATTGAAACTCTTTCCGACAACAAAGTTGACCTTTCTTCCGTAAAGATTGACGGACTTAACAAATATAATGAATATTTAGCTTTGGAATCAAAATTAGGACTTCCGAAATGTTGGAGATAATGGAATGCTGATGTACTCTAAGGCTGCTGCATCATTCGTATCCGAAATGGGACTGGAATTGACAACACTTGAGTATGAGGAGGACGATGAAAACTCATATAAGTTCTCAAACTTCTTCAGTAAGATAACATTTAACGAAATTAAGCCATTCAGAACATATCAATATGCTTATTTTAGCGAAGCATACGCAGGTGAGTCTAAAGAATTCTTCAACATGATAAGATATTATGAAAATTTACGTAAATCTTCCCTTGTTAAGGAATATGACTTTGCGTCAAATGGCAACGAAGCGATGAATGTGTTGTGTGAACAGATGGCACAAGGAGTACCGGTCGTACTTACTTTAGGTGACAAGGCATACAACGCAGTAAGACTTCTTCAAGAAACAGGAAATCCGATGAAATTCATCATTGAAGTATACGATAGTGATGCTCAAGGCGGACTAAAGAAAATTAAACTTGAAAAGGTTATAGTACACGATGATGGTTCAGAAGAACCAAGAGTACAATACGTAGCAAAAATTAATACAGAGGCAGAACGTTTCTGTATGTATAACTAATATACAAATAATCGCCCTTTAACATATGTTAAAGGGCGATTACGATTTTTCTAAGCGTTTTTAAGGGATTTTAAAGCCTTTGCAAGCTGATCAGGGCAGGAGGTTGACTTCATACCGCAAGTTATACCGTCAAGTCGGGTTATGACTTCATCAATTGTCATGCCCTCTACAAGTTTTCCGATACCCTTTAGGTTGCCGTTGCAACCGCCGATGTATTCAATGTTTTTAACAATTCCATCATCAACTTCAATGTTAATCTGTCTTGAGCAAACGCCCTTAGGTGTGTAAGAATATTTCATATTATTTATACGTTTCAAAGAAAGCACTTGCCTCTTTGAAGAAATCTCCTTTATCTTAAATCTTGTTTGCTACGGCTTTGCCGTAGCACTGCCCACACTTTAATTTGTAATACGTGCAACGCCGGACTTGATAGCAGCATCTGCAACAGCATTTGCAACGTTAATAGGAACATTGCGGTCGAATGGATCAGGCAGGATATTGTCTGGAGTAAGGTCCTCGTCTTTAATAGAGCCAGCTATTGCATAGGCAGCAGCCATCTTCATTTCCTCGTTAATGTCCTTTGCACGAACAGCAAGAGCGCCCTTAAAGACACCTGGGAAAGCAACGACATTGTTAATCTGATTTGGGAAGTCACTTCTTCCGGTTCCTACGATAAATGCGCCGGCAGCTTTAGCCTTATCAGGCATGATTTCAGGAGTAGGGTTAGCCATTGCGAAGATAATAGGCTTATCAGCCATAGACTTAACCATTTCTTCAGAAAGAAGATTAGGTCTGGAAACACCGACAAAAGCGTCAGCGTCCTTAACGGCATCTGCAAGAGAGCCGTGAATATGGTTTTTGTTTGTTAGTTTTGCAATTTCAGCGTGAGCAGGGTTAGCGAACGCATCTCCATCGCAGATAATTCCGTCAATGTCTACCATAATGATGTTTCCGATATTAAGGCTGATGAACTGCTTTGCAATAGCTATTCCGGCAGCGCCGGCGCCGTTTATAACCAGCGTAATGTCAGAGAGGCTCTTGCCGACAATCTTAGCAGCATTAATCATAGCAGCGCTTGCAACAATAGCAGTACCGTGCTGATCGTCGTGGAATACAGGAATGTCAACGAGTTCTTTTAGCTTGCGTTCAATTTCAAAGCACCTTGGTGCAGCAATATCTTCAAGGTTAATGCCACCAAAGCTGTAAGAAATCATGGCAATAGTATTTACAATTTCGTCAGTGTCTTTAGAATTAACGCATATAGGGAACGCATCAACTTCGGCGAATTCCTTAAATAGCGCACACTTGCCCTCCATAACAGGCATAGACGCTCTAGGCCCAATGTCACCAAGCCCTAAAACAGCAGTACCGTCAGTAATAACTGCAACAAGGTTAGCCCTGCGTGTCAGTGTGTAGGATAGATCAGGATTTTTTTCTATTTCAAGACAAGGCTGTGCAACTCCCGGTGTATAAGCGTGAGATAGCTGATCTCTATTCTCAATCGGAGTGCGTGAAATTATTTCAATTTTACCTTGCCATTCTTCGTGCTTTTTTAATGCAGATTGCATAATATCCATTTGAACACCTTCCTTTTTCATAATAAATCCACATAATAGTATAACAGGCAACCCACTAAAATGCAATAGTAATACTGCATGAAGTAGGTTGCCCTTAGATTTATTTTTTTGAATTAATTAGTTTAAATAACTTGTCAAGATTTTTCTTGTCGGTTACATTACTTCCAAGAGGGGAAGGCTTTTCGTTGTAAAGGCCGTGGAAATCAGAACCACCAGTAACGATAAGGTCATATTTTTCAGCAATTTCGAGCATGATTTTCTTCTGCTCATCGCTTGCAGAATAGTGGTCAACTTCAACGCCGTCGAGTTTGCCCTTAGCAGCTAGTTCTTCAAGAAGCTCGATGTTATCATACTGGACAGGGTGAGCCATAACAGCAACGCCCCTTGCAGAGTGAATAAGGTCGAGAACAAAGTTGACATCAGGATATTCACGCTCAACATAATAAATACCGTCTGTACGATTGAAAAGCTTATAGTTAAGATCACCATAAAACTCCGTAGAATAGCCGTAATCAATAAGAGCGTGCATTATGTGCTGCTTAAAAATACTCTTGCTTCCCGTAGCGTATTTTAGTACACTTTCAGCAGTAATAGGATAGTCTGCCATAACCTTTTCAACCATCTGCTTTGAGCAATCTTTTCTTATTTCGCAGCATTTTAGGCAAAGTCCCTCAAGTCTGTCTGGCTTCTGAGGAGCGTAGCAAAGTATATGTACTTTTCTGTTTCTAACCTTATCCCAAGCTGATAATTCAACACCCGGAATAATTCTAACCCCATATCTAGAGCCTAAGATAGATGCTCTTGAATGGGAAGCCATAGTGTCGTGGTCTGTTATAGAAAGAAAGTCGATTTTTAGTCGTTTTGCTTGTGCGATAATATCTTCAATTCCCAATGAACCGTCGGAAAGGGTGGTGTGACAATGTAAATCACCTGTCATAGCGCAGAACCTCCTTGAGTTTTGTTTGGAGAACAGCTAGAGATAGACGTAATTTTAAGAAAGCTGTACATTCCAATAAAATTAACATTACAATTATACTACAAAACGCATAAAAAAAGCAATAGTTTAGCTACAATTTATGACAAAAAGCCAAAAAAATCTTTTAAGCAATACAAATTGTTTCAAAAAATATGCGTTCTAATTCACCAAAAAGACTTGCCTTTTAAGTGAATTGTAAGTTATTGGAATGTTTATTCATCGAGCAATCAACTTATTCAAAAAACTTGTCTTTAAACCAAATATTAGGCGCAGTGAACTCCTTTCCATCAAGGTAAGAGAGCAAACCACCATCAGTAGTGAACTTAAATATAAGCTTATATGAGTATAAGGCTTGAGTTTTAACGCCGTATTTTTTATTAATTTCATTCTTGCCATACTTCCCGTCGCCTAGCAAAGGACAGCCCAAATACGCCATATGCGCCCTGATTTGATGAGTTCTGCCCGTAACCAATTCAACTTCAACCAGAGAAAGTCCATTTTTTTGACTTAGCACGGTATAACTTGTTATAATAGTCTTATTGTCCGAAGTTTTTTTGTTTGATATGTAAACTCGTTTTTGGTTTTCGTCCTTTTTCAAGTATGCAGTAGCAGAGTCACTCTTTTTAGGAGGAGCGCCAACAGTAATACAAAGATAGCGCTTTTCTAACTCACGATCACGCACCTTTTGATTGAGTATTCGCAAGGATTCAGCGTTTTTAGCAGCGATTATAATTCCACCGGTATTCCTGTCAAGCCGATTTACAAGAGCAGGCGTGAAGGAGTTCTCGTTATTAGGGTCGTATTCCTTTTTATCGTAAAGATAGTGTAAAATACGGTTTATTAAAGTATCCTTAGTATTTTCATCGTCCTCGTGAACTACTAGCCCGCTTTTCTTGTCAATCAGCAGAATATTTTCGTCCTCATAAATAATTGAGAAAGTAGCAGGGGCGGACAGGAATTCATATTCGGTTGACTGTTCTTCAAAGAATTCGTCATTTATGTAAAGCTCAACTACATCACCCTCGCAAAGTCGAGTTGAGATTTCACATTTCTTTTTGTTAAGCTTTATTCGTTTTGTACGTAGATATTTATACATAAGATTTTGAGGCATAAGAGGAACAGCTTTTTGCAGGAACTTATCCATACGCTGACCAGCATCGTTTTTATTTATAGTGAAAGATTGCATAAAAATAATCCCTTCAATATTAAGTTAAATTGGGTGACTGCTATTAAAATTATAGCATGAATACAGTATAACATAAATTTTTTCAAAAAACATCTTTTCAAAAGCGAAAAAATGTATTATAATAGAGAAAGACTCGCACAAATGTTCGATTTTCATTTTAGGAGGTAGCGAAAATGCCGAAAGATAACGTTCATGAAGGCCATAGGCAAAGAATGAAAAATAGATTTTTAGAGGACGGACTAGACAGCTTTCAGCCTCATGAAATTTTAGAGCTGCTTTTGTATTATGCAAGACCACGGATTGATACGAATGAAATTGCTCATTCGCTGATTAATCAGTTCGGGAGTCTTTCAGCTGTCCTTGATGCGCCTTTTGAGGACATCGCCAAAGTCAAGGGGGTCGGGGATAACGCAGCAACACTATTAAAAATGATTCCGCAAATGTGCAAGGTATATTCTGTTGACACTGTATCAAACGAGGTGCTAGACACTTCAAAGAAGGTATGCAGTTATTTCCGTAATATGTTTATAGGTGAAAAGCATGAGCAGCTTGTAGTTGCTTGCCTTGATGATAGATTACGTGTAGTAGCATATTCGGTGGTTATTGAGGGGACAGTTTCTTCACTGCCCGTCAATATTAGAAAAATTGTTGAGTTTATTTTCAAAACAAAATGCGATTATGTAATACTTGCGCACAACCACCCGAAAGGGACGGAGATGGCATCTAAAGAAGATGTATCATGTACAAGGCAGATACAATCAGTATTGAAAAGTGTTGGAGTTAAACTGCTTGACCATGTAATAGTGGGAAACAGAGGGCGTCTTCAATGCGTGATGCAGGATATTTTACTACATTTGACTAGGAGATTTATAATGGGTAATTTTCAATTAGTATCTAATTATACGCCGGCAGGTGATCAACCTAAGGCGATAAAACAGCATTAGACGGAATTAATAACGGCTATAAAGAGCAAACATTACTAGGTGTAACTGGCTCAGGAAAGACGTTTACAATGGCAAACGTCATTGCTGAGGTGAACCGCCCGACATTAGTGCTTGCACATAATAAAATACTTGCAGCGCAGCTTTGCTCGAGTTTAAGGAGTTCTTCCCTAATAATGCAGTGGAATATTTCGTATCCTATTACGATTACTATCAGCCGGAGGCGTATATTCCATCTACTGACAGCTATATAGAAAAGGACAGCGCAATTAACGAGGAGATAGACAAGCTGCGACATTCTGCAACACTTGCGTTGGCTGAAAGACGAGATGTTATAATAGTAGCCAGTGTTTCCTGCATATACTCACTCGGTAGTCCGGAGGATTACCGTGACCAAGTAATTTCACTTAGAAGGAATGCTCATATCTCGTGATGAAGTAGTCAAAAGACTGGTTGAAATTCAGTATGAGAGAAACGACATTAACTTCATAAGAAACAAATTTCGAGTGCGTGGAGATGTGCTTGAGATTTTCCGGCTGGCTCAATGGGGAATGCAATACGTGTTGAATTTTTCGGTGATGAGATTGACAGGATAAGCGAAATTAACGTAATCACGGGTGAGATTATTCTTGTCTTACAGCACTATGCAATCTATCCTGCAACGCATTATATCGTTGATAAAGCAAAAATGCTTTCAGCGATCGACAATATAAAATCAAGCTTGAGGAACGTGTTCAGTATTTCAAAGATAATGGAATGCTTGTTGAGGCACAGAGGATTTCTCAAAGAACGATGTACGATATAGAAATGCTTCAAGAAATCGGCTTTTGTAAGGGCATTGAGAACTATTCAAGAGTCCTTTCAGGCAGAGAGCCGGGGAGCATTCCATACACATTAATGGACCACTTCCCAGAGGATTTTCTGTTAATTGTAGATGAGAGCCATGTAAGTTTGCCACAAGTTCGAGGAATGTTCGGCGGTGACCATGCAAGAAAAAGGTCGCTGATTGAATACGGCTTTAGACTTCCATCAGCGTATGATAATAGACCACTAAATTTTGAAGAATTCCACGCACATATAAATCAAGCAGTCTACGTTAGTGCGACACCGGGAGCGCTTGAAAGGGAGTCCTCAGTACAAGTTGTCGAGCAGCTCATTAGACCAACAGGACTAATTGACCCTGAAATAATAGTCAAGCCTGTACAGGGACAGATTGAGGACTTATTGCTTGAAATCAACCTCCGTGCAGAGAGGGATGAGCGTGTTTTAGTCACAACTCTCACAAGGAAAATGGCAGAGGACTTAACAGGCTATTTAGAGAAAATGAACGTGCGAGTTAGGTATATCCACTTCAACGTTGACACCATCGAGAGAATGGAAATCATACGTGATTTGCGACTTGGTGAGTTTGACGTGCTAGTTGGAATTAATCTGCTTCGTGAGGGACTTGATATTCCAGAAGTATCCCTTGTTGCCATTCTTGACGCTGATAAAGAGGGCTTCCTCAGAAACGAAACCTCTCTTATCCAAACAATAGGCCGTGCAGCGAGAAACGTTGACGGCAAAGTAATAATGTATGCAGACAGCGTTACAAGGTCAATGGAAAACGCAATAATGGAAACCGAGCGACGCAGAAAGCTGCAAATAGAGTTTAACGAATTGCACGGAATTACCCCGACAAGCGTTAAGAAAGACGTTCGTGAAGTGCTTGAAATTTCAAGCAAAGAACACGTTGAAGAAAAGGCATCAAAAAAGAAGATGAGCAAGCAGGAAAAGCAAGACCTAATTGCAAAGCTCACAATAGAAATGAAGAATGCAGCAAAAATGCTAGAATTCGAGCATGCTGCATATCTGCGTGATAAAATCTCAGAGCTTAAAGGCGAATAATATTGAGCAAACATTGGAAGGTAAAACTATATGCAAAAGGATAAAATCATAATCAGAGGCGCAAGAGAGCACAACCTAAAGGACATTGACCTTGAAATCCCGAGAGATTCGCTAGTTGTAATGACCGGTCTTTCAGGCTCGGGTAAGTCATCACTTGCGTTCGATACAATTTACGCAGACGGACAAAGGCGCTATATGGAGAGCCTTTCTTCCTACGCAAGAATGTTTCTAGGACAGATGGAAAAGCCCGATGTTGATAGCATTGAGGGGCTTTCTCCAGCCATTTCTATTGACCAAAAAACCACCTCAAAAAACCCACGTTCAACAGTCGGAACGGTAACTGAAATTCATGATTACCTCAGACTTCTTTACGCTAGAATAGGAATTCCACATTGTACTGTTTGTGGAAAGGAAATCACTCAACAAACAGTCGACCAGATAGTTGATCAAGTTTGCGAGCTTAAAGAGGGGACAAGAATTCAACTCCTTGCGCCAATCATTCGTGGTAGAAAGGGCGAGCATACAAAGGAGCTTGAGCGTGCAAAAAGGTCGGGATATGTGCGTGTACGTTGTGACGGAATAACCTACGACCTTTCGGAAGAAATTAACCTTGAGAAGAATAAGAAGCACAACATTGAAGTCATTGTAGACCGTCTTGTTGTAAAAGAGGGCGTAAGAACAAGGCTTGCAGACAGTATAGAAACTGTTTCATCGCTATCAGGTGGAATGGTTATTGTAGACGTAATTGACGGCGAGGAGCTTATGTTTTCGCAGAATTACGCTTGTCCAGAGCATAACATTAGCATTGAAGAACTCACCCCGAGAATGTTCTCTTTCAACAACCCATTCGGTGCGTGCGAAAAATGTACAGGCCTTGGTGTTTTCAAAAGAGTTGACCCCGACCTTATCATACCAAATAAGGACCTAAGCATTAAACAAGGTGCGCTTAAAGCGTCAGGCTGGAATGCTGCTGATGATAACTCAATCGCAATGATGTACTACAAGGCAATTGCGAAGAAATATAACATCTCACTTGACACACCAGTTAAGGACTTGCCGAGTGAAGTAATTGACATATTTTTATACGGAACAGGGAATGAAAAGCTTGAACTTCACCGTCATACAACTTACGGTGGGGGTACTTATCACGCCGAATTTGAGGGGATTATCTCAAATATGGAGCGTAGATACAAGCAAACAAACAGTGAATATTCCCGTAGCGAGATTGAGGACTGCATGAGCGAGATTTCCTGCCCTGATTGTCACGGGCAAAGGCTCAAAAAGGAAAGCCTTGCAGTTACTATTGGCGACAAAAACATTAGCAAGGTGAGTGATTATTCCGTTGCTGATTTGTATGATTTCCTGCACACCTTACAGCTTAGCGAACGTGACAGTATGATTGGCGAGCGAATTATAAAAGAGATAAACGAGCGACTTGGATTTTTAAAGAGCGTCGGTCTTGAATATCTTTCCTTGTCACGTGCATCAGGCACGCTTTCGGGTGGAGAGAGCCAAAGAATTCGTCTTGCAACGCAGATAGGCTCATATCTAATAGGCGTGCTTTACATTCTTGACGAGCCGAGCATTGGACTTCATCAGCGTGACAATGATAAGCTTATCGGCACTCTAAAACGGCTGCGTGACCTTGGCAATACGCTCATAGTCGTTGAGCATGACGAGGACACAATGTATTCAGCCGACTATATCGTTGACATCGGACCTGGCGCAGGAGTGCTTGGTGGAAACGTCGTTTGCGCAGGTAAAATTGACGATAACAAGAAAAGCAAAGACACAATCACGGGGCAATATCTAAGCGGCAAGAAGAAAATTCCTATCCCAGCAACAAGGCGAGAGGGTAACGGACTTTTCATAGAAATCAAAGGCGCAACCGAGAACAACCTAAAGGATTTAGACGTTACAATTCCACTTGGCAAATTCATATGCGTTACAGGTGTTTCAGGCTCGGGCAAATCCTCACTTGTCAACGAAATTATGTACAAGCACCTTGCAGGCAAGCTTAACAGAGCAAAAATCCGAGCAGGTAAGTTCAAGGAGTTTAACGGAGTTGAAAATCTTGATAAGGTAATCGCCATTGACCAGTCACCTATCGGAAGGACACCGCGTTCAAACCCTGCTACTTATACAGGTGTATTTACCGATATTCGTGACCTTTTCGCAAGCACTGCCGATGCAAAAATGAAAGGCTACACAAACGGAAGATTTTCATTTAACATCAAGGGTGGACGATGCGAGGCTTGCGAGGGTGACGGAATAATTAAGATTGAAATGCACTTCCTACCCGACATTTACGTGCCTTGTGAAGTTTGTAAGGGCAAGCGTTACAACCGTGAAACACTTGAAATAAAGTACAAGGGTAAGTCAATACATGACATTCTTGAAATGACGGTTGATGAGGGAGTAGAGTTCTTCAAAAACCTACCTAAGATAGCAAGAAAGCTTAACACCTTAAAAGAAGTCGGACTTGGATACATCAAAATCGGGCAACCTGCAACAACCCTTTCGGGTGGCGAGGCGCAACGTGTAAAGCTTGCAACAGAGCTTTCAAAGAGAGCAACAGGCAAGACTATCTACATTCTTGACGAGCCTACAACAGGACTTCACACAGCAGACGTCCACAAGCTAATAGACGTACTGCAAGCAATAGTAGACACAGGCAACACCGTTGTAGTTATCGAGCATAACCTTGACGTTATCAAGACAGTGGACCATATTATTGACCTTGGGCCAGAGGGTGGCGACAAGGGAGGAATGATTGTTGCAACAGGCACTCCAGAGGAAATTGCAAAGTGCAAGAAATCCTACACAGGCCACTATCTCAAAAAAGTGCTATAAACGGTAAGTCATCAAGCAAAATTTGTGTTGCAATTCGCAACCACTTCTGTTATAATCCTATTTGGAGTTGATAACATGAATATGATTTTACTAGCTGCTGCGTGCTATACTTTATGCGGTTTAAGCGATAAATACGCAATAAGTAAGGCTAAATTGAACGGTAGCGAGCATACATTTATAATGGCAGTGCCAACAGTTATTTTTATGACATTGCTGTTCCCGTTTATTGACCATGAATTCACGTTTTCATGGCAGGTTTTGATATTTATAGTCCTGATTATGATTGTCGTAAAAATGCTTGAATTCAAATGGGCGCAAAAGTACTTGCCTATATGTCAGCGTTTGAGCTGAAAGCGTGGTTAGGCGTATCGCTGTTCGTTTCATATTTTTTATTGATGCGTTCATGTACGACCAGCCGTTGAGCGTTTTAGGCTTTTTGTTCATTCTCATTACGGGCGGGGCTTTTTTAATTGCTAAAAGCAATCGTAAACAGGTGAACTACAAAAAAATTCTTATCCCATTAGGAGTATATCTTGTTGATAGGATAGGTTACGGCTTCGATGAAAGAAGCGCCTGAAAATATGTCGTCATCAATGATACTTTATTTTGCTTTTGATACTATTAGCAGTCGTTCTTATCCCAAAGGTTAGCATAAAAAAATTATGCACTCAAAATAGAAAAGGCACGCAATAATAGTTGCCGCAAAAACTTCCTAATGCAGTTGGACTTATTGCAGAAAAATGCTGCAATTGCTATTAGTCTTACGGGTTCTGCGTTTATTCAGCCTATTATACTTATTTCACTTTCTTTATCGGACTTTTCAATAAAGAGGAGCGTTCGCAGCTAGGGAAAATCGGCGTAATCGGTGGAATTGTTGCTATAATCGGAATTGTAGGATTTCAGCTTTTTTAAGGATATGCTTGTATTTCAGCAGGGAACGGCTTCCATGCCGTTCCGAGCATAAAATTATATGATGTTTGAAATGAAACCATCTTAACGAAAGCCGTTCTTAGAACGGCTTTCTTTTATAGCAAAACTTATTTTGGGGCATAGAATATAGTAAAACTACGGCTGAAGCCCTTATTGAAGGAGAATTACTATGCCAACTATATTTTTAAGCCCTTCCACGCAGGAGTGAACGGCTATGCAACCACAGGAAATGAAGAAATGAATATGAATGCACTTGCAGACAGAATGGAACCTTATCTTCGTCGACAGGCATTGTTTTCACAAGAAACGATCCTGCAAGAAATGTTCAAGGTGCGATAGCTGATTAAATGCCGGGAACTACGCAGCACATATCGCCCTTCATTCTAATGCAGCACCTGAGAGCCTTTCGGGACAGTTGCGAGGAATTTCGATATTTATTATGCTCCGGAGAACCAAACAGTGAGCGTTTAGCAACAATAATTGCGAATAACCTAAAAAGCGTTTACCCTTTGCCAGATAAAGTACGTGCTCTTTTCAAGTACTAGTTTGGGGGAACTTACTCAGACAAAAGCTGTTGCAATTTTGGCTGAATTAGGTTATGTGATAATGTAGAGGATGCAACGTGGGATGGATATGCGTTAAGTTGGGTCGCTTAATACACACCCCTTGTCTCTTGATTGAACGAAAAAGTCCTAAAAATTCATGTGTTACACAAAACCGTCGGCTTACAAGAGCACCTAACGGGTGTTGTTGTAAACAAACAGTTTTGTTTTTTATTAAATCTAATTATAAAAGAGATATTTGTTAAACATGACGAAAACAAGCCTAGCTAAAATCAATAGCTAGGCTTTATTTTTTAATGTCCTAATTGGTTAAGTCTTTTGTCCAGCGAAGAAACTTTTTCTTCTAGGACTGGCATACGTTTTGCAAAATTATTATGCTCATTCACACGGTTTTCTAATTGTTGAAGGCGATAGTTAGTTAATTTTGAAGATATTAAAATTCCCCCTAACGAACCTCCTAGGGTTCCAAATAAGCTAATGAGAGCGACAATTACAGATGCGTCCATTATTTAGCTCCACCCCCAGCCTTATTAAAATTTTGAAGTTTGCAATTAGTGAGTTTGTTTTCCCAGTATAGTGTCATATTTCTACCTCCTATGTATTATCTACTCCTTTCCTCTCGAGAACGAACCTCTTATTCATTTATATCAAATTCATGTTTCGTGCCTACTACTAACGCACCCCATAAACACCTGTAATCTTTGCGGATGTTTCGTTGGTACTCCCCTCCACTTTTGAGGCTCCGACTGTTATTGTTGTCCCAGAAGCAGTAATATCCACTAGATAGTAATTATTGGTGTTGTTAATTGGAGATGATGCAAAGTATTTACACGCTCCAACCCCAACAGGAACAACAGTTGCTTGGCTATGTATAGAACCATATACATATGACGGGGGACCGCCAGGACCCCCAGGAGTATAATTAATCGCCTGAAAATCAACCGAAACACTCAATAAACTATACTCAGCTAAATTAGATATTCTTACCGAACCTTCAGAACTTCCTGAAAACAATAAGTCCATAGATAGGGTTTTGTTTGCTATGGCAGTATCTACATAAGTTTCAGAAGCGAGGGGGGATATAGCATCCGTGAGGTCGTCTTGTGTCGCATACTCACTCAAATCTATTGAAGCTAACTTATCTTTTTCGGTAGTGGTATAATCATTTGTGGACAATCCTTTTCCAGTTACTTTATCAACCTTGCCGTCCAAAGCTAATTGCATTGCGGATGAAACAGGTTTGTCAGCGTCCGAAGTATTATTAACGTTCCCTAACCCTACCTGAGTTTTAGTAATATTATGAGGATTAGATGTGTTTGAAAGGTGAGTATCATAAGAAGATACTTTGATTCCTGTAACTCCACTATTAATTGCGTTGTTCTGTGCAGATGTAAAAGGAGCGTCATTAATAATATATTGTAATTGCCAACTAGGAGTTGTTGTTTCGGAAACGTTCATATATCTAGTTTGTGCGTTTCCACTTGTTTCATCTGACAATACGACTACATAATCGTGCATAGTCGGAATGTATGCAGTCCCTGCGTGATAAAAAGTAGTAGCACTGTCCAACTCGGCTTTTGTTGCAAAGTTGCTATTTAATGCGTCTTTGGAAACAAAGTGTGCTGCCATCGCATTAATTGATGAGTTAACAAAATCTTGAGTATCTGTTGATACAGGCTTGTCAATGTCGGCTGTATTGTTCACATTGCCTAGTCCAACCTGTGCCTTAGTAACACCATGAGGGTTGTTTGTATTTGCGGAGTGCAACTCTAATGCACTACACTAGCCTTTAGTGTTGCTATGTTTGCGTAGCAGTAGACACAGGCTTGCTTAAATCACTCGTATTATCTACATTGCCAAGTCCAACTTGTGATTTTGTTACACCATGAGGGTTGCTTGTACTTGTGGTGTGTGATGATAATGCACTGGTGCTAGCTTTCGAGTTTAAAGCAGTAGTGTTGGTCATTAATTGAGATATTGCCTTTCTAATTTTGCCAAACGATGTTGTTATACTTTCACCAGATACTAAATTACCTAAAGTGCCAGCCTCTACCGATTGGACTTTTATATCGGCATTTATATTTTTATTTGGCATAAAACACCTCTATATTGTGCAATTGATAACTAATGTATCTGTATCTAAAATTGCGTGGTCTTCTAAAGCTGTAATACTTTCAGCTAAGTCGTCTGTTATTGCATCTGACTCTGCCTTTGTGTAGTAGTTAGAAAGATCAACACTCGTTGTTCCTAGCTTTTCCCAACCATTCATAGAAGTCCATACATATTCATCAAAGTTTGTAGCATGACAAGCCTACAAAATATAAATCTCCTTGGGTGTTTCCTGTTGAGGGTAATGCTGCTGTTGTGTCAACTCTGCCTTTGAGAGTAACTATATTTCCAATACTTGAAACAGCGGTAGCAATAGCCTCATCTGTTTCTGCTGCTGTGTAATACGCAGACAAGTCAATGTCTCCGCTTGCATAAGGAAGTAGATTGTATGTATTTACACCATCACCAATCTTTAGGTTAGTTTTATTTCCATCAACCTCGACCAAAAGCACACCTTTTGATGGAACGGCTGTAATTGCTTCCCATTGTGTTTTTGTCTTTACTACGTTTAAAACTTTAACTCCATTTAAAGTTGCCATAATATTATCTCCTATCTATATCATACAATTTATTTCGTTTACTTCGCTATAATCTCTGCCGATACAAACATATGTTATAGTGTCGTTGTCAAACATATATACTGCTTTTTCGTCTGTTGCGATATATAGCTTTGAACTATCTCCAACGCTCGGAAAGTCTTGGTACGTCTTAAAAATCACACCGCCACTTTCTATTCCAGCAACTATCTGTTCTACTTGAGTAAGTAGTTCTTCAGCGATGTCTGCGTGGGATAGTTCTCGCCCTTGAGAGATTTACCAACTCTAAGACAGTTCTTTCCTTTAAATTTAATTATTTCTTCGCCACTGCTACTAACGCCTTTAATCTCCAAAGACATTAACCCGTCAACGGCTGTGAAGTCGTCAGTGACAGTCCACAAAAGAGTGTCGTTTACTTTTCTTAAAATCTGAACAGCCTGAGTGTCTCCAACCAAGGAAGTTAAAGTAAAGGACAGAGGGGTTAAGTCAATTCCGTTATATTCCCAGCTATCAAGAGAGAAGTAAATAAAATCCACAAGGCTTTCTCCTTGTATGAAATATACATCTCTGACTTTTATACTCTTGTCCTCTACGCAAATCTTTTGTACTTTCACCTCATATCTCCTCCTCTTTTTTAAGAGTCATTCCTAGAGACCCTAGTTTAGATAAAAGTTCAAAACTTTTATCTTCTGAAAGTCCTTTCTTTATTGCTGTGACCTTGTAGGTCTTTTGGTGTTGATGACCTTTAAGTTTAGCTGTTCTGGACGGATAGTCGTAGTAACATCTATTTAAATCCACATCGCAAAGACTTCCGTTTGCGTTAGTAATTCCGTCAACCTTGCCAACCCAACTGTACTGCCACATACCATACGGTGCTGCTGTATATGTACAAGTATCTCGTGGACGACCGTTAGCATTAACCTGTGCTACCCAGTGGTCAAAACGTTTTATGCTTGCAGCAGGGAGAGTATCTTGAAGTGTAGACTTACTTGCATATAAAACCCCGTAATATCCTGCCTTTTCTATTGTCGATAAAAAAGCAGTGATGATTTGAGCCTGAACAGTAGGGGAGAGCTTTAAACTTTTTTCTTCCTCCCAGTCCATTACAACAGGATAGTCTAATTTGTACGGCTTAATATATTCAAGACAAGCTTTAGCTTCTGCTTCTGCTTCTGCCACTGAAAGAGCCGTACTAAAGAAGTACACCCCAAACGGCATATTAGCAGTGCAAGCTGCTTTTGCGTGTTGGTCAAACCTATCGTCCTTTTTTATCTTTGAAATATTTCCGTTATATCCACCTCTACCACAACGCAATATTGCGAAACTGTACCCAACCTTTTTCACTTTTGAAAAATCGCATTTATATTGTGAATAAGAAACATCTACTCCCAGTGCTTTAATTTGTTTTGCCAATCAATCACCTCACAAAAATTTATTTGAATTTCTTTCTTCTTCTATTTCCGACACAATAGATGTTATTTCTTGCTCTCGAAGAATGCTATCTACCGTGTATCTTTTATCTATATTTTCTTCGGGATATTGTGTCAACTCTGTTACAACAGGCGTTCCTCCGATAATATTTACATCTGTTTGAGTGTCTGTTGATAGATATTTACTGTATTTAATCGAGCTATCGTCAACCTCTCCATTGTGTAAAGCTACCGATGTTTGTTTTGCGAAGTCAAGTCTTCCGTCATGTATCTCTTGACGATACTGTATTTCGTGGTCTTTTTGTGCTTTGTTAGAGTATACAGTAGCTACACAACCAGTAACGGCTGACACTAACGTAATCATACTTCCTCCAAGAATACAGACAGAATCAATGCTGTCTGGGTGTTTTACAAGTATGTAAATACAAACACATATAGCAAAAGCCACCACAATGAAATAAATCAACATGGCGGCATATAGCATAATGTGGCTTGCTGACAATCCCTTTTTAAATCTTCCCATTGTCAATCACCTTTAATTTTTTCGTCTGTCATATGTACGCTCCAAGCGTCAACAATTAAAGCGTCGAACACATCGTATGGCATTTTAAAAAACCCACCGTCAACTCCCCAATCGTCTCCCCATGAATTGCGACATATAAAATGACCTTTTGTTTTTACGGGGATTTTAAAGAAGTTAAGTATCCTTTCTATAAAAGCACAACCAGACGTGTTCTCGTATCCACATATCTCAACACAATGAAGTCCGTTAAGTCTCCCACTAGGAGATTTAACGAAACCGTTAGTGTTGCAATCGTAGAAGTTATCGTATATACGAATACCAGCAAGAACAATATTGTCGCACGCAATTGAAAATTGAACTTCGCTCCTAGATGTTGTTTTAAAATAAGTGACTCTATTTCTTTTTGCTCCATCTACATATGCAAATGTTGTTGGTTTTTGATTGAACTTGGCTATCTCATACGGAGCAAAAGCCTCTATGCAACAGCCGTATCGGTTGTAGGCTTTCAAAGTATCCCTAAGGCTACAACCATTATCAGCATCCACATCTCCAAAGTCTTGACGTGTATTATAATATTGAAAAATCTTTGACAGTTCTGTATGGTGTCCCGTGAGAATTTTATAGTAGTGTTCTACAATCCCAAGCAGTCCCCAAGCTGTACAAGAACCAAGTTCTCCTTGCTCTCCAGCTTTTCTCATCTCTATCATGTATTGTTTAGGGACATTACAAGCCGTCAAAGGCATCTTATAGTCACGAGAATCAGCCGTATCAGGCTTTAGAGTGAGCCTAGGTCGTTTCTTAATAATATTCCTCCTATCCATTTCAGCCTCAGTCAATCTCTATAGAACAGAGATTTGGTTTTCGTTTTTCTGTCCTTTGCGTCTACTTTAGGGGTAGCGCATAGTTCCTCTTTTTCTGTTGTTTGAAAACAGCATTATCTACTTTAAGCTCTTTTTGCAATGTCATCAACGATTGAACTAAATAGAAATTCAAGTTCTTCCTCCGAAAGAGTAGGAACAACCTTTGTGATTTCTTTTAAATTTGTTAAAAACTGAATTGGCGGATATAGCTATATCTGGGTTGGTTTTGAAAAAAGCTATTACGATTGATTTTACAAACTCACAATTTGCAACTATTCTTTCCCAATTTTCATCCCCAAGTCTTTTTCTTACAAGCTTAAAGAGATATGAAATAAGCAACCCCTGCGATAGCTATAAAAAGTGCAGACATTCCGTCTGTAACTATATTTAAAATTTCTTGTGTCATATTATTTCCTCCTGTTTGTTTTTTTATATAACCATGACAAGATGTCCCCTGCATTTATGCAGATTGCCTCATTAGGAGGCGGGGACATCAGTCCTTCAGTGGTTCCACCACTAAAGCCCAAGGCTAACGCCCCAGTCGTTTGCCTCACGACGGGGTAATGCTTTTATCGAATTATGTTGTCGCCCAATCCTTTTGACACATCTTTACTAGCTCTAGTGCCATATCAGGCACTTGGCTAAAATCAGTAATACGTCCAAAATAGTAACGATTTTTGCCACTGGAGTCCATTGCTCCCGCATATGATCCTACTCCATAGCCGTTGTAGTACCACGTTTTGCCACCATATTCAAAACTGCCACCATATGTGGTGTTTTCAGCGTCCGTTGTGCCGCTGTACATCCAAAAGTTTGTACCGTCCACGGTTTGTGAAACCAAAATCGGCAAAAACCAGTTCGCTGATCATGATAATACGCCACATACGCTTTATCGCTATATGTTTTTTTGACATATCTACCGTTATATAAATATGTTTTCGCCTGCCGTTTCTGCGACAAAATCGTACTGGTCAAATACAGATGATGCTTTAGATGTTAATAGCGATATTTCGTTTTCTGATGTAAATGTAATTGTTGATGATGATTTCGCCAACACTCCAATATTTACTGGATATGCACCAATTGTCAAATCGACAGTGTCGATAACACTTGCACCATCATCGCTAGTAATAGTTACTGTTTGTGGAGTAGTGGTATATAATGTTGCGTAAATATCATCTCCAACCTCTCCGTTTACAACGGTTGTAATTTGCACACCTGTTTTAAGTTGAGAAAAAGCAGTTTCAAGCATTTCTTGAGTGTTTTCGACAACTTTATTTTGGTCGTGAAACTCGTTATACACGTTTAAAGCTCGACATCTCAAATCAGCATTAAAAAACTCGGTAATGCTTGTTCCGAGTTTATCGACACCCATGCTAATCTCTTGACCAAAATCAATTAAACTTAACTCTGCAACTTTAGTTGCGTTTAAATAAAAATATGCTTTTCCATCTAAATTATCTAAAGCGAATGTGAAAATGTGGTATCTGCCTATATGTGTAATAACACCCGTTGACGTTCCTGTATTATATGTATCCGCATATATAGTACCCGAATACGTGCGATACAAAGAGCTTTGTTGAGTAGATCTAGCTTTTGAAACGTTTATTATCCTCCCTGCTGCGTTTGTAGACAAAGCTTCTTGTTTTGCCAGAAAGTACACGGAGCAAAACCTACCGTAAGATTTTAAATCTCTGAGTAGAGTGGCGTAAGATGTTGCATTTCCTACTATTTTTAAATTACCGTCCTCATCAATCTCTACACCAACGAAGTCCCATGTATCATTAAGATAATCAGTCGCACGATTAGGTACGCTTACTGCACCGTCGACAATATCATTAGTGGTAACATCGGTCGACAAGTAAGAGTGGGTGAGGTAACTGGTCGTTCCTCCTCCACCTTCGATCTGCAAGACTTTAGGCACTAAAGTATCTAGCAATTCTGAATTTTCAGCAGGAACGCCTTTGGTTCTTAGGTTCGTAGCAAGGGCGTTTCTTTGCCTAATTAAATTATCAAGATAGTTTTCGATTGTCGGCATTAACTACCACCTCCCACTACTGTCGCAAGAATTGCAGAAATATCTCCAAGACTGTCTGCAATAGCGTTATCTACATACGCTGTTGTTGCAGCGTTTTGAACGGCTGTTGAAAGGGCGGACACATCTGTTTGTAGTGTTTCAACGTCGTCTTCAATTGGAGAAACTCTAGTGTTGACGCTAGTCATGGCTTGTCCAACAGTCTGCCCCATTAAAGATCCCGCCGAGAAAAATTTCACATCATAGTTAGAATCATATGCAATAACTAGAGCCTTATTAATGTCGTCGTAAACGTGTGCCCCCATTTCTCCAAGACCTTTCCATTCGTTGTCTATAAGAAACTTTTCCATGTTTTCTTGAACTTCGCACTTAACAGGAAATGTGTTTTTAAACCAATTAATAAGTGTTCGTATAGGAGTCTTTTTGGTTTCAGATGTTAAAGATGAGCCGTCCTCTGTAACAACAAAGTGATTATCACTTAAAGTTGTTTCCGTAGTTAGCTCTTGTATTTTCACACGATTTGTAACTTCGTTTGTATTTGTTTCGCTCATAAAATTCCTTTCTAGGATTAAGGTTCTTCACTAGGAGATAAAGGGATATTTAAAACAATTTTCTTTCCGTCGCTCGTAGTAATGTATAATCCTTCGTTTGTCGATAGCATTTTTGCGTCTGCAATTTCTAAAGTAACAGCATTACTTGGACTGCTATCGTGGTATCCAGTCGCACTTGCCCTTACAGTTATCCCATAAATTCCTTCTTCTGCGAAGGTGTAAGAGAATGAGTTTGTAGTTGTAGTCCCGATTAATATTCCATTTGCGTAAATCTTGTATTTTTCTGCGTCATCAACAGGTAAGATATTAACAACCATTTGCATAAGATCGCTGGTTGCTGTAATAACAGGGGACGCATAGAAGTTTGAATATCCAGCAGAAGTGTGTTCGGCGTAAACTCTTATACATTGTAATGACATTGTGCCTGCTTTAAAATCACGACTAATAGATATAATTTTATATAGCCTTGTAATATTATCGGGGGGAACTGCAAACTCTACACACTCTCCAACATCAAGAAACGGAATGTCAACGCATTCAAAAGAAATAGTGTCTTTTAATCTACATGACTTGAATAGAATTTCATCTGCCCACTCTTGTGCCTGTTGGTCGGAAACTATCGAGTCAAAGCTATACCCCTCATCAGTACCGCTATATACCGCCCACACCTCTCCAACTGCCGAAGACGAATAAGGAGAGTCTATTAAGTCATCTTGTGCTATTCCTACAAACTCTCCTCCCTCTCCTCCATAAACTTTAATGGAGTTTTTTATTGTAGAATAATCAGAAGAAATAGAAAAGCTTGAAACAAGCTTGTTCATATCTATATGATTGAGAACTGCAACAGGAGTAAAATCTTCTCCAGTATCAATATCCACCACATATGTTCCATCTACATCAAAGTATTGAACATATCCTGCATACAAGTTAACAAGCTTGTCTGTAATATCATAAAGGGTACACCCAGTTCCAAAAGACAAATCATACGGAATAGCATCGGAATACGTAGGGTCATTTCTAGTTGTTTTAACGACATACTTGCCGTCCTCAACCTTATACTCCCGTGTAAATTTATTATTGTCTAAATAACAAAAGCCATTTATCTCACATATGTTTACATTAGAAAAGCCGCCCCTTGCAACTGTTGCAGCGACGGCTTGAGTAATACTTTCTTGAGCAACAATTTCAACTGCCCACTCAGGCATACAACCTCTAGTAATGAGTGTCATCATCAAATCCGAACAACTTAAAGATAGTTCAGACGTAGATGGGTTGTATGTGTAGTTAGCACTATCAAATAAAAAACAACCTTGATTGTACCATCTTACTAAAGAAGTTTCGTTGTCTTGTATTCCTAAACTAACCCTTACCATATTATTCATAGTTATAATGCAGTCTTTACTGTCTAGTACATATTTACTTGAAGTTACTTTCATAGAAAGACTACACGTTCTTCTGATTTCGCTAGTCGAGTCAATAGTTATATTACAGCTTATACAGTCTCCTGTAATAGTAGCAAGACGTGACATCTCTGCGTTTAACAACTCAAGCATAATAAAACGGTTCTGATTTGTTTGAAGTATTATCTGTAATTCTTCAGCATTAATGCTCATATCGTCACCTACCCATTCAAACCGAGTCGAATATAATCTTCGATATTATCATAATCTCCAACTTGAACAAACTCAAACTCCGACTTTGCAGTTTCCCAACTGTCCCCTTCGGTAATAGTGGTTTCCGAAATCGAAACAATAAAAGCTGTTCCATCATAAAACTTAATAGCTTTTGCATGACCGTTGTTTAACCATCTGCAAAATCTTGTCTAAGTTTTACAGAAGCCTCGTAATCAAATGTCAAACACTCGTCTACTTCTGTTAGCATTACAGAAGTAACTGTTCCACTCCAATAATTAGGCTCTCCATTAGAGATTACAAAAGGGGTTTTGTTTCCCAACGTTTCAATAACTTGTTTAGGTTTGTTATTTACAAGGGGTTTCCAAGTTGCCTCTGCAATAGAGTGATACACCTTAACGTTATCTACCACAACCATACAGTCGAAGTCGGAATACACCTCATTAACTTTTGTGACAACAACAGTGTCTCCGCTGTAACAAGAAATTCTGTAAAGGTACTTTTCTTTTCCTTTAGCAAAATAATCTTTATAACGAACGTTCAACATAGCAGGGGAGTCATATTCAATAACACGAGTCCATTCCTCTGTATATTTGCGACTTCTCTCTATTATAATTTTGTCGTAAGTGTTTCCTTGTAGTGCGTAGCCTATTTCTATGCAACCTTGCGTAGTGTTGTTAGTAAGAACCAAGTCATCGTCGTAAGTGTATTCTATGTAATTTACATCTACTCTCCAGAAGTCTGTTTCGGTTTCATATCCACTAACGGATGTTGCAAATGCTTTTATGTAATATGTTTTTCCATCTTCTAAATCTGGAATAGTAACGCTATGTGTAGAGTAGTGATAACCGTCCCAGTCATATTTACTGCCAAGCGATTTTATGAGTTGCTTGTCTTCGTCATAAAGATTTACTTGATATGTATTTAAATTTTCTCTGTCGTGTCTGTCAAACGGACGTGCAAAATAATAAAGTTTAAAGCTATAATTCTTTTGAGAACTTATGTGTGAAGAATCTTGGATTTCAAAATCAACAGAGTGCATCATATCTAAAGATATAACGTTGCTCTTTGCAATAAGTTCAATGTCAAGGTCACTATCGTACACTTCTCCATCAGACTCCATAACAGCTACGTATCTATATGTGAGCCACACATCCTGTTCTCCGCTTACATACTCGACAGGAATAGAACCTCCCTCAACAGTGAATTGCCATTGCCTAACATCTCCAGTCCACGCAGAAAGATATTCTGATTGGGAATACACTAATGTATCGGGGTGCATATTTGGATTTTTGTATACTTTAAAGAACCAGTCTCCAACATAATCATCAGAACACTCTAGTGTAAACGTTACGTCTTCCGATTGCAAAAATCCTTTGACAGGATAAAGCTTTACATAATTTTTAATAGGCGTACACCTCCTTTCTATTTATCAATTATTTGAGGATTTATAAAAGTCTCATTTCATATTCGTATTAAAAGTAGTTAAAATCAATTAGAATAAGTAAGCCATTCTATTGGGATATTGCTGGCGTTTTCTATTTTAGGATAATCGCTTGCAGTTCCTTCCCCAAACGTCGTAGAATTGTACTTACTAAAAGAAATGTAATTCCACCAGTCAGGAGCTTCTCCAGTAAATCTACCTTTACTTCCTTTTGCTCCATAAAGACACGATCTAGTTTCAAAATATTTGCCTCTTAAAACTGACCTAGGCAAAAACTCTGCAAGAGAACACTCTTTTGTTGTTACATATATTTGTGTTTCATAATCTCCATATCTTGAATACGACTCTTTTTCTCCAACCTCTTTCCAACTATAAAACATAGAAGCTATTCCGTCCTCGTATTGGTTCGTAGGAATATCTGCCTCTGTTGAGTATCCCAAGTTAACACAATCAAACAACAATCCTTCGGGAATAGAAGTTAGTGAAAGCGAACCAAAAAAAGCACCTCTAAAATACAATGCAGAGGAGCAATTTTTAAACGTGTCTGTTGGTATGGACTCTAGAGAATAACAGTTGAAAAACACGTTTGCAAAACTTGTACAACTAGAACAATTTTCAAATGTTCCGCTACCTATTGTTTTAAGACTATAATCACTTAAAAATACGTGATCTGCTTTTGTCATGGATGTACAGTTTTTAAACGTATTATTTCCCACACTTTCCAACCAGTTGCAACTATGAAAAATATATGTAGCTCTTTCCATACTAGAGCAGTTTTCAAATGTTCCATCTCCAATAGAAATTAGAACATTTCCGAAAAATTCGTCATTCCGTTAGTTATATTCGTAGCGGTTGAACAATTTACGAAAAGTGTAGCTTCCTACATATGTAGGTCTGTTTGAACGAAACATTAATCCATATTCAAATGTAGCGTTTTCACACCCGTCAAAAACACCATCTCCTATTATTAACGGAGTTCTTTCTGAAATAGGGAAGTCTTCTTCCGATTTTAATTCTGCCCAAATCGGAGAGCAAAAATGCACCTTAGATTTTATGTCTTTAAATATTCCGTCCCCTATACTTACAAAGTCGTTCCAAGCAAAAGCATAGTCTGCGGTTACTAAAGATTTCATGTGAGAACACGTGTACGGAGGGAGAACAGATATGTTCGTGGACGCCAATAAATATTTTATGCTTTTTGCGTTTGTCGCTCCTGCAAATGTGTCTGCTTGAAATGTTGTAAGAGACGAACAGTACCAAAACATTCCGAACAAATCCTCTAAAGCAGAACAATTTTCAAATACATTATATCCAAGCGTAGTTAAAGACGAGCAATTATAACAAAGAAAAAAACAGCAGACGTTAAGTCGGACATATCTTTAAAGGCATAGTCTGGAATGTGTCCAAGCCCACTGTTGTAAAACATATGTTTAATAACTCTTGCTTTTTTGCACTTAGACAAATCAGGAAAGTCAACGACAGAACTATTTTGGTAGCAGTATTCAAAATCTAAAATATTAGGACAATTCGCAAATAACCCTTTGGGAAACGTTGCGTTTCTCACGTTATTAAAAAAGCGGAATTCGCACTTAATAAAGAGCTTCCGTTTGGAATAATCTCTTTAACCTCTATCAAAGTTGGTTGGAATGGAGGAATTTTAACAAGTCCAACATCTCCCCAATGTTCAAGAGAATAACTATCTGTGGTTGGAACAAATGTAAAGTAAGGGCAATTTCCGCTTATAGTTACAGTATAATCTCCTTTTTCTTCATATTGATGAGATAAAATTATAGGAGAACTACCCTTTATAAATATCGACTCTCCATCTTCTGTGGTTAAAATTTGAGGATATTCCAAGTAAGGAAACTGCTCAAACGTTTGTATAGTTCCATCTCCATAATCTATGGTGAAATTATAATCCATTCCAGTCAACCCAAAATTAGTTGCTCCTGCCACGACTGGAATTTCTCTGTTCCACGTTTGATATTCCTTCCATTCTTCTTCTGTATAAAAAGTTAATTCAGAGGAGTAGTCGCAATATGCATAATAAGTATATGCTCCAGAGCTACTGTCTTGTCTGAATGCAACCGAACAGCCATACGTTTCTAAATATTCGTTTTGTAAGTTTGTATATGTATCTCTATCAAACGAAGGGGCTTGCATTATGAAAAATTCAGCACTTCTAAAAGTCTCAACACTTTTATAAAATGTTCCTGTGAGATTTATGTCTTGATTAGGGATATATTGCTTTTCTCCATTGAGGTAGTAATCCTTAGGTAAAGAAATTGAGAATGTTAAAGCGGTCGCTCCAGTTAATTTATATACATATCTTTATTTGCATCTCTCTCCGATATGCCACATCACAGGGTCTATACAAATAAGCGTTCGCAAACCTTTTTCTAAATTCGTCGCTGTTATATTTAATAGGGGAGTTAGGGTAAATCATTACGTTTCACCTCCGTTTCCCCATATTTTCTTTTCGTTTCTATGAACTTTCCAGTCGTAACTAAACAATCCTTTAGCAAAGTCTCTGTACTATCAGGGTATCTAAGCCCAACTAAATTTCCAGCCTCGTCTAAAAGGGCTGTTATTGTTCTTATAAAATCTTTATTTTGTTCTGTAAGTATCTTTCCTGTCTCGTCTTTTCAAATAGGGAATAGAGGAGAGTTATAACAGCCTCATTCTCTGTAAACTCTCCTACATCTCCATAGTTTATTTTGAGAAGGACGATATTCAGATTGACTTGTGTTGTCAAGATACATCTTACTGTAATCATTGTTTGGAACAAAGACTGTCGCATAGTCACCTCGGAAAAACTTGTTCCGTTTTTCGATATAACATACTCTGTTCCGTTTAAAGAAATTTTGTATTTGCTATCCTCGTCAAAAACCCCAATAACCTTGCAAGCGTATGTCTTATCGAATTGTGCCTTGCTTACAACGTTGCTTACCGTACTAACCGAGGCTGACCTATCTTGCCAATAAACATCGAAATCAATTGGTCTTCTGTCAAATAATCACTTCCTTTTCTTCTTCGCTTGTTTAAGCGTTATACAAATTTATCTGTTTGAAAGTACAACTTGGTTATATGTAGAGTCAAACATACTTATGAGTTTTTCTAAGAACGCCCTTGGGTCACTTATGTTGTCAAGGTTAATATCTCCGTTGATTGCATAAGTAACACTTCCACCCACTCCGCTGTCGGTGTTGAAGTAGTTGACGATTGACTCTTTTCTTACGTTTCCTGCAAGCTCTTGCATAATTCCTAAGCTTGGAGTTACGCTCTGAACGTTAGGAACAAACGTAGTTAAATATTTACTATAATCTCCACCAAGAGACTCAATGAATGATTTAATAGCATTATCGTTTCCAGTCTGCCCATCAATGTTTTGGAAGTCTCCAGTAAGACCGTTAATAGTGTTTTGCCCAGCAATGTCCCACACGTCGAATTCGAAGATGTTTGTTTAACGTCCTCTGTAAAAAGTCTTGAGATACTCTGACATTTTGTCATATATATCAGACAATTTATCTCTGTTCTTCAAGCAAAGTGATTTGCTCATCAGAATTATATTCAAGAATCGCTGTTATTGCATCATCATATTCTTTTTGTGCAGACTCTATTGCTTCACTATCTTGTTTGTAAACATATCTACCACCCTCGAACACAAGCTTGTCTGCTTGACGTTTAGCTTTTTCAAGAGCAATCTCTTTTTCTTTTGCTGTATTTATTAAGTCTTGTTTCTTTTTTAACTTCATCAAGTTCGTCTTGCTTTTTCTTGAGAGCTTCGATTTCTAAATCGTACTGTTCTTCAGTCTTTTCTTTTAAAGACTCAATATAATCAATTTCGCCTTGGAACTTGTCTTTTATATCTTGAATAGCTTTTTCTGCAAAGTCTTTTCTGCCTTTATAAACTTCTTCTTCGTACTTCCACAAATCTTCTTGATAATCTTTGAGTCCGTCATAGGCATCGTGAGCAGCTTTGTCTAGCCAAGCGTAATACTCCTCGTCTTCCTCTTTTATTCCCATTGCTATCTCGTGTTGATATTTAGCGTAGTCGTCTAGGAACTTTTCAACTTGAGGAGGAGTTTCATCTTTAGTATCTGAGTCCTTCTTTTCTGGAGGAACCGTGGCGTTTTCAAGCTCGGAAATCATAGTATTATATAAAGCGTTCTCTCTTTGAAGTTCGTCGATTTGCTTCCCTAGAGAGTTGTAGGTTGATTCAGACCCACGCTCTAATTCTCTCCTATATCTAAGGTGGGCTATTGTAGCGTCGTTTACAGCTATCTTTTCATTGTGTTTTTGAAGCTCGAGTTCTTTAAGTTTTTCAATGTTGAGAGTGAGTTTTCCGTTTTGAATTTCGATGCAATCTGCATAGTTTTCTCCGAGTTCTATAAGAGAGGTGTAGGTGCTTGTAGAAATAAATCCATCTTCGCTCATTTCCTCGGTAGCCGTTTTCAAAACAGACATTGCTTTTGCTAATTCTTCAATCTGCTCCGAAATGGATTTTATGATTTTTAAATCTTCATTAGCAAGACTATTATTAGGATCGGATTTCCATTCTTCTATTTTCTTAGTAGCTTCTTTTAATCCATCGTCAAAAAGTGTCGAAATCTTTAAAGCGATTTCCAAATCTTCATCGGACAAAGACTCTAAGAATTTAGCACGAGCTTCGTTGAGGTCTGGAGTTGCTTGTTGACTCCACTTGTTAAAGTCTGCTTGTGGCATATAAGAAGCACCACTAGAAGTTAGCTCAGCAGAAGAAATATCTCCCGCATTATTAATAGTGAATTTATTTTTAGCGTCCTCTAAGTTTTCAAAATAACTAACATAATCAGGAAACGTATTTTCGACCAACTTCAAAAGAGCATCTTCAACACCGTGCTCTCCCTGAGCCTCTGATAAAAGAGCGTCTCTCCAAGCAATAAAACTATCTTTTCCTATATTCTTAATCGCATTTGTATTTGTTCCCGACTCATTATTAATTAAAGGACTCAAACAGATTTGAAGCTTGGTAATTGGAAAATGTTTCGTATACTTCTGTTGATCATCAAGTATCTTTTGATTTTCTTTTATTTTATCAGCTACCATATCCATAGATGTTGTTCTGTTTCTGTAAGTTTCCTGTTATTGGCTATATTAAAATCTCAGACTGAATTCTTCTCAACTCTTCTTGTTGCTCAATTCTAGTTTCTCCCAACACACGATAATGAGCGATGTTTTCTTTTGATCTTCAAGAATATCAAAAAGACTAGATATGTCTTCTCCAACATTTTCTTCTACGTAATAGGCGTGACCTCTTGCAAACAAACCGCCTACAACTGAGAAACGTTTTCAATTTTCTTTTTGCTGTTGCTATTGTACTGCCAGACGTAAACTTAGCATCTCCTTGAGCGTCTCCGTTATAGCCGTTATCTATAAGCCACCATTTCTCATCTTCCTGTTTTTGAGAGCTATCTCTTTTTTTAAAAGTTCTATTCCTTCGGCTCTATCAGTATTAAGATTTTTAAGGGAATCTGACTCAAGCCCATATGTCTCAATAAGTTCTTTCTTCCAGCTATTAAGTTCCTCTGTCTTTTGGATTTCAGAAACTTCTTTATCAAGAATTTGAGTATATTGTTTCTTTAAGACCTTCCAAAGCTTTTGACTGTTCGTTTATCTTGTTTGCAGATTCTTGAGCCGCCTTCGAAGTTCTTTTTGTTTGTTGACAGCTTCAGCGATTCTTGATATAATGAAATTGATTAGAAGAATAATTCCAATATTGAAAGCTACTTTCAAAGCAACTCCAGCCGCTCTAGTTGCTAAAGTCAATCCTTTGGTTGTTTGAGTGAGTTTTCCTGTAGCAAGAGCAAACTGTTCTTGATTAATTTCTCCAGAAATAAGTTGCTCTTTGTATCGTTTTATTTCATCGGCAGTTTCTTTAATATTTTTTTGAACTGTTTAGTTTAACTGTATCAATATTATCAATGCTACTGATCCCCTTAATTCATTAACGTAAGTTCTTAAAATTTCAGAGTCTTTCGTTGTAATTGCAGAAGATGTGTTTAGTGTATTAAAAAGACTTAATAGAAGTTTGAGCTTTTTGAAGCCTCCGCTCATCCCGTTTGTTGCAATAACAGCATCTTCTTTTATTGTGTTAAACGAAGATCCTAAAACTCCAAGCCTATCCCCTATGTTTGTTGCTCCCGCATCTATTGTTTGGAACACCATAAACTTTAATTATATATTTTGAATACAAGAAAAGGAGGTATGAATATGGGAGATAAATATTGTATATGTTATTTAGGAAACGAAAGGAAGACATAGGAATTCTGACTCTTGCAACATTGTCATAAGTGTGAGCAAAATATACACTGAAGAAATTAGAAGATGGTTTCGTGATCCTTGGTATAAGGTCAGGAAAACACCCTCAGTGTTATTTTTGCGGAGATGGAATTGTTGACAATAAGGGATTTTCTATTGAAGACGAATTTGATTCTGAATGTGTAAAAAGAAAAAAACAAAAAGAATTTTTAATTAAAGAAAAAATGGAAGAAATAAGAATAACGGGTGGATATTACGAACGACAAGCGGAAAGAATTGCCAAAGAATCTACCATGATTAAATGTCCTTATTGCTCATCTAAAAATGTTAAGAAGATTGGGACTGTAAGTAAAGTTATTTCTGCCGAAGTGATGGGACTTGCTAGTAGCAAGATAGGGAAGCAGTGGCATTGTAAAAATTGCAATAGCAACTTCTAGTAATTAAATAGTTTATAACGGAATTGCCTTACAGCAGTTCCGTTTTTTTTGGCTCACGTCACCCTTGCCACGGGGCAAAATTTATACAAAGAACAAGACGTGTTTGCCCTATATTGGAACGCGGACTGTATAATGTCCTCTATGAGAGTTACTCATAGGTTGGAGTACACCTTTACCTTGCCATAAGGTAGTTGCCGTCTACTCTCTGAACCTTCCATGTCTCCCGACACAGCTTGGCTGCTGATTAAACATTTGTGCCTTGACACTAGACCTTAGCACTTAACTTTAATTAAGCTTTTTTTTCAGCATAGTCTATCTCTGTTGTTGTTTCCGAGTTTCCTCGCTACTATATCTTAGATATAAATAGCCACAGAGCTTTAGCTTGTTCCAGCAATTTGACAACCTTATTTTTAAACGTGTTTCATTCTATGCACATATCTTGTATGGCTGTACATAAACGGGCGTGTTCATAAGTTCACCTACGTTTTTGAAGATCATTGCCGTACCAACGGCAGTAATTAGAGTTGGAAGAAGTCCAACGTCTTTTATAATAGAATCCAAAAGGTCTACTGCCTTAGTGCCACCATCAATAAATCCTTTAAGAAAATCGGTATCGAATGTAGTCATAGATAACGACTCAAACGCCGCTTTAAATTGAGCAGTCTTTCCTGCGATCGAGTCTAAGTATTTCTCATTTTCTTCAAGAGCAGAGCCAGCCGAGTCGGCAACAGTTTTTAAAACTTCTTCTGCTGTTGTAAAGTTTGAAAGAAGACCAGTAACAACGTTGGCGTTCCTTTTGCCTCCTATTTGCTCAAGAATGTTGGCTTGAGTAACATCGGTTAAATTCCCCCATATTTCAGACAACTCTTTCATTATTTGGTATGTGCTTTTGTAAGTATTTTCGTCGAGTTGAATGTCTAGATCGTTGTTTGTTAATCTTAAAAGTTCTTTTCTTAATTCTGAAACGCTGTTAGCCATTCCTTCGGTGCTTTCGCCAGCTTCTTCCGCTTCTGTCTTTGAAGCTCTCAAGAACATCGAAACAGTTTTCATTGTTGTTCCGACTTTTTGAGGGTCTTGAACAAGCAACATTGTTCGCAGCAGTTACAAGAGTAACATTTCTTCTTCAAAACCATATTAGCAGACGCAAGAGCAGAGAGGCTGACCTAAAAGTGCCCTCTCCAACACCATTAGTTGAACTAATTGCAAAATTGTTTCAGGATGTTGAACTTGTCAACACCGATATAGTTTCTTCTTGCTGAAATACCAAATGCTTTCATTGTAAAATAATACTTTCGGATGCACGCTAATATCTTCAATTCCATCGCCTACATTTTTGTAAACAATAGCAGCCTCCGCTAAAGTAGCAGAATCAATCATTTAAAGAATATCCAAGTTCGCAAAGTCAGCGGTCGCAATTAACTGTATCGACAATCAACGCCTAATTCTCTAGCTTTCTTAGAAGATTTTCATGAAGGTTAGTATAAGTTACTTCCGTTTCTTCTGTAACCCTTACGGAGTTCTGTCATAGCCGTATCTAAAGCCGTAACGTTTGTCACCATATCTTTTAACCCACGGACAACATACATTAAGCTTTAGTGACAAGCATCCAGCCGCCGAACTTCTGGTATGCAGATTGTACGATGCCAACAAGAGATTTCCTTCTTTCCAGCTTGTGTTAAAGAAATATCCATTCCTTGTAAATCAATGTGCTTTGAGGTTCGTACGAGACATACTTGTTAGATTTTTGTCTGCGTCTTTAGTGCAGCTTCTCCAAACGCTTGCTTGCGTCGATAGTGCCTTTAAGTTCGTCACGACCAGAGGTCAGGATTGAATATTCAGAGTTCCTGCTATACGAGGGCTATTGTTTATCAAATCGTTATATTTTTTATAAGCAGACATAACTTCTTTTAAAGTAGCCATTTTTTCTGCTTCTACTTTTTGCCGCTGCTTTCGATGCTTCTACCGATTGTAGGATTGCCGAGACATTGCCTTTTAATAACAGTCCCTTCGTTTATTAAGTTTTTAAGTCCTCGTCGGTCAAGCGTTTTTAGCTGCCTTAACCTCGTTAATTTTAAAGCCACTGTCGTACTTTGTTTGATACTTTGCAAGTTGTGTCGAGTCCTCATCAGATAATATTTTTTTGCTGGCGTGTCCTGGAGTGGAACTTACTTTTTTCGCTCCTCGTTTAGAGTTGTTATTTGTCGAGTAGCTTTTTCTGCACTATCCCTAACGTCCTTAAAAATATCTCCAGACATTTTTCCGAGAGCGTCTCCGTCTACCATTAGTCCAGAATATCGGGTTTGTAGAAGTCATTGTTTTTAGAGGCGTTGACTTCATTAATTTTCAAATTCCATTGATCATACAAATTAATTAAAGCTTCTAGTTCGGTTCTCTGCCCATCAGAAAGATTTTTCTTTCCTAAAGAGTCCAAGTCTTTTTTACTTTCGATGGCTCCTTATATATTTTTCATTTGTTCAGAAAGCAAATTCACTTTTTCTTTAGCTGTTTTTGCACTTAAAGCAATTCTGTTAAATAAATCAGCAGAACTCTTCTAAATAGCTTCTTCATCATTTAACATATTGCCAAAAACAGAAGGAGTTGCCGCTGTTCCAGAGGACGGTTCATGATTTTTAAAGACCACTTATTATAATCTTCATTATCTTTTCAACTTCTGCTCTGTGCTGTCCTGAAACTTGACTTTTCGAGAGGGGTTAAAAGTTTGCTTATTGAACTACCCTTGTCTCCTAACGAATCTAATTGAACTTTAAAAGACGCAACCTGCTTGTTGCGTCTGCCACACTGTTCCCAACTTGACTAAGTTCTGAAACTATTGATCCAAGCGCTTTGCTTGAGATAGATAAGTTTACGCCCTTGTCTAAGCTTATAGCGTTTACAACGCCTTCTTAGTTGTTTCTAAAAATCACTAACTGCTCTACTGCTTACTTCCAAGTCAGTTATTTTAATCGCAAACTTTACTCTTCAGTAGCTTTTTTAAGACTTTACTTCTGAATTTTGTTATCCATCCTGATTTTGCAGGAATTTTCATCAACGTGAATTTTAACTTTTAGTGGGTTAGTCTTTTCAATATTAGCGATAATAGCGTTAAGAGAGGTTAAAATTTCTTTACCACTACCACTAGAAATATCTCCATCACCTTGGACACCAAATAAAAGTTCTATATCTGGATTTAGCATTTTGTTTCACCGTCCTTCATATGTAAAAATAAGGCTTGACATAAAGTCAAACCTTAAATGTTTAATCGTATTCTTTTCCTGTGAAGCATAAATGTAGTATACACCGCCATAAAAACTATTAAATTCTTCAACCGCCTCGTTCATAAATTTCAAACCTTTTCTAATCGTTGGAGAATGTATAAATGTTTTATTTCCACTTGATTTTGATTCCTAAACCGAAAGCACTTTTGCTTGACTCTGTATCCGTTGTTTAAAAGAGCGACAATATTGGAGACACCATAAGAATACCCTCGGGAACCACCGACTTTCTGCGTGTGTCTGCTGTAAATTGTAATTTTACAGCAACTCCATAGCTTGTGTATTCAACATCAGAGTATTCTATAGACTCGCCATTTCTATAACTGAAACTTGAAGTATATATCTCCCAGCAATATCCAAAAGAATTCTAATTTGTTGCTCTACTGCTTCATCAATATATCGTAAGTCCTTGTAGCGTACTACTTTTTACCTTAGTCTTTCCTTTTGCTCTTAGTATAGTTATTTAATTTGCTTAATATAGCACTCTCTGAAATAACTGCCATATTTACACCTCACATTAAACAGGCTCTTTGTTCATTGTATATAAGCTTCTACAATTTTTTTCCTCGCTAAGTTTTCCTTTTCTTAGAAATCATTTCTAAAACTTGATTTACTTCATTTTAAGAAATTATGACAAAGACTCTTCTAGTTGGTTTGAATACTTTCAAATTTATCCACCAAGTCATTCATAGACTTTTGAACTCCTACTGTATTAACACTACACAAATGGTCTATTTGCGATTAATAGTGATGTTGTTTCAAACAACTGTCGCTATTAATGTTCTGATGAACTACATCTGAAATATCTGTACGATATACCAAATCATATTTCTTATTGATGTCTTTTGGAATATCTAAATTTGTATAATTTCTAAATAAAAAATCTTTATAGCGAAATCTAAAACTTCTGGAATAAATCCTCCGTCTCTGTCAAAACAACTATCAAATAAGTGTTCTGTACGAACTTTAGAATTTCCTGGAACTCCTAGAGACTTTTACTTCAAACTCAACTCCGTTCCACTCTTTGAATAGAAGTGTTTGACAGTTTTCCATAATCTTTTTCTAGTTGATTTAACAATTTCTTTCTTCTAGCTTTTGCCATTATTTAATTCCTTCTTTTCTTCTGTAATTTCTCTTTGTTCTTTACGACGATTACTTGCACAAGCCAACCACCGTATTTTAGTTGAATATCCTATCCACCTATAATCAACGTCTGGATACACATACCAAAACATCTTTCTCTTTATCTAAGGTAATATCAGGACAACCTTTAGTGTCTAAAACAGCTATGCTTCCGTCCGAATACTCTATGGTAGTTCGCTACGTATGTTACGTCGAATTTTCTTCCCGTTACGCATGAAACCACATTGTAGCTCATATTCTTTGTAACTCGTAATGTTTTACAGAGCCACTTTCCACACCAGGACGAAGTACGTCACGGTAATATTTCATTTCTAAGATACTGTCGAAGACAATACCATCCCAAGTTCTTCTACTTGTATCTTTGTGTACATTAACCTGATTGCTCTACTTATTCCTTTGTTCTCCTATGTATAAAAGCGAAGGGAAGACGTGTAATCTTCCTAAACCTTATTTGTTTAATCGTGTTGGGGCTCTTCGACTTCTGAAGTTGAAACAGTAATTTCATCTTCAGTCGCTGGCGTTTCAACAACTTTAACGTTGTTTTCTTTTCGTTTAGACTTTTCTTTCGGCTTGTCTTTGCTTCGTGACTTCTCAATATCTGCAAGATATATCGCCCCACATTCTAAAGAACAAGCAACATCCCTCCATCTAAACATTCCAAAAGTGTTATGAGTGCGACAGGCTTTATATTCATTTCCATGACACACGACAAATTTTGCTGCAGCTGTCATAATATTCACCAGCCTTACGCAATGTCTTCAGCGTCTGCACCAAAGATTGTGTAACTGTAGAACATTCCACTTGTGCCACAAGCTCCTGAAAGAGCTTCTAAGCCTTAAAATTATGTACTGACTGATTTTCCTATTTCAAATGAGAAGTTACCGTTAAGGTCAGCCTTCTGGAATGTAGAACTGAATACGATAGATGTTAGCACACTTGTCTTCTCCGATAGCGTCAACATACATTGCAGCTTTTCCAGAGTAAGTGTCGCTCTTGCTCCTCAAGTACGTCAGCCTTGAATCTTTCTGTTGTAATATGCTACAAGTTCTGTACCATCTTCAAAAGCTCCTGTTTCAAAATGCGAGAGCACCTGTTGCTGGGTCATATGTAAATGTCCTTTCTCCAGCAGTAGTACCCTGAGTAATAACTGTACCTAGAGTACCGTTAGAATTTCTAACATAAATAGATTCAATTTCGTTTCCACAGCTACCAGCCTTGTATGGTTGTTGCAAGTATCCTCCAGTTACTGTAATGTAATTCGTCCACATAACAGTTGCAGCTCTGTTTTCAAAGTCACTTCCTGCTTGTAGTTCCATCGCTTTCGCCAGAAATCATACCACTAGCACCACTAACTGTAACAGCCTTGTTACGTTTAAGAGAGTTTAGCTTACGTCCCTGTTTACCAGTGATGTCGTCTCTTGTCTTGTGTTTGTGCAATTGTAGCGTTCTAGAGTTCGTCCAGTGTAAATCTATAATTACCTGTAACAAGTTTCAAAAGACAGTGATAGTCTCAAGACTTGTGATTGTAATATTTCCAATAGATATGCTCATTAAACATTTCCTCCTTGTTTGTTTATTTTTTTAATTATTTGTGCGTCAACCAATTTAAATCTTTTTGGTTTAAGTCTTTTGCGTTGATTGTGCCAGAGTAACCCGTACATTCTGTTGTCATAATCCGTCTTCTTAATTACTTGCAACAGCTGTTAAACTGATAGACGAGAGATTTAAAATCCCCTCAAACCTAAGGAAACTGCTCAGCATTACCATAGCAACTATTAATCCTCAACTTGAGAGTTAGACGTTCCCATTTCTACGCATTTTTTCTCGTGCTCTTTGAATTAGATAGTCTTTAGCAGCGTCAATTGTTGGTCTCCTAACATCTCTTCGCGATGTATTTCAAAGCACTAGATATTTGTCCGTGAATAGTACTGTCTATACCCTGCTTTTTGTTATTTTTCTGGCTAACAACTGTTCCATTTGATTGCTGTTGTAGACTAAATTTTTAAATCTTGTAGTCTCTAAAATCAAGTTGGTATCTTGCATGTTGCAAAAGAAGAAAACAAAATTAGAAAGAGTTCATATTCATTAATTGTGGTAAAGTCTACGTTAATCTCATCTAAAAGAACCATCATGTCAATGGGCATAGCTGTCAATAATGACACCATATCGTAATACTCTGATCTACATTCAAGAATTTCTTCTACCGTTGGAATACAGACTTTAATATCGTCATTGATAATAATTTTTTTATATAAAAGATTTTGTATACTCATTGCCCACGCTTCCTATTTGCCGAATAGGTTTTTCCAGTAGGGTTTGTCCTGTTAAATTCAGTCATATGGAACGTAAGAACTTTTCCTTGGTAATCGTTAATAGGAGCAAACCTTTTAGACGAATACATATTGAGTTCTCCAAGTCCATAATATCGACTCCCGTTAATCGTCTTCGATATTTCAGAGGCAATCCTATCTACACGAACACCACCTTCGGTTAGCCTAAGCTTACTCTTGTGTGTAAAAATCCATATATAAAGAACAGGAGACAAGAATGTTTTGTTTAACGAGCGTTGAACATCAACATCACAACAAACAAAGGTTTGTCCATGCTCTATTGTTTCTGGAACGTATTCGTAAGGAAAGATTTGTGTATAGATAAGCTCTTCGGGAGAAGTTAAAACTTCGTCGTTATCATTTAACAATCTAACAATCTCTGGGTTAGATATAATGTCTGATACAAGTTGATTTTTATAGTCATAAAATTCTTCTAAGTACATTTATATCCACCCCTTTCTTCCCGAGCCTGTATTGTTCTCGGTATCACTTGGGGTGCCCACACCTTCTTCGTTTTCACGAGGGAAGTATTTATAGTAGTTTGCTATATGTAATTCAAAGTTGTCAGAGTCTTCGGTGTTACATTCCTGCATAACAAAACGGAGAACTCCATTATTGTTAAAGCTACCTCCAAGTTTGAATGGCTTAGAAAGTCTGTACGCTAGAACCGTTGGAGAATCGTAGTCATCGATTAAAAATCTATTTTCACGACCCAACTTGACGGTCTCTTCACTTCTTGCAATAGTGACGGAAATTCTTGTATCTCCTCGAGTAACTATAAAGTTGTTGTCTCCATATTCTCCTGTTAGATATTTTGTTCCGTCTTCCACAATGCACCACTGTTCGATAACTTCGTTCCTATCTGAAATCCACCTTAGAAGATAATTACACTGTTGCATTACACATTTTGTATACACTTCGTTATTAGCGTCTCTTTCGATAATAAGCCATTTGTTTCCCATCCAATCAACAAGACCTCCGTGTGGCAAGTCTTCTCCAGTTAAAGAACAAATAGTTTTTATGTTAAGATTATCAGAGTTAAGAACAGTTAAACTGCGTGGCTCTCCATCAATAATTACTTCGTGATACGAAAGACTATCTTGAACTTTAGAGTCGATATATCTCTTTTCTTTAAGAAAACGTCTCTTTTATTGTATCCTCTTGCAGACATTCGGCTTTGGTAATTATCCCACACGCTCATTCGGACACCTCCTGAACATATCGAGATTTAAGTTTTTCACATATAGAAATTGCGTGAAAAACTTCTCTCTTTACTTCTGCTACTGAACAGTCTGGTGTTCCGATTAAGAATTGCAAAATGTTTAGTAACGTTAAAAATAAGGGTCGTTATTAACAGGTAATACAAACTCTCCACACCCGATAAGTTCTATTTGCAAGCTTCTCATATACACTGGCAAAGATGTTTCCTCCGACTCTTTCATTGGAAGTATTTTAAAACCTGTTTATTAGAGTTGAAAGATATCTGTTAAAAAGTTCTTTATTAATAAAACCCCCAGCGTCTGTTTTCATCGTCATATGTGCAACTCACCTAACTTACCGTGATTATAAGAGTACTCTAATTTCCTGGATATAATCTTTTTGCATTTTGGTGTATGCGTCGTTTACACTACTTAACAGGATTTGCAGGGGAATATGTAGTAAAGTCTTTAGTGTTTAAAATATTTTGTAGAAGTTCTTGATTATAAGCATAGGGCTTGAGCCACTGCACAATCATTCCATCAGACACAATTTCTATAATTTCATCTAAATCTCTTGAGCGATTTCAATTTCAAAACTCTTTCGTCATTGTAAGCAGATGTTAAGTCATACCTACAATCTTTTTAAACTTACTAATAGCCATTTTCATATAACCAATGATAGTATCGATACCATCATCTCTGACCATATTTAAAAAGTCGTATTCGGTAATCTTTGATAAGAAAGCACCGATAAATACGTCATAAGATAAATTCATAACCTACACCTTTACTTCTTCTGTTAACTCAATGCCCAACGCCTTTTCAAGAACAGCGATAGTTTTAAGAGAGTCGATTTTGCCTTCTGAAATAAGCTGCTTCACTCTATAAGAAATAGTTCTCTTTGTCCGTCAGACATATTAAAAACAATTTCTTCAACTTCGTTTGTAGGCTTATCAAAAATACTGTCGTCAAAATCCTCAATCTTTATGGCGTTTATAGAATTGTCTTACTCCGAGATAATCTACAATCCACTCCTCATCAAACATAAACCAATTCTTTATGAAGAATACTTTATTAGAACTTTTGGCATTGAAAGTTCTCGAAGTGTCATTTCTTGGTCTGAACCAAAAGAGTCCCACTCAAACCTTTCTCCCGTCTTTCCGCTTTTATAAATAAGCTTTCCTTGAGTTCCGTTTAGAACTTTAACATACTGCATAGGGTCGATGTCTTTTATAGAAATTTTCGTAGGAGCGACAATAGCTTCTTTTCAGATTTGAAATCCGCTGTCTCTGTTGAAACAACTGTTTCTTCAATAACTCTGCTACTTTATCAACAATAAGGGATGAAGTTGTTTTTTACTTCTTGTATTTGCCATATTTATTTCCTTTCAATCATTTTAATTTTTAGTTAGAAAGGTTAAACTGCCGTGGAATTAACCACGGCGTAAGCTTGTACGTTTTTTATTTTTAAGCGACTTCGTATCTACCAACACCAGAGTTACCACCAGCAAGAACAAGACCAATACCATACTTTTCACCATATAGGTATTCTTGTGTAAGGTCTGCATTGTCAAGAGGGTTACCAGCGATAATTAGTGGATCGCCTTCGTAAACAACCTTAATTGGCTTATCATCACCTGCGATAACAGTAATTACATTGTCATCAAGAACAACCAGTAGAACCAATCTTGTGTCTCTGAGGAGTTACAACTACTGGAGTTCCGTAGAACTTACTGATGTAGCCCATATTGTAGATGCTTCCTTAGCCTTTTCAGATGCGACAGGAACTAGACCTTGACCTAGCATACGAGCACTTCTTCTTTAGTAACAAGGATTGTTGCAGACTTACCACCAGCAGCGGCTTCTACATGAGAAATAAGGTCGAGAGTGTCTTCGTCATATGCTCCAGCAGCAGGGAAGTATGAAGTTCCACCTAGCCAGTCAGCAGTAACGTTACTCCAAAGAGCATAAATATCGTTTAGAAGCTTCTGTCTGAAAGATCTCGAAACCTTATCTACAAACTTGTTAAAGTCAATTCTTCCTGACAGAACTCGTTAAGCTCCTCATAAATTCTGCAACCTTGAAAGTAGTTGGAATGGTTAAGTAGTTGCACCATCAAGACAAGCGTCTTCTAATTTCTGAGTGCCGTCTGCTGCTTCAGCAACAACGAATAGTGTACTGTCTTCAGTTACAAATTCACTTAGTCGCCTTCAGCTACATTGCGGAAATCGACGATTGAATTGAAATATTCATCTCCCTGAAGACCTTCAATATTTAGGTTTGCAATAAGCTGCTCAACTATTGAGAACAGACCTTGACATTTGCCGTCACGAATTGCTCTAAAATCAAGAGTTGTCTTGCCGTTGTTAGCCTCAATTAGAGCCTGACGGATAACCTCTGAAGATTGTCCAGCAGAATACTTTTCAACGCAGCCTCTTTTTGTATCAATTGCCAATTTGACAATATCGTTCATTTCAGTTGTATTCGCTTTTAAATTTTCCTCCTTTCAATTAATCAACTTTGACAGCGTAGTATGTATATCTACCAGCTGTTTCAATGTCGATGATTTTACCATAGCTGTAGAGCCGCTTGCTGCTGCTGCAAACTGAAGCTTGTTCCAGCCGCTAGTTCAACAACATTGCCTTTTGCTGGTTCTCCTGTTCCTGCAAAGCTTTTGTAACAGAGAAGATGTCGCCAGAATTGAAACGATAGCCTCTAACTGGTACATTTGCCTCGTTGATGAATTCGTCAAGATTACGCTTGCGTTCATCATAAAGAACTTCAGGAGTAGCCACTAGAACTACATCTGTAATCGGTGTGTCTGTTGCTACGTCTGTACCAACAAAAATTTCTCTTTCTCCATCCATGAGATTTTCAATTTTGATAACGTTGCCGTTTTCGATTGCCGTAGGAGTATCTCCTGCTGTGCCCATATACTTTGCAGACACTAGTTGACTACGTACATCTGTGCCAGTCATGTTATCAGTTCTTACTACCGCATATGCCATTTTTATATTACCTCCGTCTTATTATTCTTTTGTTTGTCCATACTTTGTGAAAAGTCCACCGTATGGTTCTTTGATTGCTTCTGCTCCAACAACTTTTAGTTTTGGAGATTTAGAAAATTCTTGAGTTGCAGGAACAGTTGCTGTTGGTACGTTTTTGCCCCTAATCGCATAACACTTTTCTTCGATTTCAGAAACTGAGAAGCTTAGTGCATCGTTTGAAATCTCTGTTACTAGAGCCTCAAACTCAGCAACTCCAGACAGGTCTGCAAATTTCGCAAACATTGCCTCGAACTCACCTTTCTTTTCAGAAATTTCAATGTTAGCCTTGTACTGTTTTAGGAGTTCAAGGTCTGCTTTTAGGTTAGCGTTCTCTAACTCGAGGCTAGAAAAAGCTTCTTTTGAAGAAGATAGTTCTGCTGAGAGAGAGTCTGCTACTTCAAGAAGTTCTTTGGTTGTAAAGATTTCTACCTGCTTGTCTCCGTCTTCTAGGTCTACAATAGCCCACTTCTTAGCTGTTACTTGAGAAAAGTCGATAGTGATTTCGTCTCCAGAAATTGAAAAAGGAGACCCACACAATAGCGAATCGTCTCTATTTGTATAATATACTTCGGACTTATCTTTGTCGTAGTCTACGAACCAACGCTTAGGTTCAAGACCCCAATGTGTTTCTACTTTTTCTGCTCTAACAAGACGACGAAGTTCAGATTCAACTCTTGACTCAAGAGCGAAGCTTGCGTCTACTGGGATAGTGCTAGTGGTTTGATTGTTCAATGTCTTATTTCCTCCTTTCGGTATCTCTGTTTGATTGGTAGTATGAAGTTCAAATTCGGATAAGTATGTTTTAAATTCCTTCATCATTTGGCTCATTTGATTACCAAATGATTGTAAAGAGTAGAGTTCAAGACAGCTACCCTCAAAACAAGGTTCGCAATTGCCAAGTAAACAAAGTGCCGTAAACTCAAACTCCTCTATATGAAGAATTCCATCTGGATCTTTAGTTGCTTTGTGTATTGCAATTTCCATCGAATGACTAACTTTATTTTCTTTAGCTATGTGTTGATACACAGGCTGTCTTTTCCACAGAATTACATCGTCTGCGATAAGGTATTCACGGACAGTATTCTCGTCTATATTTTCTTCTTGAAAACTAAAGGTAGCATCTTTAGGAACTACTCCACATGGATCTGTAAGAGTTCTTAATACAAGTTTTCCGTCGCTGTCAGTAGCAAGTTCAACGTCGTGCCCTCCAATCTCCTCAGTTTCTTTATTCCAATTGCAAACGACAGGAACATTCGCCAAAGAGGGAAGGGCTTTCTCCACTGCTTCTTTTGTGAAGTGAGAGTTATTTTGGTTTGAACCCAAATACATTACTTTAATCTTTCCTTTTGCAAAAGACGAATTTAAATCCTGAATATCCGTTATTGAAGAACATTCAAAATTGCAAGGGATATTCATAACAACACTCGTAATTTGTCACCTCCATTCTGCAAAGCGGTTATAACAAAAATAGGCATGGAAAATCATACCTAGTTTGCAACAATATTCAATTCGAATTAAAAAGGCAGGGAGTTGCTTTCAGCGTATTCAATATCCGAAATATCAAACTGCAATTTTAAATCGTCGTTCGGGTAAGAGAGTATGTATGTTGTGTTACTATCATCACTCCTATGTAACCCGAACCCCATAGATATTAATTTGTCACGGTTCTCTTTTGAGAACACATAGATAAATTTCATTTTAAACATTTCCTTTCTATCTCAAAAATGCGAGACCGTCACAGAGCGACGCAAACGCCATTTTAAGACGTTCTGGATTTTAATGTCAAATCGTACGCCAAACTAGCTAGTGTGTCTCTGTGAGCGTCACAGAAGCTCGTGGAAGAAGTTTCCTTTCGAGTTATTGTTCAGACTCTATATTTGTTTCTCTATTATCAGAAAGGTCTCCTATTTCTTTTGTGGGAGCACCACCTTCGTCAGTAGCTCCCTTACTGTCTTTAGAACTCATTGTTGCTGAACTCCTCAACGGGACAAGAACGTCCTTTAATTTAAGTACGTCATTTTCTAGGAAGTTCATTGCGTCAAATTCAGACTGACAAAGACCTTGAGATGCAGAGTACATTGCAACGGTTGGAAGTCCGTATTGTGCTGCTTTAAGATATTGGTCTCCGAGTTCTTTTCTGTTATATTGAGAACAATCAAGGAACGTCACCTTGAAGTTTCTGCCGTAAGTTTGAGATTGAACGAAACGGTTTACCATATCTTCTATACTCTTTACTATTCCATATGTAATCGCTTGGTCTGCCTTAATAGAAAGAAGTAAAGCGTTCGATGAAGCTTTTTCATTATTAAACAACAAAGAAGAAACTCCAGCCGCCGTAAACAAATTCTGTTCTGCGTCTGCAATAGAATTCACGTCTCCAGCGTTAGATTTTTCAAACCCTATCTTTTCAATATTCATAGGAGTTAAAACAGAGCCAACCTCTGAAGGAAGAACGCTATCTAAATTCCCCCAAAACTCACGAGCCTTATCAAAGTCTATAAGCCAATTGCCTTCATCATCCATTGGAAGTGTCATTACTAACATGGCGTAATTTTCAAGAGCTGTCTTAGTAAGTTTAAGTTGCTTGTAGTCTTCTAGATCATATATCTCTCTAAGTATCCCTGCGAACGGAGGAACTCCATATTCAAGAATATCGTTGTTGCATTTAATTGCGAACGAAGTAGGAGAGTCCAACTCTATCCATTTGTTGTTGCGACTTTTCTTATATATCTCGTACTTAGTTTTAAATTCACTAGGATAGAACTCCAATAAGTTTTCTCTTGTCCCGAAATATGAAAAGTCAAACGTAACATTTAAAACATTTCCTTCTATTGAAGATATAGCACAATAGTCACTTGGTAGCTGTTGAATAGTGATACTATCATTTCCAACCCACATTGTTCCGTAATACACATCTTCTCTTAAACACACTGTTAGTATTTTGGGGAATTGTGTAGGCACATTCATGGCTGACATTATATTTAAAACCTTGCGATAGTTTCTATTTATCACTTTTGGGTTGGCGGTTGCTGGGTCAACACGA
>JAXGPS010000040.1:0-5535 GCA_040766825.1 Oscillospiraceae bacterium
GTTCAATACAAACGAGAGTTCAACTTATGTACGTTGAACTCTCGTTTACTTTTATGCTAAAATAAAATTATCATAAAACCATGAAACCCAACGCTGTTTCAAGCGACTATATATTGAAACCGTTTCAATGAAAGCTTTCGAACGAGGTATATGACATGAACAAAACAAACTTAACAGAATATGCTGACTACCTTTTACAGACTGCACTATATAAAACTTCTAATATTGACGAGGCACAGGATTTAGTACAAGAAACGCTTATTTCCGCTTTGGTGGCGATTGAGCAGAAAAAGCCGATTGACAACCTCAAAAACTGGCTTGTCACTGTTCTTAATCGCAAGTATTATGATATGCTCAGGCATAAATATCGTAAGCCAACGGTGAGTATGGACGTAATTGCAGAAATTCCACACGACATAGCTATCTATGAGAACATCGAGAAATCTGAAGATGCTGAAAATATAAGGCGTTGCCTTGCCTACTTAACAAAGCTTTATCGTGAGGTGATGGTGCGATTTTATATTCATGGGCAAAGTGTTAATGAAATTGCCACAGCGCTGGACATATCCGAAAACACGGTGAAATCACGTCTTGATAGAGGTCGAACGCATATCAGAAAGGAATTTAACATGGAGAATTTTACAAATAATAGTTACGAGCCTGAAACCTTGTGGCTTGCAAATTCAGGAGAATGTGGTCTTAACAACGAACCATTTTCACTAGTAGGACAAGATAGAATTCCAATGAATATTTTGATTTTAGCCTACAAAACGCCATTAACCATCCCAGAGATAGCAAAGGCAATGGGTATAGCAACGGCTTATATTGAACCCATTGTTGAGCGACTAATCAATGGTGAACTGATGAAAAAAGTGTCAGATAGGGTTTACTCCGATTTTATAATTTATAAGGAGGATGATAGAACCGCAAATCTTTCACTTGAACGTGAGCTTGCTGATAAGTTATATAAAGATATATGGGAGATTGTTGAGGAGGGGTTAGCTGAACTTCGTAAGCAGGATTTTTACAAGTCACAAAAACTGTCACAGAGTTTAAAACTCGAAAGTTTCTTTTCCATTAGAACAGTTCATACTGCAGTAAATAATGTAAGAAATGAAATGTGCGGTGGCGGTTACTCGTGGGAAGATACACCTGTTAGACCTAACGGAGGAAAGTGGTACGCAATGGGTAATCATTATTCTCCGAATTACGATTGGAATAACAATGAGTTTAGTAAGTATTGCATAAGTGGTGAAGCTGGGTATAATCTTGTTGATTATTGTGGATTAAAGCAAATTTCGCTGCTTTTTGAATATGATACTAATCTGGGTAAAACTCATCAAGGATACGGCAATGACCTTTTCTATCCAATGTCAGGTATTGATGCTCATGAAGATGATGTATGCAATTCACACTGGATGTATTTTTGAAGATTTTTTATCCATAATTAATATGCACTGCTTTGATAACATAAATGGGCTTATTGGTATGAATTATCTTAAAAAAGAGGGCGAAAAGGTTGTGGTCGACATTCCTGTAATCACAATTACTGACCGTTGGAAAGTTTACGAATTAAGTAAAAAATACTATAATATGATAGCAGAAAAATATCACGATGAATTTTTTAAGCTTATGAAAAAACCAGTCAAGCTGCCTGCTCATTTAAAATCTGTACCTGAGTGGCAGAGATATATGTGGTGCTGTTCAAGCTTTCCGATGATGGTTATTTTGAACGCAATCGACAATGGTTTGTTTTTAAAAGATGTTGAAATGCCCGTGCCTGCAGTGTTCTTGGCAACAGAATAAAAGTGTATAAATTTATAGTGTAAATCACATAAAGATGTAGCTTTTTATTGTGTACAAATACAATTAAAGTTTAATATAAACAAGAGTTCAACTTATGTACGTTGAACTCTCGTTTATTTTTATGGTATAATAACCTCGTGGGTCGCTTTGCGACTAACGAGTGGCTAACGCTACTCTTGAAAACCGTTTAGGTTTTCCCGTGAGAACATTGAATCATAAAAACATAGCAGTCAGAAAAAACTTGATGGTTATTTTAATGCTATGGATAACAAGTTGTTCCTAAAAGATGCGAAAATATTTAGCTTTTAAAATATATAAATTAAAAAACTACCCAACCGATAATAGATTTCAGCCACTATATAAATGAAAACACTTCCGGAGGCTTTCATATGAACAAAAAGGATGCAGACAAGCTAATACATAAGTATCACAAGAAAATATTCGGCTTTGCTCTTTCGAAGCTCCGTGATTATTCAAAAGCGGAGGAGCTTGCTGATGATATTATTTGCGAGGTTTATCTTTCATTTCTAAGGGCTGATAATATAGTTAATACTGACGGCTATGTTTACAGAATTGCAAGCAATATTTATGCACGGTATATTAATGACATAAAAAGCTGTAATTATGTAAGCATTAATGACATAGAACCCCATTATTGTGAGGATTATGAGCGTTTGGAGAATGATGAAACGATAAAAAAGCTGAAACAGGAAATCGGTTATCTGACACAAAGACAGAGAACAATTGTGTATCTTTTTTATTATCTTAAACTTTCAGTTGCCGAAATTTCCAATAAGCTTGAGATTTCCGTTGGTACTGTGAAATGGCATTTGTCTGATGCACGATCATCAATCAAGGAGGAAATTATTATGGACAAGATTACAGATAATTTAGCAATAAACCCGATAGATTTACATCAATGGGACATAACGGTTGAGTGGTTCAAAGGGTGACACAAGAGATATGTTTGACACCCAGTTAAAAAAGCAAAACATTGCATTTGCCTGCTATTATACGCCGCTCACTGCAGAAGAAATAGCAAGAACAATTGGAGTTCCGCTGACCTATGTTGCTGACGAGCTGAAGATTTTAGAGGAATACGGCTACATTGACAGAATGGATAACAGTAAAAACCCAAAATTTCGCACTAATATGTTTTTTTTTTATAAATAGACGCCCGTTCAAATTCAGAGAATTTTGTAAGTGACGCTGAGAGTATAAAGCAACTGCAAAAAAGTTTTGCGATGAGGTTTATGAAGAACTTTTTGCTGATTTTGACTCGATGAAAACAACTGGGGCTTTTCATGCAATGAAAATGATAAGAATTTTATGAAATATAACCTCGTAAATGCTTTTGCACAAGGTATATGTTTGATGAAGTGATGATGATGAGGGGTATCAAAAGCTAAGAGTTGCTCGTCCGGATGGAGGTTGTTTTATAGCTCATGCTGACGTTGTTGATGACTCGTACATTCAGAAAGAAAATCCATACTGGTGCTGCGGGTTATATGCATAAATCTGTTTGGAGAAATGAGGGTAAAAATCTTGCTAAGATACAGCTTGACTGCCGTTTCTCAAACAGAAGTGAGCTGCGATGGCGTGACGATTTGGAGAGCGATTGGGGAAACTCTTTATGATTTTAAGGGGAGCGGCTGTGACGTTAATTCGCTTCTCAATAGATGAATATAAGAGACTTTGCGATAAGGCTATGTCGCTGATGATAAGGTTCAAATTATGAGCTATGTTTCAAAAATAACGAAAACTGCTTTGAAACGATTAAAAAAATTAATTTCAGAAAAGTTAAATATAGAAGAATTAAAACAATATAACATTGAGTTTTCACAGAAGGCTTATGAACATCAAAAAGCTAACTACCCGTCACATATTCACCCTATTAATCAAATATTATTCTAAAGATCTTCTTGGCAGCGGCTATTTTGTTGTGCATTTGATTGAAGAAATGCTTGAACGTGGAATGATTAAGCCACTAAATGATTTTCAGAGAAAAAGTGTCCTAACCGTAATCACATGGTAATTAAATTATAAAAAACAACCGTCAATGAGCAATCATTGGCGGTTTGTTTTTTAAGAGCTGATTGTACCGATTGCAGTTTTAAGCCTTGTGGTATATAATTGTAAAAAAGCAATTAATTGCAGGAGACAAGTTACCTTGCACAAAAAATGGAAATAAAGTGGTGTTTTTTCAAAAACAGGTTGCATTTTGACATTGTTTGGTATATAATTGTAAAATAGGGAATAAAATATTAAGCTAAGGCAATATAAAAAGATTATCTTGCACAAAAAAGCAGATAAGGTGCCAGTTGCTTTAGCTTGGTATCATAACCCCTAAGAGTTAAATAACTCTTAAAACAGATGGAAGAAAAACACAAGTAAGAAACAGGAGGAAAAAACTATGAAAAAGAAAATTTTAGCTACAGCAATGGCACTCGCTATGGCTATGTCCATGGCACTTAGCGTTTCCGCCGATCACGTAAATCCTAAAAATCCAAATGGACCGACATGTACCAATACACATTATTATGTCAGTCATACTGGTTCGGCAGGTAACTATTCAGTTGGTTCGCATATTTGGCAAGGCGCTACTTGCTCAATTACTCAAACTGTATTTATACACCAAAAAACTTGTACTTCTTGTACAGCATTTCTAGGTTCTTATACTAAGGGCTGCTATACCAAACATAATAAGTGCGGTATATTAGACTCAGGACACTGTTATTAATTCTCAAAAACAATAAAATAAAGCTAGGGTTGAGCGAGTCTCAACCCTAGCTAAATAGAATTTGACACAAGGAGAAACGATATGGACATGAGGAAGATGATTTCAAAGCTGCTGGCAGTTGTATTGCTAGTATCTATTATTCCTGCTTGCACTTCAACGCCTAGTGGCAACAACTCGTCGGAAACATCAATTGCTGTTGACCCTGCTAATATTAAGCCTGATGAAAAAATTGAAATTACTTTGGAAGGTGACAATATACGCTGGTTCACCATCTCGGACGATGGAGAGGTATTTGCAGTTACAGAGAAATATAAGCTTGCACACCTTTCAAAATCGGGTGAGGTTATTGAGGAGTACAGCAATGCAGGGAATTTAAGCAACCTATCTTATAGAAACAACAAAATATACGCTTTTGATACTGATAAAAAGTGTGTAGTGGAATTTGATTTAGAAAGAAAGTCCCAAAAAACTGTTTCTAAAAAATTTGAATTTTCCGATTTTGAAATTCTTGAAGTAAAGGATTTAATAGCTACCGATGGAGAGGTTTTTGTGTTTTTAGTTCCACATTACGGTGATTTGATTGGAGGAGCTACTGATGAGAATGGTTATTTTGATTTTGATGAAAAACTTTACAGCGTAAATCTTTCAAATGGCGAATTTAACAATTTAGAAATAGAAAATCTAATATCCGTTTATCTTAGTACAGAAGATAAGCTTTACGGATATACTTATATCGACCAAAAGTACCAGCTATGTGAAATAAGCGGTTCGGAAACTACCGTGATTTCTGATATGCAGGACATTGGATATATCTATGCGTTTGTTTATGAATATGGTAATTTTACTGTTATAAATAATGCATATAGCCTAATTAACAAGGATATATCAACTGGCAATTTCACGAATTTCGAGACGGAAATATACTCAGGTCCCGGCAGTCACGTATGGTTTAACGTTGGTCATATAGTTTATTTGGATCTGCCATATAT
>JAXGPS010000041.1:0-5307 GCA_040766825.1 Oscillospiraceae bacterium
AGTTTCAAATGAAAGACCGGCCCAGTTATCAGGGTACTTACCGTGAATATTACCGATACCAGCAGCAAGCATTGTTACGCCAAGATCAGCAATTGCCTTACATTCGTTAGGGTCAGCACATTCACCAGCACCAACAACGCCATCTTCTTCACCGCCGATAGAACCAACTTCAGCCTCAATAGAGATACCAAGTACGTCACAAGCGTTAACAAGAGCAGTTGTCTTAGCAATATTTTCTTCGATTGGGTAGTGTGAACCGTCAAACATGATAGAGGAGAATCCAGCGTTGATACAAGCCTTAGCTCCTTCAAATGAACCGTGGTCAAGGTGTAGAGCAACAGGAACAGTAATTCCAAGTTCCTTAATCATTCCGTTTACCATGCCAACTACTGTTGTGTAGCCGCACATATACTTTCCTGCACCCTCGGAAACACCAAGAATTACAGGTGAGTTAAGCTCTTGAGCAGTTAAAAGGATAGCCTTTGTCCATTCAAGGTTGTTGATGTTGAACTGACCAACAGCGTACTTTCCGGCAAGAGCCTTATCGAGCATTTCTTTTGCAGATACTAACATTTGTTTTTACCTCCGTTTATTTAATAGAAATTATTTTACATGACTAAATAATATTATAGTACATTTCTTGATAAATTGCAATTATTTAGTGAAAAAATTATCAATTTATTTATAACTTGCTATTCCTTTATATATGCTTTAACAATTTCGCCGATGTAAGCGTAGTGAAAATCGTCATTATACCATTTTTCAGCGCAGGATTTATCGATAAAATCCGTTTCTTCAAGCTGATGGCAGTAAAGTTTTTTGCAAACGAAAATCATTTCAGCTTGCTCAAATGAAGTCGAGCCTTCAATTTCCATAGGTACAAGACCGGTTTCTTTAGCTTTGTCGAAATCCCTGCCGGACTTTGCGCCGCAGAAGTTTAGAGCAGAGCGGCATTCCTCGCCAAAAAAGCTGATTGTGAATAGGTCGTTTGCCTCAACGAATTCATAAGTATATCTTTGTGGACGAATAACGGTCGAGAACACGTTTTTGCCCCAAATAACGCCCATTCCTCCCCACGAAGCAGTCATAGTGTTGTAGTTGTCAGGAGTGCCGGCACTTACTAAAAACCATTCCTTGCCGATTTTTTTGAAAGGGTTAATATCTGCTGAGATAACATCAATTTCTTTAAAAGACATAAAAAATCCTCCTTAAATTCAAAATAAAATAATGCTCTTTAAATAATTATATAAACTTACCTAGTTTTATGATAAATTAAACCAAGTTTTAATGTTTTCTTTTTGAAAAGACTATCCAGCTTAAAGAACAATCTTCTTGCCACTCTCCTGATGGAATTTTAAACTTAGCTGGTGTGGTGGTAGGCTCCACATTAGTGTACTTAATAGCGTCTTTTCGATAGTCAAAGTCAAGAGAGGTGATATTTGTATCAACGCTGTTGACAATCTTCTTGAAGCTGTTATCAAGGTTTGTAGCAAGAGTGTCCGACTGCCCTTGGTTAAGAAGGTCGGTAACCATAGTTGCTGTTAGCTTAACACGCATATCCTCGCCGCCTTGAAGTTCAGGGTAGGTGAGGTACTTACGGAGCTGATTGCCGTCTAAAAGCTGTCTGCCCTCAGAGAGGAAAGTCTGCTCGCCAGTGGTTTCGTCAAGATATTGTATATTGTAAGGAACGTTGCAAGTTACTCCGCCGCCAAGAATTTCACATAGTGTAGAAAAGCTGCTGTTATCAAAGACCATATACTTTTCAATTGAAACTCCGGTTGCGTTTTGAATAGCATCAATCGCCGAAATAACACCGCCGGTATAGTAGAATTCCCCAACAGTAGTGTTTGTTGTGTTCACCTGAGCAAGCATTTTCCCTGATATAGGAACGCAGATTAACTCCTTCTCAATAGGGAGAAATCTTGCAAGAACAAAAATCTCCTCCTTACTCGCATTTTTGTTATCAAGAACTAAAAGCAGAGTTTGCTCAAGCCCCTCGCTTGGAACGTACAGAGGGTTTTCTTCAACCACATCTACGGGAGTATCCTCTTCCTTGAGGACATATTGAGTCAAAATATAGTAACCTGTTCCCCCTACGAGGACAAGTGCTATAAAAATCGTCAACATATAAGTAATTCCGATGCTGATTTTTCTCTTTGCCATTTGTTTTTATTTCCTTCCTTTATACGTTAAATAAATTAACTTATTCTGAAAATGCGGTAAATTCTAAACCAAATTTGAACAACAGAGGAGTATGCAAGTTTTCAATAGTTGTATACATTGTGTTGAAAACATTGTTGAAAGTGTGGAGAAAGTCCACAAGCGAAAGAACTCATTTGACTGTCAAGCACTTTTAGAGATTTTTTTAAATTTGTCTAAGTCAATAAAAAATAACTAAAAAATTTGGTTGTATTTCGCATTGAATTGATGTATACTTTTATGGTACACAAAATAGTGGTATAAGATAGCATTAACAACTTTGGGTGAATTAAACACCCTCATTAACATCAATAATTGTACATCTAATAATTGCTTTTGAGCATAACGAATAGTTTGCCCGTGCCGCTGCGGTAGTTTGCTACTACTGCAAGAAGTTTATGAATTGTCAACCATATAGCAATTACGACGTTTCATGCAGTCTTTGGTGTATTCTTCACTTACATAAATAATTTCATCTGCACATTCATGCACGTGAGCAATCTGCCATCTTTCGTAACCCTTCCAAGCATCACCATGCCCACGGTAAGGGTATGCACATATAAGTTTAATTTGAGGGTTAGTGCGTTTTTGGTCTATAACAGCCTCTGCTGCCCAAATGTCAACGCCCCTCGCCATACCGCAAATAAAAGTGGTATATCCCTCACGAATAGCATCGTAGATGCTTTTGTATATTAGACTTTTCAATCTGTCAAGGGTTGCATCGTCAGAGAATGGGAGCTTTTGCGGACGATGCCCCGAAAAGCACATGGTATTTTCCCTCAAATGCGTCACCTCACTTAAAAATCATTCTATATATTTTACCATAAATAAGCACGATGTTCAATAGTTTTGTGCTGAAAGGACGGATTTTCATGGATTTTTTAAAGAGAACATGGGCCGAGGTTCATTTGGACAGGCTTGCGTCTAACATTGAGCAAATTTCTACAATCTGCAACGGCAGCGATAAAATAATGGCGATTGTAAAAGCGAACGCATACGGACACAATGACATAGCTATTGCAAAGCATTGTGAAAGTCTTGGAATTAAGCATTTTGGCGTTTCCAACATAAAGGAGGCAGAAAAACTCCGTCATAATGGAATTAATGGAGAAATATTAATTCTTGGATACACGCCTTGCGATTTAGCGAATGAACTTATTGAAAACAACTTAATTCAAACGGTCTTTTCTTCTGAGTATGCAAGAGATCTTTCGAAGTTTGCCGGGGATAGAAAGGTGCGCACTCAAATAAAGATTGACACAGGTATGAGCAGAATAGGGCTTGATGCAAGCAATACAGATACCTGCGTTGCTGAAATAGGGGAGCTTGTAAAGTTAAGTGGAATTTCAGTGGAGGGAATATTTACGCACTTGTCGGTTGCTGATAGTGTTGACGAGGAAGATAGGCTATTCACAGCACTTCAAAAAGAAAAGCTAATGTCCATTTACACAGACCTCAAAGGGCTAGGAATAAAGATAGATTTTCTGCATTCCTGCAACAGTGCAGGGGCGAGCTATACAGATAATAGTACGGACAGCATATGTAGAGTCGGAATTGTGATGTACGGACTTTACCCTAATTCAGACTTAGAACTACCGATAAAGGTACAGCCGGTTATGGAGATAAAAACGGTCGTTTCTATGGTGAAAACCATTCCCGAAGGCAGATCAATAAGCTACGGCCGAACTAAAGTGACTGACAGAGAAACAAAGGTTGTCACTCTACCAATAGGTTACGCTGACGGCTATCCTAGACTTCTCTCGAACAAGGGATATGTTCTAATAAGTGGAGAAAAAGCTCCGATTTTAGGCAGGGTTTGCATGGATCAGATGATGGTTGACGCAACAGGAATAGATGTAAAAACAGGGGATATTGTCACAGTAATCGGAACTGACGGTGATAAAAAAATTACAGCAGACGACCTTGCAAAACAGATAGGAACTATCGGATACGAAATTGTATGTAATGTTTCCAAGCGTGTTCCAAGAGTGATTATGAATGACGGTGAAATTCTTTGTGTGGAAGATAATTATTGACGTTTGTTAAATTGATACTAAAATTTACTAATAAAATTTATGTTTTGTATATTGCAAATAAAAAATAAATGGCATATAATATAATGTGGATGCAACCACATAGATTATATTAGGAGAATTTTATGAAAGCGATAGGTTCAAAAATAAATCTTACTTTAGATAAAGATACTGAATATTACTCTATGATTGCTGACATTGTAGAAAGTGACGCTGTTAATCAGATGCGAGAGTATATTCAGCATGGCGATACATCGACATTTCAACATTGCATTAATGTTTCATACTATAACTACCGAGTATGCAAAAAACTAAAACTTGATGCAAGAGCAGGCGCAAGAGCCGGGCTTTTACACGACCTTTTCTTGTATGATTGGCATATGTATAAGCCTAAGAAAGGCGAAATGCTTCACGGCTTCACTCATGCTAAGAGAGCGTACGAGAACGCTGCTGAGAGGTTTGAACTAACAGCGCTTGAGAGCGACATAATTCAAAAACATATGTGGCCGCTTACGTTAAGGGAAGTTCCTAAGTATAGGGAAACTTTTGTAATAGTAATGGTTGACAAGGTTTGCGGATTGATGGAGATTTTGGATTACCGTTTTAGAGAGATAAGCTACACATTTAATCTATTGTCAGGCTACACTTCACGCTTTTTCTCAAAAATTTTCGGGAGATTAGGCAATAAATAAAGCTATAGAGCTGTTACTTTTGAGTAACGGCTCTTTTTGTATATTCGGAATATTTTCGGGGAAAATGTTGCTATAAGCAGCATTTAGGAGGAAATCCGAATGAAAATTGCCCTGAAAAAATTCCTCGTCAATACGGTTATGGATATTATAGGAACATCAGTAATTGCAGTAGGGATACATTGCTTTGCAGAGCCTGCAAACCTCGCACCGGGAGGAATGTCAGGAATATCAATAATGATAAACTACCTCTGGCAAGTGCCTATTGGAATGGCAACGCTTGTTATGAATATTCCGTTGTTTGTTCTAGCGTGGAAATTTCTCGGCAAGCGATTTACTATAAATACGGCTAGAACGGTGATTATCAGCAAAATTATGTATGATTT
>JAXGPS010000042.1:0-4597 GCA_040766825.1 Oscillospiraceae bacterium
GACATCGTGGTGTCCATTAAATCCTCAAATGTAAAAACTATGATAGATGCATATAGAGTTTTAGCTAATAAATGTGAATATCCATTGCATTTAGGAGTTACTGAGGCGGGAACAGAGCGAATGGGGATTATTAAATCCGCTATTGGAATTGGATCATTGTTAAGTGATGGCGTTGGTGATACAATTAGAGTTTCACTCACGGCTGAACCTGAAAAGGAAATACAAGCTGCTAAAGATATACTCAAGGCTATTGATAAATACGAGAGCGCAGAGGTTATATCTTGTCCTACTTGTGGTAGAACTCGTATTGATTTAGTTTCTCTTGCCTCAAAGGTTGAAGATGCTGTAAAGGATATACGAAAACCTATTAAGATTGCTGTTATGGGGTGCGTTGTGAACGGTCCCGGTGAAGCAAAAGAAGCTGATGTTGGGATCGCTGGCGGAGATGGTTGTGCTGTGCTCTTTAAAAAGGGCGTAGTTGTACGTAAAGTATCGGAGGACGAGATACTAAACGCTCTTTTGGATGAAATATATAACCTAAGTTAAAACAGACTTTAGAAAGGCATGATATATAATGAAAATAAGCGAATTCTTTAGTGACTACGCAACTGCCGTATCGGAGAGGATAGGGCATGGAGATATTATAAAAATATTACATACTGTTTCTATGACTAATATCACAGTTGTTGCTTCGTTTGAGGAAGTTTTGTCATATGAAGAAATTGCTATATTTGAAAATAGTATTAGCGAAGCTGTTGGAGTAGAGAAGATTTCGCTTGATTGCAAATATACACCAGATAAGTTTACGGTTGATTATTTTCCAACATTGGTTGAAAAACTAAAAAAGAAAGCAGTTGCTGTAAATGGTTTCTTCAATAACGCTGAAGTTCAGCTCGAAAATGGGGATTTATCAATCTCCCTTGCTAATGGTGGGTATAGCATATTATCAAAAAATAAGACAGATTTAGCAATATCGAAATTAATTTACGATGAGTTTTCTGTAAATATAAACGTATCTTTTGTTGGTAAGCTTAATGTCGAGGAAGAAGCTTATGAAAAAATGCAACAAGAGGCTATTTCAGCGTTGCCTAAGATTGAATACGCCCCTCCTCCACCGATAGAACCTGAGAAAGAATATTCATACATACCGAACAACGAGCCTAAAGTTGTTACAATAGATTTTAGAGATTTGCCTATCTTATCCGAGAATGCGAAAATTATACGAGGCAAAAAGATTTCCGATGCGCCTCAAAGTATTATTGATGTGACTCAAGATAGTGGATTTGTTACTATTTGGGGAGATGTTTTCGACAGGAGCGATAAGGAAACACGTGATGGTAAGAAGGTTATAGTTTCAATATATGTTACGGACTATACTAGTTCTATTTGCTTAAAAATAATCGAGAAAAAGAAAAGATGGACGAGCTTGCAGATATAAAGAAAGGCGTTACCATTATTCTTTCAGGTGAGGCATCTTACGATAAATATGACAGAGATACACAAATATTCGCCCTAGAAACATTATGCTTGTTCAAAAGAAGAAAAAGAAGGATAATGCATCTCAAAAACGTGTAGAACTTCACTTGCATACTAATATGTCTGCTATGGACGCAATTACTCCAGCAGATGTGCTTGTAAATCGTGCTTATGAATGGGGACATAAAGCCATAGCGATAACCGACCATGGCGTTGCGCAAGCCTTTCCATTAGCTATGAATGCTTGTGAGAGTATCAGAAAAAGATAAGAACTTTAAAGTTATATATGGCTGTGAATCGTACTTTGTGAATGATACTGTTGCTGCTGTGGACAAACATGATATGCGTGACATTAACAGCGAATTTATTGTATTCGACCTCGAAACTACTGGACTTAGTGCTAATGAAGAACGTATAACTGAAATTGGCGCAGTTAGAGTAGTAAACAACGAAGTAGTTGACATCGTTTAATATGTTTGTTAATCCAGGTAGACCCATTTCTTCAAAAATAGTGAAACTTTACTGGTATTACCGATGATATGGTTAAAGATGCTCCGACTGAAGATGTTGCATTAAAAGAGTTCATGAAATTTTGCGGAGAAAACCCTGTTCTTGTTGCGCATAATGCGCCGTTTGATACGTCCTTTTTATTCTAGCTGCTTGTGAGCGATGTGGTGTTGAATTTATATTCACATCAATTGATACGGTTGTTATGCAGGTTGATGCTACCTGAGCTTAGTAAGCATAAACTTGATACCGTAGCAAAGCACCTAAAACTTGGTGAGTTCAATCATCATCGTGCATCTGATGATGCAAATGTACTTTCAAAAAATTTTTATAATACTTCTAAAACGTCTTTCTGAGCAAAAGGGTATTAAAAACATTCTGAAATCAACGAATGCTTGGTTAATTCTGGATATTTCTAAATTACGCAGTTATCACCAAATAATTATAGCTAAAGATAATGTTGGGCTTAAAAATCTTTATAAGCTTATTTCGTACGGTTTTTTGGATCACTTTTATAAAAAGCCAAGAGTTTTGAAATCCGAATTGATGAAACATAGGGATTTGGTTTAATTATAGGAAGTGCTTGCGAAGCGGGAGAACTTTATGACGCAATCGCTTCTCGAAGACCTATGAAAACATTAAAACAAATTGCATCTTTCTATGACTACCTTGAAATTCAGCCTTTGATGAATAATGAATTTATGATTAGAAAAGGCATGGTAGCAGATGTCGAGCAGCTGAAGAACAACAATCGAATGATCGTTAAACTTGGCGAAGAATTAGGAATACCTGTTGTTGCGACTTGTGACGTTCATTTTATGGATCCGGGTGATGCTATTTTTAGAAACATTCTTATGTGCGGAATGAAATATAAAGATGCAGATCAACAACCACCGTTATATTTCAGAACAACGGAAGAAATGCTTAAAGAATTTGACTATCTAGGTGAGGAAAAGGCTTATGAGGTTGTTGTTAAAAACACCAATCTTATTGCCGACATGGTTGAACATATTAGACCTATTCCATTAGGCACTTTTACACCTGAAATTCCCGGTTCAAATGAGGATTTGCAGAGAATTACTATGGAACGTGCAAAATCTATTTACGGAGACCCTCTCCCAGACTTAGTTGCAAAGCGACTAGATAGGGAACTTACCTCCATTATAAAGCATGGATTTGCAGTTCTGTACATGATCGCCCAAAAAAGCTTGTTGCAAACTCTGGAAGAGAACGGTTATCTTGTTGGTTCAAGAGGTTCGGTAGGTTCCCTCGTTTGTTGCATCAATGGCTGGAATTTCAGAAGTAAATCCACTTCGCCTCATTATGTGTGTGGAAAATGTAAACATAGTGAATTTATCACAGACGGTTCATTGGGTTCAGGTTATGACCTTCCTGTAAAGGCTTGTCCTAATTGCAATATACCTATGCATCGTGATGGACATGATATTCCGTTTGAAACATTCCTCGGATTTGATGGGGACAAAGCGCCAGATATTGACTTGAACTTTTCGGGCGAATATCAAAGCAGTGCACATAGATATACCGAAGAATTGTTCGGCAGAGATCACGTATTTAAAGCTGGTACAATTGCCAGCGTTGCTGAAAAAACTGCTTTTGGATATGTTAAGCATTATCTTGAGGAGAGCGGCAAAATTGTTCATTCAGCAGAGGAAAATCGCCTTTCTATCGGATGCACTGGCGTAAGAAAAACTACTGGTCAGCACCCGGGAGGAATGGTTGTTGTTCCATCTACATATGAAGTTTATGACTTTACACCTGTTCAGCATCCAGCTGATGATAGTTCATCAGAAGTCATAACTACGCACTTTGATTTTAACTCGCTTCACGATACCATTTTGAAGCTTGATGAACTTGGGCATGACGTACCGACCTTGTATAAGCATCTTGAAGATATGACCGGAGTAAAGACTAAAGATGTTGACACAAGTGATCAGAATGTTATGGCGTTGTTCACTTCACCTTTACCTTTAGGTGTTACAGCTGAAGAAATCGGCGTGGAAACAGGCACTCTAGGTCTTCCAGAAATGGGGACAAGCTTTGTTCGCCAAATGCTCATAGATGCTCAACCAAAGAAGTTTAGCGACTTACTCCAAATTTCGGGACTTTCTCACGGTACAGATGTTTGGCTTGGAAATGCTCAAGAACTTATCAAAAATAACACTTGTACTATCAGTGAGGTTATTGGTACTCGTGACAGTATTATGACCTATCTTATTTACCATGGAGTTGACCCTAAGCTTTCGTTTAAGATTATGGAAATCACTCGTAAGGGTAAAGCGCCTAAGCTTCTCACAGATGAAATGAAGCAGAATATGTTAGACCATAATGTACCACAGTGGTATATTGATAGCTGTCTTAAAATTAAGTATATGTTCCCTAAGGCACATGCTGCTGCTTACGTTATCGCTGCTTTTAAACTTGGTTGGTATAAAGTATATTACCCACGAGAGTTTTATGCGACGGTTTTTACTGTTCGTGGTGATGATTTTGATGCGGAAACTGCAATGCAAGGGCAGGGTGGAGTTAAAGCAAAAATGGACGAGCTAACCAGTAGACGTGCTGAACTCAAACAAACAGGTAAAGATTTATCAGC
>JAXGPS010000043.1:0-4428 GCA_040766825.1 Oscillospiraceae bacterium
GTAATAATCATCAAGCTTTGCGACAGACTTCATAATATGCGTACTTTATACCACCGTCCATTGCATAAGCAACGCAGTACAGCGCTTGAAACTATGAACATCTATGCGCCTATTGCACATAGACTCGGGATTAGCAAGGTTAAAGAAGAACTTGAGGATATTTCATTCCACATCTTAGATCCATATGCATACAGCGAAGTTGAGCAGATGATGGAAATTCGCAAGGGCGAACGTGAGGCGTTCATCGACTCAATAAAAAATCGCATTAACGAAAGATTTGCAAACGTTAAATTTCAAGAACCACCACAAATTGACGGCCGTGTAAAAACCGTTTACGGTATCTATAAAAAGGTTTATATCGCTGCAAAAAGTATCGATGAAATTTACGATAAATACGCAGTTCGTATTACCGTTTCCACTGTTGAGGAATGCTATACCGTGCTTGGAATTATCCACGATATGTTCAGACCTATTCCGAACAGATTTAAGGACTATATTTCCACACCGAAGCCAAATATGTATCAGTCGCTGCACACAACCGTTCTTGGCAGAGAGGCAATTCCTTTTGAAGTTCAAATAAGAACATGGGATATGCACTATACTGCTGAATACGGAATTGCTGCACACTGGAAGTACAAAGAGGGCGTTAAGGGCAGGGATAAAAACGACGAAAAGCTTGCATGGATTCGTCAAGTTATCGAAGCGCAGCAGGAAACTGATGACGTTGAAGAAATTGTTCGTACAATTAAGAACGACCTTGCTCCGGAAGATGTTTTCGCATTCACTCCAAAGGGAGATATGATTTCCTTGCCAATTGGCTCAACTGTTATTGACTTTGCATATTCCATTCACACTCAGGTGGGAAACAAAATGCAGGGTGCAAAGGTTGACGGGAAGCTAGTTGCGCTTGATTATAAAATTCAGCCGGGCGAAATTGTTGAGATTATTACCTCAAAAGACCCTAATCACGGGCCGGGCAGAGCATGGCTTGACATAGTAAAGACCAACGAAGCAAGATCGAAAATTCGTTCTTGGTTCAAAAAAGAACGCCGTGAGGAGAACGTTGCATCTGGTAAGGAAGAGCTTGAGAGGGAATTCAAACGCAATTTCATGCACATACCAGAGGAGGACTTGCCGACATTCCTTGCTGATGATATGCACCGACATAGTTGCGATACGATTGAGGATTACTATGCTGCTATTGGATATGGTGGAGTGCATCTTTCAAGAATTATACAACGACTTAAAGAGAAGTATCAAAAGCAATACAGCGATAAAGCGTCAACACCGTCAATTACTGAATTTATTGATAGGTCGAATACAAAAAACACATCGGGCGTAATAGTCGAGGGTATTGACAATTGCCTTATTAAGTTTTCACAGTGCTGCAATCCTTTGCCGGGGGATAATATCATAGGATTTATCACCCGAGGACATGGTGTTTCTGTTCATAAAAAGGACTGCATTAACTATCAGTCTGCACTTAAGCACAGCATTGAACTTGAGCGTTGGATTGGTGTGCATTGGACGAATGTTAAGGCATCATCATTCCGTGCAACTTTAGATATTGTTGCGTATGACCGTGATGCTCTAGTAGCAGACGTCGCAAGCACTGTTTCGGAGTCAAGAATTCCTATGCATGAAATTTCTGCAAGGGGACTTAAAAACGGTAATGCTAATATTATTGCGACAGTTTCTGTAAGTGGAATTGAGCAGCTTAACGGATTAGTTACAAAAATTAAAAAAATCAAAGATATTATTTCTGTTGATAGAACAGGAAAGTAATATTTATCGGCAAATTTCTAGCAAAATATGAATGGAGATTATTATGAAGATATATTCGCTTTGGCTCTCGTGAGCTTTCTACAAATTGCTACATTATCGGAACTTTTAAGAATAATGCGATTATTATTGACCCGGCAGACAGCGCAGAGGCTTTATTGAAAGTGCTTGAAAATAATCGTCTTACTTTGAAGAAGATTTTGCTAACTCACGGACATTTTGATCACATTCTTGCTTGTGAAGAACTTCGTGAGAAACCGGTGCAGAGGTAATCATTCATAAAAAAAATGACTACCCAAAACTTACAGATACTGTAACTAATCTTTTTGAGTGGCACGGCAAGGGTGAGTATAAAGCTATCCTAGAGGCAACGGCTGTTACCGATGGCAATACTATTGAGCTTGACGAAGTTTCTCTTGAAGTTATGCACACACCGGGACATACTTCAGGGAGCGCTTGCTATATAGGAGCCGGTGTTATTTTCTCGGGAGATACTTTGTTTAATGGTTCAATCGGACGAACAGATTTCCCAACTTCAAGTATTAGACAGATGCAAGATTCTCTTAAGAAGCTTGCTAATTTAGAAAAAGACTATACAATTTTGTCAGGACACGGACCAGAAACTAAGCTTTCGTCCGAGAAACGTACAAATATGTATATGCAGGAAAATCCATATGACGATTTTATTTAGCGGTAATGATTATAAATACGAAGTTGAAGCGATTATGAAGCTTTTCTTCCCGGCAGAGAATTTTTCGTTTGCTTATGAAGAAACTAATAGTGACGGAGATTTTTGTTGTATACGATTAAAGAAGTGCAAAACCACAAGCTATCTTTATGTTTTTGCAAGACTAAACGACAGAACAAAAAGACTTGCATCAAAAGTTTCATTAGACGCAAAGGACTATAATCATGAGTGCGAATTAGGACTTTGCAAATTGCTTTTCCTTTGCATGAAGGAACTTACAGGAATTCACCCGTCATGGGGAGTTCTTACAGGGATACGTCCCGTTAAAAGAGTTCATCGCATGATTGACGAGGGCTTTTCAAAAGAGGAAATCTACTCTAGCTTTAGCAATAGATTTCTTGTTTCAAATGAGAAAATCGATCTAGCTTGGAAAACAGCAGAAGTGCAAAAACCATTCTTAATAGAGAACAACGAGAAGAAGTTCAGCCTTTACGTATCAATCCCGTTCTGCCCAACGAGGTGCAGCTATTGTTCATTTGTATCACATTCAATGGATAGTGCAATTAAGCTAATGCCGGAGTATTTAGAATGTATATGTGAGGAGCTTGCCTTAACAGCAGAAATTGCAAGAAATCTTGGATTGACATTAGATACAGTTTATTTTGGCGGAGGAACGCCAACCTCACTTGAGGCAGCTCAATTAGATAGGCTGATGAAGTGTATACAAAAAAACTTTGACCTTTCTCATTTGCGTGAATATAATGTAGAAGCAGGCCGTGCAGATACGATTACTTCGGAAAAGCTTAAAGTAATTAAGGATAACGGAGCAACTAGAATTTGCATTAATCCGCAAACTCTAAATGATGATGTACTTAATGCCATTGGAAGAAAGCATTCTGCCAGCGATGTTATTTCTGCTTATTCACTTGCAAGAAAAGTCGGATTAAACTGTATTAACATGGACCTTATTGCCGGACTTCCAACGGATACAGTGGAAAGTTTTATTAGCACTATTAATAAAGTCACAGAACTTGCGCCAGAAAATATAACTGTTCATACCCTTTCACTAAAACGTTCAGCAAGCCTTTATCAAGATAATCAAGGGGTTATGCAAAATCCAGTAGGGCAGATGGTTAGCTATTCTTTCAATAAGCTTGGCGAAAATGGATATTCCCCTTACTATCTGTATCGCCAGAAGAATACTATCGAAAACCTTGAGAATATCGGATACTCAAAAACGGGCTTTGAGAGTCTTTACAACATTTATATAATGGAGGAAACTCAAACAATTTTAGCAGTTGGTGCGGCAGCGTCAACCAAAATTGTTACAAAGGGACATCAGCAGAGAATTTATAATTATAAATTCCCATACGAATATATTCGCAAGTTCGATGAAATGAAACGAAGAAAAAATCAAATTTATGATTGTTTTGAATAGGAGGAATATTTATGTCTATGTCAACATTTGATGAAATTATTGTAGGTGCAAAGAAATGCTTCGATTACGCTGCTGAAAAGGTGGGAGATGGAATTGACGCATCAAAGGTGCATATTGAGAAATTGCAAATTCGCTCGGAAATTGAGGAGTGCTATGAGAAGTTAGGAAAACTTTATTATCGCTCGCAAACAAGTGGTGCAGACTTGTCCGCTCAGTGTGAAAAAATCATCGAAAAGATTGGTGATTTAAGAGAAAAGCTTGCTATTGCAGACGTGAAAGTTCCGCCTAAGAGCAAGAAATGCTCATGCTGCGATTGTAAAAATCCAGCTGATGCAGTTTTCTGTTCTAAGTGTGGCGAAAATCTTAAAGGCTAATTCTTTTAAGGTTTTATGCTTTAAACCGTATAAAACGTTGTGAGAAGCGTTTTTAAAATTGCAATAAACATCTAGTATCGGAGAATAAAATGCTGAAAAAGAATGACATTGTAGATATTGAAATCACTGGCATGACAGCAGAAGGG
>JAXGPS010000044.1:0-3958 GCA_040766825.1 Oscillospiraceae bacterium
CAACAGGTTCAGGTAAATCTACGCTCATTAATCTTATCCCACGTTTCTACGATGTTAGCGAGGGAAGCATTACGATTGATGGCGTTGATATACGTAATATTACAACCCATGAGTTGCGTGAAAATATCGGCTACATTCCTCAAAAGGGAGTGCTTTTTACGGGGGACATTTCTTCAAATATTAAGTACGGCAAAGAGGACGCAACAGATGAGCAGGTAATTGCTGCAGCTGAAACAGCGCAGGCAACGGAGTTTATTAACTCAATGCCTGAAACATACCAAACAAGTATTGCACAAGGCGGTACAAACGTTTCAGGTGGGCAGAAACAAAGGCTCTCAATTGCAAGAGCGCTTGTTAAAAAGTCACCTATTTACATCTTTGACGATAGCTTTTCAGCGCTTGACTTCAAGACCGACGTAGCACTTAGAAAAGCCCTAAAAACCTACACCGACGGCGCAACCGTGTTAATCGTTGCGCAACGTGTAAGCACAATAATGAACGCAGAACAAATCGTAGTGCTTGACGAGGGCAAGATTGTCGGAAAAGGCACTCACGAGGAGCTTTTAAAGACTTGTGATGTTTATAAGGAAATAGCACTATCCCAGCTTTCCAAAGAAGAGATTGGAGGCGATTTGAATGGCTGAGAAAAAAAGACCAGTCGGAGCACCGCAAGGTAGACGACATGGACCTCCAATGATGCAATCAGTTGAAAAGGCAAAGGACTTCAAGGGCAGCCTTGCTAAACTTATAGCCTACATGAAGAAGTATATATGGCAGATTATCATTGTAATAATCGCTGCAATAGCGTCAACTATTTTCACTATTGTAGGGCCTAAAGTACTTGCTAAGGTTACAACGGAGCTATTCCGTGGAATAATGAGCAAAATCGCAGGTGGGGCAGGAATTGACTTCACTTATATTGCAAACATTATGATTTTGCTTGTTGTGTTGTATGTTTTAAGCTCGATTTTCTCATATGTGCAAGGTTATATCATGAGTGGAATTTCCATGAAAATAACATACAGCTTGCGAAATGATATTGCTAAAAAAATCAACAGAATGCCGCTTGGGTATTTTGACACAACCTCACATGGTGAAGTGCTTTCAAGAGTGACAAATGACGTTGACACATTGAGCCAATCGCTAAACCAAAGTATTACACAGATAATTACATCTGCAACATCACTTATTGGTGTTACGATAATGATGATTTCTATTAGCTGGAAGCTTACACTTGTAGCGCTTGCTATGATACCGGCATCTTTGGTTTTAATTATGCTAGTAGTTTCAAAATCCCAAAGGCACTTTAAAAATCAGCAGGAATATCTCGGACACGTAAACGGACACATTGAAGAAATGTACGGCGGACACATCGTAATGAAAGCGTTTAACGGCGAGAAGAGGTCTATTTCCGAGTTTGACAAGTATAACGACAAGCTTTATGTTTCAGCGTGGAAGTCACAATTTATTTCCGGACTTATGATGCCTATGATGCAGTTTGTAGGAAATCTTGGTTACGTATTAATATGTATGCTAGGAGCATCTATGGCTGCGGCAGGTACAATCACAGTCGGAAATATACAAGCGTTCATTCAGTACGTGAGAAACTTCACACAGCCTATAACTCAGCTCGCAAATGTTTCTAACGTAATTCAGCAGACAGCTGCTGCATCTGAGAGAGTATTTGAATTCCTTTCAGAAGATGAAGAACCTGAGAGCAGCGCAATCATGAAAATTGACCATGACAACACGCTCCCTATTGCTGATGAAAACCTCCGTCTTGACGGTAGCGTTCAGTTTGCACACGTTCATTTTGGCTACAACCCTGATAAGACCATTATCAACGATTTCAGCGCAAACATTGGCGCAGGGCAAAAAGTAGCAATCGTTGGCCCTACGGGAGCAGGAAAGACCACAATGGTTAAACTCTTAATGCGTTTTTATGACGTGCAGAGTGGAGCGATACTCATTGACGGTTGCGATATACGTGACTTTGAGAGGACAGATCTTAGAGAGGCTTTCGGAATGGTTCTTCAAGATACATGGCTTTACAACGGCAGTATCATGGAAAACATTCGCTACGGCAGACTTGACGCAACAGATGAGGAAGTAATCGCAGCAGCAAAGGCAGCGCAGGTACATCACTTTGTAACAACTCTACCGGGTGGATACAACATGGAACTTAACGAGGAAGCAAGCAATGTTTCACAAGGACAAAAGCAGCTACTCACAATCGCAAGAGCGATACTTTCCGATCCGAAGATTTTAATTCTTGACGAGGCAACCTCAAGCGTTGACACAAGAACAGAAATACTCATTCAAAAGGCGATGGATAATCTCATGCAAAATCGCACAAGTTTCATCATTGCGCACAGACTTTCCACAATAAAAAATGCCGACCTCATACTATGTATGAAAGACGGCGATATTGTTGAAAAGGGCACTCACGATGAACTTATGAGTCTGAACGGATTCTACGCAAATCTTTACAATAGCCAGTTCGATCAAACGGCTTAATACCAATATAACCACGACAAAGATGTCCCCCACCTCTAAGGTGGCGGGGAACATCAGTCTTTCAGTGGTGGATCGGGTCCACCACTGAAACCCTAAGGGGCTATCGTCCCCAGTCGTTTGCCCCATGACGGGGCTGAAGCCCCTTATTGAACAGCACAAAAAAGCACCTTGATGAGCAATACATCAAGGTGCTTTTCGCTTTGGAAAATACGGGGCCATTCATTTCATAGCAGAAACGAATGGCCATCAAATCAAATTCCTATAACAATAAGTAAAATATAACACGAATATCGAATTTTGTCAATAACTTGAGTAAAGATTGTGTATAAAATGTGTAAACGATGTAAAACGTTTTGCATTTAATCGTTTATAATAAACAATTTACACAAAATATATATTCCTTTTACCAACGATATTGTTTTGATACTTTCTTAAATTCACGTCTGTTTTTCTGATACTTAATTTGTTCCCTAATGAAGTTGATGAAGTCCCCAGCAAAGAACAGCAAGAAGTTAAGCAAAGCAACGATAATAACCGCCCTATCCATCCAGCCACCAACGATTAAACTGTAAACAAAGAATACTGCATCAAGTAAAGCAAGCCACTTAACCTTAATCGGAATGAGGAAGTAAATCCTAAACTGATAATCAGGGAAAATCACGGCAAACGCAAAGAATAACGACATATTCAAGTAAGTGTTTGTGCCAACCCCGAAATTAGTGAAAGCGTAAGTTATCAAACAGCCTGCAATAGTACCAATCCAGCCAATGAAATAATAGAGATTGAATTTAAAAGTACCCCATTCCCTCTCTAAAGTGCTGCCTAATAAATAATAGAACAGCAGTGAAAATACAATCCACAAAGGGCTTGCACTCGGTGGATAGAAGATGAAAGTAAGAACTCTCCAAAGTTCCCCCCTCAAAACTGCGCCGACATCAAATGCGCACTTGCTAGCTATCTGAAAGTCGGGGAAAAGTAAATCAGCCACAAAGACCGTGCACATTCCCATAACAATAAACGTCATAAGATTAGGTATTGCAAATCTATCTAGTTTGCGTTCAAGAGCGTTAACCCATTTTCGCATAAAAACCTCCTAAATTCTCCTTTTATATTAAAATAAAGTAAAGTAATTTATATAAGTATAACACAAATCCTCCCAGTTGACAATTATAATTTTAGAGTTTAATATTATATTTATTAAGCAATCCTCTAAAAAAGAAGGGACGGCAATAATGGTTAAGCTGAATAATAAATGGGACGAAATTCTTCACGGCGAATTTGAAAAGGAATACTATTTAAATTTGCGTGAATTTTTAAAAAAAGAATACGCTACACAAAAAATATATCCTAATATGTACGATATATTCAATGCATTGAAATATACTTCCTATGAGGACGTGAAAGTAGTAATACTTGGACAAGACCCTTATCATGGTGAGGG
>JAXGPS010000045.1:0-3274 GCA_040766825.1 Oscillospiraceae bacterium
GAGCGCTATAATAAGTATCGCAACTCTCGGACTAATACTTCTATGCACAATAATTGTTATAGTACGCAAGAAAAGAATTGCAATAAACGGAGTTATTTTAAACATCGTTGAGAAGGTATACTACGCAGTAGCAGGCGCTGGAGTGCTAGTAGTTCTTGTAATTCCATCGGGATGTGCTATAATGAAACTCTTAATATTTGACTTGCTAGTCATGATTACTACTTGGATTAGCACGGGAACATTGCCAGGTTAGGCAAAATTTTGCAAAATTCTATATTTTATAAATAAAAAATACATATGTATCGAATATAAATATTGTATAATAAAGCTACAAATTATTATAGGAGAATTGCATATGGAACGAAAAGCAGTTAAAGGGTTTACCTTGATTGAGCTTATCGTAGTTATTGCAATCATCGGGATTTTGGCAGCTATTCTTATTCCAACGCTATCGCAGTATGTTATTGAGTCAAGAATTACTCAAGCAAGTGCAAATGCGAGGACGATAAGAATTGCAGTTCAAACATTCCAGCACGACAGGATCACAAGTGGTGGACAGTCGTGCGAAGGTGGAAAGAAGTATCTTGGCGTTCAAAATTCTGCAACAGCTGTTGAAGTTGGTTCATCTTGGCAATGTGACTTATCCAATCTTTTAGGATCCGACTTTAGAGAACACTTTGCGTTTGAAATGTCAAGCGACGGTGAAGCCGTATTGTATGCTCTTTGGAGCAAGCAACCTATCGCCGAATCGGAGATAAAGATGTATACCTATGAAGAGCTTTATCAACTCAGGGGAAGAATAGGATGCAATAACATCGACATCTAGTAAGATCAAAAAAGACGCTCGTAAAGTGAAGTAGTCAATAGTTAATAGACACAAAAAAGATTAAGCTGCCAGTTCAATTCTGTATTGAACTGGTGGTTTTTTGTTTAAGCTCCTTACAGGCTTGATGTAATTAAAGTAATAAATAGCTTGATCAACAACTTTATGAATGTCGTCACAATTCCAATACTGATAGTGACAACGAAGAACATCTTTGAATCTTCCAAAGAAAGACTCGATAACAGCATTGTCTCTTGGCGTTCCCGCTCTTGACATACTCTGAATAACGTTGTATGATTTTAGCAGGTTACAATAACCTGCTGATGAGTACTGTACGCCCTGGTCGCTGTGGAAAAGGAGTTGGGTGTCGGTACTCTTTGCTTTTTCAAGGATTCTTTTTGCCGGTTTCATAACAAGAAAGTTATCAAATGTATCGCCCAACTCATAGTCCAATATTTCTCTGTTAAACAGGTCGATGTAACAAGCAAGATAGTACCACTTGTTTCTATGCTTGATGTATGTCACATCTGTCACAACTTTCTGCATTGGCTTGTCTGCATAAAACTGTCGGTTTAATATGTTCGCATATCTGTTGTGTTCAGCACCGGGAACAACAGGATTTGCTGACTTTCTCACATATCCTGTGATGTTTAATCTTTTCATAGACTTCCATACAGAAAGATCAGACACCTTCCACCCATATGTATTAAGCAGAGTATCAGCTATTGTACGATAGCCTTGTGATGGGTAATGCGAATGAATATCCATAACGAAATAATCAAGTTCCTGCTGCTCTTTCTCATATCTGTTGATTGTTCCTTTTCGTTTCAGCCACTTGTAGTAGCCTGCCCTTGAAACCTCGTATACATCGCATAATTCCTGTATTGAATGATTTCCACTTTCTTGTTCAATGTATGCATAGATTTGTTGAATTACTTTCTTCTGGCATCGCCCCTTTCCAGTTCTATTGATTTTTTTAATCGTACTATTTCTCCGTTTTTCTTCAATAACTCACGCTCAAGCATAGCAACCTTGTATTCAAGTTGTTCCATTGGGGTGAGTTCTTTTTTTCTGGTGTACTTTGATAATGGATTACCTGGTTTGCGCTTGTTTTCAAGTGCTTGCTCACCACCATCAAGATACTGTTTTGTCCATTTGTGAATTTGTGAATGGTAAATTCCTGTTTCACGCTCAATACTATGAAGGCTTTCTCCGTTTAGATTTCGTTTTACCAGTGCCAACTTTTCCTCTTTGCTATGACTATTATTCTTTCCGCCTTTTGGTCTTCCCATTGCTTTCACTCTCCTTTTCTCTATTATACCACAAAAAATGATGGCAGACACTTTTTTGTGTCTACCATCATTTTACTACTTCACTTTTATATAGAAGTTCGGTGTTTTTTAGTAAAGCCCATAAGCTTTTGTTTTTATTTGTTTTCGTTACGCAATTGAACACGTCTGATTTTACCGCTAATAGTCTTTGGTAATTCATCAATAAATTCAATAATTCTAGGATATTTATATGGCGCTGTAACAGTTTTTACGTGGTTTTGAAGTTCCTTGATAAGCGCTTCATCACCCTTGCCCTTATATTCCTTTGTTAGAACAATATTAGCCTTAACAACTTGTCCTCTTATTGGGTCAGGAACGCCTGTTACTGCACATTCAAGCACAGATGGATGTTCCATAAGAACACTTTCAATTTCAAATGGACCAATTCTATATCCCGAAGACTTAATAAGGTCATCAGTACGTCCTACATACCAATAGTAACCATCTTCATCTTTCCAAGCAGTGTCGCCTGTATGATATAGTCCATCGTGCCAAGAAGCATTTGTTTCTTCTGGATTGTTGTAGTAGCAAACAAACATACCTTCTTGAGAATTGCCTTTTGTACGAATAACAATCTCGCCGACCTCACCGACTGGAACGGATTCGCCGTTCTCGTTAACAATGTCGACATCGTAAAGTGGTATAGGCTTACCCATAGAACCTGGTTTTGGCTCCATTCCCGGAATATTTGCAATAATAACAACAGTTTCAGTTTGTCCAAAGCCTTCCATAAGCTTAAGCCCTGTATACTCGTGGAAACGGTTAAATACTTCAGGGTTAAGCGCCTCGCCTGCGATTGTTGTGTATTTTAAGCTGGATAAATCGTAATTCTCAATTCCCTCTTTAATAAAAAATCTAAACATCGTTGGCGGGCAGCAAAGTGAAGTGATTTTGTTTTCGGAAATAACCTTGAGCATATCGCTTGGATCAAATCTATCAAAGTCATAAACCATAATCTTAGCAGCACAAGTAAACTGTCCGTACATTTTACCCCACATACATTTTCCCCAGCCAGTATCGGAAATAGTAAGGTGGAAGCTATCTTTATTTAGGTTGTGCCAATGCTTTCCGGTGAATATATGCGCAAGTGCATAGTAGTGGTTGTGCATAACCATCTTTG
>JAXGPS010000046.1:0-3268 GCA_040766825.1 Oscillospiraceae bacterium
TCAACCTCATACTCACAAAAGTCTGCAATTTCAGAAATGATATATTCTCTTATTTCCCTTTCATTGCCCGATGGTCCAGAAAGTGAGCAGATTTTTTCTAATCTTTCAAACATTACATATACCTCCTAACATATTCGGCAATTAATTTCCCTGAATTTTCAATGTCAGAAAGGCTAATCACCTCAACAGGTGTATGCATATATTTTAGCGGGATTGAAATCATGCCGGTAACCACTCCGCATCTTGTTGAGCTTATAACGTCGGCGTTTGTGCCTGTATCGTCACTTCCCATGATTTCAAGCTGATATGGTATCTCGCATTCCTTTGCAATAGCTGTAAGTTCCCTTGACATTTTGTGGTCAAGTGCTGGAGAGTAGCCAATCATCGGGCCTTTTCCAAGCTTGCCGCACTTGTATTCAACGCTACCCTCTGTATATCCGAAAGAAACGTCAACTACAATTGATGTGTCTGCATCAATATCAAACGCACTAATTTTAGCGCCCCTCTCGCCTACTTCCTCTTGGGTAGAGAAAAGCACTGTAATTTCACAATTAATAGCGTCATTTTTTAGGCACTCTAAAGCGTAAAGAATTGTCGCTACTCCTGCCCTATCGTCAAGGGATTTCGCTGTAACTCTATCGCCTAAAAGCTCGGAAAATTGTGTACCGAACGCTACTCTGTCGCCAAGTGAAACTACCCTTTCAGCACTCTGCTTACTCATTCCTATATCAATGCAAATATCTGTGATTTCAGGAATTTTTGCACCGTCTGTTTCAAGGTGCGGAGGGGTAGAAACAATAACGCCTTTTAGTACCTCTTTGCCGTAGACTATAACTTCTTGCGCAAGAAGCAGACGGCGATCAATCCCACCGATGTTGCTAATCTTTAAAAATCCATCATCTGTGATATATGTTACAATAAAGCCGATTTGGTCTATATGCGCATCTAAAAGAATGTGCTTACCCTTAGAAAAATCTCCAAGTTTTCCTATTACATTGCCGTTTTTCACCTTAACTGTGTCGCAGTACTGTGTTAAGTATCGGCTTGCTACTTCCGTTGCCTTTTCTTCAGCACCGGAAACGCCGTCAACGCTCGTAAGTGCTAAAAGTGTATCTTTTATATTCATATTGCTTATGCTTTACAGCATACTCCTTTCAATTTATCCGCTCAAAGTGAGTTTACAAGTTCCTTGAAATGCCTGCCTCTTTCCTCGAAATTTGAATACATATCAAACGATGCACTCGCCGGAGAGAGGGTTACAATATCGCCGCTTTCTGCAACGCTTTTTGCTGTTAAAACTGCCTCCTCCATAGATGCTACTCGAATTATTTTACAGTTGTTTTCATCATAATCTTTATAGGCTTTTATAGCTGCTTCGATTTTTTCTGCTGTTTCACCAAGTAAAATCAAGGTCTTAACTCGCTTATTAATCGGCTCTGCAAGTGTGCTGTAATCAAGGTTTTTATCCGAACCGCCAGCAATGACAATCAGTCTTTTTTCAAACGCATTAAGTCCTGCAATTACGCATACCGGACTTGTTGCAATGCTGTCGTTATAATACTTCACGCCGTTCACTTCACGGACTAATTCAATTCTATGCTCAACGCCGCCAAAATTCTTTGCAGTCGCTCACGATTGATTGGTTTGTTGCCTCGCCATAAACAACGGCAATTGCTGTTAAATAATCTCAACGTTGTACATTCCGGGGATTTTTATATCATCTTTATGGACGATTTTCTCATTTACTCCCTCGTCCTTAAAACAAAGCAGCCTTCACTATCAAGGTATGCACCCCTCTCAACAACAGCCTTGGTTGAGAATTTATATAAATCGCCTCTAACCTCTTCTGAAAAACTATTAACCTTTTCATTATCAGGTTTAAGACTGTTCTTGAAAAAGCGTTTTGGTGCGCAATTAGATTTTCTTCGCATTTACGTATTCCTCCATTGAGGCATGAACATTAAGATGGTCGGGGTAAATATTAGTGATTGCTGCAACATCAGGCGAACGCCTCATGCTTATAAGCTGAAAGCTCCGAAAGCTCTACAATCGCAACGTCGTCCTCGGAAATTTCTTCGATAATTGGCGGCAATGCTCTTCCGATATTTCCGCCCTTGTGAACTGTTTTGCCGCTTCTCTCAAGCATTTCGGAGATTATTGAGGTTGTTGTAGTTTTACCCTCTGTTCCAGTAATTCCGTAAATCTTACATGGGCAAAGGTCGAAGAAAACCTCCATTTCTGAGGTAATAACAATTCCCTTTTCCTTTGCTTTTTGCAAAATAGGATTGTTGAAATACATTCCCGGCGCACGGAAAACAATGTCTGCGCCGAAAATCTTATCAAGATAGTTCTCACCAAGTTCAAACTTAACACCGAGTTCCAAAAGCTCGTTATAAATCTTTCCGAGCTTATCCGCACTTTTTCTGTCGCAAACTGTAACATCTATACCTTTTTTAATGAAAAGCTTAATTAAATCATTATGACTAACTCCAAGCCCAATAAATACTACTCTTTTATTTTTAATATCCTTGAAAAAAAGATCAGCTTTTGTCATACAAAAAACCTCCAAGCAAAAATAACATACCTATATAATTAGATAGAATTTTTGGATAAATATCAACCCAATATTCACTTTTTTGCTAAAAACAAGAAAGGTGTGGTTTTTAGCAAACCACACCTTTTAATATTTGTGTTAAATTACTTAACCATGTTAGCAACTTCAGCAGCGAAGTCGTCAACTCTCTTAGCAAGTCCTTCGCCCTTTTCGAAACGAACGTACTTAACAATCTTAATAGATCCGCCAAGTTCCTTAGCAACCTTTTCTACGTACTTTCCAACTGTTAGATCGCCATCCTTAACAAAAGTCTGGTCTAGTAGGCAGTTTTCAGAGTAGTACTTAGAAATCTTACCTTCAACAATCTTGTTGCGAACCTGTTCAGGCTTAGATGCCATCTTAGGATCTTCTGCCATCTGAGCAAGAAGAATTTGCTTTTCTTCTTCAAGAACTGAAGCAGGAACTTCAGACTCTTCAAGATAGCTTGGGCTCATAGCTGCGATCTGAAGTGCAACGTCCTTACCGCAAGCGAGAAGGTCTGCATTGTCAGCAGCAATGTCTGATTCCATTTTAACCATAACGCCGATTTTACCGCCGCCGTGTACGTAAGGAACTAGAATACCTGTAAATCTTTCAAAACGACGAATTTTAAGGTTTTCACCGATTACAAGAATTTTTTCTTTGAGAAGTTCATCAACAGTATTTTCTGTACCT
>JAXGPS010000047.1:0-2133 GCA_040766825.1 Oscillospiraceae bacterium
CATATGAGTTGGCTTGATGCTCTTAAATTCAGGCGGCACAATATTAAAACGTGAAAGCACATTCTTTAGAATTTGCGTTTTTTCCGGTGAAGGGTCTTCGTGTATTCTGTATACAAAAGGAATATCAAATTCCCTAGAAAATTTTGCAGCAGCCTCATTTGCCATTAGCATAAATTCTTCTATAAACAGCTCACTTTCCCCACGTTCACGAGGAATAACATCAACGCAAGTTTCGTTCTCATCAATAATCAGCTTGCTTTCTGCCGTTTCGATTTGAGGTGCGCCACGGCGTATTTTATTTGCAGTCAGTATCCCAGCAAGCTCTTTCATAAAGAATAACTTTTCACGTACATCTGCATATTTTGCTGTTATTTCATTAGGTTCATTTCCTGCTAGAATACTGTTGATTTCGGAATAAACGCCCTTTACTTTTGAGCAAATAACTGTCTTTTTGAACTCATATTTTAAAAGCTTGCCGTCTAAATCAAGCTGCATAATCGCCGAGAATGCAAGCCTATCCTCATTAGGATTTAGCGAACAAATACCGTTTGAAAGCTCTTTAGGCAGCATAGGGATAACCTTGTTTGCGTAGTAAACGCTTGTGCCTCTCTCAAAAGCTTCCTCGTCAACAGGGGAGTGCGGCTTTACATAATGAGAAACGTCAGCAATATGAACTCCGAGCAGCCAGCTGTTTTCAAGCCTTTCAATAGAAACAGCATCGTCAATATCCTTTGTATCGGCACCGTCAATAGTGAAAATGCAAGTATCCCTTAAGTCTATTCTTTTTGAGATTTCTTCCTTAGATATTTTCATAGAGCCAATGCGTCTTGCTTCGTCAAGAACTTCAAATGGAAATTCAGTTGCAATTCCGTTAAGTTCAAGGACTGATTTAGCACAAGCTGAAGCTTTCCCTGCACTTCCAAAAGAGGAAAGAATTCTTGCTTTATGATCAAAATGACAATTGCCACGAGTAGCGATTTCAGCTAGGACTTTATCACCAATCTGATATTTGCAGCTACCCTTTAAAATCATTATCGGATTTTTGGTTAGAGCATCAGGAAGAATAAAATCCCTGCCGTTCTCCGACACAATCATTCCGGTGAACTGTGCATTTTTCTCTTGTAATATTTTTACAATTTCGCCCTCAGGCGCCCCCGTTCTTGATGGGATAAGTCTTGCGAGAACTTCATCACCGGGCAAAGCGCCTAAAAGATACTTGCCGGGGATAAAAACTTCTGTTTCATCAGCCCTTTTTATAAAGCCGAAAGTCTTATTTATTCGAGCAACCGTTCCCGAAAAAACTCCGAGGGATGCCGCAGTTACAAATCCGTGCTTTCTCCTAATAATTTGACCATCAGCTACAAGCTGGTCTAAAGCTTTGTCAAAACTTCGTTTTTCCGTATTTTTCTTCACGCACCGTGAAACAAGTTGCTTGTAGCTTAGTTCGGACTTACCGCTTTTAGTAAGGAACAGCATTATTTTATTTTTTGTTTTATCTGTCATATTTTTGTTACTTCAAAGAGAAGTTGTCCTCCATTTAACATTAAAATTGTCGGTTATTAAAATGATGTTTAACATTATTTTAATACTATTATGTCTTTTTTAAAATAAAAAACTCCCGTGAAAAAAACACAGGAGTTTTAGTTCTTACTTAGCTAATTGCAGCAAGTATGTTAACTACTATAGTAATAACAAATAAAGCAAATGCAGAAATTTTAGTAAATCTAGCAAGCTTAGCTTCACGAGTACGACCACCATTCTTTCCGTAGAAAGAGTCGCTCTCAGAACCGCCTGTAATAGCAGACATATTTTGCTGTTTTGTTTCCTGAAGCAGGCAAACAATTACTATACAAACACACGCAAGCAGAAGAAGAACTCCACTGACGATTTCAAGTACTGACATATCTATACCTCCATGTTAGTTATCCATAAAATCATATAGTTTTTCCAATTACAATATATTATAGCATAGACGAGCAGTTATTGCAAGATATTTTTTTTATGTAAAGTTACATGATTATATCTTTTTTACGCCTATTATTATACCAAAGTGACAATTAGCACGGAATACGTATATAAATATTATTCACAAAAAAATAGAAAAAATGTAGGTTTGTCAATGATGTGTTACAA
>JAXGPS010000048.1:0-1857 GCA_040766825.1 Oscillospiraceae bacterium
TCTTCGGAAATTTCAGAATCTTTCTTCATCTTCTTGAATTTCTCAAGAGTATCACGGCGGATAGAACGAATTGTTACCTTACATTCTTCACCATACTTCTTGATTTGCTTTGTAAGCTCTTTACGTCTGTCCTCTGTAAGTTGTGGGAATGCAAGGCGAAGTACTTTACCGTCATTTGAAGGAGTAATTCCTATATCAGATGCGTAAATTGCCTTTTCAATTAGTGTCAACGCTGACATATCCCATGGCTGAATAACAAGTATTCTTGCATCAGAAACAGAAACTGCTGCCATCTGATTAATAGCAGTAGGAACTCCGTAATAATCAACTGTAACCTTATTCAAAACAGCTGGATTTGCACGTCCTGCTCTTATTGTTGTAAATTCATTTTTAAGGCTGTTAATGGATTTTTCCATTTTTTCTTTAGCTAAATTCATTTGTTCTTTCATAGTAATTTCACCTTTCAGCAATAAAATTATTTGTTATAAACTAATGTTCCAATTTTCTCGCCACGACAAGCATCATAGATGTTGTCTGGTCTGTTTAGGTCAAATACCAAAATTGGAATATCATTATCCTTACACATAGAAGCAGCAGTAGAATCCATAACCGCAAGACTGTTAACTAAAATATCATTGAAGCTAAGTTCGTCATACTTAACTGCATCATCATACTTATTAGGGTCTTTGTCATAAACGCCGTCAACCATAGTTGCTTTTAGGAAAATATCAGCCTCAATTTCAGCAGCTCTTAAAGAAGATGCTGTATCAGTTGAGAAAAATGGATTTCCTGTTCCACAACCAAAAATAACAACTCTGCCTTTTTCAAGATGTCTTACAGCTTTGTTGCGAATATAAGGCTCTGCAACTTGTTGCATTGCAATAGCTGTTTGAACACGCACGTTAACTCCTAAAGCCTCAAGAGCATCTGCCACTGCAAGAGCGTTCATTGTAGTAGCAAGCATACCAATGTGGTCTGCTCTTGTCCTATCCATTCCGCCGCTTGAACGACCTCTCCAGAAGTTTCCTCCGCCAACTACGACTGCAATTTGAACCCCTAAATCAGAGCATTTTTTAATACTTTTGCATATTTCGGTGATTACGCCATAGTCAAGGCCAATCTTTTTGTCCCCTGCAAGAGCCTCCCCGCTTAACTTAAGCAAAACCCTTTTGTATTTTAATTCCATAGCATCTCCATTCCCATCTTAAACCGATGTAGCTCTAATACAATATTTCGCAATTAATCTATTATATTTTACTATAAAAACCTCATTATGTAAAGCCATTTTTGAAAAAAGATAAATTAAAACTTGATTATTCTTTATTTTTGACAGGTTTCGAGAAATATCCGTCAAACTCTTGATTTTTCCTTAAAAAACTGATAAAATATATAAGATTAAATTAATGACAGGAGCAATTATATATGAACCCAAAACCGCAGCATCTAATTGACCTGAGCGATTACTCTGTATCACTATGGAACAAAATAATTCTTTTAGGGCATGATATAAAAAACAATCCGACAAAATACTCTAAAGTTTGTGATGGCAAGATAATGGCAACATTATTCTACGAGCCATCTACAAGAACGCAAATGTCATTTCAAACAGCAATGCTACGTCTTGGCGGTGGCATTATTGGCTTTGACAACCCTGCAACATCTTCTGTTGCTAAAGGAGAAACTTTGAAAGACACTACAAAAATAGTCAGCAGTTACTCTGATATTCTTGTAATTCGTCACCCATTGGAGGGATCAGCTAAAGCAGCTGCCCTTTCGGCAGATTGCCCTGTAATTAATGCTGGTGATGGAGGACATCTCCACCCTACCCAAACATTAACTGATATGCTTACACTTTTC
>JAXGPS010000049.1:0-1676 GCA_040766825.1 Oscillospiraceae bacterium
AATATCTGTACCTACAATATCCGTTTGATTTTGAAGCGGGTTTTCAAATGTCATTGAAAAGCTTTCGCTGAATACAGTGAACTTTCCCGTCAATGAGCCTACTAGAATAGCACAGAGAAACAGGGCAACGATAGACATAATGACTATCATTACAATCACTCCTGTATTGTTAGTTTTTCTGCTGTTCATGGTATTTCCTTTCTTATTTTGAGCTTAAAGTTAGTATTAGGTTGGATATTGATTGGACGCAGGCAGCGATGATGAAAACCATCCATGTAATGTACCACGCCATGGTAGAAAAGCTTACGAGGAAGTACACAATTACAGCGAGAACCCAAATGATTGCTGAAATGTTTCCCTTAATAGCTTTCTGTGCCTTGTTATATCCGAAGCTGCCATTTGGACATCTGCTGCGTTTGCTTGTTTCAAATCCAAGCACTATGCAACAGTCGATTATAACGCCGATAAGGAAAATAAGCCATGTAATGTGCCACTTCATTGTGAAGAAGCTAATGGCGAGATAAACGGTTACAACTACCAGCCAAAGTAAGGTTTGAACTGCGGAAAGAATAGCAGATTCACGCTTGTTTTTGACGTTCCATTCAGTGAATTCCTCAACCACTGTATCGCCCGACTTGTTGTCGTCGTTCCATTCCTTAAATCCATTAGCCACGGTGTGATTTTTGGCTTTAAGAGTATGCCTGTAAACTATCATGCAGGTTGGAACCATTGCGATTATAAGCGCCACTACAAAACCAATTGCTGTTATCATATCGGAGTTTGGTAGGTTTTCCGAAGTAATGCCAATGCCCAAGAAAACAATTCCTGCAAAAAAGTATAGAGCAGTGCAGATGGTTTTGAAAACGGCATCATTTTTTACATCGTTTTCTAAAGTTTCTTTTTCCTCGTCGCTGTATCCTACAAGCTCCTTGATATCGCCGATGCTGTCGATAGTGGCCTTGTATGCTGCTGCTTCAGACATTCCTGATGCAACAAGGTCGTTGTATCGGGATTCTAAATTATTAATAAGTTCCTCTTTTAATTCGGAAACATCACTTTTAGTTGGTGTGATTTCAAATAGCTGTTCAACATGATTTCTGATTTCTGTGTTCATAATTATTCCCCCTTTGTTAATCTAAGATGATTAAGCTGTTGATTATATTTTTAGTTTCTTCCCATTCCTTGAGGTTTTGCATATAGGCTTTTTTGCCAGCGTCAGTAATTGCATAATATCGTCTGCGTGCACCGACGTTCTCGTTACCCCAGTATGAGAGAATTAGGTTCGCTTGCTCAAGCCGCCTGAATGCAGAGTATAGCGTTGCTTCCTTTAGCTCAAACTGATTATCGGTTTTTCTGAGGATTTCCTTGTTAATCTGATAGCCGTAGCTGTCGCCGTGCATTAAACTGGCGAGAATAATTGTTTCTGTATGTCCTCGTATAAGGTCGGAGGTGATTGACATTTTATGACCATCCTTTCTAGCTTTAAGATTTTATTTTCAAGCTTTGTCTATTACAGTTGTTTGAATGCAACATTATTGTAGCTATAGTATATATCGTATATACCTCGCCTGTCAAGGTATATACGATATATAAGTAAATATTTTTTTGAATTATATAAAATATCTCCAAATTCAAATGCAAATCTTATGTAATTTTTCACAAAGAATAAAGTCCGT
>JAXGPS010000005.1:0-72212 GCA_040766825.1 Oscillospiraceae bacterium
TCAGAAATTCTTTTGGCAGCACGTCCCGTTGGTGCAGCTATCATAACATTTAGACCTTGCTGTTCATAAAGAGAAATAATAGCGTTTAGTGTTGTAGTTTTACCTGTTCCCGGTCCACCAGTTAAAATCATAAATCCTTGTGAAAGGGCAAGAGAAATGGCATCACGTTGCTTCCCCTTGTATTTAATTCCTGTGCGATCTTCTTCCATATCAATAACATTATCATAATTCATACAGTTATCCTTGAAAAAATCTGAAATAACCGATAACCGCTTTGTGACATAACTTTCAGCAACATAAAAATCATGAAGATATATAAATCTTCTACCGTTTTTTATATATTCATTTAAATTCTCTTCTTCTAATTCAAAAGCAAGAGTGCTATCGAACAACTCCTCCTCAATCTTAATCGCTTTGCAAGTCATGTATTTTAGCCTATCAAGAGGAAGGCAAGTATGTCCATTGTAAGAATTTTGAACTAACACATAAGCAATTCCTGCACGTACTCTATTAATATTATCGTATGGCAGCCCCATTCCAAAGGAGATTTCTTCAGCTTTTGAAAATGGTACATCTATCCCAAAATCACAAAGCGTATATGGGTTGTCGCTGATTACATCAACACTAAATTGCCCCCACCTCTGCCAATACTTAACGGCAACGGCAGGAGAAAGATTATATTTTGAAAGAAAAATCATAAGTGTTCTTATCCCAAAAATACGCTTAAACTCTTGAGATATTTCATCCAGCTTCTTCGGAGAAATCCCTTTCACTCTTAAAAGTTCAGTTGGATTATTCTCCATTATTTCAAGGGTTTCATCTCCGAAAAGGTCAACTATTCGTTTGGCAAGGGTATGTCCTATTCCTTTAATAACCCCTGAAGATAGATATTTCCTAATCGCATGAGAAGTAGCGGGCAGTTTGCGCTCGTACATGATAGCCTTAAACTGCTCGCCATATTTCTTATGATTGATGTATTCACCCGTAACGACAAGATCTTCTCCCTCATCTATATTGCCAAGCTCACCAACAACGGTGACAAGTTCATCACCCGTGTCAAGGTCAAGAACGATATATCCGTTATCCAAATTCTTGAACATAACCCTATCAACCGAACCCTCAATTTTTATGTAGTCAACTTCGTTGTTCATAGCTCCTCCGAAAAAAATCATATGCATATATAAGTATTATATAACTTTTTATCTACTTTTGCAAACAGATTTCTTAAATATCGCAGGCAAATCATCAGGTTTTTTCAATTCAAAACCTTTATCTTTACAAATTCTTTTGCAAACGTCGATTGTGTCGCTACTTGCCCCCAAATCAACAAAAACAATCCTGTCAGAAGAATACTCCGAACAGTATTCTCCGAGGCTAATTTTTCTTGCTATCATTTCAATATCATCTGCATTTGATGGAACGGGAATTAGGGTGATAATATTGCACTTCTGTTTTGAACTAATGATACTCTTAGCAAACATCTTTATAACTTCAATAATGATAAAAACACTTGCACATAAGATTATTGCGATAGCTGTACTCTTTTCCAAAATTAGCTCCCCTTTCATATGCTTTTTCTTTATAATATGAAAGAGTATGAAAAAAGGTTCAGTCCTAAAGCCTAAGACTGAACCCTTTAATTTTACTTGTTTTCGTTCTTCTTTGCTTCAATATCAGCAAGAGCATCTTTTCTAGAAAGATTAATTCTTCCCTGCGGGTCAATTTCCATAACCTTGACAACAATTTCGTCGCCGATGGAAACAACATCCTCAACCTTTTCTACTCTCTGGTTTTCAAGCTTAGAAATATGAACAAGACCATCCTTGCCAGGAGCAATTTCAACAAATGCACCGAAGTTCATAATGCGAACTACTTTACCCTTGTATATTGCGCCAACTTCAGGATCGTTAGCAATTGTGTGAATAATCTGAAGAGCCTTCTGTGTCTTATCCATGTCAATTCCGGAAATAAATACACTTCCATCGTCGCTAATGTCAATCTTAACTTCACAATCAGCAGAAATCTTTTGAATAACTTTTCCGCCGCTTCCAATAACTTCTCTAATCTTATCTACTGGCACCTTAGTTTGAAGCATTTTTGGAGCGTACTTGTTTACAGTTTCTCTAGGTGTAGGCATTGCCTTTAGCATGATTTCATCAAGGATATACATACGAGCAATTCTTGTCTTCTCAAAAGCTTCCTTAATGATTTCAGGTGTAAGACCATCAACCTTAATATCAACTTGAATAGCAGTAATACCATTCTTAGTGCCGCCAACCTTAAAGTCCATATCTCCAAAGAAGTCTTCTAGACCTTGAATGTCAACCATTGTCATCCAACGATCGCCTTCAGTGATAAGTCCACATGAAATACCTGCAACAGGCGCTTTGATTGGAACGCCAGCATCCATAAGAGCAAGTGTTGAACCACAAATAGAACCCTGTGAAGTAGAGCCGTTAGAAGAAAGAACTTCAGAAACGAGTCTATACGAATATGGGAATTCCTCAACACTAGGAATTACAGGAAGAAGCGCTCTTTCAGCAAGTGCGCCATGACCGATTTCACGACGTCCAGGACCTCTGCTAGGTCTTGTTTCACCAACAGAATATGATGGGAAGTTATAGTGATGCATATATCTCTTAACAGTTTCATCATCAATTCCGTCAATCTTCTGTGCGTCACTTACTGGGCCAAGAGTAGCAATTGTCAAAACTTGAGTCTGTCCTCTTGTAAACATACCGGAGCCGTGTACTCTTGGAAGAAGTCCAACTTCTGCAGCAAGAGGTCTAATTTCGTCTAGCTTACGTCCGTCAACACGCTTGCCATCGTCAAGTAACCAACGACGAACAACGTACTTTTGTAGCTTGTAAATACATTCATCAATCATAGCGATAGCTTCAGGGTAAACTTCGTCAAACTTCGCATGAATTTCATCTACTATTGGCTTAAGTCTTGCTTCACGAACGTTCTTATCGTCTGTATCAAGAGCTACACGAACCTTTTCAATAGCAAAATCACTGATAGCTTCAAACATATCGTGATCCACTTCTTTAGATTCGAATGTGAACTTAGGCTTGCCGATTTCAGCAACAATGCTGTTGATGAATGCTACCATCTTCTTGATTTCTTCGTGTCCCTTTAAGATAGCATCCAAAACGATGTCGTCAGGAACCTCATTTGCGCCTGCCTCAACCATTACAATCTTTTCAGCAGAAGCTGCTATTGTAAGTTCAAGGTCGTTATGTGTTCTTTGCTCAGCATTTGGGTTAAGTACGATTTCACCGTCAACAAGTCCAACGCTGATGCCACCGATAGGGCCATTCCATGGAATATCAGAAATAGCAATAGCGATAGAAGCTGCGTTCATTGCAGCAATTTCAGGTGAATTATCAGGATCAACCGCCATTACTGTCATTACAACAGAAACGTCGTTTCTCATATCCTTAGGGAAAAGTGGTCTAATAGGACGGTCAACGACACGTGATGTTAAAATAGCCTTTTCAGAAGGCTTACCCTCTCTTTTAAGGAATGAACCTGGAATTCTACCAACTGAATAAAGTCTTTCTTCGTAATCAACTGAAAGTGGGAAAAAGTCAATTCCATCCCTTGGTTTTGCACTAGCTGTTACGTTCGCCATAACAACTGTTTCGCCGTATCTTACCCAACAAGAACCGTTGGAAAGACCGCAAACCTTGCCTGTTTCTACGATTAAAGGTCTGCCTGCAAATGTGGTTTCAAATACTTTGTAATTCTCGAACATATTCTGCCTCCTAAAATTAATTTACGATAGCAGTTTTAGCAATAAACACTACACCTTAAAACCTTTAAGATGCATTGTTTAATGCTAAAATAACTACTATCAACTTCATATTTTGCTAATTACAAACAGCGTGTAAATACGCTTAAAAGGCAGAGAGGAAGATTCCCCCACTGCCTTTTTAATGCTATTACTTACGAATACCAAGCTTTTCGATTATTGCACGGTATCTGTTAATATCCTTCTTAGTAAGATAATTAAGAAGGTTACGTCTACGACCTACCATCTTGAAAAGACCTCTTCTTGAGTGATGGTCGTGCTTGTGAACTTTAAGGTGTTCTGTTAGATCGTTAATTCTCTTAGTGAGAATAGCAATCTGAACTTCTGGAGAACCAGTGTCACCTTCGTGAGTAGCGTTATTTACAATAACAGCATTTTTTTCTTCTTTTAGCATCATTTTTGCATTCACCTCTTTTTAATATTAACCATTAATCAAAGCTAAAGGCAGGTAATTTCCCTAATAAAAGGGCTTAATCCAAAAGCCTTGGTCACGGCACAAATAACATTATATCACGCATTCTAAACTTTGTAAAGCGTTTTTACAAAAATTAAGATATAGTTTTCCCTTTTTTCTTGGCTGTTTGAGAAGAATTTCTGTTATTCCCTTTTTTCTTCCCAGAAATAGGTTGTTCTTCTCCGCCTCTATCGGTGAAAACTGCCTCTTCACCTGTGAGCGGCTTGAGATAATCATATTCTGGATTATCCATTCCCTGCTGTTCATAGAATGGGTTTATTACATACTTCTGTATTATAGGGTAGGAGTTGAAGCATATAACAAATCCTATAAACGAAGCAGGCATAACCAAAAGCAAGAATATACAGTAAGGATAAAACATAATAAGAACCGCCATTCCAAATACGCATAGCACTGTGATTATTAGCGTAATTACGTTAGTCTTTATACCGATACAAGTGAGATAGAATGCGTTCTTAATAATCTTGCCGAGTGACAAATCTGTTGCTACAATCATTAGAAAAATGTAAAAGTTCATCATCACCGCAGTAAAAGCAATGCTCAAACTAAGCACAAACGGCACATAAAAGAATGAGTTTTCTCTAGTTAATTCAGGATAAATCTGCAGTCCCATTCCAACTGAAAGTATAAGAAATACATCAATTAATCCGACAACTAAAGATTGTTTGAAATTCTTTTTAAAGGAATCAAAAAAATCGTGGAAAATAAAAGAATTCTTTTCAAGAGAATAGTTCCTAAGCACCTTTGTCATTCCGGCAGTTGCTGGACCGATTGTAACTATCGGCAAACAACACACCATGTATAAAATGTTTAGTGAGAGCAGTTTCCAAAACTTACGCCCGAAAATCTCCATAAAGAGAAAAAATCTTTTTTTCTTCGGGCCATTTTTAGCTACGCCCGAACCTGCCTTTTCATAATTAGCCATTAAATATTTTTACACTCCTTAAATTATATACTCCCCCACGGAATAGTTAACGCAGTAACCCAGCGCACAAAAAGCAAATTAAGCTCAATATACTTGAGGATAATAAACAAAGCAAAAACAAAATAATAAATTTAACTACATAAAGCCTAAAGTTCAGCTTTTCACTTTTTTCTGCGAATGCGTAATCAGCAAAAAGCATCGCCATCTTCACCGATTCCCTAACTGCAAGCATTAATATAGCAGAAGTTAGGAGAGCATACGGCAAAAACACGAGCAGAACAATAGGTACTCCTTTTATTCCGTACATCGAATATATATGTCCAACTGTCAGCCCCATTCCGACTCCTCTAAAAAAAAGAAGAGCAATAGAGAGGGGTTGTGAAATCGCTGAAAATCCAAAATAAAATATAAGAACAATAAAAATTGTTGATAACATAAGGCTGCTTTTAAAAATTCCCCCATTTACTTGAAAGAAACCTTTTATCAAAAAACTGTTAGCGTCCTCTAAGTTCTCATTCTTCAGCAAAAGCGAACCAAACTAAAACGCCAACAAGCATAATTGCAGAGAATAATAAAATCATTATTTTATGAGGTGTTTTTTGCAATAATTTGAATTCAGAAAATTTCATATACAATCATCCTTTACATTGATTTAATAGTAAAGGATATGCAATGCTTGTCCTATTTAGACGTAAGGGCTTCTGAAAGTTCATAAGCACGATTTGTACAGCTCTCACACGCCTTGCCCACCACTTCAACAAGATTGCCTGCATATAGTTCATCAAGCCCTCTAAGTGTTTGTGCCTCAGGTGAGATACCATTTTTATAAGCTCATCAATCGAATATCCGCTCTCGGCAATCATTTTCGCAGAGCCGATAAGTGTTTGTGCAAAAAGCGCCTTTGCAATGTCTTCGTTGATATTCACTTTCTTAGCATAATCAATGAAGCCTTTAGCAAAAAGATATATGAAGGCTGGACTGCTGCTGTTTATTGCGATAATTTCTTTCATTTTATCAAGTGCAATGCTAACAGTTTTGCCGCTTGACGAGAATAAGCTGCATACTAAATCAAATTCCTCGTCAAGTAGGTTCTGCTTTAGCAAGTGCCGTTGCGCCTTCGCCTAACTAAAGCGGAGTATTTGGCATTACAAGAACTACTTTAGCATCGCTAAATGTCTTTGATTGATGAATTCTGATGTAATACCTGCTGCAATCGAAACAAGAACAGTGTCTTTAGTAACACTGTCTTTTATAGTGTCAAGAGTAGTGTCCATTACCTGAGGTTTCACTGCAAGAACTACGTACTTGCACTTTTCTACTACATCTATTTCAAGTGCAGGCATTAACTCCAATATCGCATAAACTTGATAGCTTTTCGCTGTCAATATCATATGCAAAAACTGAAATTTCTTTCATGCTTGATGAAAATATTCGCTTTGATAATTGCGGCGCCCATATTACCTACGCCGATAAATCCAATAGTTGTCCTCATAATTATTTTCCTTTTCAAGCTGCAAGTTTCTTTTTAAATACTCTGCTGTACGCCGCTAATATTGGAAATAGCATTGCCGTTAATAAAACAACTTCAATGACAACATGACTGCGTTTTTATTATTCTCTCAACAATTTTGATTTTAACTACATCATCTGCGATATAGCCCATTATAACAAGAGCAGAGGTATTCATAATAACATTACAAACTAGATTAACTGTAAATTTCATAAAATATTCTTAGGAGTTGAATAAGTATAGCTTTAGTTTCTACAAAAGTCTTGGCAAGAGTTAATCGGTATATACTTTAATTTATAAAGGATCATCCCATGATTAATCCACAGTTGCCTCAATAACTGTAAATATCGGAGAAGAACGATTGTAGGTTTAATTTATAAACCCAAGCAAATCCGTAATTATCACAAAAATCAACGCTAACCAGGCCCAAATAAGCACCTATTGAAGCTAGAAACAAACGAAAAACTAATTTTCAAGCTGTCCCCAATTGGAATAACAGCCGACTTTAAAACTAATGCCAACGAAATCAACATTGCTGTAACCGTAAGGCATCTTGCGAATTTCAGCTCTTTTGCCAGATCGCTAAACATAGATAAAAATTTTTTCACACTTTTCCTCCTTAAATTTACTAAAGTATTCTGTTGTGCATAACTAAGGAGCAACCTTTGGCTTTTCTTTGGTTGATGGCCTTTTGCTACACACAGCGGGATGCGGAAACTGCACCGCAAGCAAATCTTTTACAATTCGCTTTTCAAATCCTAACAACAACTCCCCGTCACTGAGGCACTATACGCGCGGATTCCTACTCTGTAATTTTTCGTGTCAATACAATATTAATTGCAAAAACACCTAATGAATATTATAGCAAATTTCTTTTCACTTTACAACTACAAAAGGCTAAATTTATTGAGATTTCATCAAATTATCATAGAAGAAAACAAAAAGTATAACAATGTTGTATACAAAGTAAAGTTCGTTATATTATTTATAGCGAGAACTATTATCACAATAACCAACACAAAAGATAGCACTCTACACCTATCACTGTCATTATCTTCTCCATCTTTTCTACTGTAAAAAATCTATTAAGGATTAATTCGCATACTTTCCACCGTCAAAACATCTCAATGGAATAAGATTAAAAAACATCAATGCAATATTCATCACTGCAAAAAGCTTTGCACTTATATTAATATCAGCAAAAAATAAAATGCGAAGAAATTAACTAGGTTTATAGCGCAACCTGACAAAAGGATTATAGCCTTTTGCCATGCTAATATCAATCTTCTCAGCGTGAGATATTTTTATCCCTGCACCGTAAAAAACTACTTTATTCACCTTAACATCATAGCACGACATAGCAACAAGATGTCCTATTTCATGCAATATGCTTGCGTAAATGCCTAAAATTGAATATCCGATGTGTCTAAAAGCATAATTAGTGTTACAGTACAAAAGCTAAATCTAAGCTCTATTTTGAATTTCCTAAATGGTATCTCAAGCATAGTCCGTTGTTACGAAGGCTCGGTGGTTTGTGGGACTACCTCTCCATTAGAGATAAATCGCATGTTCATTCCGTTTTCCGAGTTATCTTTGAATATGCTATACAGATTGTCGCCATGCTACTCATAGTCATGTTAAGCACTAACCAACGCAATAACAAGCAATATACACAATATACTCTGCATTGTAACTATATCACCCATTTTAATACCTTTAGCTTTATGACGGTTTTCTACCTCTTGTAAAATTTCTGCTTCTTTTTCATCGCACTCATCATATTCATCATAATTTTCATATGTAGTATTTTCTTCCATTATAATCACCTCAACTAATTATATTCACCTACTCATAAAATGAATAAAGAGCAAGAAGTCTTATTACGACTTCGCTCTTTATTCTATTCTTCAACTGGTTGCTTTTTGATTTTGAATATCACTCTAAATATTCCCGACAAAATTTCGGACTCTTAATTACTACGATTTTCATATAAAAACCTCCTAAAATGTATTACTACATTCTATTCAGCTGATAGCTTTTGGTTCACCTTTTTTGCGTAAATAACGAGTAAATCACCGTCATCAAAAGATAAGTCGCAAAATTCGGCAACAATTTCATTGCTAACCCCGAGAGAAATTAGTTGTTAAGATTAGCTTTTGAAAGTGGGTATTTCACCCCGAAATTGAAACTCAGGAGCAATTAACAGAATACGAAATTAGCGAAAAGTAGTAGCCATCTTTTCGTAGGAATTGATACTCCTGGCTTGATGGGAAGTAATCTCGTTATCGTCTCCGATAATTCGTCCGTTACCACCATGCTCTAAAATATATTTAAGCGCTTGAATATTCGCTATTGTGTAGTCTATTCTCCCACCTAATGCGCCGTAAATGTCGATTTGGTAATGTCCCTTTTCTATCAAATACTACAGCAAGCATTGAATCAATTGTCGTCCTTTTCGGCTCAGAATGTAACTATTTCGCAATCTTTAGGAAATTCACCCTCAAATGTATCAAAGTCACCCAAAATAATATCGGGTTTGATTTTAAGTTTAACAGCATGAACATAGCCTGCGTCTGCACATATATGTAAGTCGTAACCGCAATCTGAAAAAGTGCTGTAATCTTTAATTTTACCGCCTGCAAAAATACAGCATCTGCTCACTTTTTGTTCAGCTCCATTCTTTAATATTCTTCGCTTCTTCATACATCAATGTATAGCTATCGTGCCTTGATTTAGAAATCTCACCGTTTTGAACAGCTTGTATAATTGCGCAACCCTTTTCCTTTATATGCGCACAATCTTGGAATTGACACTCTCCGGAGTAATCCTTAAATTCTCGAAAACACCCTGCAAGGCTGTCTTTTAAAATAACATCATATCTTTGTGTATCAAACGATGAAAAGCCCGGAGTATCAGCGACATATCCGCCATTCTCAAGTTTGTAGAGCAGAACTTGCCTTGTGGTGTGTTTTCCTCTGCAAGCTTACGACTTATCTCATTCGTTTCAAGTTGCAGTGAACTATCTATATAGTTTAAAAGTGTTGACTTACCAACACCTGTATTCGTAAATGCTTATTTTATTTGAAAGAATGTTCATTATTTCAGCCTTTGTTTCATCTGAAGAATAGTCTGCTTCTATTACCTTAAATCCCGCATTTCTATACGATTGAGTATACTTTTCTCCACTTTTCAAGTCAAGCTTGGTAAAAATAATGATCAGTTCAATATTCTTATATTCAGCAACTGCAATAAACTTATCCAAAATCAAAAAGACTTGGGGACGGTTCGCAAGTAGACGAGATGAAAATAAGTTGATCAAGATTAGCCAGCGGAGGACGCAATATAAAATTCTTTCTCTCGTGAATTTCTGTAATAATTCCGTTAGCTTCATCTCCTAGTTCAATGCAAACATTATCCCCTGCAACAGGATATATATTCTTCATGCGAAAGCTGCCACGAGCTCTGCATTCATAAACACCACAGAGTCTCACTTCGTAGAGACCTCCGTTAATGATAGTATTAATCCTTGACGTTTATCGTTACTCATAGACTTCCTTTTATAGTTTATCTCGGTCTTACTCAACTATTCTTCCGTCTGAATCTGTTATATACTCTGGTTTATAACCGTTAGTAGTAATGGCGGTAGTAGTATTATATGAATATATTGGTGAGCCGCCATTATTGTTATTCGAACTACAAGAGTCGGTTAAATCATCAAAAACTTCGTCATCATAGTATGTTCTTTCAAGAATTACACCATTAACAAAATCCACGCTATAAGCTGCAAGTTTAGCCTTTTCACCAGTTTTATTGTACTCAACTTCGGCAATAACTGTCTTTACACCTCTTGCCGTTACAGATGTTGTAACATCATTGATATAACTAATATTGTCCTTTATAGTTTCATCTACAACTTGACCATCAATATACATACGGAATGTAAACGCTCCAGATGAACCATAAGGAATAACAAATATGAAGTCAACAGTTGTTGCTGGCGCTTCTCCTGAGCTAACTTTTAGCGTTACAGGCGTTTTTGGGTTTGTAATTTCACGTTCTGGTATGCTCTGCTCAATTACAGTGCCTGCTTCTTCTGCAGAATCAACTTCTTCAATTGTAACGATTAAGCCATATTCCGAAGACTCTAATAGCCTTTTAGCTTCATCGGATTTCATTGTAACAACGTTTGGCATAAAGAAATTCTTCTCATCAGGTCCCATACTTACAAAAATAGTAACTGTTGAACCAGGTGCAACCAATTCGTTTTTCTCAGGATATGTTTTAACCACATAGTTAAGCGGCAAATCATCTGTGATTTTCTTTATAACGGGATTAAAACCTTCATTCTTTAGTTGATTTTGTGCTACCTGATATTCAAAACCATAAACGTCAGGAACGCTCACCATTTTAACACCAGCACTTACTTTAACGTTGCACTCTGCGTTTATTTTATAGGAATGGTTAGGTTCTAAATCCTGATAGAATATCTGGTTTTTAGGATATGATGTATACTCGTTACTAGACAGAATATTAAAAGTTATATTAGGGTATTGAGCCTTTGCTTCGTAATAATCCATACCGATAATATTTGGCATAGTAAACTCTGCCGTAGGCGTTCCAAACTTCTCGAATAAAAGCGCAACAACAAAGAATACTACCGCAATAACAACAGCCGCTGTAATCGCCGTTAAAGTAAGAACAAACGCCTTACCCTTTGATGTTCCTTCCTCTTCCTCGTCATCATTGTCATATTCCTCTACAACAGGTTTTGGACGCTTCTTCTTTTGGGCAGGAGGAGTTTTTTGAACTCTATCAAAATATCTTGTAGAGCCATCATTAGCCGAAAGGTACTTGTACTCAAAAACAATACTAGGATTCTTCTTAAATTCTTCAATATCCTTAATCATCTCTGAGGCAGAATGATAACGCTTAACAGCCTCTTTCTGCATTGCACGAACAACAATTTCCTCTAAGCCTTCAGGTATTGTATCATTTATTTCACGAGGTGTTTTAGCACTGTTTTGCATATGCATTAATGCTACTGAAACAGGGTTATCACCGTCAAAGGTTTCTGTCCTGTGAGCATTTCATACATCATTATCCCGACAGAATAAATGTCACTCTTTTCGTCAGTTATTTCACCTCTTGCTTGCTCTGGACTAATGTAATGAACAGAGCCAATAGCCTTATCTGAAAGTGTTTTGCCGTCTTCACGAGCAAATCTGGCGATACCGAAGTCCATGACTTTGATCGTTCCATCAGGGAAAAGCATAATGTTTTGTGGTTTAATGTCCCTATGCACTATTCCCCTATCATGGGCGTGCTGCAAAGCTCTAAGTATTTGAATAGTGAAATGTATAGCATCTTTCCACTTGAGAGTTTTTTGTTGTTCTATAAATTCTTTAAGCGTAATTCCGTCAATATACTCCATTACGATAAACTGCATTTTATCAGTAAAGTTAACATCGTAAATCTTAACTATATTTGGATGTGAAAGAACAGCAATTGCCTTGAATTCATTCCTAAACCTGCGCAAAAAGTCCTCATTATCTGCAAATTCATTTTTAGAACTTTAACGGCTACAGGTTTGTTATCAATAATATCAATACCTTTATAAACGTCTGCCATTCCGCCAACGCCGATAAGTTCAACTATTTGATAACGTCCGTCAAGCTTTTTACCAATGTTTTGATCCATCTATTTCTCTCCTGTAAATTATTCCTCTATAATGGCAACTGTTATATTATCTCTTCCACCATTGTCGTTCGCCAAATTTATCAAAGCATCTGATGATGCAGCGATGTCGTTGTTAAGCACAATCTCAAACACATCATTTTCATCACAATACGATGAAAGTCCGTCAGAACAAAGTAATATTTTATAACCACTGACACATTCTTGCTCAAAATAGTCAGGCTCAAGCTCTGGAGTGACTCCAACAGCTTTAGTAATAATATTCTTTTGCGGGTGATCTTTAGCCTCAAACTCCTCGATCTCGCCATTTCTAAGTAACATATTAACAATAGTATGGTCAAAAGTCAACTGAGAGATACCTGAATTTGTAATTAAATATGCCCTACTATCCCCAATATTAACTATATGAATTAACTTTTCGGTGGCTATTGCCATTACGCAAGTCGTTCCCATACCTAATTTGTTAGAGTCTTCAGATGAAATATTGAATATCAAGGCGTTAGCAGCGTTAACTGCTGACAGCATGAGATTTCTTATATTGTTGGAGTCGAAGTCTGCTCTAAAGCCATTCTCAATACGCTCAAAAATTGTGTTTACAGCAACTTCGCTCGCTTCGCTTCCCGCATTCTCTCCGCCCATTCCATCGCAAAGTACAGCTAATGCCACGTTATCGCATAACATAGTTGTTCTTACTCTGTCCTGATTTTCACGTCTTACAAGACCTTTATGTGTTTTACCAATAACGTTCAAAAGCTTCACTTCCTATCTATATTTCATATTCTCGTCTTAACTGACCACAAGCTGCTTGAATGTCACTGCCCAGCGTTCTTCGCACAGTTACGTTCATTCCAAGCTTTTCAAGATCTGTGGCAAACCTCATTACAGACTTCCTGTCCGAGCGATAATTTCTTTCTTTAATTTCGTTAACTGGGATAAGGTTGACATGACAATTAATCCCTCGCAATAACTTTGAAAGCTCCTTCGCACTTTGAATATTGTCGTTCACCCCAGAAATAACTGCGTATTCAAAAGAAATACGCCTGCCTGTCTTTCCTATATAATATCGGCAAGCTTTTAAAAGCTCCTCAATAGAATATTTTTTATTTATCGGCATAATCTCGCTACGTTTCTCGTTGTTAGTAGCGTGCAAGGAAATTGAAAGAGTTAGCCCATATTTCAATTGTGCTAATTCATAAATTTTATCAACTAAGCCGCAAGTAGACAGCGAAACGTGCCTAAGACTCATGTTTGTCCCATCTTCAGAAGATAAAACATCTAAATAAGATAAAACATTATCAAAATTATCAAGCGGCTCGCCTATTCCCATAAGAACAATGCTTGACACTTTTTTCCCCGAATCCCTTTCAGACTCATAAAGCTGGAGGAGTATTTCAGAAGCTAAAAGGTTCCGTTTAAACCCTGCAATAGTGGATGCACAAAAATTGCACCCCATCTTGCATCCTACTTGTGTAGAGACGCAAAGACTTATCCCGTGTTTGTAATCCATAAGCACCGATTCAACGTAATTTCCGTCTGAAAGCTCATAAAGATATTTTACCGTATTATCTATGCAAGATTCAAGCTTTCTAACAATCTTTAGTGAATTTATATAAAAGTGTTGAGATAATTTTGTACGCAATTCAAGCGAAAGATTTGTCATTTCATCAAAAGACTGCACTCGCTTGCTATGTAGCCATTGATAAACCTGCCTGCCACGGAACTTCTTTTCACCTATTTCCACTAATTCAGCCTCAAGTTCGCTTAATCTCAATGACAAAATATCAATCTTGCCCAAAATTTCACCTCAATTTTTTAAATTTTGCAATGAAAAAACCATCGCTGTTAAAATATCTAGGGAATACCGTTAACTTATACGATCCAAAATACTCTTTATCTTCAAGAAAGCTAATTCCCTCGAAATCTTGATGCTCTAAAAGAAACTTTTCAACAACATCATCATTTTCGTCCTTACTCAAAGAACAAGTAGAATATATAATCTCGCCGCCGACCTTTAAGTATTTTACGGCATTTTCAAGTATTTCATACTGTATTCTTGGAAGTTCTGCAACTTCTTCTTTAGTTTTATTTTTTATTTCCGGCTTTTTGGCTGTAACTCCAAATCCTGCACAAGGAACATCACAAAGTATTTTATCCGCAAGTGGTAAGCTTTCATCAAAAACCTTAGCATTTCCAACGTTTGCGATAATTGAAGTTATCCCTAGCCTTTCTGCTCCCACTTTTATAAGATTGACACGTTTCTCATGCAAATCAAACGCTCTTATCTCTCCTTTATCGCCCATTAATTCGGCGATTGTAAATGTTTTTCCACCGGGTGCTGCGCATAAATCTAAAACAATATCAGTTTCTTTTGCTCCAAGCGCTAGACAACAGAGCTGAGAAGAAATGTCCTGAACATGAAAAAGCCCTTCTTTATATGCAGATATTTTTTCAATATCTCCTGCATTTTTTATGATTAAGCAATTTTCAATATTAGTGTTTTCGCAATGGATATTATCTTCAGCCAATTGAACTTTAAGTTGTTCAGAGGTCGTTTTAAGAGAGTTTACTAATAGTGGTTAACGGGTGGCTAATGCTGTTACTTAAAATCCCAATAGCCTCATCTTCGCCATAATTAGCAATCCACTTTTGAACTAACCATTTAGGTGTTGAGTATTCAATTGAAAGTGCATCAATCTTTCCTTTTGGAAGTTTAATTTGCTTGTCATCTCGAATAAAGCTGCGAAGAATAGCGTTCTGTTCCAGATGCACTAGCCTTTTTAAACTGCTTTACTAGCTCAACGCTCTCGTTAACAGCGGCGTTTTCAGGGACAGAGTCCATATATAAAAGTTGATATATCCCTATTTTTAGTGCATTTACAACAACGCTGTCAAGTTTGCTTAAAGGCTTATTAACATAGCAAGAAATCACATATTCTAATGTAATATTTCTTTCCCAAACGCCGTAAAATAAGAAGCTTGCGAAGTTCTTATCCTGTCGTGAAAACTCGCTCGCATCAAGCATTTTATCAAGTAAAATATTTGAGTATGAGTTATTCTCATCATTTTCCAAGTGCATTAAGCACGAAATATCTTGCAGATTTCAATTGTAACTCCTTATTTTATCGCCTTCTTCTCTTTGAAAGAAGTATCAATCTGAGCAAACTGAGCAGCGATGCTGCTAAGAGCTGCTACGTAAGTCATTGCCGCTGCGTTTAAAACTTTCTTAGCACCTTTTGCTTGCTCGGGTAAAAGTATAGCCATGCTCTCAATTGTAGTTATCGCTCTTGAACTTGCATTAAATTCAATCGGAGAGTAACGGCTGAAAAACAACAAGTGCTGTATAAAGCATAATCCCAAATGTAACCAATAACTGCCAAGAGAAAACTATTCCCAATAAAACAAGCGGCATAGCTGCCATTGAGCCGATATTTGCAACCGGCAAAATTGCATTTCTCAATTGAATTGGAAAATATCCTTCAGCGTGTTGAATTGCATGACCTACTTCATGAGCAGCAATGCCTATTGCCGCAACCGGAATCACTATTATAAACAGAGTTAGAGAGTCTAATTTTATTATTTCTAGGATCATAGTGATCGCTTAATTCGCCATCAACATATTCAATTTGGACATTGTAAAGACCGTTTTCGTCAAGAATTTTACGAGCAACGTCAGCTGCATTTACCCCTCAGAAACTACGCACCATGCTATATTTTTGGTAAGTAGTTTTCAAAATAGCATTAACTATCAACGTTAAAATTACCGCTGGAATAATTATTACATATGTTGGATCCCAGTACATAACACCTCTCCTTATACATATCTTTTTACTTTAGAACAGTGCCTGCCTCGATCTTCTTTCCTCTAGAAAGTCCGAAGTTTTCATTCTTTTTCCGCCATCTATTTGTATCTCTTTTACTATAATCGCTTTCTTATCTCCACAAACTACTGTAAAGTTTTCAGTGTTTACAACCGTACCGCTTTCCGAGTCGTAAAGGCTGTCATCAATCTCAGAACGATAAATTTTTAATCCTTCCTTTTTTCATTCAGCATAGCTGTTGCGCATGGCCAACTTGAAAGTCCACAAATTTGGTTATGCACCTTAATTGCAGGCTTTGAAAAATCAATTGCGCACATTTCCTTTGTAAGCATTGGAGCATAAGAGGATAGCGCATCATCTTGAACTTTCGGGATTATATTATTACTTCTAAGATAAGATAAAGTTTCTATGAGAAGATTTGCGCCCAAAACAGACAATCTGTCATGAAGCTCTGAGGCTGTTTCATTTACTCCTATTTCAGTTTCGGCTGACAATGACATATCCTGTATCAAGTCCCTCTGCCATAAGCATAGTGGTAACACCGGTAGTTTTTTCACCGTTAAGCACACTCCATTGAATTGGTCCAGCACCACGATATTTTGGCAAGAGTGATGCATGAACGTTAGCGCAACCATACTTTGGTATGTCTAAAATAGATTTTGGAAGCATCTTTCCATAAGCAACATACGATAATATCAGGAGAAAGTGCTTTTATCTTATCAATGCATTCTCTGCTTCTTCTCCTTTTTGAGGCTATTAGGCTGTAAAACCTCAATATTGTTTGCAACCGCAACCTCTTTCACAGGCGGAGGAGTAAGTTTGTATCCCCTGCCTTTTGGTTTGTCGGGTTGCGTGAAAACAGCCATTACGTTTTCACCATTGTCAATCAAGGCTTGTAATGTAGGAACTGCAAAATCTGGTGTTCCCATAAAAATAATATTCATAGATTAATCTCCAAAAAGCAATTATTTTCATCTTCCGGTTTAACAAACTCTTCAACCTTTTCTACAAAAAGAGTACCGCTTAGATGATCAATTTCGCGGCAAAGACAAACAGAAAGTAATTCTTTGCCCGTAATCTCAAACCACTCTCCTGTACCTATTTTGAGCCTTTACAACAGTCTTTGCAGGGCGTGTAACATAACCCCATTCATTAGGGCAAGAAAGACACCCTTCAACTTCACGCTGTTTTCCGCTAGTAGACACTATGACAGGGTTAATTAGCTCGATAAGACCTTCGCCAGCATCAATTGTAACTATGCGTCGAAGAACTCCAATTTGAGGCGCTGTAAAACCAGCCCCGTTTGCTTTATACATTGTATCTGCCATATCATCAAGCAAAACACAAAGTTTTTCATCAAATTTTTCAACTGGCTTGCATACTTTATTTAAAGTTTCATCGCCTTTTTTAGTATAGTTCTAATCGCCATTTTTTAATCCTCCGTTTTTACAACCCAATATCACCATTTATATCGACAGAAACTTTAACCTCTGAAAACTCTTTCTTCGTCTCAGTTTCAATCATAAGTTCAGAAATAAATGTCCTAAACTCATCATTATTCACGCATTTTATAATCATTCTATGCCTGTACTTGCCGTTAATTTTGCCATAAGTGCATTTCGCCGGACCAAGCACTCTTATCGGAAAAGTTTTTTCTCATCTTTGGATTTCTTTATCATCATAGATAGAAATAGCTTTGAAGCGCTTTCTGCTTGACTATCAGCAACAGCTGAAAACATAACTACACAAACATCACAAAGGTGGATAAATCAAAGCTTTTCTAAGCGCAATTTCCTCCTCGTAAAACTCTACATAGTCTTGTCTTGCCTTGCAGCTAAATTGATTACATAGTGGTCAGGTGAATACGTTTGAAGATAAGCTTTCCAGCCTTTTTGCCTCGCCCACCTCTGCCGACTACTTGCGTTATAAGTGAAAATGTTCTCTCATAACCACGAAAATCCCCTGCAAATAACGCTTTGTCAATATTTAAGACTCAACTAGAGTAACATTCGGAAAATCCTAACCCTTTGGCTATCATTTGAGTGCCAAACATAATATCATATTCGCCACGTCCGAAAGCTGAAAAATGCTTTTCGTATGCGTATCGTGAATATGTAGTATCTGTATCCATGCGAAGAACCCTTGCCGTTGGAAAAAGCGAAGCTATCTCATCTTCAAGCTTTTTGCGTACCCATTCCAGTGAGTTTAACTTCTCCTCTCATGGCAAGTAGGACAACTTGTCACCATATCTTGAGCAAATCCACAATAGTGACACATAAGCTTATTGTTAATCTTATGGTACGTAATCAGGATATTACAATTCCGGACATGAAACTGGAGTCCTACACTGCGTACAGCTTATATATGTATGGTAACCTCTTCTGTTAAAAGCAAAATTGTTTGCTCGTTATTTTCAAGATTAGTATTAATTGCTTTTGCAAGTTCGCTGCTGAAAGTCGTAGTATTTCCGTTAGCCATCTCGTCTGACATATCAACAATATTAACATTAGGCAGCAACGCGTTTGAATACCTTTTCTTCATTTCAAACAGAGCACCTTCCGACTTTAGCATTGTAATAACTTTCAATTGATGGCGTGGCAGATGCCAACAATAATACTGCACCATGCGTTATACAGCGTTTTTTAGCAATATCTCGAGCGTGATATTTTGGAGAAGATTCAGATTTATAAGTTCGCTCCCCCTCTTCGTCCATGATAATAAGTCCGATATTTGTCAAAGGTGCAAAAATTGCACTTCTAGTTCCTACAACAATTTTAGCATCTCCGTTTATAATTCGCTTGTACTCATTAAGCCTTTGCGAAAGCGAAAGATTGCTGTGCATAATAGCAACAGTTTCGCCGAAATACTCTTGAAATTGCGCGAAACCATTTACGAGGAGTCAAAGGCAATTTCGGGAATTAGCATTATGGTGCTTTTACCTTGCTTCAAGGTGAACTCCACTAGTTTTATAAAAGTAGATGTCTTGCCGCTTCCAGTAACGCCGTGAAGCAATGCACATTTCGGTTTACCCTCGGCTATAAATTCAGAAATTCCATCAAAAACAGTTCGCTGTTCTTCTGAAAGCTTCGATTTTCTCGGAAGATTTAGATGTGTTCGTCATATTTTCAGAGGAATGCAAAACCTCATACTCATATTCTTCTGCCGCACCAGTTTTAATTATATTAGTGATTACGGTTGTTGTGACATCGCAAATATAGCATATTTCCTTGTAAGACGCAGAACCGCTTTGCTCTAGCAGGCTTATAACCGCCTTTTGTTTTCTTGAAAAGTAAAGTTCTTAGTGCCTAAGATATAGTCCTCAGAAAGCCTTAACATTCTTACTGTTTCGTCTTGAATTTTTCTCTTGACATCTGAAGTTTGTTCAATAACGCCTTTTTTTATTAGCCCTTTAACAACCTTCTCTTTTTCGGGATTGTTATTAGTATCTAGTAATGCGTCAAATTCTTTCTGGCTTTTTGCAAGAACGAGAAAGTCTGCTAATGCCTGTTCTTCTGTATCAAGGGTATCCGTTATCTCATTTCCAGTAAGCTTATATTTTTGAAGAATATTAACTCCAAGTCCCGATGGAATAATTGTTTTCAATGCATCAAAATACGTGCAAAGAGTGGTCCTTTTAAGATAAGAAACCATCTCCAACATTTCATCAGTAAGTATTGGATTGTCGTCAATAATGCTAACAATCGGCTTTAATCTAAGTTTTTCTTCAGAAGTCACCACATCCATAATCAAAGCAACACGCTTTTTGTTACCGTTACCGAACGGAACAACAGCGCGTTTGCCTTTACAAATGATAGACGTTAACTCCAGGGGCTGTATAGCTATAAAGCTTGTCATAGCCATACGATGCATACCTGATACTTAACTTTAACAATAGTGATCATATCAGCAAGCATATCTTCCCTCCAAACATAGAATATTAATTAAAATTATGTCAAAGAATAGTCCTCAACAATTTTGTATTTGCCGGCAGCAAACTCCTCAACAGCAGTCTTTACAGGCTTTTGTTCAAGAACTTGGCTATTGTCGTAAAGTTCGTCAGCAATTTCTCTCGCTCTTTTTGCAACAGCGATAACCACTGAATAGTAACTTTCATTTTTGTAGGCAATTTGTGTAATAGCAGGTCTAAGCATTTTCAAGCCTCATTAATTTTATTTATTGAACGTTTATTCGTAAGCTTTTCAGCTTGCATTATTGATTTAAAATCAGCAACTGCCCCATCTAAATCAGCGTTTATCATTATATAATCGTAATTATCTGCCTTACTGATTTCACTCGCCGCCTCAGAAATGCGCTTATTTATAACCTCTGCCGATTCTGTTCCACGCTTATCAAGACGCCTTCTAAGTTCGTTTACTGACGGAGGTAAAATAAATAGCACTGCATCAGGGAATGATTCTTTTACATTCATAGCACCCTGAACTTCAATTTCTAATATTACATCTTTCCCCTCGGAAAGTTTTTGTTCAACGGCTGCTCTTGGAGTACCATAATAATTTCCCACAATATTCTGCATACTCAAGAAGTCCGTCATTTTCTATTAAATCACGAAACTTTTCTCTGCTAAGGGGAAATGATAATTAACCCCGTCAACTTCCCCCTCACGGAGAGCGTGTTGTGGCTGAAACTGAATAGTAAAAGTTATTGTCTTTTAAAATTTCAGCAAAATTGTGCCTTTCCCACACCTGATGGGCAAACGACAAAAAGTATACCTCTACTCATCATCTTCTTCCTCCTCCGAGTCAAGTCTTCCTGCAACAGTTTCAGGCTGTACAGCGGAAAGAATTATATGATCACTATCCATGATAATAACAGCACGTGTCCTACGCCCATAAGTAGCATCAATTAATCTCCCGTTCTCTTTAGCGTCCTGAACAATCCTCTTAATAGGAGCAGATTCGGGACTTACTATTGAAATAAGACGTGTTGCGGAGATCATGTTTCCAAAACCTATATTAATTAGCTTCATACAAAACCTCTTTGATTATTCAATATTTTGAATTTGCTCTCTAATTTTTTCAATCTCGGACTTTATGTCAACAACTGTTCTTGTGATTTCAATGTCTTGAGATTTAGAGCCACGTAGTATTCGCCTCTATTCATTTCTTGAACAAGGAAATCAAGCTTTCTTCCAACAACAATGTCACTCTCAAGCAAATCATGAAACTGCTCAATATGACTTGTTAGGCGAACCGTTTCATCAACTGCACTCTTTTCGGAGAAAATAGCAGCTTCAGAAGAATTCTCTGCTCATCAATATTCTTGTCATTCAAAACTTCTGTAAGCTTGTTGGTCGGCTTGTTTCTGTACGCTTCCGTAACCTTAGGTGAGCGATTTTCAATAAATCCAACCATTTTAGTTATGTTTTCAAGCCTTGAAACAACGTCCTCTTTCATAATACGTTCGCCCTCGACCTCACGCATACTTATAAATTTATCTAAAGCATCAGAAGTCACTTCACGAACAGCATCCCAAACTTCGTTCTCGTCATCAACAATTTTACGAACATTGAAAATATCAGGCAAACGCATGATGTGCGACACTGCCAAATCATCAACAAGCGCAAGTGATTCATTTGCTGAACGAAGCGCGTCGATGTAATTTTGCAAGGTTTTCATTCACTTCAACGAGCGCATCTTTACCCTCAATATTAAAAATTGAAACAGAAACCTCAACTTTGCCACGAGAAATCTTCCCTTGCAAAGGCTCTTTAGCTTTTCTTCCAAATATCCATAAGCACGTGGAATTCTTGCTGAAAATTCATAGTATCTATGATTAACCGAACGAATTTCCACCAAAATATCACGTTCGCCAACTACACGGCTTGTGACCTGTACCCTGTCATGCTTCTAATCAAAACTATCTTCCTTTTCAAATGAATACTTACACATGAGCATAATTATCCAAAATATAATACTCTTTAAGTATAGCATTTTTTACTATAAAATCAAGTAAAATACTGAATTTATTAATATAAAAAACAGCACCAGATTTCTGATGCTGTTTAAGATATTAAACTGGATGAACTTTGTTTTCAGCATCAGCGTGTGAACCGTCAATGCCATACTTCTTATTTCTTCTCTTTTCAAAGAATTTAGGAGCGACTTGTGGGAACATTGCGTAGCTTAGTACATCTTCGTCCTGTTCAATCCACTCTGAGCATTCGTTGCGAAGTTTGTCAAGTTCAGGTGTTAGAAGGTCTGCTGGTCTGCAGTCGATAGGTTCTGCATCACCAATAATCTTCTTTCTGAATTCTGGATCAATTTCAACAGGAGTCTTACCGTATTCTCCTCTTACAAGGCCCTTAAATTCCTTAGTAACAGTCTTGTATCTTTCGCCAGTAATAACGTTAAATACAGCTTGTGTACCAACAATTTGAGATGTAGGAGTAACAAGTGGTGGGAATCCAGAATCCTTACGAACTCTAGGAACTTCGTTAAGAACTTCTGTAAGCATATCAGCCTTACCAGCTTGCTTGAGCTGTGAAAGAAGATTTGAAAGCATTCCACCCGGAACTTGATAAATAAGTGCATTTGCATCAACTGCAAGCATTGTAGGGTCAAGAGATCCATTGTCGATATATTTCTTACGAAGAGTCATGAAGTAATCTCTAATTTCGTTAAGAAGAATTAGATCAAGACCAGTGTCGTGTTCTGTACCTTGCAAAGCAGCTACCATTGATTCAGTAGGAGCGTGTGATGTACCCAAAGCAAGCGGTGACATAGAAGTGTCAATCATTTCAGCACCAGCTTCAATACCCTTTAGCAAGCACATTGAAGCAAGTCCAGATGTGTAATGAGTATGAATTTGTACTGGGATTTTAACCTCAGACTTCAAAGCCTTAACAAGTTCTTCTGTACGATAAGGTGTTAGCAAAGCTGCCATATCCTTAATACAAATGGAGTCTGCTCCTGCATCTTCACACTGTTTAGCATACTTGATGTAGTATTCGTTAGTGAACACTTCGCCCAATGTATAAGAAATTGCTACCTGTGCATGAGCCTTTTCCTTCTTAGCTGCTTTAATAGCAGTCTGAAGATTTCTAATATCGTTAAGAGCATCGAAAATACGGATAATGTCAATACCGTTTCCTACTGCCTTTTCAACGAAATTTGCAAGAACGTCATCAGCGTAGTGACGGTATCCAAGCATATTCTGCCCTCTGAAAAGCATCTGAAGCTTTGTATTAGGCATATTTTTTCTAATTACTCTAAGTCTTTCCCATGGGTCCTCATCTAAAAATCTGATACAAGTATCAAATGTAGCTCCGCCCCAAACTTCAGCAGAGTAGTATCCAACCTTATCCATAAGAGGAAGAATTGGAAGCATTTCATCTAATGTCATACGAGTAGCAATCAAAGATTGATGAGCGTCACGTAAGACAGTTTCAGTTACCTTAACCTTAGCCATTTTACTTACCAGCCTTTCAAATTACGCCATTGTAATGATTGTTTGATCAGTTTCTACTGAATCACCCTGCTTAACAACGATAGCTGAAATTTTTCCATCAGCTGGTGCAACAATGTCATTTTCCATCTTCATAGCTTCAAGAACTGCTACTACCTGTCCCTTTGAAACAGAGTCACCAACGTTAACCTTAACGCCCATGATAGTTCCTGTCATAGGAGCTGTGATCGCTGTTCCTCCTGTTGGTGCTGCTGGAGCAGCCGCTACAACTGGAGCTGGTGCTGCCGCTACTGGAGCAACTGGTGCAGCAACTGGTGCTGAACCGTTAACCTCTTCAACAGCTACATCGTAAGCCTTGCCATTTACAGTAATATTATATCTTTTCATTATTTTTACCACCATTCATTAATTTAAAATTAGTCGACTATATTAAAGAGGCATATTTCCATGCTTCTTAGGAAGTTTAGAAACTCTCTTGCCAGATAGCATATCAAGTGCACTGATTACAGCACTTCTTGTAGCTTCAGGAGCGATAATATCATTAACGCAATTCTTTTCAGCAGCAGCAAAAGCTGATGCCTCGGTGTTGCAATATTCATCTGCAATTGCTTTTCTAGCAGCTGTAACGTTATCTGTTCCCTTTAGCTTATCATGATAAAGGAACTCAGCAGCAGTTTCAGGAGCAAGCGGTGTTATAACAGCATCTGGCCAAGCAAGAGTAATATCAGCATTGGCACTTCCGGCAACTGCAACATATGCAGGTCCATAAGCCTTGCCAGTTATGATAGAAATCTTTGCTGTTGTTGCCTCTGCGTAAGCATGAGCAAGCTTAGTCATGTTCCTAATTGCGCCTGTAAGTTCGTTTTGGGCAGAAACATCAAATCCTTCTGTGTCAACAATTGTAACAACTGGTACGCCAAAAGCATCACACATTCTAACGAAACGAGCCATCTTAACTGCGTCATCAGCAGTAAGTTTTAAATCAGCCTTGTTTGTAGCAACAAAACCGCAAGTAGAGCCTTGAACGGAAGCAAGTGCAGTATATGCAGCTGTACCGAAATCCGCTGAAAGTTCAACAACGCTGTCTGCGTCAGCGATAGCTGCAACAGTAGCAACGCCATCAGCAATAGCAGTAGTAGGTTCTTCATATTCAAAAACCGGAACCATTGAAAGGTTGTTAGCTGGGAGCATTGAAATAAGCTTTCTAGCTTCTTCAACCGCCAACTTATCATCATCACATATAATGGAAGCTGTTCCGGACTTAGCAGCATTTGAAGCTGTACCTGCACCAGTCTTATCCACATCAAAAGGAGGTGTCATGAAAAGTTCTGCATCTTTAGTCATAACAACTATATCAGCGGAACAAGCTATCATAGAAGCACTTCCAGCGCAAGTACCAGCGATTACTGCAACTGAGGAACAACGCCTGAAAGGTTGCTTGTCCACATAAGCATTTCGCTATACGCTGCTAATGAATTCACTCCACCATCAACAAAAGCACCGTTTGAATCGTGAATGCTAACAACAGGTGCTCCTGTTTTTGCTGCAAGTTCTAAAACCTTGCAAATTTTCTTAGCATGAGCTGTACCTACTGCACCATTCTTAATAGTCTTACCCTGTGAAAATGCGTATACAGGATTGCCTTCTACATAACCACAAGCGGTAATTACACCAGTAAGTTCGTCGCCGCACTTTGTGTAAGTATCAAGCTCTGTAAAAACACCTTCATCGAATAAATAAGAGAGTCTTTTTCTGGCTGGAGTATCCCCAACAACTGAACCCTTCAGCTCAGCAAGCTTAGCCATGTTGCTTTCTGATATCATTAAATTTCCTCCATTCAGCCATATCAATCTAATGTGCTGATAAATATATGGCATTTTTTTATTATACTGAAATTAATATGATAATAAAAATAGTATAATCATATAATTAAACCACTTCTTATTATACTACATATTTTTTCAATTGACAAGATATTAACAAGATTTTTTGCAATTTTTACACGAGTTCATAAAATTTTCGATAGAGTTAATGCAATTGTTGCTATTGTTGACAAAACCAAGTTCTAAAACTTCAGTAAAATCATCCATTATGAACTCGGCTTTGTCTATAAAATCAACTGATGCTAAAAAAAGCATTGTTCTTATAATGCCATCATAAAGATACTTATCCCCATTTGCATTTGCCGCAACAATCTTAAGAGTATCCTCATCGTAATAATATGCGCCATACCCAATAACCTTTTCTTTTTCAAACGCCTCAACAATTTTTATTTTATCAAAAGGTACGTTAAGGTTGCTCGCAAGTTCTATATAATCATTTTTATTTTTTAGCAGGATGGATTTCAAGCATCGCTTACCCCTCCTTGCCAATTGCATTTCTTAAGGCGTAGTTCCTCTGAGGTCAAGTCACGATATGCACCCGGCTTTAGCATACCAAGCTTAACTGGACCAGTAGCTGTTCTTTTAAGTCTAGCAACCTCAAGCCAACTGCTTCGCACATTTTTCTGATTTGCCTGTTTCTTCCCTCTTTAATAGAAATTTGCAAAACAGTTCTTTCCTTTTCTTTAGTAACAACTATAACATTCGCAGGCAAAGTTTTCTTTCCGTCAATCTCAACGCCCTCTGAAAGTTGTATAAGTTGCTCATCCGAAATTGTAGGACGAACAGTAACTGATAAATCTTACTTATGTGCTTGCTTGGGTGCATTATGCTGTTTGCAAAATCACCGTCATTAGTAAACAAAAGCAAGCCCTCTGAGTTTCTGTCAAGTCTGCCAATAGGATATAATCTTTCGCTAATTCCCTCTAAAAGTTCAGTAACGCAACGCCTATCCAGCTCATCAGACATCGTAGTAACGTATCCTCTTGGCTTGTGAAGCATTATATACTTAAGAGACTTTTTCTAGGCACGTAGATATTTTCGCCATCAATTGATATAATATCCTTTCCACCAATCGCCCTGTCACCAAGCTTTGCAAGACGACCATTGACTCTCCCCTGCCCTTTTCAATCATTTCTTCTGCTTTGCGACGTGAGCAAACACCGCTCTCCGCAATAATTTTTTGAATCCTTGCTTTTTCCATAATAGTAGAATAACCTCCCGTCATTCGTTTCAAAATATATCAAATCTTAGAAAACCAAGACTTAATTTTCTCAATAATACTCGGCTCACGCTGAACAACTTCTATTCCCACGTCACTCTCAGCAATAAGTGGAACTGTGTTTGCTAAAATGCCGTTACAATAAGTTAACCTCACCAAGTGCATCTCCCGTTTCAACCGGAGCATACACGTAAGATGGGCATACTACTTCATACTCAAGTTCGGAAGTATCTCCGTCAAGGAATGAAATAACTGCATCGTTCGCCATACTAACAGCTACATTATCAAAAACTCCGCCTACAACATTCACGTTAATGTCCTGATTGTTAAGCGCAACTCCATAATCCTTAACTCTTGAAAATCCATAGTCAAAAGATTTAGAGTGATCATTCCAATCGTCAGGAGCATTAAGTGTAACACAAATAAGTTCCACTCCGTTGCGCTCGGCAGCAGAAACAAGACATCTGCCTGCCTCGTCGGTAAAACCTGTCTTTTACTCAACACAGCCATCATAAAAGACCTAACAACTTATTTGTATTTGTGAGCCATCTGTCATAAGGCGGATTACCATATGTAAGTTTTGCGCTTTTAGTAGCACAAATTTCCGCAAAATCAGGATTTTTCAAAGCTTCCTAGTCAGCATTGCCATATCATATGCTGTAGACTTATGCCCCTCACCCTCAAGACCTGATGGCGTAACAAAAAAAGTGTTTTCCAGTCAATTTCTTCTGCTCTGTTATTCATCATTTCTGCGAACGCTTCAATACTTCCCGCTAATTTAACAGCAGTAGCATTAGCTGCATCGTTCCCAGACGGCAACATCATTCCATAGCACAAATCACGCTTAGTTACAATATCACCTTCTTGAAGCCCCATTGATGAACCTTCAACTTTTATTGCTTCCGAATCAACAACAAATTCGGTGTCAAGGTCACCACTCTCAAGACAAAGCAATGTTGTCATTATTTTCGTGGTGCTTGCCATCGAACGTTCTTGCTCGCTATTTTTGCTAAATATCACTTTCCCTGTTTGCGCATCAATAAGTATAGCAGATTTAGCCGACACTGATGGGGCTTCCTCTGCAAAAGCTGGCATTCCTGCTCTAGTAGTAAAAATTATAGCAAAGGATAAGCATAACGATAAGACTTTTTTCACAATATATCAACTCCAAATTACAATATTGATATATTCTATGCTTATCCTTGCAAATTATTTCTCATTTAGCGCTAATACTTGCAAAGTATCGCCTTAGTATTAGGCTTAATCGCATTAATCAACTTTTTCTTCCGTATCTTCAGTCTTTTCAGCTTTATCCTTAGCAAATAGGCTTGAAATCTTATCAAAAACTTCTGGCACCATATTGATTATTGCATTTGTTGAATTTGCTCCCATTGTGCATTTGAAGAAGCTTAACTTCCCCATTTGAAACAACAAGGAATGCTAGAGGCTGAATTGAAATACCTGCTCCCTTCCGCCGCCGAACAATCCTTTTGAGATTTTGTTGGCAAATCAATCCGCCTGAAGCAAATCCAAAAGAAATTTTGGATACAGGAATAATCACTGTACCATCAGGGGTAGTAATAGGATCTCCGATAATAGTGTCAACGTCAACCATTTCACGGATTTTCTGCATAGATGTGTCTAATAGACTTTTAATTGGATGTTCACTCATAATTTTTTATTCCTTTCCTGCTACTAATTTTGTAGCTTCATAGTCTTTTGTTGGTTCCCTTGGGCATTTTTTCTATTAATAGTATTAATCAGCCACCTGAATAATATACCTATCCACTGTAATAACCGTTGCTAATCTTGCTCTTACTTTTAAAGAGCCATCATATTCTTTCGCTAGAGTTATATCCGCAAGTTATATTAACATGATCAATATTAACATTAAAAAATATGTGTAAAAATGCAATTACATTGTATACAAGAATATTAGCCTTGCCATATCCGAGTGCCGCTTCGTAAGCATCTTCATTCGCAACTATAAAGTCAAGCTTAATTTTATAGATGTGTATATTCTTGCAAAGCCTGCGCAATCCTTTCGGAGGCATCTAGAATATCCTTTATTACTTCTATTATATCAACAATTTCTTCTAAAGAACGTTTTTCTTTTTCTTCCTTTTTCTTTTCTTTGAATTCCTTTGTCTTATCTTTTTTAGGTTTCTTTTCTTTTTTTCTTTTCCTTCCCACCCTCTTTAAAAGGATAGATAGTCAAAAATAAATATTTAATCTCAAGCTTAAACTTTTTGATCAATGTATGATACATACGCCCTCACAGGTATATTAAGCAGTAAAACTATAAACGCAATTATACTCAAAAAAACAATTAACGCTGTCATAGTTTCCTCCTCTCTTAATTACTCTGCTGTTAGTTCGTCCACAAGTTCTTCCTTTGCTATTAGTATCTCATCAAAGCTAACTTGTCCATCTTCATTCGGCAATGGTGGCAGCTCGCTTATTGAATTGAGCTGAAAACACCTAAGAAATGTTGATGTCGTTTTGTAAGCAATAGGTCTGCCCGGAACATCAAGTCGTCCCGCTTCCTCAACAGTTTTTATCCAAGCGAGTTGATTACACCTGAGCTGTCAACGCCTCTAACATGCTCTACAAAACCTTTGGTAACCGGCTGATTATATGCAATAATCGTCAACGCTTCCATAGCTGCTGCTGACAATGGAACGTTACGTTTGGTTTCCATCGCAGTTTTTATATATTCAGAGTATTCAGCCTTTGTAGAAAGTTGATAGCAATTCTCAAGTTTGATAATTCTTAGAGCGCTAACGTTTTCTTCGTATCTATCGTTGAGAAGTCCTATTAACTTAGGAACAGTTTCCTCCTCAACTCCACTTGCAAAAGCAATTTTTGAAAGCTCTATTGGATCCCCACTGGCAAATAAAATAGCCTCTATGATTGCTGTTTTTTCATCAATCTGCATTTTCACCCTCCGAATTAACCTTGCTACGTTCCCTGTTAAAAACAATTTGGGTATTATCTTCATTAATTCTAACTCTACCCGATTTTGTCAATTCGAGAATAGCAAGAAAAAGTTGCAACACGCTCAGAACGGTTAGTCATTCCATCGTAAAGTGTGTTCATATCTACACTTTCGCCACTGTAAAGCTTTTTTAATACAAAGATAATCTTGGAAGTAACGGAAACAATTCGCTTTTTTCACGATTTTATCAAAAACAATCGGAGTCGATGTATCCATTAAATCCTTTTGTCTAACACGAAATCCGATATATGTTTCATATAGCACATTTACGTCATGACTAAGTCTGTATGTATTATCTACGCTTATCTTCATAGGACTTCAATAAATACATTATCGCCTATAAATCTATTTTTAAAGCACTACTGCTGCTTTTTTGCAAAGAGAATACTCGATAAGTTTACCCTCGAGTTCTTTTTTCAGTTCGTCTGCCTCCTCGTGTTTTGGAAGCAGAGAAACTGTTTTGATATAGATAAGCCTTGCAGCCATCTCCAAGAACTCGCCTGCAAGCTCCATGTCGAGCTCTTTCATTTGCTCAATATAATTAATATATTGCTCTAAAAGTTTTGTGATTTCTATATCGTTAATATTCAATTTGTGCTTCGAAATAAGATGAAGCATGAGGTCTAATGGTCCCTCAAAAACTTCAAGTCTAAAAGACAAATCCGTCATTTTAAAACCGCTTTCATAATTAAATCTACAAAAATTGTTGCATAATCGATACCGAGCATAGTATACGTTCTCAACGCACTAAGAGGACCATCAAGCACGCCGGTATACATAACAGCGATAAGAACAATAAAAATAATCTGCTCATATCTCATAATCTTAAAGTATAGCTTTTCAGGGAGAAACGCTGTAGCAAGTCTTGAACCGTCTAGCGGTGGGATTGGCAAAAGATTGAACAACCCAAGAGCAACGTTGAAGAACACTATTGAGTCCAAAAACAAAGCAATATACCACAAAAAGTTTGAATTAAAGCTACCTTGATTATATATGACGATATAAACAAACACTTTATAAATTATCTTAAAAATAATCGCAATCAAAATATTGGAAAGTGGACCTGCTAAAGCAGAGAGCCATTCCCTTTTTCTTATTTTTAAAATTATTAACGTTAATTGGAACTGGTTTTGCCCAACCCACTCCGATAACAATCATGGCTAATGAACCGGTTAAGCTTAAATGCTTAAATGGATTTAACGTCATTCTGCCTTGATTATAGGCTGTATTATCACCAAGCTTATGAGCAGCCCAAGCATGTGCGCACTCATGAATTGGCAAAACAAACAAAAGTATTACAACCTTGGAAATTAGAGTGATTATATTTTCAACTGTAAAAAAATTTGACATACTATACCTCGAAAAATTTATTAGCATTGTTCAAGAGTAATGTCCCCTATCAATTACCTGCAATACAGATTTATTATACTATTTTTTCGCCCTAATTACAAGCAAAATTAAAAGTAATATCAAGTTTTTTTGAAATTCCAATATTAATTATGTGATATTTTATCATAAACATTGTTTTTTCGACGATTATTTCGTTTAAATTAATTTATTTTTACTTTAGAACAAAAAAGATGAAGAAATCACTTGCATTTTTCTTATGAATATGTTAGAATACTAACGTTGACTTTATAAACGATGAATTTTGAATTAGAAAAGGAGGTGCTCCCCCAAATGGCAAAATGTGATATTTGCGGAAAGGGTGTAACTTTCGGTATAAAGGTTTCCCACTCACACAGACGTACAAACAGAACTTGGAAGCCAAACATCATGCGTGTTAAGGCAGTAGTAAACGGAACTCCATGTCGTGTACATGTATGCTCAAGATGTTTACGTTCAGGTAGTGTTACTCGTGCCGTATAATTTTATACCCGCATAACTAGGAGGAGTGTTTTTCGCTCCTCTTTTTTATTTTGCAAAATATTTTCTGTATTTAATGTTCTAATACAAAAGCCGTAAAACAGTGCTGTGTTTTACGGCTTTTATTATTATTATTATTATTCAGATAAAAGTTTTGTTACGATGTCCCTCATCATTCCAGGGTTTGCTTTACCTTTTGATGCCTTCATGCACTGTCCCACAAGGAAACCAAGCGCATTAGTTTTTCCATTCTTATAGTCAGTAACGGACTTTTCGTTAGCCAAAATAACCTCTCTAGCAAGTCCCTCAAGCGCTGAGGCGTCAGAGTTCTGAGAAAGTCCCTTTTCCTCAATAATTGCAGCAGGGTCTTTGTCCTCGGCAAGCATAGTTTCAAACACTATCTTACCAGCAGCGTTAGAAATCTCACCCTTTTCAATTACTGAAATGAGCGAAATTAAACGCTTTGCGTTAATTGAAGTTTCAGCAATTGACTTCCCTGTTTCGTTCATGTATTTTGAAATATCACTTGTAATCCAGTTGCACACTGACTTCGGCGTAACTCCGCCAAGATTTATGCACTCATCAAACAACTTACTCTTTTCAATAGAATCGACAATAGAATTCGCTTCTTTCTGTGGAATTCCAAGTTCAAGAACATATCTTTGCAACTTCACGTTAGGAAGTTCTGGCATACTGTCTTTAAGCTCTGCGATTTTGCCCTCATCAACTACAATAGTTAGCAAGTCAGGCTCTGGGAAGTATCTATAATCCTGCGCATTCTCCTTAGAACGCATAGGAACGCTCACTCCCTTTGCATCATCCCAACGGCGGGTTTCTTGTACAACTACTCCGCCTGCCTCAAGAACCTCAATTTGACGTGCGTATTCATATTCAATACCACGAACAGCAGCGCTAAAGCTGTTTACATTCTTCATTTCACAACGTGTGCCGTATTCGGTAGCTCCAACAGGACGAACTGAAACGTTAACGTCACATCTTATTGAACCTTCTTGCATTTTACAGTCGGAAATATCAAGATATTGAAGTATTGACTTTATTGTTTCGAGGTATGCCTTAGCATCTGCACTGCTTCTAATATCAGGCTCAGAAACAATCTCAATAAGTGGAACACCACAACGGTTAAGGTCAACTAGTGAGCCTGCAAAAGACTCATCATGCAATAGCTTCCCGGCATCCTCTTCAATATGGATACGTGTAATTCCGATAGTCTTAACTTCACCGCCTACAAGTATGTCAAGCTTACCCTCGGCACAAAGTGGAACTTCAGCTTGAGAAATTTGATACGCCTTTGGCAAGTCAGGGTAAAAATAATGCTTTCTATCCTGCTTACAAATAGGGTTAATTCTGCAACCTAGGGCGTGTCCCATTTTTATTGCATACTCAACAACCTTTTCATTTAGAGTTGGAAGCGTTCCAGGGTATCCCATACAAATTGGACACACTTGACTGTTAACTTCACGTCCAAAGCTGTTTTTACAGTTACAATATATTTTTGAGTCTGTGTTAAGTTCGGCATGGACTTCAAGCCCTACAACCATTTCGTAATTCATGTCAATCCACCCTTTCTTAAACTTCTGGAATTTCGCCAAATCCGCCTACGATATTTTCATAAGCAAATGCGGTATTTAACAGTGTTTGTTCGTCAAATTTCTTTCCTATAAGTTGCATACCAATAGGAAGTCCGTTATCTTTTCCACATGGAACACTTAGTGCAGGAAGTCCTGCAATATTGATTGTTACAGTACAAATATCAGTAGCGTATATCTTTACTGGATCAGCAAGATTATAGCCTGATTTGAATGCAGTAGATGGGACCGTTGGTGTTACAATAACATCAACTTCATTAAATGCATTATCAAATTCAGCAGCAATTCTCTTTTGGAATAACTTCGCTTTCATATAATACGCATCATAGTAACCACTACTTAGCACGAATGTTCCAAGCATTATTCTACGCTTAACTTCGTCGCCGAAGCCCTCACTTCTTGATTTTTCGTATAAATCAGCTAGATTTTCGTACTCCGAAGTGCGATAACCATATCTCACACCATCAAATCTAGAAAGGTTCGATGAGGCCTCAGCAGAGAAATAATATAGTAAGTTACAAGAGCGTGTTCGGTGCTAGGTAATGAAATCTGCTTAACGATTGCGCCCTTATTTTCGAGTTCTTTTACAGCATTCATAACAGCTGTCTTAACAGAAGTATCAATTCCCTCACCAAAATATTCAGCTGGAATACCAATTCTAAGCCCCTCTACATCTGAGGATAACTTTTCTGCAAAGTTAGGGTATTCTTTAAATTTAGATGTAGCATCAAGCTTGTCATGCCCACAAATTGTGGAATATAACATCGCAACGTCAGTAACATTTCTGCCCAATGGTCCGATTTGGTCGAGAGAAGATGCAAACGCCACTGCCATAACGTGACACGCTGCCATATGTAGGCTTAAGTCCTACAATTCCACAAAACGATGCTGGCTGTCTAATTGAACTCACCTGTATCGGTTCCAAGAGAAATAATAGCCTCACCGGCGGCAACAGCTGCTGCTGAGCCACCAGAAGAACCACCTGCAACTCTTGTCAAGTCATGTGGATTTCTAGTTTTTCTGAAATACGATGTTTCACAAGTAGAACCCATAGCAAACTCGTCCATGTTGAGCTTGCCTGTGATTACCATATCTGATGCTTTAATCTTTTCAATTACTGTTGCATCAAACGGCGGAATATAGTTGCCAAGCATCTTTGACGCACAAGTAGTCTTAATTCCCTTAGTAGAAATATTATCCTTTATACCAATAGGATACCTGCAAGAGGCGAAACAGCCTTGCCTGCTGCAATGCGCTGTCAACCTCAGCAGCTTTTAGGAGTGCTGACTCCTGCTCTAATGTTATATATGCCTCAACTTTATCCTCAACAGAATTAATTCTTTCAAATACAGATTTTGTTATTTCAACAGCACTACATTCTTTTGCCCTAAGCATCAAAGATAGTTCGTGAGCAGATTTTTTATACAATGCCAATTTTCTTCACTCCTTATTCAACTGTGGTCGGTACAACTATACAACCGGCTTGTACCTTTGGTGCATTCTTCAAAAGCTCGTCACGAGTAAATTTGCCTTGAACTGCAACGTCCTCACGAAGTGTCATTGCATCCTCTTTACGTAACTCAAGCTTATCATCAATATCCGGCAGATTGTCAACCATATTAACAATATCCTGCATTTCTCTTTCGAATTTTTCAACCTTATCATCTTCAATTCTAAGAAGAAAAGTTTAGCGATATGCTTAATATCAATATTCATTTTCACCATTCCTTTTTATTAATGTTTATTTTATCATATCTAAAAATTGGTTTTCGTCAATAACCGTTATGTTTAATTCTTCGGCTTTTGTAAACTTGCTTCCTGCATCCTCGCCGGCTAAAACTAAGCTAGTCTTTTTGAAACTGAGCGGCAGCTTTGCCGCCGAAACTCTCAATTATTCGCTTAGCTTCATCACGTTTGAGGGTTGGGCAATGTGCCTGTTATAACGAAAGTTTTCCCCTCAAATCTATTGTCAACGGCATTTTTTTTCTCATAACTCATGTTAAGTCCGTAACTGCGAAGTCTGTCAACAAGCTCAATTCTATGCTGTTCACGGAATGCTTTTACGACGTTTTCTGCCATTACACTACCAAAACCGTCAATTTCTGAAAGCTCCTCTGCATTTGCATTTATAATTTCATCAATTGATGGGAATTTGTCACATAAAAGCTTTGCTGCATTCGCACCAATATTTCTTATTCCAAGTCCGAAAACAAGTCTATCCAATGAATTTGATTTAGACTTTTCAATAGCCAAAAGAAGATTTTGAGCAGACTTTTCTTTAAAACCGTCTAATGTTAAAAGTTCCTCCTCAGAAAGCGTGTATAAATCTGCAACCGACGCTATTAGCTTATTTTCAAGAAGAGTTTTGACTATTGCAGGTCCAAGACCTGAAATATCCATCGCACCTTTGCTTGCGAAGTGGATAATATTCCTCTCCAACTGAGCAGGACAGTCCACATTTGGGCAGCGCAATACGCTCTCGTCTTCAAACTTAACCGACTTCGTGCCACAAGCAGGACAAAATTTAGGCAAGAAATAAGGTGCAGAATTTTCACTATGTTTTATAGAAGCGAGTACTTCTGGGATAATCTCCCCTGCTTTTCTAACACGAATTGTATCGCCTATACGAATATCTTTTTCTGATATATATTCCTGATTATGAAGTACTGCACGGGAAACGCTTGTTCCAGCAAGAGTGATTGGCTCGAAAATTGCAACCGGAGTAATCGCCCCTGTTCTTCCGACATTTACTTCAATATCAATCAAAATTGTTTCTTTTTCCTCTGGAGGATATTTATATGCAACCGCCCATTTAGGAAATTTTGATGTTGCTCCAAGATCCTCACGCTTTGCAAAATCGTCAACCTTTACAACTGCGCCGTCAATATCAAACGAAAGATTATTCTTGCTATCACCTATTTCGGTTATTCTGTTAGATATTTCATCTGCATTTGTACATACGCAATATTCAGGGACTACATTAAATCCTAGAGATTTCATATATTCCAAGGATTGTTTATGAGAAGTAATCTCCTCCCCGACAATCTGCTGAATATTGAAGATGAAAATATCCAAATTCCTTTTCGCAGTAATTTTTGATTTCTTCTGTCTTAGAGAGCCTGCCGCAGCGTTACGTGGATTTTTGAAAGGTTGCTCACCGTTCTCCTCTTGTTGACTTACAAGGGTGAGAAAACTCTCTCTTGTCATATAGACTTCACCTCTAACCTCGATAAACTCAATGTTTTTGTTAAGTTTTAAAGGGATAGATTTTATAGTTTTAAGGTTCGCTGTAACATCTTCTCCAACAAAGCCGTCACCACGGGCTGAGCCTCTAACAAACTCACCGTTTCTATATTCAAGGGAAAACGGAAAGACCGTCAATCTTAGGTTCAACCACAAATTCCGAAACGTTTGCTTCGTTCTACACCTTTTGTACAAATGCAACCACTTGCTCAACAGAAAAAACGTCCTGTAAACTCCCATTTGAACAGTATGCTCCACTTTTTCAAAAGAATTGAGCGGATTCAATCGCCGACTCTCTGTGTTGGAGAATTGACAGATATTAATTCGGGGAAGCTGCTCTCTAGCTCTTTTTAAGTTCCTGTATGAGCATATCAGCACCTATAATCACTTATAGTTGGGCTATCTAAATCATAATAATTATGGCTATGTTTATTAATTTCAATGGTAAGCTCGCTTCACCCTGCATAATCAATGTCCATAAAATCATAACTCCAAAATTCAATAATACATAATATTATACCATATAACCCAGTATTTACGCAACTATTTTTTGATTTTATTCGGAATAATCATTCTGCTTTAGAGATAATACCTCTCTCATCTCCGTTTATAAGTGAAATTTCTGGGACTTTACCGACTATTACAGCATCGGCGATAATAAAATCAGTACTTAATTCGCTTTTTGCAGTATATCCTGAGGGAAATTGCTGTAACGCTACCATCTACTGACAGCATAATTCTATGCAAAGTTTGATTAACTCCTGCTGAGAGAAATTCACTTCTAAATTCAGCTTCTGCCACGCCAACCGGGAAAATTCTAACTTTAATTTTCGGTCCACGACCGTTAAACAGTTGAATTCCACTTATTGTCCCAAGAGGGATTTGAAGCGTATCACCATTCAACTCATTCAAGCGAGAGTTCACACGTGTTACTATCTCCGTTTTGATTTTATTAACCATAACAGAATCCACTTCAACCGATATTATATAGCCGTTCGCCGTAATTAATCAAAACCATGTCCGTATACGTTAGACTCATATCATTTAAAGTATCATTAACAATTATTTATTGCATTCGTTATATACATTTGGCTTTGATAATTAAAAACAGTTGTGACAATAGGTCTAACTTTTCTATCAATGCCAAATATAATTACTGTAAGAACTATAATTATTACAAGCACTCTACAAAAACTGAAATGTTTATATTTTTGCGTTTCTGCCTACTTCTCAAAAAATCACACCCAAACAATCATTATTTATACAATACGGCTCAATTTCTAATTCTTACAGTATATTCAAGTATGATTGTTCGTGTGATAATCGCAAAAAATAGTCCGGTACTAAATGTACCAGACTATCATTTATTTTCTTAAGAGTTAAAGCGTATTTTACCTTAGAAACGATATTTTCAGCAGAAAGACCAAACTCCTGGAGAAGGTCAACAGCAGGGCCTGAATGTCCAAACACGTCATTAACGCCAACCTTAACAACTGGAATAGGGCAACTTTCAGAAACAACATCGCAAACAGCAGAGCCAAGTCCACCGATAACGCTATGTTCTTCAGCTGTAACAATAACGCCCGTTTCCTTTGCAGCCTTAATGATAATATCCTTGTCGATAGGTTTAATTGTATGGATGTTAATAACTCTAGCGTTAACACCATCTGCTTCAAGAGTCTTAGCAGCCTCAAGAGCCTCGTTCACCATAAGACCAGTTGCAACAATAGTAACATCGTTGCCATCCCTTAGGTTAACACCCTTTCCGATTTCAAACTTGTATGTGTCAGGGTTATTGAACACTGGGAGTGCCAAACGTCCAAATCTCATGTATACAGGTCCATCATGAAGAAGCGCTGCTTCAACAGCTGCCTTAGCTTCAACATCATCAGAAGGATTGATAATTGTCATTCCCGGGATAGTTCTCATCAACGCAATATCTTCATTACATTGGTGTGTTGCACCATCTTCACCAACAGAAATACCAGCGTGTGTAGCACCAATTTTAACATTAAGGTGTGGGTAACCTATTGAGTTTCTAACAATTTCAAATGCTCTGCCAGCAGCAAACATCGCAAAAGATGAAGCAAAAACCTTTTTGCCGGTAGCTGCAATGCCAGCAGCAATACCCATCATATTTGCCTCAGCAATACCACAGTCAATAAATCTTTCAGGACAAGCCTTCTTGAAAACTCCTGTTTTTGTAGCAGCAGCAAGGTCAGCGTCAAGAACGATTAAATCTTCATATTTTTGAGAAAGATCTGCAAGAGCCTCGCCATAACTATCTCTAGTAGCTTTTTTAATTACATCAGCCATTATATTAACCCTCCAAACCGCTTAAAACAGCTTTAATTTCACTCATTGCTTGCTCATATTGTTCAGCGTTAGGAGCTGAACCATGCCAAGAAACGTTATCTTCCATAAAGGAAACGCCCTTACCCTTGACACTCTTTTGGATAATAGCAACAGGCTTTCCGCAAATCTTTTCAGCCTCGTCAAAGGCTCTTTCAATGTCGTCGAAATCATGTGCATCCATAGTAATTACGTGCCATCCAAAAGCAGCAAACTTATCTGTAATAGGCTCTGGAGAACATACGTCTGTAATTCTACCGTCAATTTGAAGTCCGTTGTTATCAACGATTATTGTAAGATTATCAAGCTTGTTATGTGCTGCGAACATTGCAGCTTCCCAAACTTGACCTTCTTGGATTTCACCATCACCAAGAATGGAATATACCTTGTAGTAGTCGTTTGAAAGCTTAGCAGACAACGCCATTCCACAAGCTGTGGAAATACCTTGTCCAAGCGAACCAGTACTCATGTCAACACCAGGAGTACCCTTCATATCAGGATGTCCTTGTAGCATAGCACCGATTTTTCTTAGCTTCTTTAGTTCCTCAGCATCAAAAAAGCCTTTTTGCGCAAGAACTGAATAAAGTGCAGGTGCACAATGGCCTTTAGATAGAACGAGTCTATCTCTATCTGCCATTTTAGGATTTTTAGTATCCACGTTAAGCTTAACAAAATAAAGATATGTGAGTACGTCTGCGATTGAAAGCGAGCCGCCTGGGTGTCCGGATTTCGCATTGTAAACACCCTCGATTATACCCATTCTTACTTTACAAGCTGTTATTTGTGCTGCTTTTTAATGGTTGCATCCATTTATATTACCTCCAAAATAATAGTCAATAAAAATTACTAAACGATTAATTCCAGTGTTTTTGAAACATTTATTTATTATACACTATCTTTAGCTATAAAATCAAGTATTTCACTAATAATTCCGTCATTGTTTGTAGATTTAAGTACTATATCAGATATCGCCTTAACTTCCTCTTGAGCGTTGGCAGTTGCCACTCCTATATCAGCAGTTTCAATCATCTGTATATCGTTGTTGTAGTCGCCAACTGCAATAATTTTTATATCTCCATCAGCAAACTCACGAAGCTTGTTTATGCCATAAGCCTTTTGATACGCCTTTAGGTAGCATTTCAAAATAGTTGTCGCTTGAGGGAATGAAATCAACGCAGTCGTAACCCTTTAGGTTACAAAATCCTGCAACTTTTGAATTCCGCTATGTTCAATTGCGAAAAGGATTTTTATCCAACCGTCAGGCACGTCATCAATATCACATTCGATATACTTAACGCCCAAAACTCGCATATGTTCTTCTTCATACTCGTTGTTTCTAACTATATAAATATTTCTTCCAACAAGCACTGGCAGCAACGTTTGGGAATTCGTTGAGGATTTCTATTAATATGTTCATGCCTAATGCTAAATTACCCTCCCAGATAACGTCACCTGTTAGGTTATCAACAATCATTCCCCCGTTAAAGAGGATTGAAGGTGTGTTGGTGTTAGCTTTTTTTATATATTCAAGCCCACTTTCGTAAGAGCGACCTGTTGCAATAGCAAACTTTCCACCACCGTCTATAAATTCGGATATTGCCTTAGCGTTATCTTCGCTAATTTCCTTTTCGTCGTTTAATAATGTACCGTCCAAATCGGTGACAATCATATACCCAGAATATTTTTTGTGCAAGATATTTACCCCTCTCGCTATTTTCTCATAATAGAAACTTTTTTTAGTGCTGTTGCAAATTCGTCTGGCAAGTCGCTATCAAACTCCATATACTCCCCTGTTTTTGGGTGAATAAAGCCTATCTTCTTTGCGTGAAGACATTGGCCATTAAGATTTCCAAACGGCTTTCCGTATACGTCATCGCCGAGCACGGCATTCCCGATATACGCCATATGGACACGGATTTGATGCGTCCTGCCTGTTTCAAGCCTTAAACGCAGATGCGTATGTTTAGCAAATTCATCTATAACTTTATAATGTGTAATCGCACTTTTAGAATTTTTATCGGTTATGCACATTTTTTTACGGTCGATTGGGTGCCTGCCAATTGGGGCATCAACTGTACCCTCATGTTCCTTCATTCGGCCACAAACAATCGCCTCGTATTCACGTGTAAAGGTGTGCGCCTTTATCTGTTCTGCTAGGTGCAAATGTGAATTATCGTTCTTAGCGACAATCAATAATCCGCTTGTATTCTTATCAATTCTATGCACAATACCGGGCCTAATCACCCCATTTATCGCAGAAAGTTGGCCGTTACAGTGATGCATAAGTGCATTCACCATTGTGCCGGTATAGTTGCCTGCTGCTGGGTGAACGACCATTCCTTTTGGCTTATTTACAACAAGCAAATCATCATCTTGATAAACAATTTCAAGTGGTAAGTTCTCAGCCTTTACATCTAATTCGACAGGTTCTGGTATCGAAACGACAACATTATCGCCGAATTTTAATGTGTAATTTTTCTGGACTGCCTTTCCGTTTACGGTTATGTCGCCATTTATAATAAGCTTTTGAACCGCAGACCTAGTAAGTCCAATATCTTCATTGTCAGCAATAATTTTATCAAGTCTTGCGCCGTCGTTATCGCTGATTTCAAGTATTATCTTATTCATTTTCACTTCTCTCGGTCTCGTCTTGAGTGTTTTCCTCGGAAATTATTTCTTTTTTAGGCTCGCTCTCTTTATCAAGGAAAAGAGCAAAAACCATCATCATAATTGCGCCAATTACAACGCAACAATCTGCAAAATTAAATACTGCAAATCTAAATAGTTTAACTTCAATATAATCTATAACATATCCCCTGAAAATTCTATCAATCAAGTTGCCAAGACCACCTGCAATGATTAGTGCAACGCTAAAAATCAAAAATGGTTGCTTAATTTTCTTAGAGAGCAGAAGGTAAATTGCAATAATTATGACAACGGCAGTAATGATAGATAAAAGTGTTGTTTGTCCCGATAAAATGCTAAAAGCTGCGCCTGTATTTTCACAATAAGACAGGTTTATAACTTCAGTATCCCCGAATTTAATAAATTGAACAGGAACTTTACCAGCAAGGTTTTCAGCTGCCCAAACTTTAATCCATTGATCTGCACCAATAAATATTAATGCCATCAACAATGCAATATAAACCATTTTACCTCCATAATTTTTGGATAAGCCACAAATTGCAGCTTATCCAAATATATAATTATCAAATTATTTTACAACGCTTGCACAACGCTTGCAAAGTGTTGGGTGTTCTGCAGACTCACCAACATCATCAGAGTAAATCCAACAACGTTCGCACTTCTCACCAGATGCTTTTTCTACGCTGTAAGAGTAAACATCAGCGTTAGAATCGCTCTTCATTTCGCCATTTGCGTCATTTACTAGAGAAACGCCAGAAACGATGAAAATATTAGCGAGTTCATCTTCTGAAATTGTGTTTTTAACTTCGTTAAACTGCACTTCATCAGCAATGTGGATTACTACATTCGCCTCAAGAGATGCACCGATAAGCTTTTCGTTACGCTTGATTTCAAGCGCTTTCTTCACGTCATCACGAAGATTGTAAATCTTTGTCCACTTAGCGTTAAAATCGTCAGATACAGCAATGCCTGACTTACCAGGAATTTGGTTAAGCATAACACTTCTTGCATCGTCTGATGCAGCGTGAGGGATATGACTCCAAATTTCTTCAGCTGTGAATGACATGATAGGTGCGATTAGTCGTGTTAAGCCGCTAAGAACCTTATACATAGCTGTTTGAGCTGCACGACGAGAAAGTGACTTTTCGTCTTCGCAGTAAAGTCTATCCTTGATAATGTCAAGGTAGAAATTAGACATTTCAGTTACGCAGAAGTTGTGAATTGCATGGAAAACAACGTGGAATTCAAAATTATCGTACGCCTTAACTGACTTTTCAAGAAGTGCGTCAAGACGGAGAATTGCCCACTTGTCAATTTCCATAAGTTCAGCATCAGAAACCATATCAACATCAGGATTAAATCCTTCGCCGTTTGAAAGGTTTCCAAGGATAAATCTTGCTGTATTTCTAATTTTCTTGTAAGCCTCGGAAAGTTGCTTCAAGATTTCTGGAGATGCCTTGATATCGGAATGATAATCGGAATAAGCAACCCACAAACGAAGAATTTCTGCACCGTATTGCTTGATAACTTCTTCAGGAGCGATACCGTTACCTAAAATTTGTGCATAGTTTTGCCTTCGCCGTCAACAACCCAACCGTGAGTACAAACATTCTTGTAAGGTGCAACGCCACTCACACTACTGAAATGCCGAGTAGTGAAGTTTGGAACCAGCCCCTATACTGGTCAAGCGCCCTCAAGGTACAAATCAGCAGGCCAAGAAATATCGTCACGTTCTTGCATAACAGCCGCATGTGTAACACCGCCTATCCAAACAAACGTCAAAAATATCATTTCTTTTGTGAACTCAGCACAATACGTTCGCACTTTGTTCCAGCAGGTAGGAATTCCTTTGGATCTTTAAGATACCAAAGAATTCGAGCCTTCTGCTCTAAACATATCGGAAATTGCGTTGATTGTGTCATTGTTTACGATAGGCTTTCCACAATCCTTGCAGTAAACAACTGGAATAGGCACGCCCCATGTGCGTTGTCTTGAAATACACCAGTCGCCTTCTGTACCGACCGTGATTACCTTCGTCTATCTTCAACCCCATTCTGGGGTCCAGTTTACTTCTTCAATCGACTTAACTACTTCATCTCTGAAGTCCGCAACTGAGCAGAACCACGTTTCTGTTGCTCTAAAAGAACAGGGTTTTTACATCTCCCTTCAGTGTGGATATTAGTGAACTCGTCTTTTTCAAGTGCAAACTGGTTGTTTCTTCAAGATGCTTTGCAATAACCTTGTTGCATTTTCTGTGTTAGTCCTGCGAATGGGCCTGCTTCTTCAGTGAAGACGCCCTTTGCATCAACCGGAACAGTGATGGAGATTTCAGGGTATTTCTTGCATACTTCAAGTCATCTTCAAATCCAGGCGCTGTATGCTTGCACAACCTGTACCACTTTCAAGAGTAACGTGATCACCAACGATAATTGGAGATGGTCTATTCATAGATGGGTGTGCTGTTTGAATGTATTCAAGTTCTTTACCTGCAAATTTACCAGCATATTTTGTATTCTTCAACGCCAGCAGCTTTCATTGTAACCAGTTCACAAGTTCAGCAGCCATTACGTAGTTCTCGCCATTAGCTTGAACAACGGTATATTCGTAGTTTGGACCAAGAGAAATCGCAAGGTTTTCAGGAAGTGTCATGTAGTTGTTGTCAAATTACAAAGAATGTCTTATCTAAATCAAGATTCAAGTCAGCAAACACACCCTTGTCGTCAGTTACTTTGAACTTAACGTAGATTGAGTGACATGGATCATTTGCGTATTCAATTTCGGCCTCCAGCAAGCGCTGTTCCACCAGTCAGGACACCAGTAAACAGGCTTTAGCCCATATACATACTCTCCCTTTTCAATCGTTTTCAAAAGCTTTAGTTGCTTTGCCTCAAATTCAGGCTTAAAGTCAAGTATGGATCGCCATAGTTGCCCCATGAACCAAGTCGCTTAAACTGTATTGCCATTTGATTAGCAATTTACTTCTTTGTAGTTTTCGCAATGATTTCTAGTTAACTGGAGGTGCCATTTTTCAACGCCTATTTCCTTCATTGCTCTAAGTTCGATAGGAAGTCCGTGTGTATCCCAACCTGGAACATACGGTGCGCGTAATAACCATTCATGTTTTTATATTTAACGATAAAGTCAGCAAGGAGTTTGTTAAAAGAGCTACCTAAGTGAATATCTCCATTAGCATAAGGAGGTCCATCGTGAAAAGTGTATGATGGTTTTACCTTGATAACTTTTCAACCATTTCAAAGTATAGTCTTTCCTTTTCTCATCTTTCAAAGAGTCTGGCTCTCTGTGGAAAATTACCTCTCATGGGAAAGTCCGTTTTAGGTAGGTTTATGGTCTTGTTATAATCCTGCGGCATTTCTAAAATTCTCCTTGTGTTTATATAATATGGGTTAAGCGTTGTACCTAAAAAGATACAACGCTAATTTGTTTTATTTATTTTTTCCAAACTGGAGTTCACTGTAACGTGACTCAGATGGGGTTGTAGGCTGTTGGGAATGCATTGCTTTCTTGAGGTGCTACTGGGTTTCGCTCTCCGAAACGCTTTCTTCCGCCATTTCTTCCTCAAAAGCTGGTTCTTCAGGTGTGTTTCTATCGGAAACTCTTCCACAGTTCCTCGTAAACTCCTCGTAACTGGCCCCGGATTTCTTCAACTTCTTCATAAGCCTCTTCTTCGGTTGCTTCAACCTCAGGCATAGCTGTGATTAAGTCGAGATGGTTTTTATATAGTGTAGTAATTGGGATTTGAAGTTGGAGACACTTCCAGAATTTATTCTTTCAAGATGATTTTACTCCAGCTATAACGTCTTGCTCAAGTTCAGCTAATGCTTTATCATGAGAAATCTTTGCCTTAGCTTATCAGCGACTCTTTGAGCCCCTCGTGCTGAGAGTGCATTCGCTCTTGCTTTGCTTCATTTATAATGGGTCTGCTGCAGCGTTAGCTTCGTTAACAACTTGGTGACCTTGACGTTGTGCCCCAGTGAGCTTCGGCAATGCGTCTTCGTCATTTCTGTATTCACGAACTTTGTCTGCAAGCACTTCTATTTTCCTATCAACATCGTCCTTTTCCTTTTTGAGCAAAGCGCATTCTTCAACAACTTCTCTAAGAAACTGGTCAACATCGTCGAGCATATCCAAGTACTGATTTTTCGAACTTCTTACTAGCGATATCCTTTAAGTTCATCCAACTCTCATCTTCAACTCTAAATAAACTTGCTAATTTTAATGTGAATTCTGTTTTTTCTTTGAAACTCCGCCTATTTCGCTGACAATATATTTACCGTGTCCACGAGTAGGAATACTTATCTCCGAAAGTCAAAATTCTATCAATAGAAAAACCATTTTTGATGGTTATTTCAGCTCCAACAGATTTTATCAAATTAGATACTTTCTCCCTGCTAATTTTGGTAGCGAAGACCAAACCCCATCAAGTCTTAACGATGCAACTGTTCCGAAAATCTCTGTAAATTCGTGGACAACTATATTGCAGCCATCACAAATTTCAAGCTCAGCTCCAACAAGGCCAATTTTCTTTATCATAAGAACAAGAAAATCACAAACAGTATCGAAAACAAAGACAACAGTTTTTCCACTTCCGACTAAAATATCGCCTATCATCTCACGTTTAACTCTGCACGACATGATAGCACCGAGAAAATCCCTATGCGAAAGCTTGTCCTGCTTGCGATATTTAAACTCAATGATTTTAGCTTGGAAATCGCTGCTACTATTTTCAAAAACTCTACGGAAAGCACACCTAAAATACACCGCTCTGCATCGGAATGTCCACCGTAAAATTCGTAATTTGACGCAGCTGACCATGGGCAGATATTACAACTTCCGCCATTCTTGTGTCAAGAAAGGTTGTGAAGCGAGGAGTATATTTATCTGGCATTGATGTCATCTCTCCTTACCTTCCGCTGCAAGAATTTTTCTTCATCAAGCTGATTATAATTATCGTATCTTTAGAAAAACTCATTGATTAAAGAAACATACCGTTATATAATTCTCAACAGAAGATAACACTACAAAGCCCACGTTATAGTGTGATGAATGTATTGTTTGCAACTGGTTTAATATTCCGCCATTTGCACGCCATGCAACGCCACCAAGGAAGTCAGCCGTTATTTCGTAACGTCAGGTGTTGTAGACTCAAGATTAACTTTTCTGTTTTCTGCTGCAAAGATAGTCTGTTGCTTGGTATGTAAACGCTTTGACTTTGATAACTGGTTGTGCTGTGTGATCTTTACTTCTTTCTTTCTCGTACGTGCTTTTCATCCGTTCTAATCAAAATCACTAATTCGTCTACTTCTTCACTGCCAAGTCCTAAGTAATCTCCGTTTTCCGAATATTCCCATAATAAAAACCTCCAAATTTATTTATCTTAGATTTGATATGTTCTACAGCTCCGACAACTTGTGCCAATTCTAATAATGATCGCTCCATGCTTTATTTGCCATGGCGTAATCCGATGACATTCCCATTGAAAGCATAGACATACTAACATTATCCCTTTTTTTCGCCTTGTTGTCAATATACAATTGCTGCATTTTTGAATAAATATATTCATCACACAATGGCGGCGGTATTGTCATTAGTCCTTTTATGCAAATATTCCCTAGATGTTGACATTCATCAAGCATATTAGGGAGCATTTCAGGAGAAATTCCGCTCTTGGTATATTCCCCGCCAACATTAACTTCAATAAGTATGTCTTTAACAATACCTGCTTTTGCAGCAAGCCTGTTAATTTCTTCAGCAAGCTTAATCCTATCCACTGACTGAATAAGCGAAACTGAATCTATGATGTATTTAACTTTATTGGTTTGTAAATGACCAATAAATTGAACGTCCGCAGCTTTATTGTAATAATCCCTCTTAGATAAGTATTCTTGAACTCGATTTTCACCAAGAGTTTTTATTCCAAGACCAATTGCGTGATTAATTGCTTCTGGTTCAACAGTTTTAGTAACTGCCATGATTTCAATAACATCGCTAGAGGCACGATATTTTGCCTTTGCCTCGTTGACATTATAGCAAATTCGCTTATAATTTTCATCTATATAACTGAAATTATTATCTATCACTTAAATCCACACCCTCAATAATAATATCATCATAAAGAACTACATAGCTTGTATCAATCGTCTTTTTGGAGATAACGAAATCCTCTGTTTCGTAAATAACATCAAGCTTTTTGAAAATAACGTCTTCACCCATTTTGGTGTAAACGCCCTTCTGCCCTTCTACAAAACGTATAGCTTTTCTAGGTACTTTTATGCCCTCATAGTTTGAAATACTCATCTCAACACGCTCTGTACGATGCTGTACGAGGTTAGTATTCATATAACTACAATTCAATATAATTATACTTTTAGTCGGATCGTCAGACGGTTTAATTTCTTCAACCGTTGCATTAATTACATCTGGAACAGATGCAAGTCTAAGATGAACGGAATTACCTTGAAGAAAATTACCATCTGAATTATCAATAACTCCAACCATTTTCCATTTATAGCTCTCGAAAATCTTGCCAATTCCGTTGCGAATATGCTCTGCACCATAGCCATTAACGATATTTTCAATATCCGTAACTGTCATAGTGTCGATTTTATCAATGCTTAATATGTTTTCGTACCCGTCAACATAGCTTATAAAATACCCGCCCTTATCAACATTAATTGCCTCAATATACTCATTCTGTGAGGCTTTTAATGAGTCAAGTCTGGAGTTAAGATAGTCTATTCTCTCGTTGTAATTTTCCTCTCGCCCTGTAACAATTTGCATAATGTTTAAAAGCGTAAGAAGTTCATCACCGTTGCTACTTATTTGGGCAATATCATTCTTTGAAATGCTATTTGTCAAAAGTTTATATCTTTGAGATATAAGTTCAGAAATAAATTCAGGTTGAGCGACTTCAGTGGTGCCTGGGTCTTGTGACTTCTCAAGCATTGCAATTTCATGCTTGAGCTCCTCTATTTGATTATTTACAGCAACATCTATTTCATTGCCATAAACTAATGCAACAGCAGATCCTTTAGCAATTTTACTTCCGTCAATATTAGGGTAACTCAAAACCCCTCCACCATCATATATAACCGGGGTTTCATTTCTAACAAACACTCCCTGAAAGGAAATCATATCCGTAGCAGTATAGAGTACCGCCGTTTCAGTCCTGTATTGCTCTTTTGTCGCTAGTCTAAGTTGATTAACAACCGTTAAGAAAAGAAATACCGAAAGAATGAAAAATAGCACTTTACTTGTTATAGCATTCATTCGCTATCACCCTGATTTATTCAGATTTCTCAGCAGAATCAAGAATAGAAATAGGTCTAATAGGAATAATTGTAGAAATTGCATGTTTGTAAACAAGCTGTTGCTTGCCGTCACAATCCATAATTACAACATATCCGTCAAATCCCTTTATCATTCCCTTGAACTGAAAACCATTTGTAAGATAAATAGTTACAGGAATTTTTTCTTTTCTAGCCTGATTTAAAAATACATCTTGTAAATTAATACCCTTTACCATAACGCTTCCGCCTTTCGCTCTAAACTGTTAATGAGCAATTCATTTATTAACAGAATTTTATATTTTGAAATATAAAATTATTATAACACATCTATTTAAAATTTGCTATCATTATTTCACATTTTTCAATAATTTTTTCAGAATCTTCCAAATTATCAAAGAATAATCCAGTTAATTCTTTTGTCACGCCTAAACCATGTCAGTTGTCTTTTAGCATAATGTCGTGTTTCTTGCTTGATTTTCTCAATGCATTCATCAAGAGTAGAATTCTTTTTTGAAATATGGAACTAGTTCTTTATAACCTATGGCTTGCTTTGCTGTTTTAAGATTATATCTTCGGTATATCTCTAAACATTCTTCAATAAGACCTTCGTCTTTCATCAAATCCACTCGTCTGTCAATTTTATCGTATAGCTTCTGCCTGTCATCATACGTAAGCCCTATCATGCATAGTTCGTATGGGCTTTCATTTTCTCTGCTTCTAATTCTATGTTCAGACATTTTTACGCCTGTAACCTCATAAACTTCCAAGGCACGAATAATTCTCAGTGTGTTATTCGGGTGAAGGGTACGTGCTGTTTCCTCGTCGACAAACCTAAGTTTCTCAAGCATAACTTCTCCACCTAAAAGCTCGGTTTCTTTAGCAATTCTTGCACGAACCTCTGCATTACCGATTGCCTCCTCAAACTTTATGTTATCCACAAGAGAGTTTATATAAAGTCCCGTACCTCCACATATAATCGGAAGTTTGCCTCGTGAATGTATATCTTCTATAATCTTCTTCGCTTCCCTTACATAATCAGCAACACTAAAATCCTCATCAATCTTAACAACGCTCATTAAGTGATGTGGCATTCCCTGCATTTCTTCAGTGGTAGGTTTAGCCGTTGCGATGTCCATGCCTTTATAAATTTGCATGGAGTCTGCAGAAATAACCTCACCATTATGTTCCTTTGCTAAATGAACGGCAAATGCAGTTTTGCCAGATGCCGTAGGTCCGACAACGGCAACAACAGGTATTTTTTTCACTGTAAAGCCGCTCCTTTCGTTATATCTCATTTTTACTTTTCCCTATACTCTGCAAGCAAATCTGTAAATCACATTACTATACAATACGTTTAAATTGCTTTTCTATATCGTACTTTGTAATAGTAATCATAACCGGTCTGCCGTGAGGGCAATACCTTATACTCTCGTTATTGTACACTTCCTCAACAAGTGCTTTAAGTTCGCTAATGCTTGTTTTATCATGAGCTTTAATTGCCGCTTTACAAGCGATTGAATGATAAATATCATCAAGTGCATCTGGCTCTAAAACATCGCCTCCTGTGAGAAGCTTATCTGCTATTTCAAGCAATATATCCTCCGCAGAAACATTGTCAAGAATACTTGGAATGCCGAGAACCTTAACTCTAGGTTCATCAACAAACTCAAGCGCAAAGCCCATTTCGCTCAAGTCATCACGACTATCTAAAAGTGCTGCATATTGCTCATCTGACATTAGCAATTCCCTTGGAGATAGGTACATTTGACTGCTCATCTTCTCGGAATTGTTCTTAATTTTTTCAAAAATAAGCCTCTCATGCGCAGCGTGTTTGTCTATTAAAATCATTTCATTTTCCACTTCAGCAATCACGAAATTCATAAACACTTCGCCAATTATTCTTATGATAGGCTTTATTGGTTCTTCGATTTTGATTTGTGAAGGGTTTTTCTTGGTAAAAGAGTTAGAATTTATGTATTTAAACGTTCCTGTTTTAATTTCAGTTGGCACTTCAAGCTGTTCGAATTGAGTGACTTGTTCAACTTTTCTATGCTCCTCTTTCGGCACTTCTAACTTTTCAAATGTAGAGTGAATATTTTGTGGAGTTACAACTTTAACAATTTCCTCAATTGGGTTTGAAAGATGTGCGCTTGATTGGTAATTATGCGCAGATGAATGGAACTCAAAAACCGTTTGCTCTAAAGGTTTGCTATCTATAACATCATGATAATTCATGGGTGCTTTGTAGTCTACCTTCGGCTTTTCTTTAAATACAAATTGGTTAGGAGAGTCTCCCAATAGCAGCGCATTCTTCACGGCAAATGTTATACTGTTGCTTATAAGCGACTCGTTAGAAAATCTAACTTCAGTTTTTGCTGGATGCACGTTAACATCTATTATGGACGGCGACACCTCAATCATAAGCACGCACGCCGGAAACTTCCCTGTCATGATGGAATTTTTATAAGCCTCGTCCATCGCAAGTGTGCAGGTAAGGGATTTTATGTAGCGACTATTCACAAAGAAAGTCTGAAAAGCACGATTTGCTCTTGCGAATGTTGGCTTTACTGTAAACCCATGCACCCTTACACTCTCATAAGTGTAATCAACAGGCAGCATACTTGCTGCAAACTCTTTCCCAAAAACAGCGTATATTACAGAATATAGTTCACCATTTCCTGAAGTGCATAGCTCTTGCTTGTTATCACGAATAAACTTAAAAGAAATATTCGGGTTTGAAAGAGAGATTTTTTTGACAATGCTAGAAATAGCGTTCCCCTCTGATGTGTCGCTCTTCAAGAACTTCATTCTAGCAGGCACGTTATAAAAAATATCACGTATTACAATTGTCGTTCCGTCCGGGCAACCAGATTTTTCACAAAGAATTTCTTCAGAGCCCTCAATTATATAGCGAGTTCCGTATTCTTCATCCTCACGTTTAGTTAGCATTTCTACTTTGGAAACAGCCGCAACGGAAGCAAGTGCTTCTCCTCTAAATCCAAGCGTGTAAAGTTCGTTCAAATCATCTTCGCTAAAAATCTTGCTGGTAGCATGGCGTAAAAAGCAAGTGGTACATCTTCTTCGGTAATACCGCAGCCATTGTCAGTTACACGAATATATGTAACTCCGCCGTTCTTCACTTCAACGGTAATAGAGCTAGCTCCACTGTCGATTGAGTTCTCAATTAGTTCCTTAACTACTGAGCTTGGTCTTTCAATAACCTCACCTGCTGCAATAAGTTCTGCAACCTGCTTGCTTAAAAGTTTTACTCTCGCCATTTACACCACCCTTTCGATTTTTCTTATAATATCCGATTATATCATTTCTGATAGTTCTATAAGGAATGCTTTCGCCTCTTCAGCAGAAAGCTCTTCAGCGTTTGTTTTTCGTATTCTGTCAATAACATCATCGCAACTAATTGACATAAAGCTAATTTGGTCGGTAACTTCTCTTTTTGCCTTTCGGCGTCTTTGACTCTAAGCCTTCAAGAAGTTCTTTTGCTCTTGAAAGCACCTTTTTAGGAAGCCCTGCAAGCTTTGCAACCTCTATACCGTAGCTATCATCAACACCGCCAAGTACGATTTTACGGAGAAATTTAATATTTTCTCCTATCTTTTTTACAGCAACGCTATAATTCCTTATCCCATTCTCAGGCAAGTCGTATTCAAGCTCGATAAGTTCATGATAGTGTGTAGCAAACAGAGTTTTACAGCCAATAGCCTTTGATGACATATGTTCTGCAACTGCTCTTGCGATACTTATTCCATCAAACGTTGACGTTCCACGTCCCACTCATCAAGAATAACAAGACTGTTTTTAGTTGCGTTCTTTAGTATGTTTGCAACTTCACTCATTTCCACCATGAAAGTGGATTGTCCAGCCGTTAAATCATCTGACGCCCCAACACGGGTGAAAATCTTATCAACAATAGAGATTTTGGCACGTTTGCAAGGTACAAAGCTACCTATTTGCGCCATAAGTGTTATTAACGCCACCTGCCTCATATATGTTGATTTACCAGACATATTCGGACCAGTAATGATTGACATACGATTAGTTTTAGTGTCTATGTACGTATCATTCGGCACGAACAATTCGTCTTTAAGCATAAGCTCAACAACAGGATGTCTGCCATCTTTAATTTCAATAACCCGTCAATCGCCATATCAGGCTTTACATAGTCATTTTTTATAGCAACATCTGCAAACGAACAAAGCACGTCAACAGCAGCGATTGCAGCCGCTGTTTTTGTACTCTTTTCAAGTGAGTGGCTATAAAGTCACGTATTTCTATAAAAATTTCCGCTTCGAGTTTTAGAACCTTATCGTTAGCTCCGAGAATGTTATTTTCAGCATTCTTCAACTCTTCGGTAATATATCTTTCGCAATTAGCTAATGTTTGCTTGCGTATATAATGCTCTGGCACAAGATTGTAGTTAGACTTTGTAACTTCTATATAGTAGCCGAAAACACGGTTATAACCAATTTTAAGTTTGGATATTCCGGTATTCTTCTTTTCTCTTTCTTCTATTTGCTCAAGAACACCTTTGCCACCATTAATAATATCACGCAAAGCATCAAGTTCATCATTAAATCCAGCTTTATTACGCCACCATCTTTAACAGTAACGGCGGCTCATCAACGATGGAATTTTCAATAAGATTTGCAATTTCATCAAGCAAATCAATGTCCAGATTAAGTTTTTTTAAAAGTGTTGAGTCTGAAAGTTTTGCAAGCTCTTCTTTAATCTTAGGAATTTGCAACGTCGTAACAGACAACGACTTTAAATCTCTCGGTGTTGCAGTCTTGTAAACTACCCTTGTCATGAGCCTTTCAAGGTCATAAACTTTAGAAAGTGCATCGGAAAGTTCAGCTTGTACAACAGTGTTGCTAAAAGCTGCTCAACAGCGTCATGTCTTGCAATAATCGCTGCAGGACTAATTAGCGGCTGTTCAAGATATGTTTTCAAGAGTCGCTTGCCCATTGAAGTCTTAGTGTGATCAAGCACCCATAAAAGCGAACCTTTTTGTCTTTATTGCGCATGGTTTCTGTAATTTCAAGATTTCGCCTTGCTGTAAGGTCAAGCCCCATAAATTTGTTTCACGGTAATATTAATCCCTGTAAATCTACCAATAGACGCTTTTTGCGTATAGCTTATGTAACTAAAAAGTCCGGATAAGCAATTAGCTTCAATAGAATTTTCTTCAACGCCAATATCCGAAAAATCCTTTGATGAAAACTGTTTTAGTACAATATTTTTTTGAGTTTCAGTATCAAAAAAATTATCCTCAGTAATTGAATAGATGCGTTAGTTTTCTTTTATAAAATCATTCACCTGCTTAAATGAAGAAAAGTCCTTGTTAAATAGGATTTCTGCAGGTGAAAACCTTGATATTTCATTGATTACATCCGTTTGGATATCCTTACCGCTCTTAACGAAAAGGCTGACATCACCCGTTGAAATATCTGCAAAGCAAAGCACACATTCATGGTCTGACACGAATGCGGCGCAAAGGTAATTATTAGAGAATCGTCAAGCATGCTGCTCTCAGTAAGCGTTCCAGGGGTTACTATTTTGATAACATCCCTTTCAACTATTCCCTTAGCAGCTGATGGGTCGGTGAGCTGTTCGCATATTGCTACTTTGAAACCAGCCTCAATAAGCCTTTAATATAGATTTCAGCGCTATGATACGGAACTCCACACATAGTGCGCACGCTCTGAAAGTCCACAATCTCTGCTCGTTAGCGTAAGTTCTAAAACCTTTGAAACGGTAACAGCATCGTCAAAAAACATTTCATAAAAGTCACCTAGCCTAAAAAATAGCACGTGATTTTCATATTTACTCTAACTTCAAAATATTGCTTCATCATTGGAGATAATTTAGAAAAATCTATACTCATTACAGCCCACCACCCTCGTATTTTTAGCCAATAATTAATGGCAACCACTACTACATGAAGAACAGCTTCCAGAACAGCCGCCGCTTGGTGCTTCAACTGGGCAAGTTGCTGGATCTTCACCATTAGCAGACATTGTGATAACCATGTTTACTTGTGAAAGCATTTCGTCCATTTCAAGCTTCGCATTGTTGAATGCAGCCATGTTTGGATTTGCCATGATATTTCCGTAAAGAGCTCTGATATTATCGTCAAATTCCTTAATCTTTTCCGAGCTTTTTTCTGGGTTAGACATTTCCTGATTGAGTTGCATTCTAAGCATATTAAATTCGTTTATCATTTCCTGTAAAGCCTCGTCACCATCATTTACTTCCTTAGCTTTGTGATAAGTGATGTATTTTTCATCCTGCTGAATTAGTTTTCCTAGTTCTCTTGCCATTTCAATAACGTTCATTATTTTGTGCTCCTTCATAAAATAAATTATATTAATTTCCCAACTAATGCCCAGTTGTGAACATCAGTAATTGAAACCTCCACATAACTGCCGATTAATTTTTCGTCAGCTTCAAATTCAACAATTATAAATTCATCGTTTTTGCCGGTAAGCATTCCTTTTTTACTTAAGCCGTCAACCAAAACTGTGACAGTTCGACCAACGAAACGTTTATAATTGCTTGTTGCTACTTCTCTCTGAAGTGAAAGAAGTTTGCCCATTCTTTCGGACTTTTGCTTATAGGTGATTATGTCCTCCATTTCAGCAGCTTTAGTACCGCTCCTTCTGGAATAAATAAAGGAAAATACATTATCAAACCTAACTTCACGCATGATTTTTAGAGTATCCTCAAAATCCCCGTCACTCTCATTCGGGAAACCAACGATAATATCCGTTGAGAATGAAAATTCAGGAGAAATACTCCTTGCATATTTTACAATTTCAAGATATTTTCTTGAGTCGTATTGCCTGTTCATTCGCCTTAAAACATCATCACTACCAGATTGTATTGGTAAATGCAGATGTTTTGCTACCTTTTCACAACCTAAAATTGTGTCAATCAATTCCTTTGTAGCATCTTTAGGATGGGATGACATAAATCTAATCTTAAAATCCCCATCAATGTCATTAATCATACATAAAAGCTCTGAAAAAGAACATTCTTTTTCTAATCCCTTGCCGTATGAATTAACGTTCTGACCTAATAACATGATTTCTTTATATCCATCAGCAATAAGAAGTTTAATTTCAGCTAGAATATCTTTCGGATCACGGCTGCGTTCACGACCACGAACATATGGAACGATACAGTATGTACAGAAGTTATTACACCCATACATAATTGGAACAGAAGCTTTAAATTTATTCTCACGAACCTGTTCATAATTTTCAAATATAGTATTATTATGCTCAGATATATCGAATACTCTTTGTTTTTGAGTTAAAACTCTATAAAGAAATTCAAGCAATTCTCCTACTGCAAATGTGCCAAATACTATGTCAACTTGAGGATAGCTTTTCTTTATTTTTTCCGGAATATGTTCTTGTTGTGCCATGCAACCACAAAGCGCAATCACCATTCCAGGTTTTTCTTCTTTTAAATGTTTAAGCTCTCCAATCATACCGAGCACTTTAAGTTCAGCACTCTCACGCACAGCACAAGTATTATATAGAACCAAATCAGCATTTTCGAGCGTATCGGTAAATTCATAACCCGCTCGGTTCAGTATGCCTTTTATTTTCTCGCCGTCACTGACGTTTTGTTGACAACCAAAACTATGTACATATGCTTTCGGCGAATACTCGTTTTGGGCAAACAAAGCTTTAATTTTATCTGCAAAAAGCGCAATACCGTCATTCTTGAATTCATCATTTATAAGTTCAGCCAAAACAACTTTCCTCCGAAATAAACACTTCAAGATATTATACCATTTTTATTAACTTTTTTCAAGATATTTTTTATTTACCCTTTTTGATGTTTTGTAGGTTTACAATAGATGTGTTACACCCGATAAAAAAATAGTAGCGAATAGGAAGCCAATGTGTTAAAGTTAAGTTACCACACAAAACTTTCAAGGAGGCTAGCTATTCGCTATGAATACTATAACACAAACTATGAAATTTAGGCAAGCAATAATTAAATATTCTTTGAAATATGGTGTAACAAAAGCTGCCATTCGTTACAAAGTGAATCGCCAATATATTTATCGTTGGCGAAAAAGGTATGATGGAACATTGCAATCTTTAGCAGATAAATCCCATCGCCCCCATCATCATCCGAATCAACATACACCAGAGGAGCTAAAACTGATTACCGATATGCGAAAACGCAATCGCAATGCCGGGTTGGTTGTGTTTTGGGTTAAGCTTATGCAAAGGGGATATTCTCGCTCCATAACAGGTCTTTATCGTGTTCTTCGTAAAATGGGACAAATGGCTATTAAACCTCCAAATCCTAAGTATATCCCTAAACCGTACGAAAAAATGCTTTATCCAGGGCAACGGGTTCAAATTGATGTCAAGGTTGTTCCTACCTCTTGCATTGTCGGTGATGCTCAAGGTGAAAAATTCTATCAATACACAGCTATAGATGAATACTCAAGATTTCGCTATTTAGAAGCCTTTGAAGAACACAGTACATATTCATCAGCTATATTCTTGGAACACTTGATTAAAGCCTTTAAGTTCCCAATAGAGTGCGTACAGACAGACAATGGTATGGAATTTACCAAAAGACTTTCCGTTGGCAAGCAAACACCGACAATGTTTGAAAATGTATTACAAAAATACGGCATACCACACAAATTGATACGCCCATTTACTCCAAGGCATAATGGCAAAGTTGAGCGTTCCCATCGTAAAGATAATGAATACTTTTATGCAACACATAAATTCTTTTCATTTGAAGACTTTGCAAAACAATTAAAGATACACAACTATAACTACAACAAGTTTCCTATGCGACCTCTGAATTGGAAAGCTCCCGCTGACTATGTTACAGCTTTTCTGAATCACGGCGAAATTTTTTGATCATTTTTGTAACACATCATTGACAAACCTACAATTGCAATATTTTAATTGACTATATTTTATTCATTATTATTGCAAATTTACTATAAATATTATATAATAAGTATTGGTTGTCTTTTATTTAAGAACTGAATAAATTATTTATATTAGACATAAAATGAATTGATTAGCATTTTTCTTTATGGAGGAAATAATATGTGTGGATATGTTGGCTTTACTAATACAATAAACGATGCAAATATAGTAGTTGGCGAAATGATGGATAAAATCAAGCATAGAGGACCTGATTCTGAAGGAAAGTACGTAGATGACGGTATTGCTTTAGGATTTAGAAGGCTTAGCATAATTGATATTACCGAGCAAGGAGATCAGCCTATTCTCAATGAGGATAAGACTAAAGTGCTTCTCTTTAACGGCGAGATTTACAACTTTATGTCTATTAGAGAGGATTTGTTGTCTAAAGGGCATATATTCACAACAAAAACCGACTCTGAGGTGCTACTTCACGGTTATGAGGAATATGGTACGGCGATTTTAAACAAGCTTAGAGGTATGTTTTCGTTCGTAATATGGGATAAAGTTAAAAAAGAGTTGTTTGGTGCACGTGATTTTTTTGGAATAAAGCCGCTTTACTATGCTTTAATGGGCGATGCTTTCATATTTGGCTCTGAAATAAAGAGTTTTCTTGTGCATCCTAAGTTTATAAAAGAACTTAACGAAACTGCGTTAGAAAACTATCTTACATTCCAATACTCCCCTACTACCGAGACTTTTTTCAAGAACGTTTATAAGTTACCTGCTGCGCATTATTTTATATATAAAGACGGTAAGCTCACTACTGAACGTTATTGGGAGGTTAAGTTTGATGCGGATAACAATCCTCAGCTAGATGAATGGGTTGACAGAATTTCTGATACATTCAAAAACTCTGTTGAAGCGCATAAAATCAGTGATGTTGAGGTTGGCAGCTTTCTTTCAAGCGGTGTAGACTCTAGTTATGTTGCAGCTGTTGCAAATGTAGACAAAACTTTTACCGTTGGATTTGGTGAGGATGAAAAATACAACGAAATCGGCTGGGCGAAGGAATTTTCTAAATATATCAATAAAGAAAACATAAGCAAAGTAATCACGCCTGAAGAATATTGGGGCAATATTTCAAAAATTCAATATCACATGGATGAGCCTCTTGCCGATCCATCATGTATTGCACTGTACTTTGTATGCAATATCGCTTCTCAGAAAGTAAAAGTAGTTCTTTCTGGCGAGGGTGCGGACGAGATTTTCGGCGGATATAATGTGTACAAGGAACCTAATGATATACCGGCTTACAATGCTCTTCCGAAGTTTATAAGACGAGGGATAGGCAATGTTGCAAGCAAACTCCCAGCAAAGCGTGGAGTTAACTTCCTTGTTAGGCGTGGAAAAGATCTTGAAGAAAGATTTATTGGAAATGCTTATATGTTCTCTGAGAAAGAACGTAAGGAATTGCTTAAAATTAAAACTAATGCGCCTGATGCGATGGAAATTACTAAGCCTTTCTATGACAAGGTTAAAGATAAAGATGCTGTTACTAAGATGCAATATCTTGATCTTCACCTTTGGATGACAGGAGATATTCTCCTCAAAGCAGATAAGATGAGTATGGCTAACTCGCTTGAGCTTCGTGTTCCTTTCCTTGACAAAGAAGTAATGGCGCTAGCTTCAAAAATTCCTACTAAGTATAGGGTTACAAAAGAAAATACTAAGTATGCGATGAGAAAAGCGGCTATTAGAAATACTCCACCTCAAACTGCGAATAAGAAGAAACTCGGCTTCCCTGTTCCTATTAGAGTATGGTTGAAAGAGGAAAAATATTATAACATTGTTAAGGATATGTTTACTTCAGATATTGCGAACAAATTCTTTAATATAGATTTAATAATCAGCTATTTAGATGAACATAAAGACGGCAAAAAGGATAATAGCAGAAAGATTTGGACTATCTACATCTTTCTTGTATGGTACAATGTTTATTTTGGTTAAGACATAAGGAAAATATTATGAATAGTTACGTCACATATAAGTATATACGACAGAATAAAGATATTATCACATATATAAAAAGAGCGGATAAAGCATTATCGGCACAAGGATATACTGAACATTCCCTTGCTCATGTTGAAAGGGTTGCGTCAACTTCCGAAATGATTTTAAGTGAGCTTGGCTATCCTCAGAGGGATGTTGAACTTGTGAAAATCGCCTCTTTTATGCACGATATTGGAAATGTAATCAACCGTGTAGATCACGCTCAAAGCGGAGCTGTTATGGCATTTAGACTGCTTGATAATTTAAGTATGCCGGCAGACGAAATATGCTCAATTATTTCTGCTATTGGTAATCATGATGAGTCGACAGCAGAGCCATTAGATCATATTTCCGCTGCTCTTATACTTGCAGATAAGTCTGATGTAAGACGAAGTAGAGTTAGAAACACAGATATTTCTACATTTGACATTCACGACCGTGTAAACTATGCTGTTGAACACGTTGATTTGTATTTTAATGAGGATAAATCTTCATTAATTTTAGATGTTACTATTGATACAAAAATATCTGCAGTGATGGAGTATTTTGAAATATTTCTCCATAGAATGCTGCTTTGTAAGCGTGCAGCGCAGTTTCTTAATGTAAAATTCCAAGTTATTATGAATGGCTCAAGTATATTATAACGTAATAAAAAACACTTCTATGGTTTTTATGTTTAACCATAGAAGTGTTTTGTTTTATAGTGATAATTGGTCTGGATCTTCAAAATCCTTGGCAAGAGAGCCTACTGCCGGGATAGTTTTAGTTTTAAATTTCTTGACACTATCAGCAATGTCATCGCTGACAATAAAAGCGTTAGACACAAGTGCTTTTGCTTTCAATGTCATCACCTGAACACCGATAGTATTTCTTGTTGACTTAGGTAAAATCATACCGCTGTTGAACATTAACGCTCTACCGTTACTTGAACGAAGAACGATGTCTGTATTATCATTTACCAATAAAATTTTAATTAGCTTAGATTTATCGCTATACGCATTAGCAAGCTTTTTACGGTTAGTTTTGGTTTCATAAGCATTTAATGGTACTTTAGCAACCTTGCCATTTTTAAATATAAATAATAAGTAGCCACTGTAATCCTTAGTAGTTATCATTGTAACCACCGATTCATCTTCATCAAACCCAAGAACTGATGGTATATACGAGCCAAGCACACTTGCTTTTGTATCCTCGAACGCAGACGCTTTAGTTTTGTAAGCTTGAGCTTTGTCCGAGAAGAAAATCATTTCTGTATGATTATCAGCTTCTAAAGAAATGTCCATTTCATCGCCGTCTTTGAGCTTTTGCTCTCCACTCATTCTGAGGGATTGCGGAGTTATTTTCTTGAAATATCCACTCATTGATAAGAATAGATTTACAGGATAATTTGGAACATCTTCGCCTTCTTCTTCATCCTCATCTTCGCCTGCAAAGTAGAACGTAGTTTTTCGTGGCTCGCCATATTTCTTTGAAACATCATTAAGCTCGTCAATGATTATTTTCTTAAGCTTACGGTCGCTGCCAAGAATGTCCTGCATTTCAATAACGTCTTTTTCAAGCTGTTCAATTTCAGATATACGGCTTAAAATGTATTCTTTATTAAGATGACGTAATTTAATTTCGGCAACATATTCAGCTTGAATTTCATCAATTCCAAAGCCTATCATGAGGTTTGGAATTACTTCGATTTCTTCCTCGGTTTCTCGAACAATTCTAATTGCTTTATCAATATCAAGCAATATTTTTTGAAGTCCCTTAAGAAGATGAAGCTTTTCCTTTTTCTTTTGAAGCTCGAAATAAACCTTGCGTTTTACACATTCTGTTCTAAAAGCGATCCATTCTGTAAGAATTTCTGCAATGCCCATAACCTTAGGCATTCCAAATAAGGATATTAAAGGTGCATGAATAAGTGTCAAGCAACGGAGTTAGCTTAAACAACTTCTTCATAAGTTTATCAGGATCTGTTCCACGTTTAAGGTCAATTGCTATTTTTAGCCCTGAAGGTCTGTTTCGTCACGAATATAAGAAATCTCACGAATTTTCCCTTGCTTTACTAAGTCGATAATCTTTTCCATTATCGCTTCAATAGTAGTAGAAGGAGGAATTTGCGTTACCTCAATACAGTTAGACTCTTTGTCGTAATTATACACGGAGCGAATTTTAACTCCACCTCTACCTGTGTCATAAATACGTCTAAGTTCAGCCTCATCATATAGCATCTGTCCACCTATCGGGAAGTCAGGACCTTTTAGTGTGGAGATAATATCGTGTTCTGGGTTTTTGATTAATGCTATTGTAGTTTCGCATATTTCAGAAAGATTGAAAGAACAAATATTACTTGCCATTGAAACTGCAATTCCAACATTTGAATTTACAAGGATTGATGGAAATGATGCAGGTAAAAGCGTTGGCTCTGTAGTAGTGTTGTCGTAGTTGGGCGAAAATTCAACGGTCTCTTTCTCTATATCTTTGAAAAGCTCTTTACATATAGGTGAAAGCTTTACCTCTGTATATCTAGCGGCTGCATGCACCATATTTCTAGAATACGCTTTACCAAAGTTACCTTTAGAGTCTACATATGGGTGCAAAAGTGCTTGATGTCCTCTTGACATACGAACCATCGTTTCATATATCGCCTGATCTCCATGAGGGTTAAGACGCATTGTTTGTCCTACCACGTTAGCCGATTTAGTTCGTTGAGAACCAAGAAGCCCCATTGTATACATTGTGTATAAGAGCTTTCGATGGGAGGGCTTAAAACCGTCAATTTCAGGCAATGCTCTTGATACAATTACGCTCATAGCGTATGGCATATAGTTTGTTTCGAGCGTATTTGTTATTTTTTGCTCGACAACTGTTCCCGATCCCTCTATTTCAGCATTTGCTATTGCTTTCTTCTTCAAAGACTGTTTAGAAGATTTTTTTGCTGCCATTAGAACACTCCTTCATTCTTTATTCAATGTCGGCATATTCAAGATATAAGCTGCCGAATTCGGAAATGTGTTTTTTTCTACCCTCAAGATCGTCACCGAGAAGCATATCAAACATCATGTCTGTCAACGCTTCATCATCTTTCATAACCTTGATTAATCGCCTTGTTTCAGGGTTCATGGTTGTCAAAGACATCATTTCCGGCTCATTCTCACAAGTCCTTTTGAACGTTGAATAGTGTACTTTTCACCGCCTATTTTAGCGAGAACATCTGCCTTTTCACGTTCACTATACGCAAAATACACCTTATTTTTAGTATTGATTTCAAACAACGGGGACTCTGCAATGTATACATACCCCTCATCAATTAAGGTAGGAGTAAGTCGATAAAGCATGGCTAGGATTTGCGTACGAATATGAAATCCATCAACATCGGCATCTGTACAAATTACGATTTTATTCCACTTTAGATTATCAAGGTTAAAGTTTGATAGCTCCTTGTTGGATTTTGTTTTAACTTCCACTCCGCAACCGAGAACTTTTAGCAAATTAGTAATAATCTCACTCTTGAATATTTTATCGTAATCAGCCTTAAGGCAGTTAAGAATTTTACCTCTAACCGGCATAATTGCTTGGAATTCTGCCTCTCTAGCAAGCTTTACAGCACCGAGAGCAGAATCACCCTCCACGATATAAATCTCACGTCTGCTAACGTCCTTTGTACGACAATCTACGAATTTTTCCACCATGTTAGAAAGGTCGATGTTGCCGGTAAGTTTATTTTTGAGGTTCTGTCTTGTTTTTTCTGCATTCTCACGGCTACGTTTATTCACCATTACTTGTTCACAGATTTTGAGAGCCTCATCTGGATTTTCAATAAAATAAACTTCAAGCTGATGCTTTAAGAAAGCTGTCATTGCTTCATAAATGAATTTGTTAGTAATCGCTTTTTTAGTTTGGTTTTCATACGATGTTTGAGTAGAAAAAGACGATGAAACCAACACCAAACAGTCTTCAACATCTATAAATTTAATCTTGCTTTCGTTCTTCAAATACTTATTGTTATTCTTGAGATAAGCATCGATTTGACTAACAAAAGCGCTCTGCACCGCTTTATCAGGAGATCCGCCATGCTCAAGAAAGCTGGAGTTATGATAGTATTCCGTATGATGAACTTTCTTAGAAAAGGCTAGAGCAACGGATAGCTTAACCTTATATTCAGGTTTGTCTTCCCTATCTCGTCCTTTTCTATCACAGGTCCAGTACTGAATCGATGTAATAGCCTCATCACCCACAAGTTCAGTAACATAATCGCTTATACCGTTATCATATACAAACTCTTTTTCATCAAAGCTACCGTCAAGGTTCTGGTATCTGAACACAAATAATACATTCGGGTTTACAACAGCTTGCTTTTTAAGCGAATCCTCAAAGTATTCCCTCTCAATATTTATGTCAGTAAAAACATCAAGGTCAGGTCTCCAGCGTGTTTTTGTACCTGTTTGCTTGCGTTTTGTTTCTTCTTTTTTAAGTCCGCCAACATTCTCTCCTTTTTCGAAATGGAGGTTATATTTATACCCATCACGATATAGTTCAACGTCCATGAATTCAGAAGAATATTGAGTTGCACACAAACCAAGACCGTTTAAGCCGAGTGAAAATTCGTATTGATCTCCGTCGTTATTATATTTTCCACCTGCGTAAAGCTCACAATAAACAAGTTCCCAGTTATACTTTCCCTCTGCGTTGTTATAGTCTACTGGACAACCACGCCCAAAATCCTCAACCTCGATAACATTATCTTTGTATCTAGTAACAATAATTTTATTGCCATTGCCATCACGTGCTTCGTCAATTGAGTTAGAAAGAACTTCAAAAACGGAATGTTTACATCCAGTAAGCCCGTCTGAACCAAATATTACGGAAGGACGTTTTCTCACTCTTTCAGCACCCTTTAGAGAGGTGATACTATCATTGCCATAGGTAGTTTTTTTAGCCATTTGTTTTATCAAGCCTTTCTATATTGTTGCAAAAAGATGAGGGCGTATATAATACACCCCTATCATTAATTAAGATTTAGGTTATTTTTTATCTTTATTACAAAAAGTAACAGTACCAAAAGAATTTTTTACTACTAACGTTATAGTCTTCCCAATAGGGGTTTGCTCTAGGTCGTTGATTACTTTTCCGAATGAAGAGCTGGAGTTTATTATATATTTAAAACCAGCAGGAAGAATAATCTCTGTATTACCACAACTGGATTCTATATCAATTTGTGCGCCGTTTTCGATTTTAGCATTTGAAAGATCGTATATAATATGCGAGCATTTTGAAGAAAGTTTTCCGCCCTTTACATTTTCACTAACGTTAGTTATTCGCTTGTTAGAGCCGAAATAACTAGCGTCAATAGTATCTTGATCGTTGGCAACAGCCTTCTTTTCCTTAATCTGTTTAACCTTGTCTAAATTACTACCAAGGATAGTTAAAGAAATCGCCATTAAAGCCATTGAAACACAAAGTTCAACGATATTTTCAGAAGGTACAATTCCACGTTCGTAAATTAAAAATCCCAATCCTGCAAAGAAAATAAGCGAATTTAAGATATTTGCACCAAAAAGGAACACCCAAAATGCAGCAGGAATTATAAGTACAAAAGCCCATATCCCATCAATTGAAAAAGAAAGATCCCACCAACCAGCAGTACAGCCTAAAACCATTATAGCTCCTAAGAAGAACATGACGCTAATCAATGACTTGATTTTATTGCTTTTCATAATAATTCCTCCATAATTTTGTCGTTTAATAAAGATAATTATAACATATTTTTAAGTGTTTTGCAAGAAAAGACTACTTTTATTTTCTAAACGCAACCGCTGCCCAACCGTCTTTTTCGTGAATGGATAGTTGCTTAAATCCTTTTGATATAATTACGTCGCAAACTTCATCTTTACGCTCTATAATAATGCCTGAAACTATTAAAATCCCCTCATCACGAAGGAAATGCTTAAATAAATCTGCCATTGCAATAAGAACATCAGCAACAATGTTAGCACTAATTATATCATATCCATCACCTAAAGCACTCACTAAACTTTCATCACTAATTACGTCACCACAGAATGATTTGTATTTTTCTAAAGGAATGTTGTTTTTGGTTGCGTTTTGAATAGCTATTTTCGCTGCATTTTCTTCTATATCAACAGCGTTTGCACTGTCTGCACCTAGTAACATTGCCGCTATTGAAAGAATTCCACTTCCGCAACCTAAATCAAGGAGCCTGTCCCCTATGTTTAGATGCTTTTCAAGTAATTCGAGGCATAATTGAGTAGTATTGTGCTGCCCTGTACCAAAACTTGATTCTGGGTCGATTTCAAGAATAATTTTATCTTCGTTATTTTCACACTCTTCCCAAGATGGCTTAATTAAGAGTTTTTCACCAACCGTAAGAGGTTTGAAGTACTGTTTCCAATTATTCGCCCAATCTTCTTCCCTCACATTAGCAAGAGTCGCCTCAAGTCGTCCAAAAAGATTATCGGTATCACGTGATTTCAAAGCCACAAGTTCAGATCTAATCGCTGAGAGCATATCTGCCCCTTGCATATTTTCAGGGATATACACCGTGACACACGTTTCGCAGTCTTTAAGACCCATTAGATTTTCTTCAATATAGTCCCATTTTGAAGACTTTTCAGATAAAAATTCTTCAAAATCCTTAGAATCTTTAATTACAAAACCGTTTATCCCAAGTCTTAACAGACAACCCGAAAGTGGTTCTACCCCTTCTGATGTAGTATATATATTAACCTCTGTCCAATTCATAAATAGCCTCCAAAAAAATAGATACTTTTATTATATATGTTTTCGTAGTAAATGGCAAGCTTAATATTCCCAAAAAAGAAAAAGCAGACCGAATTTTCCTTCAGTCTGCTAAAAGCATATCAATAATTAAATTATAGTATGAAACAAATTAGACCGCCACAACCCTCGTTAATAATTCTCTCTAAAGTTTCTTGTAGCTTCATTCTTGCTTCAACAGGCATTTTGTAAAGCTTATTATGAAGTCCTTCGTTCAAGCTCGTGAAGTGATTTACCGAAGATGTTTGATTCCCAAATCTTCTGAGGATTTTCTTCAAACTCTTGTAACAGATACATTACAAGTTCTTCAGATTGTTTTTCGCTACCCACAATAGGAGCAACTTCTGTTGTAATATCAGCTTTCATCATATGAATTGAAGATGCGCTAGCCTTGAGGCGTACGCCGTATTTCCCACCCTGTTTAACTATTTCTGGTTCTTCTAGCGAAAGTTCATCAAGGCACGGCATTACAATTCCATAACCGGTAGCCTCAACCTCGTCAAGTGCATCCTTGATATGCTCATATTCTTTTTTTATTTTTGAAAGTTCAAGTAATAGTGGGAGAATGTCGCTTTCACCAGAAATCTTCAACCCGATGAATTCGCCTAGTATTTTGTAGAAAAGTTCATTGTCTAGCGAAATATCAATCGTAGCACTTCCCTTTCCGAGATCAATATTGCTTATCTTTGAGGTTTTAATTCTACAACAGTTTGATATGTCTTCTGATACCGTCTTTGCATCACGAACATGACAAACCGTTTCAGCAGCAAGACGAATTGCTGAGAAAATTTCTTCCTTTAACCAGTTTCCCTTTTCAAGAGTAGTTATCCATTTTGGCATTGAAATATTAATTTCTTTAATCGGAAATGCAAATAGTATATGTGTGAGAATATCTTTAATTGAATTCTCATCCAACTCTAAACAGTTTACAGGAATAACTGGTGTCTGGTATTTTTGAGAGACTTGCTCACATAGTGCAGCTACTTCATTACTACTAGGTTCTACGCAGTTCATTATAATTACAAACGGCTTGTTGATTGCTTTAAGTTCGTTAATTACACGCTCTTCGCAGTCTGCATATTCTTCACGTGGAATGTCCGAAATACTGCCATCAGTTGTAATTACCATTCCGATGGTGGAATGTTCGTTAATTACTTTTTGAGTGCCAACTTCAGCCGCCATATTGAAAGGCACTTCTGTATCAAACCATGGTGTTACAACCATCCTTGGCATTTCATTTTCTATATAACCAAGAGAACTTGGTACAATATATCCTACGCAGTCAATCATTCTAACATTGAAAGTTGCCTCATTGTCAAGCTTTACTTCAACGGCTTCTTCTGGAATGAACTTCGGTTCTGTTGTCATGATTGTTTTGCCTGCTGCTGACTGAGGAAGTTCGTCTACGGCACGTTCACGCTTATAGTCGCTCTCAATATTAGGAATAACCATATTTTCCATAAATTGCTTAATGAATGTTGATTTACCTGTTCTTACAGGTCCAACAACACCAATATAAATATCGCCATCTGTTCGTTGGGCAATATCGTTGTAAATTTGTGTATTAGTCATAAGTTACCTCCTAAGATACAATAGGGATAAGTATCATTTTTTTGCTACGAATTATATCATTTTCTAGTTCATTTTCATCGACAATAGCTTGAACGGATGTGCTATATTTCTTAGCAATTTCCCATATTTCTTCATCAGGTTCAGCATAATATAGCTTTAATGCGTAATCCCCGTCACGTTTTTTTATTGAACTTTCATCAATATCAATTTCATTAATAATATTACAGCATGAATGATCGTAAATACAGCCGTTTATTCTTACATCTGCTTTGACTTCAATTGAATTTGTTGATGCCATGTTATATGAGCATGAAATAACAGTAGTAGTTACATCAACAGTAGTTCCTTCCGTTCACATTTTCATAGTCAGGTATATTCAAGCGGAGCATCTGACTCAAGCATAATTGGTATATTTTCGGCATTCATACCCATCATTGAATAGCTTATTGTTCCAAAAATAATAATCTTTCCGTTTTCAATATCGAGTTTGGAAGATGTAGATGTTGCTTGAGCTGATACATCATAAACACAGCAAATATCACTGTCATTACAAGTGATTGTTGCTTTAGTCATAAAGCTTTCAGAAATTTGTTTTGGTGTTGTCTCAATTTTTGCGTTATTACGCTCGCAATTACAGCCATATTCCGTTGAATAAGCATCTGAAACAAAGTCAACAGCTGCGCTCTTGATTGCTGTACAAGAAATTAAGATTAGCAATTCACATTCAATAGCCTTGCTATCGCCTTCTGCGTTACTTTTAGGTGTTATATCGCAACCTGCTACGCTTGATTCAACTATACAGTCAAATTGCTCATCAATTCCTTCCATATCCATAATCTGACTAAAAGGTACTGTAAATTGCATAGGTTCAAGAATATCTTCCCCGTCCTTGACGCAGGAGTAAAGAAGGTTAACAATAGCCTCGCCCTTAGCAATCAATTTGTTAGCAATTATTTTTTTGTCACTGATAATGGAAATGGCATCATTTTTAACTATGCTTAAAATTGGAGGTTTTGAGTATCCGAGTTCGACTTCTTCGGAAACAGTAATTCTTTTTGAAGTGTTTATTTTCGCCCCAACGATGTTTACAGTTTGCTTTTTAACCTGTACGTTCATTCCGAATGCATCAGATACTGCGTATTGCTTTGAATCGCAAGTTACCTTAACCTTAGATGAAACTGCCCCTCTTAAATCAACTCTTCTTTGATTAACTACACGGCAGTTAACATAATCCGTTTTAGGTTTGATTGTTATTTTTGGCGATTCACAAGTTTTGCTAAGGTCAACCGTCTTAGAGAAATTCATCTTTTGATCAACACAATGTATTGCGGAACTTCCTTCGCAACAATACATTATTTTAATACCTACAACAAGCTCATATGTAAGCTTGTCACCACTGATATTATGGGAAGCTACTCTTGGGAACAGCTTACACTTAATCAGTTTAAAGATGTCTGGGTAATAGTCAGGCAGTACATAATCAAGTTCAACAGATTGCTCCTGCATCCCGTCAAATACTGCCTCGTTTGTGCATATTGCTTCACGATTTACTTTGAAATCCACTTTTCCACCACGCCTTTCGGAGCATAAAATTGTTTATTAACGTGTCCTTTAATGCTTAAGTAAGACACGCTCTAAAATATCTATATTCGTTGTCCACCCGATATATGCAAAGGTTATTCTTTATAAAAATATTTTTTATAAAAAATGAAGAGAAAAGTTTAAAAAATCCCTTGACAGTTTTATATATATGCTATATTATAATGATAACGTACTCTTGTTGTAAATTAGCGCTGATAGCTTTTCATAGTACCTTTTTGCGGACTATGTATAGTAGAAGCGTTTTTATTTCACAAGTAAAGAAAACGTTTACATTAATTATTTCATGAGGAGGAAACACAATGAAATTTTCTGACGGATTTTGGCTTAATCAACGTGGTTATGAAGTTAGTTATGCTAATCAAGCGTACGAAACTACGACGACAAAAAATTCTGTTACTATTTTAGCAACACCTAGTAAAATCTATAATCGTGCCATGACTTTAGGCGGACCTAACCTTGAAATTACCTTTTCTTCAACAGCGCAAGATGTTATTAAGGTATCAATTGTACATTTTAAAGGTGCTTTGGACAATCACCCTAAGTTTGAACTTAACGAGGATTTAGGCTATATACCTACTATTATTGACACTGATGATTATGTAGAATTGATTTCAGGCAAAACTAAAGTAAACATCAGTAAAAACGATTGGCTTGTTGAATACTTCTATGAAGATAAAAAACTAACTGGAGGCGGCTGGAGAGCTACTTCTTACATTAAAGAAAGTCAATTTAGGGTTAATGCTCGCCTTGCGTATCAACAAGACGATACATTTTGGTCATACCCTCAAGATGCTTCTGATACATTCATGCGTGAACAACTAACTCTTTCTGTTGGAGAATGCATCTATGGATTTGGTGAAAAGTTCACTACATTTGTAAAGAATGGTCAAAACATTGAAACTTGGAACGCTGACGGTGGTACTTGCTCAGAGCAAAGCTACAAGAGCATTCCGTTCTACATTTCTTCCAGAGGATACGGTGTATTTGTAAACGACAGCGGTAAGGTTTCTTACGAAGTTGCTTCGGATACAGTTTCTAAGGTATCAATTACTGTTCCGGGTGAAAGTCTTGAGTATTTCATCATCGGTGGTGAAAATCTACAAGAAGTTCTATCTAACTACACAACTCTTACAGGTAAGCCTGCACTACCGCCTGCTTACTCATTCGGACTTTGGCTTACAACTTCCTTCACAACCTCATACGACGAGGAAACTGTTACTTCGTTCATTGATGGCATGGCTGAAAGAGATATTCCGCTTCAAGTATTCCACTTTGACTGCTTCTGGATGAAAGAATTTCAGTGGTGTGATCTTGAATGGGATACAAGACAATTCCCTGATCCTCCTGCAATGCTTAAGAGACTCAAGGATAAAGGTCTTTCTATATGTGTTTGGATTAACTCATATATTGCACAGCGTTCTAGACTGTTTGACGAAGGTGTTGCTAACGGCTACTTCATCAAAAATCTTGACGGCAGTGTATTCCAAACTGATATGTGGCAGCCTGGTATGGCAATAGTTGACTTTACAAATCCAGCTGCTTGCGAATGGTACAAGGGTTACCTAAGAAAGCTTTGCGAAATGGGCGTTGACAGCTTCAAAACTGACTTCGGCGAAAGAATTCCTACTAATGTTAAATATTTTGCAGGCACTGATCCAATTAAAATGCACAACTACTACACTTACCTATACAATAAAACTGTATTCGAAGTTCTTGAAGAATATTACGGCAAAAACAAGGCTTGCTTATTTGCAAGAAGTGCAACTGCCGGCGGTCAAAAGTTCCCTGTTCACTGGGGTGGCGACTGTTCTGCTGAATATGTTTCTATGGCTGAAACTATTCGTGGCGGTCTTTCCCTTTGCGCATCCGGATTTGGATACTTCAGCCACGATATGGGCGGATTTGAAGCAACTGCAACTCCTGACATCTACAAGAGATGGTGTGCATTTGGACTTCTATCCACACACAGCCGTTTACACGGAAATTCTTCTTACAGAGTGCCTTGGCTATTTGACGATGAAGCATCTGATGTTCTTCGCTATTTCACTAAACTTAAGGGTAAACTCATGCCTTACATCTTCTCTCAAGCAGTAAAAACATCAACAACTGGTGTTCCAATGATGAGAGCGATGGTTATTGATTTTGCTGAGGATACTTCTGCTCTATATTGCGATAAGCAATATATGTTCGGTGATAATCTATTGGTTGCACCTGTTCTTAATGACGAAGGCTGGGCAGAATTCTATGTTCCAGAAGGCAAATGGATTGACATTATTTCTGGCGAAGAGTTCGTTGGCGGAAAATATTACAAGAGAACTTACGATTATTTCTCACTACCTGTTCTTGCTAAGCCAAACAGCATTATTGCATACGGTAATTTCGAAAAGAGCTTTGAATATGACTATCTTGATGGTGCTAACTTCACTATTTATGGTCTTGAAGATGGTATGAGTGCAACTGCTCCAGTATATAACACTGCAGC
>JAXGPS010000050.1:0-1595 GCA_040766825.1 Oscillospiraceae bacterium
TTTCCTACCACCGCTTAACATAACCTATCAAGAAATTGATAAGGGACTTGAAATACTAGAAAAACTAATTACTGAATAAAGGAGATACTACAAATGAAACATTTACTGAAAATGCTTGATCTTTCAAGTGAAGAAATATTAGAAATACTTGATCTTGCTGATCAGCTAAAATATGAATTAAAGCACAACATTCCTCACCCGCATCTAAAGGGAAAAACTCTCGGAATGATATTCCAAAAGGCTTCAACACGTACTCGTGTTTCCTTTGAAACGGGAATGTATCAGCTTGGCGGTTATCCGCTTTTCCTATCCTCAGCTGATCTGCAAATTGGCAGAGGTGAACCGGTTCAGGATACAGCACGTGTTCTTTCACGCTACCTTGACGGAATTATGATCCGTACTTTTGAGCAATCTGAGGTTGAAGCACTTGCTGAATATGGAACTATTCCGATAATTAACGGACTTACAGACTTTGCGCATCCATGTCAAATTCTTGCTGACCTTATGACAATTCGTGAGTACAAGAGCCGTTTTGAAGGGCTAAAGGTTTGCTTTGTCGGTGATGGAAACAACATGGCGAACTCCCTAATTGTCGGCTGTCTAAAGGTTGGAATGGACTTCTCAATTGCTTGCCCTGACGGCTACACACCAGACAAGACAGTTCTTGATTTTGCTAAGGATTACGCTGGTTTTGAAATGACTACCGATCCTTTTGTTGCAGCAAAGGACGCAGACGTTGTTATAACAGACGTTTGGGCATCTATGGGACAAGAGGGCGAGGCTCAAAAGCGCCGTGAGGCTTTCAAGGGCTTCCAAATTAATGATGAACTTCTATCGGTTGCTAAGGAAGATGCAATGGTTCTTCACTGCCTACCTGCACACCGTGAGGAGGAAATCACAGCTAAGGTTCTTGAAGAACACGCAGGCGAGATTTTTGAAGAAGCTGAAAACCGTTTGCATGCGCAGAAGGCGGTTATGGTAAAATTGTTATCTAAAACTAATTAATTTAGAAGTTTAGCTACCCGCAGAGCAGTTTACAAATCAAAAAAGCCAATGAGATTTCGTTCGATTTCTCATTGGCTTTTGTTGTTTAAATGTGTTTTTAGTTATACAAGAGCTGGCGATTTAATAGGGATTTTCGCTACTATTCTAAATCCGTCACCGACAGAGGAGATAAAGGAAATTGTGCCGCCCTTTAATTCGGTGCGCTTGCGTATCCCGCTAAGACCGTTGCCCTCTACAATATTATCGCAGCCCTTTCCGTTGTCGAAGAAATAAAATTCAACGGACGTGCCAAGGAACTTTAATATTACGTCAATTCTTGTTGCTTCGGAGTATCTAAGGCTGTTTGTGATTGCTTCACGGCAGTTCTCGTAAAGCACATTGTAAACTGATGAGTAGCCTTCATTATCTTCACCCTGCACGAAAAATTCCGTTTCAACGCCGTGAACACTGTTGCAAAGGGACTGTATCCCATCGCTTATAAGCCGAAATTCACGGTCATTTTTCAAGTTAGCTATGGAATGAAGAAGTTGAGTAAGCCCTGTAGATGCAAGTGTTTCAGCCTCGTCCAAATATTCTGTTATATCGCTGCC
>JAXGPS010000051.1:0-1224 GCA_040766825.1 Oscillospiraceae bacterium
TAATTTCTTTAACGCCAGCAATCTTTGCAGGGATAGCGTTCATCAAAACTGACGAAGGATATGCAGCTGTACCACCAGGAACATAAAGTCCAACCCTCTCAAGTCCACGCACTCTTTGACCGAGAATAACGCCATTTGACTTAGTGTCAATAAAGCTCTGTTCCTTTTGTCTGTGGTGGAATTCTGCGATATTTTCCATAGCGTTAAGAAGTGCATTAACGAATTCTTCGTCTGCCTCCTCAAGCGCATCACTTATAACTTCTTGCGGTACTTCGTAATATTCTGGAAGACTGCCGTCAAACTTTAGTGTGTAGTTGTTTACTGCCTCATCTCCACCGTTCTTTACAGTTTCGATAATAGCACTAACTACTTCAGTAATTCTCTTGTCAGTTTCCCCGTTACGCTTTTCTACCTCGGAAAGAAAATCATATTCGTCCTTTCCGTTAGCGATAATCTTTCTTATCATATTATCTATCTCCTAAATATTATCTTCAAACATTTTAATTAGAGCCTCTATTTCAAGCTGTCTTAGCTTCATACTTACTGTGTTTACTATAAGACGAGCAGAAATTGGCGCAATATCCTCAAACACTTCAAGTCCGTTTTCACGCAAGGTTGAGCCTGTTTCAACGATGTCAACAATAGCATCTGAAAGTTCAAGAAGCGGCGCTAATTCCACAGATCCTTCAATCTTTACAATATCTATATCCATACCCTTGCCCTCGAAATACGCTCTTGCTACATTTGGATACTTAGTCGCAATAGTCTTCACTCCAAAGCCAGAGTAGAAATCATCACCTTTTTTGCCGGCAAGTGCAAATTTACATCTCCCAAATCCTAAGTCTACAAGCTCAAAAAACTGCCCTTGCATTTCCATTATAGTGTCTTTTCCGACTACTCCCATATCGCAAACACCATGCGAAACATATGTAATTACGTCGGCCGCTTTAGCAAGCACTATTTCAAGGTTTGCATCAGGTACAGCAAGAATTAGCTTTCGCCCTTTTTCGTGGACCTCTGTACAATCGCATCCTATTTTTTCGAGAAGTTTAACTGTATCTTTTTCAAGTCTGCCCTTAGTAAGAGCAATTCTTAAAGGTTTACTCATTTGCATTTAAGGCTCCTCCTAAATCAACTGAACATATTTCTTCATCAACTACTACAAGAATAGGAATTCCTTTTTCTTCAGCATATAAATGTGCACTTTCGATGGAGTCGAGAACT
>JAXGPS010000052.1:0-1181 GCA_040766825.1 Oscillospiraceae bacterium
TTTTGCCATCTTGTCGCTGATAAATAAAAGTGCAGCAGTGTATAGAAAACAGCAACCTTCTACTATAATCGACGAATCTTCAGCAAACCCTGTGAAGAAGTCTTTGAATATGTAGAATCCGAATAGTGGAAGAATGGAGATGATAATCATAACAATCATTCTGCGCTCCGAATTCATTGTTTTCCATTTGAATTTGCCAGTGAAAATGTCCTTAATCATCGAAAATGCTTCTTTAATAAGCTTCCAAATAATTTGTCGGAATGCTATAAAAACTGCAAGCAATGTTCCAAGATGAAGGACAATAGAAATAGTTATTGCCCCCTCACCATCAAGACCTGTAAAGTGCTGAAATAACGAAAGATGCCCTGAACTTGATACAGGCAAAAACTCAGTAAAACCTTGTATAATCGCTTGTAATATTGCTTCTAATATGCTCATCTTGTCTCCTCCGAATATGATTTAATTTGTTATAGGATTGAATATCCAAGTATCTATACGGGTCTGTTGTGAAAAAATCTTCACTTTTACAATTTTGGTATCCGTATAGAACATCATATTCATTAATTATCGTGTGTAATACCATTCGGGCCCTCCTCAATCATGCTATATAAACATTCGATTGCATCAGAAAGTCCGCCTAGACTGTCAATAAGTCCTAATTTTACTGCATTCTCACCATCTACAACGGTTCCCACATCCATCACAAGCTCGCCTGTTTGCATCATCAAGCGACGAAAATTTTCCTCGGAAATATTGCTGTTCCTTGTGACGAAATTTACAATTCTATCTTGCATTTTATCGAAATAGGATAATGTTTGTGGCACACCTAAAACAAGCCCGTTCATTCTAACCGGGTGAATTGTCATTGTTGCAGACGGAACAATAAACGAGCGTTTCGCACTAACTGCAAGAGGCACTCCGATTGAGTGACCACCACCGACAACTATTGAAACTGTCGGCGTTTTCATGCCTGCTATAAGCTCGGAAATTGCAAGACCTGCTTCAACGTCGCCTCCGACTGTGTTTAATATTATAACAAGTCCCTCAATGCTTGAGTCCTGCTCAATAGCAACAAGCGCCGGAATTATATGCTCGTATTTTGTAGTTTTGTTCTGTGGCGGGAGAATATAATGCCCCTCTATCTGCCCGATTATCGACAAGCAGTGTATAAGATGCTTAGC
>JAXGPS010000053.1:0-1097 GCA_040766825.1 Oscillospiraceae bacterium
GTTATTGTAATATACTGCGTACCGTCCTGCTTTGTCCATGTTCCTGTAACATCGCCGCTTATAGTGCCATCGCTGTTAAGGGTTGCAAATACAGGCAAAACAGCTTCGAGGTTTGCATAGTCAATTGCTGTCTTATGAATTATAATCTCATAATCTCCGACTATTTCATCATTAGAATATCCCGATGTATTCAGCGTTTCTCCGTATGTTTGATACGGCGCAGAAACCAGCCAACCTTCCTTTGTTGTGAACAGCTGATGCACCTTTACATAGTGAACTTCATTACCTGAAGTTGTTCTAGTGTGGAATACCATGTATGCCTTGCCGTCATCGTCAACAAAAGCAGAATTATGCCCCTGTGCAACGTTTCCGGTTGTCATTGAACGCCATTTGTATCCGCCCATTAAACGAACGCCTACTCTATCGTTGTAGTTGTGTACATACTTATCGTACAATGCGCTGTTGCCAAGCATATCAACATACTCTCTGTCTGGTTTTTCAGAACGGAAAATTCTGACGTTGTATCCTCCCTTAGCCTCAAGATTTCCATATGACATAAATAGATAATAGTAGTCGCCAATTTTTTGAATATAAGATGCTTCACCCGAAACATACCATCCGCCTGCAATTTTCTTGCCAAAATAAGCGTCTGAATGCTCATTCGTTTCATAGCTAACAGTGTAATCTCTAAGTCCCGTTTCTTCATCAAGAGCTAACATAAATATGCCTCCGGACCAAGAACCATACGACATCCAAAGGTTTCCGTCATCATCGTAAAATGTACATGGGTCTATACAGTTAGGCCATTTGTCGCCCCATCTTCTATTTTCAATTCCTTTTGTGATGTATCTATCCGGCAGAGTATCTCCACCTAGAACCTGCGGTACGTCTGTTTGTTCATAGGTCGCCTCAGTAAATCCACCATATACAATTGAGCCTGCATATTCATACTCGCCGTCAATTGTATCGCAAGTGAGAAGCACTATATTAGACTTCCAATTATCGCCGTTCGCACTAAGATACATACAGTATTTGCCCATTTTTTCATTATAAACAATATCCGGTGCCCAAAGGTACCCGTTCCAAGTTCCAGCGCT
>JAXGPS010000054.1:0-1069 GCA_040766825.1 Oscillospiraceae bacterium
TATAGTCACTTCTTGCTCTGTATCGCTTTCAAAAGCTGTATAGGTCTTACTGCCCTTATCAAGCATATCATCAATTACACGCTCACCATTTGCATAAATAGCTATTCTTGTGTGATTATCAGCATCTCCAAGTCGGCTCACTGTGTCGCCTGCAATTGTAACTTCTGCTTTAGTTCCCGTAAATACAAATTCAGCACCGGAGCCAGACAGTGCACACCACAAGGAGTTGTTTGTGTAGTGAGTTCTGCCAAGCGTTTTTACATTATTCAAATTAGATGACATAGTTTCTTCCTCCACCGTAGTAGTAATGTCGTTTTCAGACGTGCTGTTATTAGGCTCGGTACATGATGTAAGCGTCATTGCTGATGCAGCCATCAATACTAATGCCGCAATCGTGAAAATATTTCCTTTTCTCATTGCCTGCCTCCGAAATCTACTTAATGTCAACAAAACCTACCTTACGGTAAACTTTCGTAAGAATTTTCTGTGTTATACGCTGTGCATTTTCAGCTCCGGATGTATAGCATTCTTTTAGGTAATCCTTACTTTGCATTAGACGTGCATATTCGTCACGGACAGGCTGTAAGTGGTCAGCAACCGCCTCACCAACTGCAAGCTTGAAATCCCCATAACCTTTTCCAGCAAATTCTGCTGTAATTTCATCAAGAGTTTTACCTGTTACACAAGAATAAATGGTCATAAGATTGTTTATTCCCGCCTTACCCTCACGGTAGCAAACTTCCGCTTCGGAGTCAGTAACTGCTCTTTTAAACTTACGAATAATAGTATCCTTATCATCAAGAATTAGGATAGTTGCATTTACGTTTTCATCTGATTTCGACATTTTCTTGTCTGCATCTTGGAGCGACATAATTTTTGCTCCCATTGGAGGAATATATGGCTCAGGAAGTGTAAAGAAATCACCGTATCTTTGATTAAAACGCTGTGCAATGTTTCTAGCAAGCTCAAGATGCTGTTTCTGATCCACTCCAATAGGCACAAGATCAGCGTTATATGCAAGAATATCCGCAGCCATAAGCACTGGATATGTGAAAAGTCCTGCGTTTAT
>JAXGPS010000055.1:0-1063 GCA_040766825.1 Oscillospiraceae bacterium
GTTGATATGCTTTTGAAGGAGATTTCACTGCTTCTTCCAGCTCCATCTGAACTTGATACAAAGACTGCCGTTTTGGGCGATGATATTATTGAAATTCCTTGCAGGGCGAGTGATCCTCTTTCAGCGTTTGTTTTCAGAACAATTGCAGACCCATTCGTAGGAAAGATGTCCTTTATCAAGATTTACAGCGGAAAAATGTCACCTAATATGGAGTTTGTGAACGCTACTACCGGTGCAACTGAAAAGCTTGGAAAGCTCTTTACTCTTTGCGGTAAAAAGCAGATTGAAGTGGCTTGTGCCGAGGCAGGCGATATTGTAGTTGCTACAAAAATTTCAGCAAACACAAGCGACACTTTGTGTGACAGCTCAAGGGTAGTTGCTTTTGAAAAGCTGGAATATCCTCGTCCTTGTTTCAGCATGGCAGTAAAGGCAAAGGCTCAAGGCGATGAGAGCAAGATTTCTGCGGCTATTAACCGTATTTTAGAGGAGGATAAGACTCTTTCTTATGAGATGAATTCATCTACATTAGAGCAGATTTTAACAGGTCTTGGCGAGCAGCATCTTGAGGTAGCTGTTTCTAAGGCTAAGTCGAAATTTGGAGCAGATATTTCACTTTCCGTGCCAAAGATTGCATACAAGGAAACTATTCGCAAGAAAGTAAAAGTTCAAGGTAAATATAAAAAGCAATCCGGCGGACATGGTCAGTATGGTGATGTTTGGATTGAGTTTGAACCTTGTATTTCCGACACTCTTGTATTTGAGGAAAAGGTTTTCGGCGGCTCAGTGCCTAGAAACTTCTTCCCGGCAGTTGAAAAGGGACTTCAGGACTGTATGCTAAAGGGTGTTCTTGCAGGCTGTCCGGTAGTTGGAGTTAAGGCAATACTTGTTGACGGTTCCTACCACCCGGTTGACTCGTCTGAAATGGCGTTTAAGACGGCTGCTTCCCTTGCGTTTAAGGAGGGAATAAAGCTTGCTGAACCTATCCTTTTAGAGCCAATTGGCTCGCTGTCCGTAGTGGCGCCGGACGAAAACACAGGGGATATAATGGGCGACCTTAATAAGC
>JAXGPS010000056.1:0-6997 GCA_040766825.1 Oscillospiraceae bacterium
GTACTATAGATAGGAAGACTCAATATATTTTGGTAGTAATTAAATGCATTTTGAAAATTTTTTATATCAAACCCATTTTTCTTATATGCACTTAACATTGGTAACGGTTTATAGTGCACATTACAACTAATTCCTGATTCGGCCATTTTGACGATTACACGATTTCTGAAATCTTCGTCCTTTCCTAGCAGTTTTACTAAATACAAATGGCCTGAAGAATACTGCCCCACCTTATAATGATTCAATGTTGACACGTTCAGATTACTAAGTGCTGAATCATACATTTGAATAATACGATGCCTTTTATCAAGCATTTCAGGATATCTTTTCAGCTGAGATGCACCAAGAGCAGCTAAAATATCTGGCATATTGCATTTATACCAAGGCTCGATGATATCATATTCCCAAGAACCTAGCTGAGTCTTTGCTAATGCATCTTTGCTTTGCCCATGAAGTGACAGTAGCATTAAAGTTGAGTAGACTTCCTCATCATCAATTTGAGAATTCTTTTTCCAAGTGACAATTCCTCCTTCAGCGGTGGTTAAATTTTTAACGGCATGTAATGAAAAAGAACTGAAATCTGCTAAATTGCCTGCTCTTATTGAATTTTGTTCAGCTCCAAGTGAGTGAGCTGTATCTGCTAGAACAACTACACGTTTAAAAATATTTTGATATATACTACTAGCCTTTGCACTAAAGAGATTCTTTTTTCTTTCAACTGCTTCAAAAATGCGCTCGTAATCGCAAACTACACCACCAAGATCTACAGGAATAATAACTTTCGTCTTACTTGTTATAGCGGTTTCTAACAAATCATAATCCATTTCTGGGCTGCCTTTTTGGCAGTCAATGAGAACAGGCGTTGCACCCACATGATATACTACGCTACACGTCGCAGAGTAAGTATAAGCAGGAAGAATAACCTCGTCACCCGGTCCCACATCCAATAGTCGCAGCACCAATTCTGCTCCGGCTGTTTGTGAATTTAAGCAAACGGCTTTGGGCGTGTGCATATACTCGGCCAAATCTTTTTCAAATTTTTTTGTTACAGGGCCAGTTGTAATCCAGCCAGACCTAAGTACAGATGAAACAGCCTCAACTTCGCTTTCTGTGATGTCTGGTTTTACGAACGGAATAATCATTTTTCACCTCATCAAATTAATGTTTAAATTATTTCACTAAATTCTAATGTCATCTACTCCAAAGCAATCAATATCATTTAGCATAAAAATTCTGATAAGAACAAATTAAGAAATAATAATGTCAATAAAGATTTTTGAACTTGCTCTTATGTCTGCATCGAATTATGCTATCGATTCTCTTCTTACAATTTGTATTGTATTATACTAAATGCGGAAGAAAACCCAAAGATAATGTCTGATGTTGAGACTGAACCATGGAACTTTGTCTAACCAGTTTGTGCAAAACTTGTTTTTATACTACATTTTTCAATAACGTACTAGCCATAGTAGAATTCTTATTTATGTGGTGTATGTGGACTTTTTTTTATAGGGAATGAGATGTACAATAGAACGACGTGTTAGCTGGTGAGGAGAAGCCTTAATGAATGTGGCAGGTAGAGTTCTAACAGTAAAAAAAATATTTTTAGTTTTATATGACACAATAATGTCAATTTTAATTGCTTTGTTTTCAACTATTATTGTGACGAATCTGTCAGATACAATTGTTGATGCCAAATACATAATTCCTAACTTCGCTCTTTTGGTGGCCTCTGCACTTATAATTTTTTTGCTTTTTGGCCTTTATAACCAGATGTGGCTAAATGCTTCGATTTTACAATATCTTGCTGTACCAATGGCTGTTTTAACACAGACTATCTTTGTCGTTTTAGTGAGAAGATTTCTTTTCACTGAAAATATTAACTGGATTGTTGTATGGTTCTATTTTTCAATAATGGTATTTGCTTTACTTGCAATTAGGGTTTTCTATCGCTTATTCAGAAACCGAAGAATTGGTTTTTTTCAAAGACATAAAACTGAAGATGATCAAGTATCCAAGATTCGGGTTCTAATCATCGGCGCAGGAAGGGCAGGAAGCCGGATGGCAGAGGATTTGAGTGAAATTAAAGGATCACGAATTCCAATCGGTTTTATCGATGATAATCCTAAAACATTAAAGTATACTCACATGGGTATTCCAGTTCTTGGCAATAGGAATGATATTCAAGAAGTTGTCAACTCATATGCAATCGATGAAATAATCGTTGCAATTCCATCTCTTAAACCAGAAGAAACTAAAGATATTGTTCGGATTTGTCAGAAGACTAAATGTAAAATACGTATTCTGCCGAGTGTTACAACTCTAGATGAAGATGTAGGATTTCAGAATGTAAAAGATGTCGAGATAGAAGATCTACTTGGTAGGGAACCAATAAAAATTGAAACTGAAAAGATTGAATATATCATCAAAGGAAAAGTCATCCTCGTAACTGGCGGAGGAGGATCCATAGGCTCCGAGCTATGTAGGCAAATAGCAAAGTATAAGCCAAAGCAGTTAATTATTTTTGATATATATGAGAATAATGCATACGATTTACAGCAAGAATTGATTAGTAAATATCATGCTGAACTAGATCTCAAAGTATTGATTGGTTCTGTTCGAGACATCGAAAGAGTTAAGTATATATTTAAAACGTACAAACCTCAAATTGTTTACCATGCTGCTGCCCATAAGCATGTCCCGTTAATGGAAGACAGTCCAGAAGAAGCCATAAAAAACAATGTTTATGGGACACTAAATGTTGTTAAAACATCTGCAGAGTTCAGTGCCGAAAGATTCGTCCTAATTTCAACAGATAAAGCTGTTAACCCAACAAGTGTGATGGGTGCAAGCAAGAGACTTGCTGAAATGACAGTACTATCTATTTCTAAAATTTATCCTAACTTAAAATGTTCTATTGTTAGATTCGGAAATGTTCTTGGTAGCAATGGAAGTGTTATACCTCTTTTTAAACGTCAAATTGAGTTTGAGCATCGTGTAACAGTAACGCATCGAGATATGAAAAGATATTTTATGACAATCCCCGAAGCAGTTAGCCTTGTCTTACAAGCGAGTTATTTTGCTGAGGGAGGAGAAATATTTGTTTTAGATATGGGTGATCCCGTAAAAATTCTCGATTTAGCGGAAGGACTAATTCGGCTTTCTGGGTTTGAACCCAATGTGGATATAAAGATTGAGTTCTGTGGACTAAGACCAGGCGAAAAAATGTTTGAAGAGCTTTACTTTGATTTAGAATCATTAGATAAAACAAAACACGACAAGATTATGAAACTTAAGCAGATACAGGACCATGGAATATTAAGTAATGAAATCGATAGTCTATTTAGCATGTTTGGTCATGAATACTCCGACATAAAACAAGGTATACTCAAAAATCTTTGAATTGTGTCTTTTGTACTTTGGAGTCCTTTACTTTGCAGGATTTACGAACAGGCTTTCATAGTCATAGTTTGTGTAGAAATCATCAATGGAGTTTATATAGTCCAAATAGTTTGACTTTGTTATTTCATATTTTCTTTCTGATATCCAATTTAGGATTTGAGAATTGATACTTTCATCATAATGATATTGATCTGTATAGTGGTCAGTATTACAAATTAGGTCGAAATTATTATTGAATGAAAACACATGTATGTTTTCAACATTTACTAACATTTCAATTACTTCCTTTTCAGCTTCTATTTGCCTCTTTAGCTCTCCAGTTTGATTTAATTTGTCCCAATAATATATGCTATACGGTGATAAAAAGATGTAGAAATCGGTATCAGGGTATTTATTTGCCGTTTCAATAACGTTTGAAGAAATGTTTTCCTTAAGTTTTGAAAGATCTTCAGTTGAAAATGGTGTATCAACAACAGTTTTCTCAGGTCGTTTATAAGATAAATCTATTGCTTCCTTTCCAAATTTGAACTTCTTCATCCAGTTGCTATAGTAGTTAAAACTTGTTGTTTTTTGCCCGGTCAACGTTAGCTTAATTACGCTATAAACATCTTCAAAAAGTACGCTCTTATTCAGCAAATAATTAACATCGTTGTTGCTTGTGCCGACGGACTTTGTCCAAGAATTGCCGAGATAAAATGTCCATCAATAGCCGATAACATTGTCCATGGTATAGCATGAAGAAAGCGACCCAGAGATCGCCTTCCTAATCAAATCAGTTCTTGCTCAATGACATACCGCGCAAGTGCGTCGTCCAGAATTTTCTTGTTCTGCTGCGAACCATACATCAAACAATGTGTGCAGGCCTTGTTAATCAGGCGAGCGCTACCAGCGGAGTATCGAAAAATCTCGCTGATTGCCTGGTCGGAGAAGATTTCGGACTGAGACTTTGCAAAGTTCAAATGGTGGAGGATATAGGCTTTTGTCTGAGCCTCGTCCAGATAGGGGTTGTAGCATTTGAGATTCACGCGCTGCTCGATGGCAAGATACGCCTGACGCCGGAGCTTGTCGGATAGTTCCGGCTGACCGACGAGAAGTAACGCCATAGGACTGTCGGAATCAATCTTGAAATTCAAGAGGAATCGCAATTCTTCCATCGTTTCCCGGTCCAGAAGATGTGCCTCATCGACGATTACGACGGGTTTGACGTGTTGGATGCTCTGCAGCACTTCGATCTCGCGGTGCAATCTTCGCTTGGCGTCGCCGCGATAGAAACAGCCTTCCGCTCCGAGCTGTCGAAGGATTCCGTTGTAGAAGTGCCGAGGCGTCAGCTGCGAATCTGCCAGATAGAGTGTCCGATAACCACTACTGTCCAGCTTGTTCGTCAGTTTGCGAATCAGCGTGGATTTCCCGCTGCCGCAGTCTCCGGTAAGGACGGCAAACCAGCGACGCTCCGCCGCATAGGCAAGACGCGCCAATACTTCTTCCTGTTGCGGTGTGGTAAAGAGACGATTCACCGGAAGGTTTCGTGTGAAGGGTATTGAGGTAAAGCCATAGTATTCTTCAAACATGGCCGTTATCCTCCATAAACCCGCGGAAATTTGTCGCGCCCAGCCGGGTTTTCTGTTGGTCGTGCTTCTTTGCCGCAGCATCGAGAACCCGGGACGTGGTAACCGTGGTATCGCTGAGGATTTTCTTCTTCCGGGAACAAAAGGAACTGGGGCGGAGTTCGTGAATCACGCGGGGTTCTATGTTTGGATGAGAGACCATCAGTTCTTCCGGGTTCTCCGGGCTGTACTGTGTTGTTACTTTCAATCCGATCAGATCCGGTCCCACATCCCAAAGCCGTGAATGGAAGGAGATACAGCCGGTCTTGTCGACCAGTCGTTCTTCGGTTGTGGTAAAGGCGAAGTTCAACGTGTCCGGGGTGACAAATCGAAGTTCTTTGCGATTCTCTCGGAAGGCCTGTTCCGGTGTCCTGCCATGGAGAGCACTGTGGATCTTCTGTTGGTAGAATACGGAAAGCCACAGATCCAGTTCGTGCTGGACTTCCGCCACGCTCTGCGGGTGCTTCAGCTTCACTTCCGCAACAAACTTATCGAGGTATTTGTTCAGTGCCTCCACTTTGCCTTTCGAAGCGGCCGCATAGGGTTTGGCGTGCATCAGGCGGATTCCGAGCTTGTGGCAGGTTTGTTGGAGCTGTTTCCCAATGTACTGCCGGCCATTGTCCGTGTAGAGTTCTTCCGGCACGCCGTTCGTCTCGATAGCATGGCGGAAACAGTCCATGACGCAGCGGATATCCTGCCGCTCATATACGCGAAGTCCCGTTACCAGGCGTGTCGCGTCGTCGAGAAAGACCGAAGTGTACAGCTGTACGGCGGGACGCTTGGCCGTTGCCGGAAGGACCAGAAGGTATTTAATATCCGCCTGCCACAACTCGTTTCTGCCGGTTCGTTCAAATCGCCGGGAGGCTCCCGCACTTCCGGTGTTGTACATCGCGATCTGTCTGGCTCCGTATCCACGCTTCTCCAAGTGATCCTGCAGTGTAGATCGCTTCACCTGTCCATACGGAATTCTTCCTTCCAGCTCCAGAATCCGGATCAGGTCGGAGACGCTTCTTGTCGGAACTTCCCGCCGCAAGACCACAGCGGCATCCACGATCTCCTCGGTCACGGAACTCGAACGATCGTGCGCGGGTTTCGGCTTTGTCATGAGGCCGCGAAACCCGTCCTCCGCATAGCGCGACAACCACCTTCGGACGGTTCTTTCTGACAATTGGTGTTGCTCGGCCACCTTTCGGATCTCGTAGGCGCGCTTCGCCGGATCCATCTCCGCTTGGAGCAAGGGACCTAAGATCTGGCACCGGGCATAGGCAATCTCTTCGGCATTCTTCGATCGATTCATGGTTTTTGCCTCCTTCTTATCTCTGCTAAGAGGAGGCTATCGGTTCTGTCACTGGTTGAACACGCCCGTTCGGGTGGGTTGTCCAACATCCGCTGTTTACGGCAGCGGTGACCATCGCAAGAAAGCTGGGGATCTTCTTCGGGGACGCAAACGTCTGGTTTACAAGTCGCTTCCAGATTCCGTCCAGATAGCTCCGGATTTGGCGATACCATCTGCGAATTTTGCCCCGTGTCCGCTCATCGTCCGGAGAGCCGGTTCTACTTCCGGCAAGCACATCTTCGATACTTTCTCGGCTATATCGCTTGTAGGGCACGAGGAAATCCGGCAGTTCCGTGTGGAGCTTCTTGCAGTGCGTACAGCGCAAACGGCGTAGGAGAAGGATGATTTTCCCGCTGGATCGAGTGTGCACTTTTCGCTTCTTTCGATCGTAGGCGGCAAGATTTCCTCCACAAATCGGACAACTCAGAGGCTCCGTCCCCGAAATAACAAAAATTCCTTCTCCCGTTTTCTTGTAAAACTTGATACAATAACCACGTTACAATGATTAAGAAAGCCTCGGGATGTCCTGCTGGTAACAGGACTACAACACCCGGGGCTTTCGCCTTTCTGTTAGAATGTCATTGACAAGTATATCCGGCTAACGACGGACAGGCAATTCCGTCAGCACAGAGATACAGTCCGTCGGCACAAGCAC
>JAXGPS010000057.1:0-1832 GCA_040766825.1 Oscillospiraceae bacterium
ATTAGTAGAATTCATGATGCTTTTTTCTAAGAAGCAGCGGGAGTGTCCACTTATTTCTACACATGTACTTTCAAAAACAGAACGAAGTAAAATCAAAATGGTTACTGATGCCTTGAAGTACATTCATAATAACTACGCAAAGCCCATTTCTTTATCTCAAGTGGCCAATGATTTAGGTTTAAGTCCATCAGCGGTGCGCGAAGATTTGTTTGCTTATACCGGCCAAGAGTTTTTTGCCTTGCTTTCAGAAATTCGAATACGAAATGCCTGTGTGTTGCTCGGACTAAAAACACCAACCATTAAATACATAGCCCAGAACACAGGCTTCAGTTCACTGCAAACATTCTATCGCGCTTTTAAAGAGTCAAAAGGGATAACACCTGAAGCATATCGTCGTAAACACTGGCTTGAATCAGAAGGTAAGGCCGGTTATCTTATGTACAATAACAAAGCTTGGGATATCCTTTATTACGTTCATAAACACTTTGATGAGCCGCTTACTCCGGAGATCGTTGCTAATGCATTGAGCATAAGTGTGTCTCAGCTTTACAAAACAATCAAAAATGATTTGATGCTGTCATTTACTGACCTTCTTCAAGAAGTTCGTATTAAATACAGTTGTGGTCTTTTACGATCAACAAGTCTTTCCGTAGCACAAATAGCTATCGAAGTTGGTTTTGAAAGCACTAGGACTTTCAGCCGTGCGTTCATGAAGCACATGGATTGTACGCCCACACAATTCAAAGAGCGCTAAGTTTACAAAAAAGCACCGCTATAGCAATAGCAGTGCTTATCTGGCTCCCCCTGTTGGACTCGAACCAACGACCCTGCGGTTAACAGCCGCATGCTCTACCAACTGAGCTAAGGAGGAATATTAAATCCGGCAGAGACCTATCTTCCCGGGCCGTCTCCAGCCAGGTATTATCGACTTTAAAAAGGCCTCATCTGTTCGCTAAGGGAACAGATGAGGCCTTTTTCGATACATTACGCGAATAAATGCTCTAAATAAATGGGCTAATCAAATTTTTTCGTCTAATTCTCGATGAGTCTTTTTGTAGACTAATATTGAACGAATTAGAACAAAACACACTAATACGAGCGGGAAACCTGCAATCACACACACTACTTGAATCGTCTCAAAACCTCCTACAACAATTATTCCTGCTGAGAACAGAATAAAAACAATGGCCCAAAGCATACGATTCCAGCGGGCTGGTTGCTGATAACCTGTGAGCTCCTTGCTTGTCATAGATGCTAGAACATAAGCTGAAGAACTTACTGTAGTTGCAAGAAAAATGAAACAAGTCACACTGTATACTACCAACATAATCGTTTTAAAAGGTAAAGTGGATATGACAGCTCCAATAGCTGCTTCCTGCCCCTGTGTATCAAGAATTTGGGCTAAATCGACTGCACCACTTTTTTGTAAATGAAGTGAGTAGCCTCCCATAATTGCAAAAAACGACATACAACCGAGTGACCCCCACGTTACTTGTCCAAGGATGACTTGCTTAATCGTTCGTCCTCTGGAAATGCGAGCTACAAATAAACCCATAACCGGCATATAAGCCAGCCACCAGCCCCAGTAAAACGTTGTCCATTGTTGTGGAAATCCGGATAAGTGATTTGGGTCCGTGTAAGTACTCATCCTTACAAAGTTTGAAGCTAATAAGCCCATACTGTTAGTCTGAGAATCGATGATATATCGCGTTGGTCCAGCAAATAGTACGATGGCCAGGAAAGCAAGTACAACATAGACATTAATGGAGCTCAGCACCTGAATGCCCTTATCTAAGCCTAGATACACAGTGGTCCCAAATAGAAGCAATAAG
>JAXGPS010000058.1:0-1205 GCA_040766825.1 Oscillospiraceae bacterium
CAACAATCAAGGTGTCAAAGCCGACGGCGTCCATGGTACGTAAAATGGTACCGACATTTCCGGGGTCTTGAAGTGCATTGAGGGCAATGACTTTCTTGCCTAAGTGATTGGTTGGCTTAGGAATATCACAAACCGCAAAAATACCTTGGGGTGTTTTAGTATCGGAAATTTTAGACAAGGATGCAGGGGATAACAAATATATAGGAAGTTTACCGTCAAGAAGCTTTTGATATTTGTCAACACAGTTGTCAGCACACAAGAGATACTTTGCGTGACGTTCCCTGATGCTTTCTTCTACCATGTGTTCGCCTTCAGCCAAAAAAAGCCCGGTTGCCTTACGGGCCCTTGTCGTGTTGAGTTTGGCCAGCTCTTTTACTTGCCTCGCAGTTAAATATTGGTATTGAGCCATTGATAGGTTAGAGGAAAGGTCGAAGGCTCCTCATTTTGAAGCGCTTCATCAAGTGTGATTTGATAGAATCGTGCAAAGGGAACTAAGATGGATGAAAGCACATAGTCAAGTGATGATGCAATACCGCCGGAAAACAGGACAGAGGTAAATTTTAAGTATTTTGTGATGCGATCTTTTAATAGAAGAGGAACGGGAGTTCCTTTGGATAAAAAGTAATCATACAATTGATCAAGTAATTTAACAGCGCTTTCCGGAAGTGTTTGCAATTGTTTTTCTTTAAACAATTGGTATATATTCTGCAAACAAACTGGCACTTCAAAAGGTAAAAGGTTCATTTCTTGTCCCTTGGTACTGTAATGTACGATGGGCCACTGCATCCATTCATAGGAAGAGTTGACGGGCGAAAATTCTTTTGAGATGATGAGCCTTGTATAAGGAACGTTTTTCAAATCACTTTCCTCAACCAACGCAAACGCAACTCCATTTCCGCCTGATAAGTAAGTGGGTAACTTGCCCTTAGGCAGGGGACCACATTCCGCTGCTCCTAAAGCGGAACTTAAAGAGTGCGCTAAAGTCAGGCTATCGCTTAAGTTTGTGGAAGAAAGCTGTAACGTTGGAAAAAGGACGAGGAGACAGAGGAGATGAGTGGCATCGTTTTTATTGCACACAAAACCTGAACTCCTCATATGATGCAACAGGTTGTTTGTAATCTTATCAATGGTCTTTTCTTCAGCTTGTTCAGGCGCGAGCAAGTAGGGTAATCCACCAAGTTTTTCAAGGTCTTGGATGAGCAGGT
>JAXGPS010000059.1:0-1283 GCA_040766825.1 Oscillospiraceae bacterium
CCTATATTAGGCAAATTAAAAATTATTTTGATCTGTATATATGTTTTCCCATTTGACTCATTCACAAAAGTCAACTTTTTGCTACCATCTTCGTTGACAAATACACCTTCAGATGTATAAAGATAAATTTCATCAGGTATGTCTTTATGTGATAAAGCCGAAATAGTGATTTTCCCCTCTGTTCCAACACTTACATTCTTAACCATGGCGTTGTTAGCATAGATACCGGCATATGAAGTTAATTCTAATGGTATCGAGGATAGAACCGGTGCTTGAAGGTCTCTAGGTGGAATAATTTCTGTAATATCATTTTCGGCTAACAGGGTTTTAAGAAGCAATGTTTGACCCATTACTTGTCCGAAGAAGCTGGAACCGCCTGATAACACAGCCGCAAAAGCCATATTGTATTCAGGAAGCACTATCATGCTGCCATGATACAAGCCTGTATCACCGCCCTTTACTAATGCTTGAATATTGTATTGGCTGTATGGATATGCATCAACTGAATCCCAGCCTAAACCATAGCCAAAAAGTCCTTCGTTTTGTTCAGGCCCTATACCACTCAGATACTCTTTTTGCATCGTCTTGGTCTTTGCATCCTGAGATAATAGTTTTGCCGCAGCTGCATATCTCGGGTCGTTCATATAGGCTTGTCCTAATCGGCATAAGTCTTCAGCTGTTGAGTATACTCCGCCTGCTCCGATCATATTTAAAGTTTCAATAGGTGTTTCTTTTTCATTTATAAATGTTCTTGCAAGACGATTTCTATCAAAGTCGTCTTGAGGTGTTTTGGTATTAGTCATGCCAAGAGGTTCCGTAATATTTTTCTTTATAAATTCTGAAAAACTCATGCCGCTAACCTTTTCAACAACAAGCTCTGCCAGGGTAAATCCGTCATTGCAATAAACTGAAAATTCTCCTGGATCTCCCTTTAATTTTTGTTTGGCAAGCTCTTTTAAAGAATTATCATGATTAAGTGTAGTTGGGTAATCATACATTCCACTGTTAACATAGAGGCTACCCATTATTCCCGAAGAATGGTTTAAAAGCATCCTTACAGTTATTTCTTTATAGCGTTCATCTGCCATTTTAAATTCCGGAAGATAGGTTGCGACTGGTTCATCTAAGTTCAATTTACCTTGATCTGAAAGCAGCATTATGGCAGTGGTAGGAAACATTTTGCTTATTGAACCTATTCCAAATATTGATTTATTATCTAAGGTCTTGACATTAGCTTTGTGAAAAATTCCGGATGTACCTGAAACGACAATTTTCCCATCAGA
>JAXGPS010000006.1:0-71646 GCA_040766825.1 Oscillospiraceae bacterium
TGCATGAATGTTGAGTCGCCGATTACTGCAATAGAATTCTTTTCTGACTCTGCACCTCTAGCCTTGTTAAAACCGTGAAGTCCTGAAATTGATGCACCCATACAAACAGTAGTATCAATTGCACTAAGCGGCGCAGATGCTCCTAATGTGTAGCAGCCAATATCTCCGCTTACAGTAACCTTCAATTTAGATAGGCAATAGAAAACTCCTCTATGAGGACAGCCAGCACAAAGTACTGGTGGGCGTACTGGTATTGCTTCTGTGAAATTCTTAATTTCTGTTGTTTTGCCAAGGATTTTTTCGGCAACTGTTGCTTGTGAAAACTCACCGATAAAGCCGAAAAGCTCCTTGCCAATAACCTTTAGTCCAAGCTTTTGGCAATGTGTTTCAATAATATCGTCTAGTTCCTCAATAACATAAACTGTTTCAAACTTAGCGCAGAAATCCTTAATCAGATTAACCGGCAACGGATTTACAATGCCTAGCTTTAGGTATGAAACCTTATCACCAAGTGCTTCTTTTGCATATTGATATGTAATACCGGCAGTAATAACGCCAATCTTTGTGTCGTTAATTTCTACTTTATTAAACTCTGATGTTTCTGAATATTCACGGATTTTTTCAGTTCTTTCTTCAACGAACACGTGACGTGCCTTTGCATTAGCCGGAACCATTACGAATTTTTGAGGTGTCTTAACGTATTCCTTTAGTGGAACTTCCTCTCTATCGAACAGCTCAACTATGCTCTGTGAATGGTCAACTCTTGTTGTCATACGAACGATTACAGGCGTGTCAAACTTCTCTGAAAGCTCGAAAGATTTCTTTACAAAATCTCTTGTTTCCTCAGAATCGGACGGCTCAACCATCATTACTTTTGATGCAATAGCGTGATGACGTGAGTCCTGCTCATTTTGTGAGGAGTGCATTCCCGGGTCGTCAGCAACGGCAATTACAAGCCCTCCGTTTACGCCGGTATATGCAGCAGTGTAAAGTGGGTCAGCCGCAACATTAAGTCCAACGTGCTTCATTCCACAAAACGCTCTTGCGCCTGCAATAGATGCGCCAATAGCTACTTCCATAGCTACCTTTTCATTAGGAGCCCACTCAGCATAAATTTCTTTATACTTTGCAACTTCCTCAGTTATTTCGGTTGAAGGTGTACCCGGATAGCTTGATACGACTTTACAGCCGCCTTCAAATAGCCCTCTGGCAAACGCTTCATTTCCAAGCATTAATTTTTTCATTAAAATAATTCCCTTTCGATGTATTTTATATATTTTTACTAAGCAACTGACTAAAAAACTATAAACACTAGATTTTTAACAGTGTTCTTAGAAGAAGATTAGTTTCGCCTCATGCAATTTCATTTAGCACTTTAATCTAATAAGATATTATACCATAAAATCAAATGCAGCCGTTAGGTTGCATTTGAACAAGGCGATAAGCCTTGCCACAACGTTAGTTGTGGTTATTTTATGATTCAATGTTCTCGTGGATGGAAACCGTTTAGGTTTCCATTAGAGTGGTGGTAACCACTCGTTAGTCGCAAAGCGACCCACGAGGTTATTATACCATATCAGCTAAAAAAACACAATCTCTTGCATTAAACGGTAACCCTTAGAATATAATTTATTGATATTGCCATTAGTTTAGTATATTTCAACAATCATACCATATAGGAGGTTTTTACTATGACATCAAAAGAAAATCTTGACGCCCTAATGAAAAAATATCAAGAGGAAATGCTCAATCTTTACAAGCAAAGAGTTACCTCACAAACAAACATTCCAGATAGTGTTCTTTCGCAAATCCCAACACCTATGGACATCCTCCCAAATATAGAGGACATCACTTCAAATATCCCAGAGGCTCTCGCACCTATGCTAAACAACGCTTTAGAGAATGTTGCTCCCCCTGCTGAAGTTCCTGCCGAGGAAGTTCCCGCAGAAGAAACGACTGAAGAACCAGCAGAAGAAACACCTGCCGAAGAAATTCCTGAGGAAGTTCCAACTGAAGAAATCCCCGAGGAAGTTCTAACTGAAGAAATTCCTGAGGAAGTTCCAACAGAGGAAGTGCCTGAAGAAATTCCCGCAGAAGAAGTTCCTGAAGAAACCCCCACCGAAGAAGTTCCTGAACCTCCTGCCGATCCTGAAATTCCACCCCCACCACAAGGCTCTACTGGATATATCACTGTAAAAACTACTGTTTCAAGTAGTATTAAACCCGTAGAGGGGGCTAGTGTTACAATTTATGATTCCGTTGATCCGACTAAGCCGTATAAAATAATGCTTACCGACTCCAATGGAAAGACCGAACGTGTTCCATTGCCAACTGTACCTGCAAAAGAATCTGAAACAGTCGGAGATTCAAAACCCTACACAAGCTATAACATTAGCGTAACAGCAGATGGATTTTATCCTGTTGAAAGCGTTGATGTTCCTGTTTTTGAAGGGGTGACCTCAATTCAGCCCGTAAACTTAATTCCGTTGCCAAGAGATATAAAGCGAGCTAAACCCATAATTTATCACAACACAGAGCCTAATCTATAAGGAGGCAAACATATGATACCTGAACAAGCACAAGCACAAGCATTACCATACATCCCTGAAACAATAACTGTACATCTAGGTACACCTGAAAGTGATGCTCCTAATGTTACTGTTTCCTTTACAGATTATATTAAAAATGTCGCCTCAAGTGAGTTGTACCCTACATGGCCCGATAATGCACTCAGAGCGAATATATATGCAATTATTACATTTGCCCTTAATCGAGTTTATACGGAGTGGTACCGCAGCAAAGGTTACAATTTTGATATTACAAACACCACTCAATATGATCAGGCATTTGTTAACAACAGAGAAATTTTTGAAAATATAAGCGAAATTGTAGACGAAATATTCACCGACTATGTAGTAAGACAAGGAAGTGTAGCACCTTTCTTCACCGCCTTTTGCAACGGCACAACAAGCACCTGTGATGGCCTTTCACAATGGGGCACTGTCGAACTCGCTAACGAAGGGTTAACTCCTTATGAAATTCTTCAATATTACTATGGAGATGACATAAATATCGTACAAGACGCTCCGATTTCCCCAAACCACCCATCATTCCCGGGAGTTAATCTATCTGTTGGATCAATAGGAACTGACGTACGGCAAATTCAAGTGCGTCTTAACAGGATTTCACGTGATTTTCCTCTTATACCTAAAATATATCCTGTTGACGGAATATACGCCGACTCTACTGCTAATGCAGTTCGAACCTTCCAAAATATTTTTTACCTCCCAGAAACAGGAGTTGTCGATAGAGCTACATGGTATAAAATCGGCAATATTTATACTAGCGTGAAAAAACTTTCTGAATTAAATTCGGAGGCATTATCAATAACTGAGGCTGCTGCTCCGTTTGAACCTACCTCAAAGCCGGGTGATGAGGGAGAGAACATCAGAACCTTGCAATATTACCTTGCTGTTATCGGACAGTTTTACAAGGAAGTCCCACAAATCTCGATAACTGGATATTACGATACTCCTACCGAAGATGCTGTAAGATCATTTCAAAAGATTTATGGACTGCCTGAAACTGGCATCATAGACATTGCAACATGGAATGATATGTATAGAGCATATATCGGAATTATTGAAAGTGTACCATTTCTCAATCCTGACGAGGGCGTACCTTTGTTCCCGGCTGGATTTGTGCTTAGAGAGGGTATGCAAAGCGACTATGTAAGCCTTTTGCAACAATACCTAACCTACATAAGCGAAACAATTCCCGAAATTCCACCAGTAAGCAATACCGGTTACTTCGGTCCAAAAACCAAAGAATCTGTAATGGCTTTCCAAAAATTTGCCGGAATTAATCCAACCGGTCAATTAACATCATTAACTTGGAATCGTCTTGCAAGTGTTTATTCCGACCTGCGTTTCGGATATGATAAGACTCCCGGGCAATATCCCGGTTACGTAATAGAAGAAGATTTATAGGAGGACAGTATGGCATACGATAATGTAGATAAAATAGCACATATTAGGGAATTTCAGCACTATCTCTATGTATTGTCTAATGTGTACGACGAAATACCTACTGTTATACCAGATGGATATTTCGGCGCCCAAACCAAAGCAGGTGTTGAGGCGTTTCAAAGAATGCTTAGACTTCCGGTAACAGGAATTGTAGATCGTGTGACATGGGATTCAATCTTCGCTGAATATGCAAGGATTGAATCCGAAAATGAACACGCTGTAAGCGTACGTCCCATTCTCCCAGAGGATTTCCCTCTAAAATCGGACTCAAACAGTGAAGCTACTTTTATTTTACAATTAATGTTAGCCTCGCTCTCTAATGATTTTCCATCCTTACCAAAGCCGGACATCTCAGGGAAATTCGACGAGAAAACGCAAGCCGCTGTAACAGCTATGCAGATAATCCTCGGGCTTCCCCCTAGCGGAGAGATTGATAAGACAACTTGGGATTTAATCGCCTCGACTTATAACAGCAGAAAAACTATCGCTTAAACGCAAAAAATCAGGTACAAAAAATGTACCTGATTTTTATTATATGTATTATTTGAACATGTTGAATAGGTCCTCAAGACCGCTATCATTTTCCTTCTTTTCAGCAACCTTATTAAGAAGTGGATTGTCAATCTTGATAACATTTGCAGTATCGTCAAATCCTGCTGCGATTGCTGTAATAACCATTTGGTCTTGAAGTTCCTCATCGAAGCGAGCTCCGAAAATGAATTCAACGTCAGGGTCAGCAGATTCAGTAATTAGTTTAGTAGCAGTATCAACATCAGTAGCCAAAGCATCTTCAGACATAACAATGTTAACGAGAAGTCTCTTTGCACCAGCAATAGATGTTTCAAGAAGTGGGCTTGAGATAACTGACTTAGCAGCCTCAGATGCCTTATCTTTTCCTGTACCTGTACCGATAGCCATGTGTGCGTAGCCTGCACCCTTCATTGTTGATGAAACGTCTGCAAAGTCAAGGTTGATAAAGCCTTCAATCTGAATAAGATCGGAAATGCTCTTAACACCTGTCTTTAGAATGTCATCAGCTAGAGTAAAGGATTCTTTCATAGTAAGTGGCTTTTCAAGGCCAACTAAAAGTCTTTCATTAGGGATAACAACAAGAGCGTCAACGTAGTTCTTGAGTTCTTCAATACCAGCCTCAGCCTTGTTCATCTTAGCTTGCTGTTCGAAAAGGAATGGCTTTGTAACAACAGCAACAGTAAGGATTTCAAGTTCCTTAGCAACCTGCGCAACAACTGGAGCAGCGCCTGTTCCTGTTCCACCACCCATACCAGCGGTGATAAATACCATATCTGCGCCCTTGATAGCCGCAGCAATTTCTTCTCTATTTTCTTCAGCGGAACGTTCGCCGATTTCTGGCTTGTTTCCTGCGCCTCTACCACGAGTAAGCTTTGCGCCGATTTGAATTTTATCAGCAGCCTTTGAGCTTCTAAGTGCGATAGCGTCAGTATTCAATGCTATGTATTCAACGTCCTTAATTCCTGCTGCAACCATGCAATTGAGGGCGTTACCGCCACCTCCGCCAACACCAACGACCTTAATATTAACTATTGGGTCTAGTTCATCAGTGTCAAAAGTAAATCCTGCCATGTTACCTTCCTCCTAATACACATTATATAATTAACCACCGTTAAAATTCACAAATTCCTCAATCAATCCAAAAAGCTATATTTCAAGTTATATATAGCACATATCATATGAATTCCAGTATGAATTTAATATTAGTATTATAGTACCACACTTTCAATTTATAATCAAGTAAAAAATATAAAAAATATGAAATTTCCAATAAAAAAATTGGAACAATTAAATTATATAGTAATTTTTCACTCCATAGTAGTTGCTGTTGTGGTTTCTCCATTGCTTTCTGATGGTGTTGTTTCTATTATATTTCCGTTTTCATCTGTAACTACGATTTGTTCAGACTGATTTTGCGTGCGCAAACGTTCCTTGTATGCTTCTTCAAAGGTGATGATGTCGTCTTCTCACGAAAAGTGGCTCCGCCCTCGCTATAAAGGGCAATTGTGCCTCTTTGATTTTCGCCGATTTTGTCCTCTATTAAAGTCTTTGCGAACTTTATTTTGTACTCAACATCTGCTGACGTTCCAAGCTCAATGATAATCCTATTCGCATAGTTCAAAGAAATGTTGTAGTAGTCGGTAATGTCAATTTCACGCACATCTGTAATTTCGTTGGCGTTTAAAGCTTCCGTAATTTCGCTGATAATGGTATTTTTGTCCTCATCCTCTGCCTCTACGTATTCGCCGATTACTTCAGTTATGCTGTTATATCCCCTGAAATTCGGGAATCCTGAAACAGCATACGAATTCTTCTCAAGTATTCGCCCATATTTGCTAATTAGCAGCCACCTCAGCGCATTCAATGTTTGCATAAGGCTCACACTGTTCAATAGTGATGTGAATAGAGTCAGGCAGAACCCTTTTAACTTCAACGTTTTCTACGAAAATCATTGATTGCTTTATATTTTTCTCTGCCTCACGCATACTTTGCCTGAACATATTCTTGTCTTTTTGGATGTTGCTTGCAGAAAGGACTTGTTCAAATGTATATGGGAAATCCCCACTAACGCTTATGGTTGCCACCTTGAAAAAGACAGTAAGTGATAATACTATGCAAACAATTATAACAATCAACAAAACCATCATATAGTAAATCGAAAGATTACGCCTGCGTTTGCGTTTTTTGGTGTGTTTTCGCTAGTCTTACTGCTCGCCATATTTTCACTTCCTTTCTGATGATGTATGCTTGTCCACTCTTATATGTAAAACAATGATTTCTCACTGCTTTACATAGCCAACTATATTGTTTAAAAACTCTCACGCTTGATTTTTGCGCCAAGCAACGAAAGACTATTTTCAATTGATTCGTATCCACGGTCGATATGCTTTATATCAGTAACAGTCGTCACACCGTCAGCAGCAAGCCCTGCAATAACAAGCGCTGCTCCACCACGCAAGTCCGTTGATGCAACATTAGCTCCGTAGAGTTTTTCAACGCCCTCTACAATTGCTACTTTGCCCTCAACTTTCACGTCTGCTCCCATGCGAAGTAGTCCGTCAACGTGCTTGTATCTGTTTTCAAAGATATTCTCCACAAAGACGCTTGCTCCGTCTGATTTTGTAAGTACTGCCATAAGTATCGCTTGCGCATCTGTTGGAAATCCCGGATACGGCATTGTGCGAATTGTCCTTACCGATTTAAGTCGATTTGGTGCTGAGAGATAAAGCTTATTCTCAAATGAATATAGCTTGCACCCCATCTGCTCAAAAAACGGTGTAATTGCATCAATATGATTTTCCTCAGCGTTGATTAGAGTAACCTCGCCACCAGTTATGGCAGCCGCTGAAAGATAAGTACACGCTACAATTCTATCAGGCATAACCCTATATTCACAACCGTTAAGCTTTTTGACACCTGTTATTCTAATGGTGCTTTCTCCAGCGCCTTCAATTTTAGCGCCACACTTGTTTAGAAAATTCGCAAGGTCATTAATTTCTGGCTCTCTTGCTGCGTTCTTTATTACTGTTTCGCCCTTTGCAAGAACTGCTGCAAGAATAATATTCTCAGTTGCCCCAACCGATGGGAATGGCAACGGAATTGATGCACCGTGTAACTCTTTAGTAACACTGCAATCTAAAATTCCATGCTCCTCTTTAATAGAAACACCCATTTTCCTAAGCGCTGCAAGGTGCATATCAATAGGCCTCGGGCCAAGTTCACACCCACCAGGGAATGAAAGCCTACACCTACCAAAACGCCCTATAATTGCGCCGAGAAAAACAATTGATGAACGCATTTCACGCATTAATTCTTCAGGAACTTCAAACTTTGAAAGCCCCCCTGTATCAATGCTAATATCTCCGTCCGTTCTAACGGAACCGCCAAGACAGGTTAAAATCCTCCCTGCTGCATATACATCAGAAAGTTTCGGACAGTTCTTGAAAACGGTAACCCCGTCAACAAGAAGTGCCGCTGACATCAACGGAAGCGCACTGTTTTTTGCGCCCTGCACTTCTATTTCGCCACAAATTTTGTTTCCGCCTTCAACAACTAGCCTCTGCATTTAACGCACCCCTTTTTGTTGCATATTATCTCTATAAAGCCATAATATGCGTAAAAGACAAATGTGTTAATTTCCAAACAAGTTATTTCTTTATGCAGAGATTGCTTATATTAAAGGCTAGATGTTTTAATTAGATATTTTGAGAGAACGCCCCAAATCCTATCAGAGGTATCCCTAACAGCAAGCGAGGCTGCCTTTTGAGAAAAGCTTTGAAGCTTTGAACGATTATAGTAAAATTCTTCGACCTTTTCAATCACCTTTTCAGATGTAAGGTCCTTTTGTTCAAACACAATCGCAGCCCCTGCATTTGCAAGAACCATTGCGTTGTGGTATTGATGATTTTCTGCGACAATAGGTGACGGGATAAGGATTGAACCCCTGCCAATCGCCTCAATTTCTGCAAGTGAAGACGCTCCGCTCCTTGAAATTATAAGGTCTGCTGCAATAGCGCACGTACCCATATTGTATATGTACTCACTGATACGCAGCTTGGGATTAGAAAGGTCCACGCCCTTTTGCTCAAGTTCTGCAAGGAATGTGTCTTTGCCCATTCCACCATATCCGTGAATATGGTTTATCTCAAGATTATTCTCAGTTTCCCATACAATTAAATCACGAGCAGTGTTGTTTATTGCACCAGCTCCAAGACTCCCCCACAAGAGAGAATACACATAGAGTCGTCAAGTCCAAGCTCTGCACGAGCCTGCGCCTTTGTTTTAGTGAAAAATTCATCTCTTATCGGAAGCCCCGTAACGGTATATTTCACATCAGGCGAGAAATGCTTTGCAGCTTCCTCGACAGTAAGCATAACCTCATTAACGTGCTTTGTTAAAAGTTTTGTTGTTACTCCGGGAAATGCATTTTGCTCATGAATTACTGTTGGTATTTTCATTTTTGCGGCTGCAAGAAGAATAGGACCGCTCACATATCCGCCAGTTCCTATAACAAGGTCCGGCGCAAAATCACGGATTATCTTCCTCGCTCTTGCATCGGCAAAACAAAGGTAGCTTGCTGCTTTAATGTTTCTGCCTATGTTCTCTAAATTGAGTTTACGCTGAAAGCCTGCAACCTTAATTGTGGTGAAATTATACCCCGCTTTAGGAACAAGCTTTGACTCCATTCCATTAGGTGTTCCTGCAAAAAGAATTTCCACATCAGGAATATGAGTTTTTATAATTTGAGCGATAGAGAGCGCAGGGTTTACGTGTCCGCCTGTGCCACCGCCTGCAAAAAGAACTTTCATTGTCGTGTTCCCCTTTTAACGTATTCTAATGCTTTGCATCAAGCCGTTTTCTTTTTCCTACCTCATCGGGCGGATCTGAAACCTCTTGTTCAGATGTCACCGAAGCGTGCCGTGATATGTTCAGCAAAATACCCATTTCACCTAACTGCATAAGGAACGCTGTACCACCGTAACTAAAGAACGGCAAACTAATTCCGGTGTTCGGAATAGTGTTTGTAACAACGGCAATATTAAGCAATGCCTGTATTCCAAACTGAGTTGTAATTCCAACTGCAAGCATCATTCCAAACTTATCAGGGGATTTGGTTGCAATATAAAAACCTCTAAATATTAATAGAGTGAAAAGCAAGATAACAGTAACTGCACCAATAAATCCTAGTTCTTCACAAACTATTGCAAAAACAAAGTCATTCTCAGCTTCAGGAAGATATAAATACTTCTGACGTGAGTTCCCAAGTCCTAGTCCGAAAATACCACCCGAACCGATTGCAATGAGCGACTGCTGAGTCTGCCATGTGTTCGCCATTGAGTCAGAAAACGGATCAAGCCATGACTGTATTCTAACTTGGAAGTATCCAACTCCTTTTTCGTTCATCAAATAGAGGATAACTCCAACTAAACCAGTAACTCCTACTGCGCCTACTGCTAAAAGGTGAGCAATCCTAACCCCTCCGACAAACATATTACAATTGCAATTATACATATAAGTATTGTGCAAGAAAGGTGAGTTTGCATCATGATAAGGGCGGCTGATGCTCCTAAAAGCACTGCAAATGGCAAAATCCCGACCTTAAAAGTCTTTAGCTTTGAATAATTCGTTGAAATTAAGTATGCAAAGACAATAATAATTGCAAGCTTAGTAACCTCAGATGGCTGAAATCCTATTTCGCCCACATAAATCCAACGTTTTGAGCCGTTAATCTCCCTGCCTATAATTAAAACTAAAATAAGAAGTACAAATGAAATGCCGTACAAACCGTACGCTACTATATGATTACGCAGCCAGTGATAATCAAAGTATGATGCTACAAACATTACGACCAAACCAACTGCGCTGAAAATTAACTGCTTTATAATATATTTTGTGCCATCATCAGACTCATGTATTGCCACTGCATAACTTGCAGAAAACATCATAACAAGTCCGAAAACTAGCAATATCATTATAATCAGGAACATCGGCATATCAATAGGCGCTTTGTTCGCTGGATTGATTTTGAACTTTTTCAATGAACCCTTTATAGCCATTAATGCCGTCTCCTTTCAATACAAATAACAATTACATCAGAAAATAACTGTTATGAACAATTACATTTGCAATAATACCTGCAACAAGAGTAATTAACGAGAAAATAATAACGATTTTATATTCGCCCCAACCGCTCTTTTCAAAGTGATGATGTATAGGCGACATTTTGAAAATTCGTTTACCTGTTGTTTTGAAGCTAATAACTTGAAGCACAACTGATAGCGCTTCTACTACATATATTATACCCAAAAGTGCCATAACCCATACTGTCCATGTAGGTATTGTAATTGTCATTGCAACAAACATACCGCCTAAGTACATTGAGCCTGTATCTCCCATGAACGTCTTTGCTGGGTGAAGATTCCACACCAAAAAGCCAAGACAGCCACCAGCCACCGCAGCACTAAGAATGGAATTATCAAAAGCGCCGTATTGCATTGCTATCATCATAACCGAGAGCGCCATTACAGTAGTAACCGAGCCGCAAAGTCCGTCAACCCCATCTGTAAGGTTAACAGCATTTACTAAGAATATGATGTATAGCATCATTAAAGGATAGTAAAACACTCCAAAGTCAACATCGCCAGCAAACGGAATTGTTATCACAGTGCTAAGTCCGCCCCACATTCTCATTGCAAAGAGGTAAAGCGCAGTAATTACGACTTGTAACGCCATCTTCTGTTTTGATTTAAGCCCGAGGTTGCGTTTTTTAACTGCTTTTATATAGTCGTCAAGAAACCCTATAAAAGAATTCGCAAGCGCCATGATAACGCCAAAAACGATGTTCATTCCTATCGAGCCTTCACCATTCATTTGATAGAGAATTGCAAGCCCAACAGTCATCGCTACAAGCGAGCCGATAATAAACATAAATCCGCCCATTAAAGGCGTCCCTGCTTTGTCCTTATGCCACGCAGGTCCTATTTCAAGTATTGTAGCCCCACAATGAAGCCTTTTTAGCAGCGGAATAAGAAAAAGTCCTATAACTGCTGAAATAATCATTGCCCCTAAAGCAACAACAATGTTAATCCATGCTGGCATTTGCGACCTCCATAATATTTACATATTCTTTCCTCAAATTATTCAATCAAAGGTTAGCCTTTCTCACCATAAAGTTCAGAAATAACTTCCTCAAGGCGCATTCCCCTGCTGCCTTTGAAAAGCACAATGTCATTCTTTCTCAATTTCATTCGCAAGTACTCTACAAGCATTCCCTTGTCAGTAGCACAGCCTGCGTGAAGTCCTAGTTCGTCTGCTTTTCCGGCGATATATCTTGCATTCTCTCCATAGCAAGCGAGAACTTCGACTCCCATTTTAGCCGCCATCTCCCCCACTTGGGAATGTAGTTCTTTTGAATGTTCACCAAGCTCAAGCATATCTGCAAGGACTGCCACACGGCGACCGTCCTTCTCAGGTGTCATTTCCATAAGCACCGAAAGCGCAGCTTTCATGGAGTCCGGGCTTGCGTTGTAGCAGTCGATAATAACTGTCTGCTCACCCATTTTTTCCACCCTTTGACGCAGACCGGCAGGCACATACTCTGATAGCTTGTTAGCTATCTTTTCAGGCTCAACACCTGAGCAAATACCAACGCAAAATGCTGCTAATGCATTTGAAACGTTATGTTTTCCAAGACAAGGCAAGCAAATATGCTGAATTTTCCCGTAATATGCTACGTCAAACTCAGTATGCATTTCGCCTGCAAGCTCGCTAGTTTTAATATTTATAGCACGGAAGTCGCTGCTTTGATTATCTATTCCGTAATTGATAACTTCATTCGGTACATTTTCGTATACGCTTGCTAGCATATCATCATCGCAATTAACAATAAGCGTTGCTTCCTCGCTCATTCCATCAAGGATTTCAAGCTTTGCTTTAAGAATTCCCTCTCGTGAGCCTAGATTTTCAATATGCGAAACGCCGATATTTGTAATAACTCCAATTGTCGGACGGCAGGTCTTAGAAAGCCTTTCAATCTCGCCGAAATGATTCATTCCCATTTCAATTACTGCTGCTGAATAAGACTCATCAAGCCTAAACAAAGTAATAGGAAGTCCGATTTCATTGTTGAGGTTCCCCTCAGTTTTGAGGGTTTTATATTCTGCTGAAAGCGCAAGCGCAATCATCTCTTTAGTGGTGGTTTTGCCAACACTTCCAGTAATTCCGCAAAGTGTTAGTGAGAACTTATTTCTGTAAAAGGATGCAATTTTGAGTAAAGCTTCCCTTGTGTCGGGAACGATAATACAAGGGTTTTCACCTATCTGCCTTTGAGTAAGTGCTGCAACGGCACCGTTAGCAATCGCTGTATCTACAAAATCATGTCCGTCAAAATTCTCACCGCAAAGAGCGACAAATAAACAGTCCTTTGTGATTTTTCTTGTATCGGTGCATATATCTAATGCAAATTCACCAGAAGAAAATTCGCTCCCGAAAAGCTTCGCAATCTCACTAAGTAAAATCTTTTCCATAGTAACCTTCTTAATTAGTTATAAATCTCTCTAAGCGCATCTGCTACAACTTCACGCTCATCAAAATGTATGTGAACATCATCTTTTAGTATCTGATAGTCCTCGTGTCCCTTACCTGCAAGCACGATTATATCGCCCTTTTCGGCATTCTTTATACTGAAATAGATAGCATCTCGCCTATCCTCCACAACAGTATAGGGAATAGTTGTGCCATCAAGTCCTGTAAGAATGTCTTTGATTATTTCGCTAGGTTCTTCGTTTCTAGGATTATCCGATGTAACTACCAAATAATCAGCGAATTTCGCTGCCGCTTTTGCCATAAGCGGACGCTTAGTGCTATCACGATTACCACCGCAACCGAAAAGACAAATAAGCCTATTTTCAGTGTACTCCTTAACGCTTGAGAGGATATTCTCAACGGCATCTGGAGTGTGTGCGTAGTCGCAAATAACTGTAAAATCCCGCCCTGTCGGGATAATTTCGCACCTTCCCTTAACCCCTGTGCATTCGGAAAGTGCCGTAATAACCTTTTCTGTTGAAAGCCCAAGCTTTGTACAGCAGGCAATGGCTTGAACAGCATTACTAACATTAAACGAGCCAGTAAGCTTCATTGCTACAGGAAATGTCTTGCCCTCAGCACAAATCCAAAAGCTTGTTTCGCTAGGTCGGATTTTAATTACATCAGCATAGAAGTCTGCTTTATCCTTTATGCTAACCGAGTATTTTCTGCAAGATATTTCATCAAAAAGACGCTTGCCGTACTCATCATCTGTATTAATAATCGCTGAATCGCAAATGCCAAACAGCTTCTTTTTTGCTTGATAATATTCTTCCATCGTGCCATGGTAGTCAAGATGGTCTTGCGTAAGGTTGGTAAACGCAGCAATTCTAAAGCGTGTCGGACCAATTCTATACTGAACAAGCGCAAAGGAGGATACTTCCATAATGCAAATATCACAGCCTGCCCTCACCATTCTATCTAAAAGTTCCATAAATTCAAAAGGCATAGGCGTAGTGTTGCCGGTGTAAACAACCTCGTCGCCGATTTCGTTTTGAATTGTACCGATAAGTCCAACTTTATGCCCGTTTTGCACGAGAATATGTTTAATTAGTGTGGTAATAGTGGTCTTACCGTTTGTTCCTGTAACGCCCACCATTTTTATTTTTCTCTCTGGATGTCCCCACCATTCAGCGCAAAGTTCAGCGTAAAAGGCACGGGAATTTTCTACAACAAGTTGCCTTTCAATCCCCATATCCCTCTCGCATACTACAAGCGCTGCACCTTTTTGGATTGCTTCAGCAGCGGCGGAGTGCCCGTCAAACGAGTTCCCTTTTATACACACGAATACACAGTTCTCTCGAATTTCTGAAGTTCTGTCAGTAATTGTAGAAACAGTTACGTCTGTAAATTGGGAGGAGTTCTTTGTTAAATTTGTAAGCAAATCTGATAGTCTCATCAATCACCACTCCGTTACTAAAATTTTGTCTTTGTTCTCTTTTTTGTTCTTTTTATTATCTTTTTCTTTTTTGCATTGATTGTTTACTCATTATTGACAAAAGGGTACAAGGCTAAACCCAAAGTCTGCACTGCAAGGCTAAACCCGAAGTCTGCACAATCCCCAAGTTTCGCATGGTTTTGCGTAAGCAAAATTGATGACTTTAGTCATCAAAATGTGAAGCCTGCTAGGTTAAACCCAAAGTCTGCACAATCCCCAAGTTTCACATGGTTTTGCGTAAGCAAAATTGATGACTTTAGTCATCAAAATGTGAAACTTGCTAGGTTAAACCCAACGGGTTTAACCTTGGTCTCTAGCCGCAAAATAAACTTCAACTATTGTTCCCTTTGCAACAACACTTCCCTCGCCCCAGTTTTGGGTTACTGCGGTAGCTCCCTCACTTCTAGCTGCTCCGCCAGAAACCTTGAGGTTAAGCCCCACGTTTGCAAGTGCTAAGTTTGCTTGAGGCAGTGTCATTCCCATGAGATTTGGAACAGTGGCATAACTTTGCTTATAATCCTCATCTGTATAGAGAATTACTCGCCCTCCACGAGCAATAGAGCTACCCTTTTCAGGCACTTGACCGACAACGGAATTGCCCGAACCGATAATTTCACTTACTGTAAGCCCTAAAGCCTCAAGTGTTGCCTTTGCTGTGTCATAGGATTGCCCCTCAACATTAGGAATGGTAATGTCAAGATGTTCAAGCTCCTCATCTGTATAGTTAGGATAGTAGCCAAGGTAAGGCACGTTTTCACCAGCATTCTTAACAACCGGTGATGCTACTACACTTCCGTATGGTCATTTCCGCTTGGCTCGTCAACCATAACAAGCATAATAATTTCCGGATCATCAGCAGTACAAATGCACAATATGATGATACGTAAACCCATCAATGCCCGTTTCAAGCATCTTTTGCAGCGCTTTCCAGAAGTACCGGACTTGCCGCTATTTTATAGCCTTCAATTGAAGCGTTACTTCCGCCGTTAATGTCAACAACTGCTTGAAGTGTACTTCTCATGATAGCAGAAGTTTCCTCTGAAATAACTTGACGCACAATGGTAGGCTCAGTAGTTTTTATAACGTTGCCGTTCGCATCAGTAATCTTATCAACCACGTAAGGAGTAACAAGATTTCCGCCGTTGACAACAGCAGCGTATGCTGTAATCATCTACATTGGAGTGAGTGTATGCGTTTGACCGAATGCAGAAGATGCTAATTCAACCGGACCGAGTCTTCTTCTCTATAAAAATACCAGTTGTTTCGCCAGGTAAATCTATACCTGTTTTTTGAAGTGAACCCATACGCATCGTAATATTTATAGAAAAGACTTGCGCCAAGTCGCTCGCCAATTTGAATAAAAGCTGGGTTGCAAGAATGCGTCATAGCCTGCACAAAATTTTGAGCTCCGTGAGCATTTCTAGTCCAGCAGTGGAATGTAGTTCCCGAAACGTCATATGCATATCCACAATAGAATGATGTATTGACGGGATCAATCACCTTCTCCTCAACCGCTGCTGATCCTGTTGCAACTTTGAAAACAGAACCCGGATTGTAAACTTCGTAATTGCTTTGTTTTTCCACTGAGCAAACCATGCGTTTTGTTCTGCGGTTTGGTATTCCTCGCTTGATTTATCCTCAAAAGAATTAAGATATTCCAAAACATTAGGGTCGCTAATATCGGTTGGATTGTTTAAATCAAATCCCGGATAGGTTGCCATTGCAAGTACTGCGCCTGTCTTTGCATTCATTATTACTCCGCAGGCCCTTTCCTTAACCATATGGTCGGAAACAGTGTTTTCAAGCTCTTTTTCGAGGTAATATTGTAGCGTCATGTCAAGCGTCAACCACAAAGAGTTTCCGTCAACCGACTCATATGTTTTCTCATATTTATACGGCATAACTCCGCCAAGAGCATCCTTAGCAGAAATAATTCTACCGTTTGTACCAGCAAGATATTCATTATAATACGACTCAAGTCCAAGCTGCCCTTCGCCGTCATAGTTAGTAAATCCTATAACTGCCGCAGCAAGGCTATCCTGAGGGTAGTATCTCTTTGTGTCGGTGTGGTTACCGATTGCACGTATTTTGTTTGCTGAAAGGAAATTTATTATCTCGTCACGGATAGGCTTTTCAACCTTTTTTGCAATAACTACATATCCATTCTTGAACTTGTGGCAAATATCCGAGATTTTCTGCTTATCCATTGCAAGAATTTCAGATAATCCTGTTGCAATTAATTCAATATGAGCTTCCTGCTCCTCTTCTGTGTCAAAGTCCTGTACAATCGTGCTAGGGTCGGCATAAATAGTATAAACCGTCGCACTTTGCGCAAGAATTTGCCCATTGGCATCATAAATACTGCCACGATTTGCGTTAAGCGTGATGCTGCCAAAATGGTTTTCATCAGCCATAGCCTGATAACGTGAGCTATCTATAATAGAAACAGTAACTAAATTAATTACTATTACAGTTGCAATAATCAAAATTACAAGAGAACCCCAAATGTTCAAACGCTTCTTCATTTTTGCAGTAGGCTGAACTGACATCTTAACCTCCATTTTCGACTGTAAATTGACATTTGTTTTCAATTTATACAAATTATTTGTTATTTCGTCAACGCTTATATATCTAGTAAAGGTACAACAACAACGGGCATACCTTTCCCCTTTGCTGAAGTACCTTTTCTTTTGCGTTATTCACTAAAATATATCTATTCATCATCCCTTGAGATATTCCACAATATCGAAGAACTTGTTCTTGATTTTAACAAAAACATTCTCTGTATTCTCAGGGATAACTACCGAGTTGTCATTAGAAATTTCTATGTACTCTTTTTGAGAGTTGTCAAGCTTTTGAAGTCCTAACACATTTTCGGCAAAATTTTCAATGTTTTTTAAAGATGTTTTTGCCTCAATTTCGGATTTCATGCGTACGTTTTCGCTAGCAAGTACATCAATTCTAACCTTTTCATCAGCAATCTGACTGTAAAGGCTGTCCGTCTCAACATTTCCGTAAAGAACGCAACACAAAAGCAAACAAAGCGCAACGGCAGAAACGAACAATTTCGGCGTGCTGCCTTCTTGAACGTTACGTCTTTTTACGCTTATTTTCGGCGCTGCTTCAGCTTTCTTTTCAGGTACGACATTTTCATATCTGGAAATATCGTAAGCCGCATTATCCCTTGCCATTTTTTTCACCTTCCACTTTACACTTCCCATTTTCACACTGCTGTTCCCAAATCAGAGTGCGATTTCCAACATCTTTTCTTGTTACTTTATCTTTTCTATTACTCGAAGCTTTGCACTTCTACTTCTATTATTTACTTCTAGTTCCTCTGCGCTTGCCAAAATAGGCTTTCTGTTTATAAGCTTGCCGTCCGGAGTATGTCCACAAATACATTGCGGAAAATCTGGCGGGCAAGTACAACCTTGACAATATGAAACAAATCTTTGTTTTACTAATCTATCCTCAAGTGAGTGGAACGTAATAATTGCAAGCCTGCCGCCGACATTAAGCGAATTAAACGCTTTATCTAGTGCTACCGACAGATGTTCAAGCTCACCGTTGACTTCCATGCGAATGGCTTGGAAAGTCTTTTTACAAGGATTTTTATCACGTCTTGCCGCCGCAGGATATGATTTTTTCACAATCTCTGCAAGCTCAAGAGTAGTTTCTATTGGTTTAATTTCTCTAGCTGAGATGATGTTTGCTGAAATTCGTCTTGCGAACTTCTCCTCCCCGAACTCGAAAAGGATTTTAGAGAGCCTGTCTGCTGAATATGTGTTCACAACATCTTTTGCCGAGAGTCCTTCTTGGCTCATTCTCATATCCAAAGGTGCGTCCGAATGATAAGAAAAACCACGTTCTGCCTTATCAAGCTGGTGCGAGGATACGCCAAGGTCAAGTAATATCCCGTCTGCGCCGTTAATGTTAAGCGATTTAAGGACATCATCTATTTCAGAATAATTGTTTCTAACAACGGTTGCTGGAAATCCCGAAAGCCTCTTTACTGCAGTTTCAACTGCTGTCGGGTCACGGTCAATTGCAATAAGCCTGCCACCTGTAAGCCTTTTAGCTATTTCAAGCGAATGCCCTGCACCACCAGCCGTCCCGTCAACGTAAATGCCATCAGGCCTAATGTTTAGCCCCTGCAAGCATTCCTCCAGCATTACGGATATATGTTTAAATTCCATAGCAATCCTTATCAGAAGTCAAGATTTTGCATCATGTCTTCAATTTTATCGTCGGTTAATTCTTCGCTTTCAAGCGCCTCAAGTCTTGCCTTGTCCCAAACTTCAGCTCTTGCGCCCGCTCCGATTACAATTACGTCCTTGTCAATCGCTGCATATTCACGGAGGAATGCAGGGATTAGAACTCTACCTTGCTTATCGGATTCAAGTTCCTGTGCATTAGAGCAAAAATGTCTTTGTGCCATTCTTCCCTCACGACTAGCCATTTTTTGAGCATTAAGCTTCTCTTCAAGCTGTTCCCACTCCTCCATAGAGTATACGAAAAGACAGCCGTCAAGACCTTTTGTGATGATAAAGCACTCGCCAAGCTTCTCTCTTAGCTTTGTTGGAAAATTCATTCTGCCTTTAACATCAATTGTATGGGCATATCTGCCTCTAAGATTGCTTGCCATTTTGCTTTCTCACCACCTTTGTTGAAAACTCTGTTGAAAATGTGGAAACTTCACCACTTCTCACCCTTTTTAACCACTTAAGTAGATTATACAGCACTTTTTCAAAAAAATCAATAGTCTTTGTTACGAAACCTTTAAGAAAATAGAATGAATTTTCATGCTTTCTCTTGGCTATTTTATACAACTTTTTCGATATTTTTTCGTTTAATACAGAAAATCGAACGATTGTTCAGAATTTTTGCTCAAAAAAGGCGAAAAAAATACCGACTGAATATATCAATCGGTATTTAAGAATATTATTTATTTTCGTAATATGCTTCGAGAATGCTCTTAATCATAAGTTTTGAGTACTCTCCGCCTTCAATTATTCCTGCGAAAGCAATTTCAGGGTCATCGGCAGGTGCAAATCCTATGAACGCAGAGTCAGTTCCTCTTGGCGACTCCGGAGTTCCCGTCTTTATTGCGACATCATATGGCAAATCACTAAGCAAATAGTCCTCACGAAGATAATCAACACCATAATACTCAGCAAAGTTTCCCGCCATTATCATGCCTTGTGTAACGGTTGAAAATACTGTGCCTGTCGTGTCCTCAATAACAGCCTGCACCTCAGGAGTTATCTTGTAAAGCTGTTCTTCCATATTATACGTATTAATTGAGTCAACCATGAACGGCTTGTATCGTACGCCACCGTTAGCAATTGTTGCCGCTTGTACGGCAAGTTGTAGAGGTGAAACTGATGTTTCAAGCTGTCCGATAGCTGTTTGGATTACGTTTCCTGAAGTCCATTCTAGCTGGAAGCTCTTAAAAACTTCCGGACTTGAAACATATCCTTTTCTGCCTCCAATTTCAAGCCCTAAGTCTTCACCAAGACCGAAATCTGCTGCATATTTTGTAATGTTGTCAATTCCGAGCTGTCTGCCTGTGTCATAGAAGAATATATTACAAGAAACTCTAAGCGCTTCCATAACATTAATATTCCCGTGAACTCCTAGGCAGCTAGGACGGTAATCATCAAAGAACATATACTTACCACCACAATTAATTGTTGAGGTTGGCGTTATAATCTGTTCTGCTAGTGCTGCTGTTGCAGTAATCGACTTAAACGTTGAACCGGGACGATAACCGCCGCTAATAGCACGGTTAAATAACGGCAAATTCTCACCGTTTAAGAGTTCTGTGTAGTTTGTGAGATAGTCGTTTATATCGTAGTTTGGATAGTTAACCAGCGCACGTATTGCACCCGTTTTAACGTCTATTACAACAATCGCTCCACCCTCTGGAACGCTATAATCTTTATTAGTCGGCTTAGGGTATTTATTTTCCTTCAGCCAAGCTATATGTTCAGCAAGAATGTTTTGAACATCTTCTTGAAAGTCAGCATCAATAGTAAGCTGCACTGTGTTGCCCGGCACCGCTACTGTCGCCTCATCAACACTTACAACCTCGCCGCCGACAAGCGTAACTCGGTTAGTTCCGTTCTGTCCACGAAGGTAGGATTCCATTGCCTTTTCAATGCCGCTTTTGCCAACAACGTCGTTATAGCCATATCCAAGTTCTTTGTAAGCTGCGTACTCTTCAGCATAGATAGGACCAATTGTTCCTATTGAATGCGCAAGTATATCTCCCATTGCGTAAACTCGAACAGCCTCCTCTACAACGTCAACACCTGATAGTTTGTATGAGTTTTCCTTTACTTTCGCAACCGTTTCTATTGGAATGTCCTCTGCAAAGGTATATCTGTTGCTTAAAGAAAAACTACGCAAAAGCATTTCGTATCTTACGCCCGCAATAATCCTCTTCTCTCTTGTGGTGTAGTCTTCTGAAATATCGTACATTTTTATAAGAGCGTCAATACAATCCTGAGCACTTGCATAGCTTTGAACGTTTACCTTTTCACGCAGAGATTGTGCTTCACTCTCTCTATCCTTTATGTATCTGTATGGAGCGTCTTTGGTTATCGGGAGAGTTTCAATCCAAGAAATCCCGTCATTCTCAAGAAGTTTTGCAAGTTTTAGAATAACTTCATTCTGCTCGCTGTAGGTAGTGGGAAAAAACACCTTTTCCACAACAACGTTATATCCTACTTTATTTCCAACAATCGCCTCGCCGTCTAAATCAAGAATCTGCCCTCTCACCGCTGAAACAGTTTGATTAAAGCTAGAACCGGTTTTTGCTTGCGCAAGATATATTTCGCCGTCTACTATTTGAAGTTTAATTAGCTGGAGAGCGCAAAAAAACAATGATGCACACACCAACACTATTACAATTATCAGCCTAATCCATTCCGAAACTCGTGACACTCGATTTCTCCTGTATTCACGAACAATATTATCGTTCTTTTCTTCAATAGATGTCTTTTCCTTAACCCCAAACGCATCAGCAATAAACATTATTATATAGTATATAGGCACCGCTGATATTATTGTGTAAATTATTTGAGGCAGAATATACCCCGTAAATACCATGCTGTCTTTTCCGTAATCCCAAATAGCGTGGTAGAACAAGAAGTCTGCGCCGCCCTGAATAAGAGATGCAACGGCTGTCAGCAAAATTATGTTTATTAGGTTCTGTCTTAAAAGCAAGCCGAACAGCAACGACGCTGCAACACAAAATATTACCATAAAGAAAGCATTCATTCCGAACACCTTCCCACACGCCATATCAATTAGCAACCCACAAACCATTGCTGCCGCAGTTGACTGAAGTTCCTCCTCACGCACTGCAATTGCTATTCCGAGTGGGATTAGTAAAATCGGCTTAACCCCATTGCCGGTAGTCATTATTATATAGGATAGTACTGCGACAAGAAGATAGCAAATCCATTTTAGGAAAACTGCAATTTTCGTCGGCTTTTTTCCACGGAGATTTACTCTCATGGCGATTGCCCCCTTAATCTAATGATTCACCCTGACCAACGAAATCCGTAATTACGAATACCGTAGTCACCTTCTGCACATTTACAATCGGCTCAATTATTGCATACTTAGAAATACCATTCTCCTCTATGCCAACCTCAACCACCTTGCCAACAAGTCTGCCCGAAGGGAAAATACCGCTTCCACCAGATGTTACAATAAGGTTTCCGACTGCTATTTCTGCATCTTTATCAATATAGTGCATTTTGCATTGTCCAAGCTCTACATACTGAACATTGCCCTGAACAACGCCTGTATCCTTTGTTTCAACGCTATAAACCCCAATTGGGAGCGATGGTGAAAGAATAGTTTGAACTCTTGAGTATGTACCTGCTACCTCAGTTATAACTCCGACAAGTCCTGCTGATGTTATTACTGGATCGTACATTTCTATTCCGTCATATGAGCCTTTATTTATTATAAATCCATTGTAAGGATCATTGGTTACTCTACCGATAATTGAGCAAGGATTTGAAAACTCATAATCTGGATTTTCTTCCTTTAGTCCAACAATTTCGCTCAGCTGTTCGTATTCTTCTTTTATGGTATAGTAATCAAGCAATCTCTCATTAAGAATATCGTTTTCTTCTTTAAGCCGCTGGTTTTCTTCGTAATATTCACTTGCGTTTACGAACATATCAATTGTCTTTTGAACGTTGTTTTATATTGTCTGCGAAAGCTTTTGAAGTGGAGAAAGTGCCGTTCCCATTGCATTTTCTGCACCCGATATTTCACCGTTTCTTGTCGCTGAATACAGCATAAGTCCAACTATTATTGCAAGCACTACAATTATTATTTTAAATTTCGTGCTGTGAAGAAAATCTCGCATTTTATTCCACTTCCTTTCATGTGATGTTTTTGAATAATGTTATCCAAAGTTTATATTGAAAAACTCCACAATAATAAACCTCATACTGTTCCTCGCTTTGTGTATGTGTAAAAGGGCAGGTAATGCGTTACATTTCCTGCCCACAAAATTGCTAGCAAATATTAATACTCGTCGCTGAGAACTTCATGTAGTTTTTCGTTATCTTCAAGAACTCGTCCTGTACCAGCAGCAACGCAGTCCATTGGATTTTCTGCAATATAGACCGGCATTCCGGTTTCAGCGTTAATAAGCCTGTCAAGTCCTTTAAGCAAGCGCCTCCGCCAGCAATACATAATACCCTGGTCGATAATGTCCGCAGCAAGTTCAGGCGGAGTCTTTTCAAGAGTAATTTTGATAGCCTCAATTACGTGTGAGAATGGTTCAGCAAGTGCTTCTCTGATTTCTGTTGAAGTTACTGTGATGTTTTCAGGAAGTCCTGTCAGAAGGTTTCTACCCTTGATTTCCATACTTTCTTCAACTTCACTGGATATGCAGAGCCTATGCCCATCTTAACGTTTTCAGCTGTACGCTCACCGATAAGAAGGCTGTATCTCTTTTAATATAGTTGATGATAGAAAGGTCGAATTCATCGCCGGCTACTCTAACTGAACGTGATGTTACAATACCGAAATTACTGCTACTTCCGATGTTCCGCCGCCGATGTCAACTATCATAGAGCCGGTTGGTTCAGCAACTGGAAGTCCTGCTCCAATAGCAGCCGCCATTGGTTCTTCAATAATCAAACCTTCTTAGCCTTTGCACACTCCGCAGCCTCTTTAACAGCACGTCTTTCAACCTCTGTTACTCCCGATGGAATACAAATAACAACTCTGGCTCTTGAGAAAGGGTTGTTTGCCATTGCTTTTTTGATGAACTCTTGGAGCATTGTTGTTGTTATGTCAAAGTCAGCAATTACGCCGTCTTTAAGAGGACGTACAGCAACAATAGAGCCCGGTGTTCTACCAATCACGTCTTTAGCTTCCTTACCAACGTAACGAGCCTTTTCAGTTCTTGTGTCAACCGCTACTACTGATGGTTCACGCAGAATAATTCCCTTGCCTCTCATATAAACAAGAGTGTTCGCAGTACCTAAATCTATCCCGATGTCTTTTGTGAAAAATGCCATTTTCTTCTCCTCATTTCCTTATTATTACTCTTTCCAAAATTACATTATTAAAGTCAGCAAATACCCATGCTGAACAGTATAGACACATATCAGAATGCACACTACATATTAGTATACCACCTAAAACGAAATTGTACAATAATAAAATTCACTTTTTTAATTTATTTTCTCTATTTTCTTTTTCTTTAAGAATGAAAGCTTAGTTTCTGATATAATCACGGCAATAAATATCAGCAAAAATCCTAATGTAATCTTAATTGTAAGACTCTCTTTTCCCATAAATACCGAGAAAATAACCCCGAATACTGACTCTAAACTTAATATCACTGCCACTGAAGATGGATGGATATACTTTTGCCCTACATTCTGCAAAAGCAACGCAATTGCTGTCGCAAAAACGCCCATATACAAAATCCCGAAAATCGTTTCGCTCCCAATAGCTTTCGGAAATTCTTCGAAAATGCCGCCGCAAACCCACGAAAGAACGGCTGAGGTTGCAAACTGAATTATTGTAAGCAAAATCGGATCTTTATCACGACTGAATTTTGCGACAACTACCATATGTATTGCATAAAACAAACCACCAATTAAAGTAAGTACATCGCCAAACGCAACCGTCAAATCATTTGTGAGAGATACAAAAAACCCACTCCGACAATACAAGTTACACTTGCAACTAGGTTATAAACGTCCGGCTTAGATTTATTCACAAGCCAAAACAAAAACGGTACAAACACGCAATAGATTGTAGTAAGGAAAGCGTTTTTCCCCGGCGTTGTGTCAGTTATGCCGATGGTTTGCGCTGTATATGCGCAAAAAAGGCACACGCCCATTATTGCTCCTGAATAAGATATTGTTTATTTAAAGCACGATAGTTCTTCCAAAAAATTACCGAAAGCAACACCGCACCAATTGTAAATCTAAACGCAAGCAAGTAGAAAGGTTCAACCACTTCTACTGTGTCTTTTACCACTACAAACGAACTTCCCCAAATGAGCGCAGTAGCAAAGAGGGCGATTGTAGCAAGAAGTTCTATTTTTTTAAATTTATTCACATTCTTTCTCCCGTTTAACTTATTCACCCTATTGTATCATATATTCAGCTGAAAAGTATATTGCTGTTCTCTTTTAGTCTTTTTGAATTTATATCACATTTTTTAGGACATTTTGCACTAATTTAACACTCAAAAGCTATTGCTTTGCTGCTGTTAGAAAGCAATTTTAGCAAAGGGACTATTGACAAGATTTCTAAAAGCTAATTCAATACAGCAGCTATCTTGTATAAATATGCAGAATTTATTCGCCTTTTAAAGATTTTAGTATGAAAACGTTTGACAAATTAAATTAATAATGTTATATTGTTTGTAGACAACGAGGTCATTTTGTTGTCTTTTTTTGTTTATTTAAAAAACTGATGTTTATTTATGTGTTTTGGAGGATTTATTATGAAAAAGAATAGTTTATTTAAGAAAATCTCTGCAACTGCTCTAGCTGCATTGATGGCACTCTCCTCGCTTCATGCGCAAACTCTAATTCTGACGGAATTACACTTAAAGAAGGCGTTCTTCAAGTAGGTATGGAAATTGATACCACTCCAATGGAATACATGGACGTTGACGGCTCTCCTATCGGATTTGACGTTGATATGGCTAAAGAAGAATCGGAAAAAGACTTGGTCTTGAAGTTGAACTAATCGACACTGCTTGGGACTATTTTCTCTTCACTTAACTCAGACCGTTATGACTGTGATATGTCCTCTGTAAGTATCACAGAAGAAAGAAAGCAAAACTATCTTCTTACAGCACCTTACATTGCTAACAAGCTTTGCCTAGTTACACTTAACGATAACGGAATAACTTCCCCTGACGATCTTTCTGGCAAAAAGGTTGTTACTCAAACTGAAACAACTGCTGACCTTTACATGAGAGAACTTCAGGAAAATGGCGGGCTAGAACTTGCTGATTACGGCATTTACGACCAGATTATCTTCTGTTTTGAAGAGCTTAGAAACGGAAGAGCTGATGCTGTTATGGTTGACAGTGTTGTTGCTGCTTACTATATCGGTATTGACGCTGATAGATTCTCCGTTGTATGGGAATCTGAAGAAGCTGAACCAATGGGCATCTGCTTAAAACTTGGCAACGACGAACTTCTAGCTAAGATTGAGGCTGCTATTGATGAAATCTACGCTGACGGCACATACGCTGAACTTGCTGCAAAACACTTCGGCGAAGGCAACACTGTTGCTGTAAGATAATTCCTTTTAATTCGCAAAACTTATGCAGGCGTATTTGTTCTTTTACTTAATACGCCTGCATTGTTCGTTTATATCAATATTATTTAAGAGAAAGGTATGGATTTCAAAGATGAATTTTATTGCGAATGTGTTCAACGCAATTGCCGAAGGCTTTAACAAAATAATTTCTTGGCTGCCTGCACTTATAGAAGCCACTGGTACTACTTTAGCACTTACGATTACTTCTGTTAGCTGCGGTGTCATCTTGGGCGTTTTCCTCGCACTTGGGAAAATTTCAAAGAAAAAAATACTCAACAAAATTTGTGGCGCATACATTTTCTTCTTTAGAGGAACCCCATTGCTCATGCAGCTATTCTTTATCTACTATGCTCTCCCATACTTAGGTGATTTCTTTAAAATTGAAAGCAAGTTTGCCGCTGCTTGGATTGCATTCTCTCTAAACTCTGCTGCTTACCTTGCTGAAATTATCCGTGCTGCTATTCAATCTATTGATAAAGGGCAGCTTGAGGCTTCTAAAGCTCTTGGCATGAACTATTGGCAGTCAATGTGGCTTATTATTATCCCGCAATCAATTAGACGCCTTATCCCTCCGGTGGGAAATGAATTTATCATGATTGTTAAGGATACTTCCCTTGTTTCTGTTATCGCTCTTATGGAGCTTATGAAGAAAACATCACAAATCATGTCATCTTCTGCAAGTGCGCTTGTATTCCTTCCTTCAATGCTTATTTACCTCTGTATAACAGCCATATTCACGTTCGTCTTCAACAAACTTGAGAAGAAATTCTCCGTATACGAATAAGGGAGGGTGCTTATGTCTATTATTAAAACTGAAAATATCTGCAAAAACTTTGGTACACTTGAAGTTCTCAAGAATGTGAGCCTTACTGTTGAGCAGGGTGAGGTTATCTGTATTATCGGTCCTTCAGGCGCTGGAAAGTCAACATATCTTCGCTCCCTTAACCACCTCGAAAAAATAACAAGCGGCGAGATTTATATTGAGGACAAGCTTCTTGACGACCGTGTAAACGGCGTTAACAAGGTTAAAATCACTTCTAAGGAAAGGGCAGCTGCCCTTCTTGAAATGGGTATGGTTTTCCAAAGATTTAACCTTTTCCCACATAAAACTTGCACTCGAAAATGTTATGATTTCCCGATTAACGTTAAAAAACTTGGCAAGGAAGAAGCAAAGGAAAAGGCTACTGAATTGCTAATCCGTGTTGGACTTGGGGATAAGCTCGACTCCTATCCGTCCAAAACTTTCCGGCGGACAGCAGCAGCGTGTTGCTATTGCAAGGGCTTTGGCGATGGACCCAAATTATGCTTTTTGATGAGCCACAGCGCCTCCGCTCTTGACCTGAACTTGTTGAGGAAGTTTTAAGTGTTATGAAAGACCTCGCTGCAAGCAGCATGACAATGCTCTGCGTTGCACCACGAAAATGGGAAACTTGCAAAGTTGACAAAGTAGTTTTCATGGCAGATGGTAAAATTCTTGAGATTGATACGCCTGAAAATATATTCTCAAACCCTAAACATGAAAAAACTAAAGAAATTCCTAGCTAGCATACTTTAATCCTTTTTTTCGATCAAATTGTCCTCCTAAATATATTAGGGGACGAATTTTTATCCTATTGACAACGTTATCATTTGGTGATATTATAGTTATTGTCGTAGAAAAGCAGACGAGTTTGCTTTCACTATTATTAATAATTAAGAAAGCAGGTGGACAAAATGACTAGAAATATATTAAGCAACTCAACAATATGTAGTTTTTGTCCATTATGATGCAATTATTGTGGCGTAATTGTATGCTTGCGGCTTTTTGATGGGCAATTCTGGCTAGAACAGAATTGCCCATTTTTTATAATTTAACCAAAAATTCAACTCGCATTTTATAAAAGAAGGTGATATTTTGAAGTATTTCGATTTCATTTCCAATTCCCTTGCCGAAGAATTCGCTAAACGTATGGTCCATGTTGATGATCTGCTTTATTGCGTTAAGGCTGATATTGACGGCGAGGGCAACTACTACGATGTGTACATTGCTTTCACTAAGGATACACTGCATATTATAAGCGGATATGACGTTTTTACCGAAACAAAGAAAAATCATCGTAAAACTAAAAGTCGCTTCTCAGTTCGACTTTAAGGAATATGGAGCCTATGAGATTTCTAACATAAAACGTACTTATGTAATCGTTATCAGAACAGAGCAAGATTTATGCTGGGTTACTAACGACGGGGCAGTTATTATTATTGCTAACCTTTCTATCAACTGGTTGCTGACAAATTCGAAATTTTCTCAGCGATTAAATGCACTATTAACTGACGAGGATATTGACATTATCGACTCTACATTACAAATGCCCGATATGCGGTGAACTTTTCCCTGACCTAATCGTCCTATCTGCCCCTCATTGTGTTGATAGACGCTCGATTTTCCGTCGTCTTGTAGGAATGTTCAGCAAGTTTAAAGTACATATCATTGTTATATTTTTAATGTATCTTTTATCTGCAATTGTTGCGTCATTCTCCGTTATTCGGAACTAAACTCCCTTTATGATGAGGTTCTTGTGCAGATACTACGGAATGGTTTTGCAGGTTATTTTTTAGCTATGCTCGCTTTTAGAGTGTGCGACCTTATCTTCTCGGTTATTTCAGGTGTTATCACCTCAATAATCACACCTAAGGTAGTTCACGAATTAAGAACTAGCATCTTCTCAGCTATGCAAAACCTCCAGCTTTCTTTCTTCACAAGTAAGCAGACTGGCTCGCTTATGGGAAGAATTGATAGGGATTCCGGCAATATTTTTTACTTCTTTACAGACATCGTTCCATCAGGAATAATCAACGCTTTGCGACTTGTTGGTATTTGCGTTGTTATGTTTACGATTAGCCCTATCCTTTCTGTCGGAATGATCGCGACTGTTTTCATTTTAATGTTCACTCAAGAGCATTTTTACCGTACTCAAAGAAAGCTTCACCGCAAGTATGACATTGCTGTTAAGGCTGGAAACTCCGTGCTTTCCGATGTAATGAACGGGCAACGTGTTGTAAAGGCTTTCTCTAAAGAGAAACAGGAAACATCAAGATTTGACGAAAAGAATACTGAAATATACGCTGTTGACAAGGTTATTCAAACTAATGTAGCGAACTTCTATCCGTCAATCTGGACAGCAAGCAGAATTATTAACGTTATTATCTATTGTATTGGTGCTTGGATGGTAATCAACGGCAACTTGCTTTTCGGCGCATTAACGGCACTTCTTTCTTATACTGAAATGACCTATTGGCCGCTTGATTTCTTCTCCGGGCTTGGCAATCGCTGGGCAAAATGTGCTGACGCTGCCTCAAGAATGTTTGAAATACTTGATGCAAAGCCTACTATTTGTGAGGCAGAAAACGCAGTGCGTATCCCTGAAATGAAGGGAGATATTTCCCTTAAAAATGTAAGCTTTGAATACGAATCCGGCAGACCGATTATTAAGAATGTTTCCTTTGATATAAAGGCTGGGCAAATGTTCGGAATAGTCGGAAAAACTGGTGCCGGAAAATCAACAATTATCAATCTCATGGCAAGACTCTATGACGTTACTGACGGGCAAATAACAATTGACGGAGTTCCTTTAAAGGATATTGCTTTTGAAGATTTGCGCCATAATATCGGCATAGTTTCTCAAGAAACATACCTGTTCATGGGAAGTGTTGCAGACAATATTCGCTACGCTCGCCCTGAGGCTACAATGGAGGAAGTAATTGAGGCTGCAAAGGCTGCTAATGCGCATGAGTTCATCTGCAAATTACCTGACGGCTACGATACTAAGATAGGTGATGGCGGCTCTAGCCTTTCAGGCGGAGAAAAACAGCGTATTTCCATTGCAAGAGCAATTATTCAAAAGCCGAATATCCTCATATTAGACGAGGCGACTGCTTCTATGGATACACGTACAGAACGAAAAATTCAAGCTTCCATTGATGCGCTTAGCGAGGGAAGGACGATTATTTCCATCGCTCACCGACTTTCAACGCTTAGAAATGCAGATATGCTTTGCGTAATTGAAAACGGAGAGCTAAAGGAAATGGGTACTCACGACGAACTTATTCGTCAAAAGGGTAAATATTTTGACCTGTATCGCCTACAATTCCAAGCTCTCAAATTTATTAATACCGATGCTTAAATCCTCGCTCATGAAAGGAGTGACAGTAAAAATGCCTGAACAAATCCAAGAAACTTACGAGGTTGATAATCTCAATATTATTAACTGCGCAGAAATTAGCTTTTGAACGTGACAAAAGTGGATTTATGACAGCCGAATACAAGGGCAAACAATACAAGCAAGTTAATCTGACAAGGCTTCTGCCCTTTCTCACAAAAAAAGAATATATCAGCGTTTCCTACTTAAATTCCGAGGGAGAATTCCGTGAAATTGGAGTTATTAAATGCATTGATGAGCTTGCTACTGAACAAATGAAGCTTGTTGATACTTTCCTAGAATTTAAATACTATATGCCTGAAATCACAAAAATCACCTCTGCAAAAGAAAATTCCGGCGGGCATCTTTTTGTTGATGTGGAAACTTCTGCGGGCAAAAAAAGACTTTGTATTCGTGACTGGTATTCTAATTTTAGAATGCTAAACAAGGAAACTTTATACATTGTTGACGCTGATGGGAACAAGTACTTCGCACCCGATATTTCTAAGCTAGACCGTAAAAGCAAAGCATTTATCGACCTTTTTGTATAAATCGGTTTTTACTCCATTAAAGGATGGTGACTAAATGAACTTAATTATAAAGCTTCCGAAAGGTGTCAATTCTGACGGTGTTTTGTTTTCTATTCCATATAATTTGAACTTTGATTTAGAAAAGCTTGATGGAGTTTTTGTGGTGAAAGACGACTCCATTACCTTGTACGAAAGCGACAAAATTGTTGGGAACTATAAGCTCTCCGATTTTGAGGAGATAGTCTGCGAACAGCTTGTCGGAGCATCTATGCTAATCGGGAAAAACGGCGATGATGTTACCTGCATTTGTGCTTTTTCTCAGGAGCATTTCCTTGAATTCGCTGAATTTGCAAAGATTATCGGGCATTACAAGCGTACCGGCGAGATGGTCGAAAGCTCGACTGATGATGTTGTGAAATGCCCTAAATGTGGAGTGCCGTTAGAGGGAACTTCCTGCCCATTCTGCGCTAAGAAAAGCAAGCTTTTCATTAGACTTGTTAAACGAATTGGGAAGTATAAGGGGCTGTTTTTCCTCGCTGTGCTTTGCACGATACTGACTGAGCTTTGCTGGCTTATCCCGCCTGTTATAACAAAAACTATTGTCGATGATTATATTACTCCGAAAAACGCTGACTTCAAAGGCTTTATTTTGCTTGCGATCATTCTTGTCGTACTAAATATTGTTGCATGGCTGCTTGAAAATATTAACCTTCGTGCTAGTTTTAGAGTTGCTCTTGGTGTGGGGCAAACTTTGCGTCACGACGTTTTTGAAAAGGCGCAAAGGCTTTCTATGTCCTCAATTTCTAAACGCACTGCCGGTGAGATGATAAACCGTATCTCTGGCGATGCAATAAATCTTCAAGAGTTTATCACATCTTACGGGAAGGATTCTATTGTTAAGGCGTTTTCACTGATATTTTTATCAGTTGCACTTATAGTTTTAAATCCGACTTTCTCGCTGTTCGTGCTGCTCCCCGTGCTGTTGATAATGCTTATCACAACAAGGCTTTTCAACGTAATGCGTTCACGCTACGGCAGAACGTGGAGAATGTCCACTCGACATTCCTCCCTGCTCCATGATATTTTGAACGGTATTCGTGTTGTAAAGTCATTCGGCAATGAAAAACGTGAGGCTGAAAAATATCGCATTGCTTCAGAAAACCTTGCTAAAGCCTCCACTAATGCGGAGATAGTTTGGTATACCACTGTTCATCCTGCGTGGTTTTTAAGGTCAATCGGCACGTTCTTAGTGCTGTATTTCGGTAGTAATATGATCCTTGCAGACTCCCTTACGCTTGGCGAATTGATACAATACACAGCGTATACTGATATGATGTATGGTGCGCTGGAATGGATGATTCATATCCCTCGTATGCTCTCTAACGCTTCGGTAAGTGCTAGCCGAGTATTTGAAATCCTTGACGAAAAGGAGGCTGTTGCTGACTGCGAAAACGCTGCAAATTTGACATTAAGGGCGAGATTAAGTTTGACGATGTTTACTTTGGCTACAAGGTCTACAACCCTGTTCTAAAGGGCGTTAACTGCGAAATTAAGCAAGGCGAAATGGTCGGAATTGTTGGGCATTCCGGTGTTGGTAAGTCCACAATGATTAATCTAATTCTTAGGCTTTATGACTGCACTCAAGGCAGCATTCTGATTGACGGAGTTGACATAAAGGCTATTTCCGGCGACTCTTTAAGAAGTCAAATCGGAGTTGTTTTGCAAGAAACATTCCTCTTTGACGGGAATGTTCTCGAGAATATTCGCTACGCAAAGCCTGATGCTAGTTTTGAGCAGATTGTAAAGGCAGCAAAGATTGCTAATGCGCATGATTTCATCGTGCGTTTACCAGACGGTTACAACACTCGTGTTGGAGATAAGGGATACTCGTTATCCGGGGGAGAGCGTCAGCGTATCGCAATCGCAAGGGCTATTCTCCACGACCCTAAAATAATAATTCTTGATGAAGCAACTGCCTCGCTTGATACTGAAACAGAAAAGCAAATTCAAGAAGCGCTCGGAAAACTCACAAAGGGACGAACAACTATTGCCATTGCACATAGACTTTCAACCCTTTCAAACGCCGATAAACTTATAGTTCTTGACAAGGGCAAAGTTGCAGAAATCGGCACTCATGATGAGCTTATGCGTAACTTTGATGTTTACTACAAGCTTGTTATGGCACAAAGGCAAACCACCGAAATGAAAAAAGCTGAAGTATCTTAACTTCACAAAGTAAACCTGCAAACTCGTTTTAATCAGAATTTGCAGGTTTTTTATTTATCCTAAAGATTTTTTTCAAGTCCTTTTCTGGAGTGGAAATTGGAGTCAAGCGTAGTTCTCAACTAAGAAGTTAAGAATATTCGGTGAAACAAAAGCCGGCAAGCTAGGGCCTAGAGAGAATATTCTTAATTCCAAGATGAAGCAGTGTTAAAAGAATGCAAACTGCGCTTTTGCTCATACCATGAAAGCACTAGCGTTAGCGGCAATTCATTAACCCCGCAGCCAACGCCTCAGACAACGCAACAGCAACCCTAATTGCAGAATATGAATCATTACACTGTCCCATATCCATAATTCGTGGAAGCCCACCAATCTCGCCGATGTCAAGGTCATTGAAGCGGTACTTGCCGCAAGCAAGCGTTAAAATAATAGTATCCTTTGGAGTTTGCTTAACAAAATCGGTATAGTAATTACGTCCGGGTTGAGCTCCATCACATCCTCCAACTAGGAAAAAGTGCTTAATATCCCCTGCCTTAACAGCGTCAATCACCTTGTCGGCTACTGATAATACTGTTCCGTGCGCGAAGCCAGTGGTTAAGGTCTTGCCGCCGTTTATACCGGTAAACTCTGTGTCTTTTTCGTATCCACCAAGCTCTAGGGCTTTGTTTATTACAGGGGTGAAGTCCTTATTCTCGTCTATATGCACCATTTCAGGATAGGAAACAACGGCTGTTGTGAATACTCGGTCACGGTAGCTATCCTTGACAGGCATTAGGCAGTTTGTAGTGAACAAAACCGGCGCTGGAATGTCGATAAACTCCTTCTGCTGATTTTGCCACGCTGTACCGAAGTTACCCTTTAAGTGTGGATATTCTTTCAACTTAGGATAGCCGTGCGCTGGTAGCATTTCGCCGTGAGTGTAGATGTTAATTCCCTTGTCCTTTGTTTGTTCTAAAAGCAGCTTTAGGTCATGAAGGTCATGGCCGCTAACTACAATAAATGGCCCTTTTTCCACCATCATTGGCACTTTAGTTGGTACTGGTGTGCCGTAGGTTTCGGTGTTTGCTTTATCAAGCAACGCCATACATTTTAAATTTACTTCGCCCGTTTCAAGTACTACTGGGAGCAATTAATCAATTCCAAACGACTCCTCCCCAATATAAAACAATGCCTTGTAGAAGAAGTTGTTCACATCATCATCTGTATATCCCAACACGTAAGCGTGATAAGCATACGCTGCCATTCCCCTAATTCCGAACAAAATCAGGGACTTTAGCGAACGAATATCCTCGTTAGCACTCCAAATCTCTCTCATATCAACGTCATCATTTCTTACGCATTTAGTCGCACAAGAGGAGCAATTAGGAATTAGCTTTTCCTTTTCTTTGTGTATTTCTGCGATTTTTGATTTCAAGGTGTCGTTGTTGAAGTTAACATTTGTGATAGTGGAGAAAAGCCCCTCTATCATTATTCTGTGTGTGTTTTCGGTTGCCACGTTGCCCTCGACAGCACGTGCAAGCCCAATTAATGCGCCTGTTAGCTCGTCTTGAAAGTTTGCAGTTGTATCCTGCTTGCCACAAACTCCTGCCTTTCCGGTACAGCCCTTTCCGCCGGCTGTTTGCTCACATTGGAAACAAAACATATTGCCCATAACAAAACCTCCGTTTTTTAATTTCTTCCAATTATTTTACCCTTTAGGTGAAATAATATTCCCTTTTTGTATTTTGTTTCTATTGACTTTCTGTGGTTATTATAATATAATTATCACAACAATTCGGTTGTTAAAACAACAGAAAGGGAAGAAAAATGAATAAAGATTTTTCACTACTTAAAAAATGCCCGTTATTCATCGGCGTTTCGGAAGATGATATAAAGTCCTTGCTCGACTGCTTGAGCGCAAAAGAGCGAGTTGTAAAAAAGGGGGAAATGATTTTCTCGGTGGGCGATCGTCCTGAGTATGTCGGTATCGTGCTTGAGGGGAACGTTCATATCATGCAAGAAGATTACTGGGGAAATCGCACAATACTCACTTCTGTAAGGGCGGGAGGACTATTTGCGGAAGCCTTTTCAGCGGCGGAGGCGGCTACTTTGCCTGTATCAGTTTTTGCACAAAGTGATGGTAAAGTCCTCCTGATTGATTGCAGAAAGCTACTCACTACTTGCTCAAATTCCTGTGTATTTCACGCTCGTTTAGTACGTAATTTAATGAAGATAGTTTCTGTAAAGAACATTGCCCTAACTCAAAAAATCGAGCATATCACAAAGAAATCCGTGCGTGAGAGAGTTATGTCTTACCTTTCTGAATGTGCTTTAGCCGAGGGGAGTAACTCATTCGCAATCCCTTTTAACCGACAGGAGCTTGCCGACTATCTATCAGTCGAGCGAAGTGCTTTGTCAAACACTTTGAGTAAAATGCAAAGCGAGGGGATTATATCCTTTGAAAAGAACAAGTTTACAATTCTAACGTAAAACAAAATCGGCGTAGTAAATATTGACTACGCCGATTTTTTATTTTTAAATTTATCCAACAAGACCTGAACGCTCAATACCTTCAGTAAGTTCTTCTGCAAGAAGATATACATTATAAGTATTGGTGTTACTGCAAGTAGACATCCTGATTCCATCCTTTTGATAAGCTCACGTTAATCTGAATGTTTCCGTTGTCAAAGATAAGTAGCTTTAAACGGAAGTCGAGATTCTTTAACGCAAGAGCCATTGTTTGGTTGTTTGTGAAGAATGCGTTACTTACATAGAAGTCGTTCGGCAGTACCATACTACTGAGAGTAGGAATACTGTAAGGAATGATGACTTTGCGTTTGGCGCCATAATCTGAACGAAGGTTCTGAATGGGCCATAACCGTCAGTACCAGCATCTTTATAAAGTTCCTTTGGAAGTCCTCTAAAGAACTGACGGTAGATGAAGATGAATAAGCCTGCACGAATTCCGTTAGCAGTAATTGCTGGTAGATACATTGTCAACGGGTTGTTAATAAGGTTAATTGAGTTGCCTGTAATAGCCTTAATAATTCCGAAGAAGTCCATGTATCTGAACTGAATATACTGTGGAATAAGAATAATTTGCGGTGGTACAGAATCATCATGATTACTACTGCAAACAAAAGACTCTTGAACTTGAACTTAAATCTTGCAAAACCGTAACCTGTAATGGAGCAAGTAATTGCAAGTATTAGCGCACAACCGATGTTGTAAAGCAATGTAGTTCTGAATGTTACCCGGTAATCCATAGCTTTTATAGTATCTTGGATATTCGAGAATGTTATTCTCTTTGGAATCCACATTACAGTAGGGTCATTCATGTCTGCTTGTGGTCTAAACGCCGCTGCAATCATGTACAAGATAGGATAAATAATAACAAAACATAATCGAACATTATGAAAAATCTGAATATCTTCAGCCATACCGTTTCAGCAACTTGCTTTCTCTTTAGATATGCAAGTTCTTTGCTTTAGTCATATATTTCTTACGGATTTCTGCCGCTTCTTTTTTGGTCATGCCTCTTGATAAGGTTTCTGATTTCTTTTCTGCCACTTTTTATCCCCCTATTTCCACTTCATAGTAAACGAGTTTGTTTCCTATAACAGTTACTAATCGACAGCAGCGATTACTATTAGAAGTATGCCCACGCCATTGCGGCTGACATTCCATATTCCCATGACGCCTGCTTAGCTAGAACGCTCTGCATTACTACGTTTTCTGTGTCGGTAAAGATGTCGATAATTGAAGATAAGGTTTGCAGAATCATTGGGCTTACGTAAGGAATGTAATCTTCCAGAAGAATTCCCAAGCAGTGTTACCTTCCATTTGAGAGCTGCTTCCTTAGCAGAAACAGGAATGTTCTGCAAGCAAGGAAGATGAGAATTTATGATTCCGGCGTTCCATACGAGGTTGAAAATATCACTTACTACCGTATTGGCAATCTCCGGTAAATTTATCACTTATTCCCATGATACCGATAAATTCCAACAACTCTTGCCACGATGTCAGTTTCAAACATTGTTGAGAACTGTTCTGCTGAGTTAGCACCCTGTGTATCCATATTACCATTGATAATACCAGCCCAACAGGACCTGTTGCGATGATAACTGGTAGGAAGAATATCGCTCTACATAGTGTTCTTCCTCTAAACTTTCCAGTTAAAATTACTGCGATAAATAGCGAGAATATAGAATCAACGGAATTTTAATAACTGTCTGTTCAAGAACTTCTATGAGGTTCTTACGATAGTTAAGATCCTTTGTAAAAATGCGTCAACATAGTTGCTAATTCCTATGAATTGTGTGAAGAAATATCCTGTTTCAGGCTTTGCAATACATTAGAATAGTACAGAGATTTGACAAGCGGTATAATAAGAATACCAATGCACCTATGAACCAAAGTGCAGGAAATCTGGCGTATCCGTAAGGCCTTTTTTCTTTCATATGAAATAAGCTTCACCCTTTGCTTTTTTCTCTTTGTTAAGTCAATCAAATCTCCTTCCTTAAGATAATCATCTTTAAGAAATACTTTCCGTTAAGGCTGATTGAACCGAGATCGAGGTCGATTACTGTTACGTTGCCGTTTTCATAGGTTGTTGTAATCTTTGATCCTTCACTGGCCAGTGTACAATCTTACTGTTCGCTTACTTCTTCTATGATGTCCCTAGACATTTTGTACTGAGCAGCACAGGTTGAAATCCAGTTTCATAGTTTGCGTAGAAGCGGAATCAAGGTATGTATCCTTAAGTTCTGATGCTTCTTCATAAATCATGTCATAATGTAGTGAACTTCCTGCTGCTGAAAGCACGTAGGAAAAGTTCGTTTGAATCAGGATCGCCGTTAATAGCAGTTGTTGAATATGGAATAAGTCCATGAATTACTAGCTGATAGAACGGAATATCGTAATCGAAAATGTCAAATCCACTTGATGTTAGCGGAACATTTACAATATGATCAACGTATGGCAAAGCATAAGCATTTGCAGAGTTTGCAAGAATTGAGCCAACTGTTTGGTCAAGGTTTGCGTACTGTTCAACAAGTGTCTTTGCAGCAGCATCTCTTGAGAAAGCTTCCCTCTTGGAGTAATCGCCGTAAAGTGCGCTTGTTGCACTTCCCAACGCTACGCCTTCAAGTCCAGCAGATGAATAATTCTTTGCTAGAGCCTCATAAGCATCTTTATAGCTTGATGGGGAGAACAATGACATTGGCTTGAAGAATCCAGATGGAACTCCGTGCGCAAGGTCATATGTGTAACGTCTTGCATATGAGCCAGATACTCTAATTGAAGTATCTGTCCATGTGAAAAATCCGTTTCCGGTCTTGAAAGTTAGATTGTCTACTCCAGGATATACTAGAATTTCGTTATCCTTTGCAAACTTTAATAGATTGTTCCAATCGCTCTTTCCACCGAGAACAGAAGATGGTTTTGCTTTAGTATCAATCTTATCTGTCATGCCCTCGTTAGTCCAATTGTTGTATGTAAGAACAATATCATCTACTCCGTCTGCCATTAGTAGATTTAGAATTTCCTGCGCTTGGTCGTATGTTGTCATAGCTGTTTTAAGCTTTACAGGGAAGCCAAGCACGGACTGTGTCTTTAGTGAGCCGCCATATAGATCAAGGTAGAAAGAAGCAGTTTTAACAGTGTCTTTCTTTGTTACGCCCTTATCTGTTGTGAGGTAGCTTCTATAAGCATCTGCAACATCTACATAGCTTATGTCTTCATCTTCTAAAGGATAGTAACGTACTGCAATTTCAGGAGACTTAATTGCGCCCTGCTCAAATACTGTAAGAGGGTTTGTATCGCCGCCCATGAGGTATTCATCCTTGCCTCTAAGCTCAAACTCAAAGTAGCAGGAGTTGTATGCAGTGTTGTTCTGACGTGAAACAAAAGCATTAATTAAGGCGTTTGTGTCGCCCTTATCTGCAACTACCATCATTGCGTTTCCGTCTTTTACTATTCCGTATACAGGAAGATAAATTTGATCTGTTACAGGACCCTTTGTGTTAGTGATAACTGTAAGGTCGTTTCCGTATATTCTTGAAGTATATGACTTTAAGTTAGTTTTGCCGTTGTTGAAGTTAATGATTGCGCCGCTTCCGTCAGGAATAACGAAATAACCATTTTCATTTTCACTAGCAGCTCCAAATGTACTCATCATTCTGATACTTGTTGTGATTTTATCTTGGTCCTTGTTATCCTCAACAATATCAGCTGTCTGAATTGAAACCTCAAGATAATCCTCATGAAGTACATATGTTACAGGGATTTTAATGTCTGCGCTCGAAAAATCCATTGTAACTTGAACGCCATTTGTAATATCTTTGAACTTTGCTTTACCTTTTCCGCTTGAGTGAATAGTTGTAGTACGACGCTTTGAAGGTTCAGCATAAATTAGTCCAAGCAGGGACTTTTCTTCGTTGATCTGTGCTTTCTTTGCATATGGGTCCGCATCAGCATTTATAGGTGATGACCACCAAATGTAGCCGTTTGCTTTATTCTTGAGTCCGAAAAGCACTTCGTCCTCATTAAGGTATAGTGCAAGATTGCTATTCTCAGCAACAAGCCTGCTTGCTGCAAGAACGTCATCGTCAGTTCTGATTACTACTTCATCATCAGAACCCTCATCAGCTGCTTCTTCTGTTACCGTTGTTTGTTCGTCCGTTGCGTCTTCAGTATCTGAACTCGCAACTATCGAACTATACGGTAAAATCATGGAAGCTGCTAATGCGATAAGAATAAATTTTTTAAACTTGTTTCGCATTAATATAACCATTCCTTTCCAAGCTATGTGCGTTACCGCCTAGCTTTTGACCGCCATTAATTGATAGTTAATTGACCGCTACATTTTTATGCGGTACGCAATTTCAGTGTATACTGAGTACACAAAGACGTATATACGTTGGAACAACGCCAACAAAAGTATTGCTAAAAACAAAATTATAAGCATTGCAACGAGAGTTAGCAAAATCGAAATAAGCGTCTTAGCAAACGAATATTGATGCACTGCCTTCATTGCAGAAAGTATCAAAACTACCGTCCAAATAATTCCGATATATTCGATAACCTGAATGAAAATATACTCATCACGAACTAGGAAGTGTGAAAGTATTGTGCAAATAAGGGAGGATGCAACATACGGGATAAGCGCATAAGCACTGTAAATACATATGTTTTTCATTGAACCCTCACCATCAAGCAATGTACAAATCGCCCAGTTTCCTACAACCCATACCGCAAATAAAATTATACTCTGTACAATGTAAGGTACAATATTAAACAGCTTGTCATATGGTGCGTAGAACTGGTATCCATAAAATCTGTTGTATGCTACCATTGATACAAACAACATGAAAACTATTCCGAAAGCAATCTTTAAGTCGCCTGCTTTCTTCCAACGCATATCCTCATAGCCCTCAAAAGGATGAGTAAGAACATGCTTGACCCATTGGCCTTTGTTAAGGTCTAACATTATTTCTCTCCCCCTTTCTTACCTATGTGAAATTTCTTTATTATTCCTTTTTTGTGTAACCTCTTTATCACAAAAATTACAACTATTAATACTAGAATACTAATTATGATGAGGTTGAAGTTTTCCTTAAGAATAATATCACGGTAACCCTCAAATGCCTTATTGTAGCCAATTCTCTGGTCGGCATCTTTGAAGTATTTCATTGCAAGTTCGTATTCCCCGTTATTTAGGAGAGCGTTTCCGATACCTACGCTTGCACGTCTGTATGTTCCGTCCATTTTAAGTACTTGGTACCATGGATCAAGTGCTTCGTCGTATTTTCCCTGATTGTAAAGCTCTGCTGCTTCATGAACTACTGTTCCGAAGTCAGTTCTTTTGAATACTGTTACAGTATTCTTACGGGAGTCTACTACATAAACATTTTCGCCCATGCTCTCAACGGCTGTTGGACTTATGAAAGTACCAAGCTGGTTTCCTGATGCGCCGAAGATGAACAATAGGTTGCATCTTCTGTCATACTGGAACACTCTGCCTGTTGAGAAGTCAAGACAGTTAATAAGTCCGTCATCGCCTATATCAATGTCGGTAAGCATTGTTTTGTACACCTTAGCAGCGTAGTAGGTTGTACCCCAGTCGCCGAATTTATACTCGTTACCGTCATTAAGAATGTTGTATCCTGCTGGATTTAACTTCTTTACAATATCCGTGTCAGCATCTTGTGACTCTGTTACAGTGAAGATAAAGCCTTCATCGTCAATGTCAAAGTTGGAGAAGCCGATTGGTGTGTTCTGGATTGTTCTAGATCTTTGAGTTTCTGTTGAAATCAAATTCCAGAATGCGTTTGAGATTACTGTTGCAGTTGCTGTTACACGGTTCGCTCCATAAAATCCTAAAAACTCACCGTTTCTGTTAAACATTACAGCACCCGATGTAATACTCTTTACTACTACATATACATTCCCTGCTTTGTCTACGATAACCTTTTCAGGATTGAATGTACGTTCTTGGGAATAAAGTTCAGTTACAGGTTTCTCAAATATCTGCGATACATTACCGTCTTTATCACACTTGAGGACTCTTGAATTTTCAGTATCCGCAATATAAATTGTTTCATCTGCTGTTACAAAGATGCCCTTAGGGTTTTTAAGAGTTAATGTTTCGCCGTTATACTTGAATTCCTTGAGTTCTTTTATGAACTTCAAGTTAGAATCTGTAATAACAATTCTGTTATTGCCCATATCGACGATGTAGAATTCGTCCTTTTCTGATTTGAAAATATCCTGTGGTTCTTTTAATGTTCCACAGCCGATCTCTTTGCCGGAGTATGCTGCGTCAGCTATATATCCACTCTGTGACGGAATAGGGTCTGCCCATCTGTCATAGTTATATGTGTCATATGGCTCTGATGCAAATGCAGTCAATGCTGAACCTGCTGCAATCACACAAGCGGCAAAAAGCGAAATTATTCTTTTTATGCTTGACACCATTTCTCACCCATTTCTAATTAATTTAGGAATATTTCGTTTGCTTTTCAAGTTTATTCCTTGATACCTGAATGCGCCATTGTTTCCATTACGTTACTTTGTGCGCAAATGAAAATTACAAGCGATGGTACTAGAAGGAATACCGATGTTGCAGCTGCAATACCTGCTCTTGAAATACCTGCAGCAGCTATTTGTTGTACAACTGTTGGAAGAACCTTTAGCGCTTCATCGTAGATGAAAAGACCGCCGGTTGAGTTCCATGCTCCTTGGAAAGCAAAAATGATGAGTGTCATAAGAGCTGGTTTTGAGTTAGGCATTACAATACCCCAACATATTTTGTAGAGTGATGCTCCGTCCACCTTAGCAGCCTCTATCATTGCATCTGGGATTTGGCTTATGCTTTGACGCATAAGGAACAGTCCCATTGGAGTTACAATAAGAGGTAGAATAAGTGCAAAATATGTATTAATCATACCAAGTGACGCCATTACCATGTACTGCATGATCCATAAAGAACCTGTGATGTGAACAAAGAAATTGAAACTACAATTACTTGGTTAAGCACTTTTGAACCCGGGAACTTAATCTTTGCAAGTACGAACGCTGCCATTGATGATACGTAGTGTGCGCAGCGATTGCTACTACTGTTACGAATACGCTGTTAAGAAAATGTAACGTAAGAAATGGTACCCATAGATTTCCGGCTACTCTAAACAAGTCACGGAAGTTATCAACTGTTGGGTCCATAATATAAAGCTTCGGTGGGAATATAAATAGTTCCTGTACCGGTTTAAAGATGTAATTATCGCTAAGTAAATAGGAAATAACATAAATAAACCTAGAAGCGTAGGAAGGAAGAGAAATATACCTACGTCACGCCTACTATTGATTTACCGGCACGTTTGTTAGTGCCTTTAACCTTTTCGATTGCCATTTTAAGTATATCCCCCTTAATCCATAAACTTCTTGAGTACCTTGCTTATAACATTGTTACATACAAGCATTACTACAAATAATACAAGACCATATTGCCGTGTATCCCATCTCATATCTGATTGATTGAGCCGTAGTCGAAGATACGTGAGTCATAATAGTATGAGCTACGTAATCTGTTGATGCGGAATCCTACAAGTGTCTTCCTACATAGTCAGCTGTGAATGATGATACAATGCCGCATAACAGCAGCGAACATGAGCTGCGGTCCCATTGAAGGGATTGCTTAATGTAGATAAGCTCTTGCCATCTGTTCTTGATACCCTCGATAGCTCCTGCTTCGTACTGGGATTTATCAATGCCTTGGAAACCTGCTCTAAGAGCAAGGAATCCTGCACCAAGTGAAATCCACAACTGTACAATAATTACGCAGGTCAAAATATAGTTCGCATCTGTCAGCCATTGAATAGGTCCGTTAATGAAACCTAAATTCATAAGGAAGCTGTTTGCGATACCATATGTGTCCCCTGAGAAAATCAACTGCCATGTTGTATATACGTTAGCAAGTGATGGTGCGTAGAATATCAATGTAAATACTGTCTTTAGAACCGGATGAAGTTCGTTAATCAACCATGCAAGCATAAAGCAAAGCACGTAACTAACCGGTCCTGTAAATACTGCGAAAACAGAGTGTTACTCGGATAGACAATAAAAATTGCGTCCTCGAGGAACAGTGTGTAAAAGTTTGATAGTCCAACCCATTTTGGGAACTGAACCATATTAAAGCTCGTTAATCCTATCGGAAGCGACATCGCAGGTACTAATGTGAATATCAAAAACAAAAAATCATGAAAGGTGCTAGCATTCCATATGCTGCTTTATTCCTCTTAACTTCGTTTAGTGTATATACCCATTTTTCCTTGCGTGTCGATGTTTTGGGATTGTAGGCGTTAGCAATTTCCGCCATTTACTCTTCCTCCCATCTGTTATTGGTCAATACCGAGTCTTTACGTTTTCTTAAAATTTCCGAGTTGATGTCACGGTATACCATGTCAATGTATCACGTGGGTTATCCCCATCGTTTACTGTTTCTCTAAATGCGTTCATGATGTTTCTTGTTACCACATAAGAGGATGGAATAATCGGAACTTCTTCAAGCTGTTCCATTTGTGCTAAAATCTTCTCTAATTCAGTAGAAAAGACCATGTAAGCTGCTTTAGAGCCTCCATATTAGCTGCGTCAAATCTTCCGAGCTGTCCTAAAAAGGGCTTCGATAGAGTGACCATAGTCAACTTGTGTTTCAGTAGATGTGAACCACTGAAGGAACTTCCACGCATTTTCCTTGTTTTCAACCTTTTGGAAAATAATGGCGCCGCCACCGCCAGAGTTTGCTTGTGTGAAATTGTGCCGTCCTCTCTCATTGTGCCTGGAACTAATGTGAAGTCCAAAGGCCCTTGATTTCAGGAGCTGCAACAGTAAGCTGGTTGTAGAATGTGTAGGCTGAATTACGATTGGATATTCACCCGTTCTAAAACGTGAGAATGCATCGTAAGTCTGCTCGAATTTGTATTTTGTGTAGAAATCTGTCCATGTTTCAAACGCCTTTGTTGCCTCAGGAGTATTGAATGTAGTAGATGTCTGTTCTTCATTGTAATAATTCTGTCCAGACTGAAGCATGAATGTTGCAAATGTATGACCAGGTTCAGTTGCCGCTGCAACACCGCCTGCTCCAGGAAGAATAAGTCCTACATTTAGGTAAGAACGCTGAAGTGCCGGAAGAATATCAATAAGATCCTGCCATGTTTCAGGAGCTGCTTCAACGCCAAGCTCGCTGAGAATATATCCTTACGATAGAACATCATTGGGAAGTTCTGTGAAATAGGCAAGCCATATGTTCCGCCATTGAACTGGTAGGGGACAACTGCGTTCTTCTGGAAGTTAGCAACCGTTTTCTTCGTATCCGTCAAACTGTGAAAGTTCAGCAGTTACACCTCTTACAGCAAGGTTTACCGGGAACTCTCCGCCAAGGAATAGCGCTATATCAGGGCCCTTGCCTGCAAGAGTAGCCTCAAGTACAGAACCTTGTACAAGGTTTACAGCCACGTCAATTCCGTATTCAGGAACAAAGTATGAGTCAACAAGGTCCTTAACAACCTGTGTTTGGTCACGTGCAAGACCTACCCAAACGTTAAGTAAGTCTGATGTTTCATCAGAAAGAACGTTAATAGTGCTTTCAAAGAATGATCCCCAGAAAGCCTTTGCGCCGAAAACAAACTTATCCATGAACTTTTCTTCAATACTTCGAAATCATTATCAATGAAGAAATTTCAATGCTGATCCAGCACCTAAGGCTGGTCGCAATCTCTCATCCATGATGAAATAGCAGTAACGTTATAAAATTAATGAAATCATATCTGGATTTTATAAGGTTTATCCTACGCATCTGTCAAGTGCGGTGACATACGCTCAGAAACAGCCGCTTCTGAACACTGCGGCTTCAGAAAGTGATTCGATGTATGCTTTCTGATCCCTTGAGGTTCTTGTGAAAGTCTTGCGAATTCGCCAAGCAATTCAGGGATTTGTTTATGTACATTGTAGTCCGTATACTTATCAGAGAGTTTGGTCCTGTTATCATAAGAACACGTCTGTAATATTCGTTGATTTCAAATACTATGTCATCAAGTCTTCTCATTGAGTCCCCGATGTCACCAGGAACAACCTCAAGCTTTAGCTCGTGTGTGCCTGCTGTTAGATAGAAATACATTTCGTTTCCATCTTCGGAGGTTGGAGTGATTAGCTGCCAATCGGAATTATAGTTGAACTTTACTTGGTTAGCCTCAGCGTAAGGAACTACGCCGTCGATGTAAAGTCTTCTATTTGAATAGAAACCACGCATGGTAGATTGTTTGCCCTTAATAGCAACCTTGTACCAGCCGTCATTTTCTACACTTACTTCCCACGCAATAGTTTGACCAGCCTTATTCCAGCTGTCAAGACCGATGGTGTTGTATCTCATCTTTACTGGGTGCGAAGGGGATACCATGTAGCTGTTTCTATCATATGTAGGGGAAAGGGTGGAGGCTGTCTTGTAAATAGCGTCCTCTCCCTCGATTCTTACTAAATATGATGGTGTGGAGTTTATTTCTGCACCGTTCGGTCCCACCTCAGCATATGTTTTTGCTTCAGGGCTTTGAGCGAACTTCATGCTCTCAAGCGCAAAGCTTGCTTTAGTAGAATTGATAGTAACAGTATGTTTTCCCTTCTCTAAATAGAAGAAAAGCGGATCGTTGAAAAGACCGTCTGTGTCCTTCGCAAATAAAGTAGTCCATTCTGGCTCTTCAATTTGCGGCGGCTTCATTTGATTGTCTTTTGAGTTTGTCTTTATAGGGTAAGCGTTTACCCATCTTCTTTGAAGTTCAATTCTTGAGGCTGTATCATACGGAACCTCGCCATCAATCATAACTTCAATTTCTGTGACCGTATTCCTACCCGTTATCGGATAGTAAGAGAACTCAAGATTGTAAATACCCGTTTCGGCTACGTCAATCTCATAAGTAACAGAGCCTTCTTGGTTCGCCCAAATCATTACATTGTCTTTGCCCTCGTAGCTGCCTGTTGAGATTTCAGCTTTGCTAGAAGTAGAAATGTAGTCCTTTCCGTAAACAAGGATTTCTTGGATTGGCCTTTTTTCATTGACATATTGATCGTAGTAATCACTGAAACTTCCAACTCTTTCAACAGTCATTTCGGATTTGATTGCGGCTTCAGTTGTTGTAATATCGACATCAGTGTCTGCAAATACATATAGTGATGACGGTATAGTCATTGTCATCATTATGGCAAGTGCTGCAGCCGATAATCGCTTTAGCCTATTTTTCTTCACTGTTTCTCCACCTTTCCTGGAATAAAATGCACTCTCACGCAGTTCCCTTGAGGTTGTTCTCCTCAACCCAAGAAAACGTTTTCACCAATTATACATTACCGCCGAAAACCGTAAGATGGTCAATTTCACTATAAGAAAAATATAACGATATTCACCACTTTGATTTTCGGGTATATCTTCATGTTAAAATTGTTGAATTTGCATAAGTATCCACTAAGTATTATAGCAATTTAAGCTATTATTGTCAAGGTGTATAAAAACATTTCCCCATTATTTAAATTTTGTACACATTAGTATATTGTCAAATTAAACAAAAGCTTTTTGTCTTTGTATTTATAACAAATATTCTGCCATTTTAATGTGTAAAGTAACGAATTTAAAATTATTTTCATTTATTCCCTTGACTTTTAAGTAAAAATCAAGAAACATATTTAGTTTTTTGTAAGATTAATAAGCTAAAATTCCATTATTAAGTTAATCATATTACTGTTGTTTTCACTTAAATCTTGTTTTCTGCGGTAAGACAAAATAAAAACGCTGAATTCGTCCACACTTTAATTTTTGTAAGTAGATAAATAATTGAAATTAAAAATATATTGTAGTATAACATGAAGTTTTTGCTCTGCGCAAATCGTTAATAGTTAAATAGATAGAAAAAATAAACCTTAAAGATGAAAAATTAAAGGAAAAACAAAATGAAAAATATTTTTATATCGGCAAATGTCATCATTGCCTCTGTTTTTGCGGTATGTTATGCCTACCAAGCAATTTATCTGCTTATTTCCCTTGTCAGAAAGAGTGTAACTTTCGACTGTAAGTCAAAAAGCAAGTACGCTGTAATTATTGCCGCAAGGAATGAAGAGAATGTCATCTCCCACTTAATCGGAAGTATTCACGCACAAGACTATCCTCGTGAGCTTGTGGATATTTACGTTGTAGCAGACAACTGCACCGACAGTACTGCTGATGTGGCAAGAGAAAGTGGTGCGACTGTATTCGAGCGTTTCAACAAGCTTCAAATCGGCAAGGGTTACGCTTTAGAGTTCTTGTTTGATAAACTCAAAGAGAAAAAGGGAGTGTACAACGGATATTTCTTCTTTGACGCTGATAACCTGCTCGAAAGCAATTACATAAGTGAAATGAATAAGGCTTTTTCCGAGGGCAACAAGCTAATAACCAGCTATCGCAACTCAAAAAACTTCGGGGATAACTGGGTATCTGCTGGGTACTCTATTTCATTCCTGCGTGATTCTGCACAGATTAACAACGCTCGCATGATTATTGGCACGTCCTGCAAAATATCCGGAACGGGTTTTCTTGTGCATAGAGATATTATTGAAAAGAATGGCGGTTGGAAGCATTTTCTGCTTACTGAAGATGCCGAATTCACTATCGACAACGTGCTTTGTGGGGAGAAAATCGCCTACTGCAAGTCAGCAGTGTTTTATGATGAGCAGCCAACTTCTTTCCGACAATCCTGTTCTCAGCGAATGCGATGGGCAAAGGGATATTATCAGGTTTTCTCAAAATACGGTTCGTCCCTTATCAAAAGGATATTCTCCAAAAACGGGCTTGCCTGCTTTGATATGACAATGTCAATCATGCCTGCAATGATAATCACAATTCTTTGCGGAGTGCTTAACATCTGTGGAGTTTTGGCTGGATTGATAAACGGAGAAAATGTCTCCGAACTACTAATGAGTATGCTCATGACAATGTTAAAGGGCTACTTTACGCTCTTTATCACTGGTGCAGTCGCTGTATTTACGGAAAGAAAGCTAATCCGTTGCTCTAAGTCTAAGAAAATATTGCACTGCTTTACTTTTCCGATATTTATGTTCACATACATTCCCATTGCCGCAGTAGCGCTTATAAAAAAGGTGGAATGGACACCTGTAAGACACCATAAAACTACTACCATTTCTGATATTGCTGCCTCTTTGAATAAATAAGGGCACCCCCTTTAATTATCAGAAACTCGAAAAAAGCTGACCAATTCTGGTCAGCTTTTTGTTTTACTGTTAATAAGTTGATTAAGTGCGAATATTCTTGGCAAACGTTGATTTGATAACATATAGAACAATACATCCTATGAGTTTTCTTCTTCAATTTCTGTTTCAACTTCAATTTCAGCTTCTGTTTCCTCGCATATCGGGCGAATGATGCCGACTGGGGTTTGCTCGTCATCTTGTCCTAATGGGTTGTCCCTCAATATGCTGTTGAAAAACTCATCGCTGTATTGGCTGCGATGCGAACAGCCGAGAGTTCTGCAGCCAATATCGTTTGCGTCTACGATAGCAACAGGATGCCCGCCAATAGCCTCTGAAATCTCAACCGCTTCCTTTTCCGGCTTGAGAGGGCCAAGCACTACGTATTCATTGTACGGCGGAATTGTAAATTCACAAGGGCCGTCAATTGCTCTTGCTCCCTCCCCTGCAACACGATAAAACCAACCCGACTTGCCGAAAAGCTTCATAATAACAGAGACTGCTGCTGCAAAAAGAATTCTAATTGTGCCACATTCACGGAGCGCCATTTCCATTGTTTCAGGCATAGCAAGTCCAATACCATAGTTAGTTTTAACCACGTGACCAGAAAGGAAAACTGCAAGCTTTCTAGGCTTAATGTCTGTAAGTTTAATCGCTCTGCCTTGTGTGCAGGCTACAATCTTTTCAGAAATAAAAACTACGTCACCATCTTGAAGTCTGCCTTCTGTGTACTTTGCAATAACGTCTGTGATTTTATCTTCATTAGTTACGATGTGTGTTTTCACTGGAATTCGCTCGTACTTTTTGCCGTCATATTCAATTGCAAGCGACTTGCCTTCATTTGCTTTAATTTCTTCACTCATTTTTTCAAATCCGCCAATCTATGTTAGTAAATTATTATTGTCTTAACAATCTATAATTATACCACTCATACTCACTAATTGCAAGATTGAATTTATTAAAGTGTGGTCTTTAATAAAGCGGGGGTTTTCTGCTGTCTTTGCTGTACCAAACAGGATTTAATATAAAAACACCGCAGAAATTAATCTGCGGTGTCAATTATTTATTCTGCGTTGTTTTCTTCGGCAGGCTCTTCAGTAGCTGATTCTGATTTTGTCTCGAGAGTGCCTTTCATAAGCTTGTCAAAGTCCTCGCTGTCAATCTTTTCGTTAGCGATTAGATATTCAGCAACTTCTGTTAACTTATCCTTATGCTCATTCAAAAGCTTCTCGCAAGCATCGTATGCTTCATTGATAATTCTCTTGATTTCGCTATCAATTTCAGCAGCAACAGCCTCACTATATGATTGAGTGTGTCCATATTCCTTGCCGACAAATACTTCTTCCTGACCACTTCCGTATAGGATAGGGCCAAGCTTTTCGGAAAATCCGTACTTTGTTACCATTGAACGTGCTGTCTTTGTTGCTTGCTGGATATCCGAACTAGCACCAGTACATACATCGTCAAATGATATTGCCTCAGACTCGTCCGCCAAGTGTCATTACGATATTTTCAAAAGGTATTTCTTTGTTACGTGGCGGTCGTCCTTAACCGGACGTGTAACAGTTAGTCCTGCTGCCATACCACGCTGAATTACTGTAACTTGATGAACCTTTTCGCAAGTTTCAAGGAAGTATGCAGCAACTGCGTGACCTGCCTCATGGTAAGCTGTAATGCGCTTGTCACGTTCAGTTACAATTGCGGATTTCTTTTCAGGGCCTGCAATAACCCTTAAGTGTTGCCTCCTCAATATCAGCCTCAGTAATAGCCTTGCGATTTGCTCTTGCTGCAAGGATTGCTGCTTCATTAAGAAGGTTAGCAAGGTCAGCACCTGTGAAGTATTGGGTTGTTTTTGCAATTACTTTCAAGTCAACGTCAGGAGCGAGCGGTTTATTTCTTGAATGGACTTTAAGAATTTCCTCTTGCCCTTTACGTCTGGGTAATTTACAACAACTTCTCTGTCAAAACGTCCCGGACGAAGAAGCGCTGGGTCAAGTATATCACGGCGGTTTGTTGCCGCAATTACGATAACTCCCTCATTTTCTTCAAAACCGTCCATTTCAACAAGTAACTGGTTAAGCGTCTGCTCACGTTCATCGTGACCGCCGCCCATTCCTGCGCCCCTGTGGCGACCGACAGCGTCAATTTCGTCAATGAATATGATTGATGGTGCGTTCTTTTTAGCTTGATTAAAAAGATCACGAACTCTTGATGCACCAACACCAACAAACATTTCTACAAAGTCAGAACCGGAAATTGAGAAGAACGGACAACCCGCCTCGCCGGCAACAGCCTTTGCAAGCAGTGTTTTACCTGTACCCGGAGGACCTAATAAAAGTACGCCCCTAGGAATTCTTGCGCCGATTTCGTAATACTTCTTTGGATTTTTGAGGAAATCTACTATTTCGCTCATTTCTACCTTTTCTTCTTCAGCGCCCGCAACATCGGCAAAAGTTTTCTTAGAGTTTTTGCTTTGGTTCTTCACGTTAGCTTTGCCAAAGTTGTTCACCTTGCTGCCGCCGCCTGCGCTCCTCATTACGAAGAAGAACAGAGTAACCATTACTACTAGCATTAACAAATACGGAATAAGTGTTGCTAACCAAGAAGTGTCCTTTATAGGATACATATCCATAACAAGCGGCTTGTCAGGGTTACGTTCGTTATATTCTTGACGGTAGTTGTTCTCCTCGCTTTGAATTTCATTTACAAATAATGATACGTTAGGGACTGTGTATGTGATTTTTTGTTCCTGTCCCTTAATTTTCATAATAAGCTCACGAGTACCTAAATCAATTGAGAACTCCTCAACTTCATAACGGTCAAAATACCCCATTATTTCAGAATACTGAGTGCTCTTTTGCTGAGTGCCTTGAAGCTGGGTTATTACAAAAAACGATAATATGGCAGTAAGTGCAACTGCTAAATATAGCATTAATCCACTGTTTCTTCCTCTTTTAGATGCCAATAAATTCACTCCATTCTTTTACGAATAATTATCAATATATTATTTACCAAAATCCATGTCATAAACACCTATGTACGGAAGATTTCTATAAATTTCTGCGCAATCCAATCCATAGCCTATTACAAACTCGTCTGGAATTGTAAAAATTGTATAGTCCGCTGTAATGTCAACTCGCCTTCTTGCAGGCTTATCAAGTAATGTACATATTTTTAATGACTTAGGGTTTCTTTCTTTTAAAAGCTCTACGATTTTTGAAAGCGTAAAACCAGTGTCTAAAATGTCTTCTACTATCAGAACATCGTACTCGCTAATATCAACGCCAATATCCTTTAGGATTTTCACTTCCCCAGTAGTTTCGGTTGCGTTGTGATAGCTTGAAACGCACATGAACTCAATTGCACAAGGCAAGTCTATTTTACGGCATAAATCAGCCATAAAAACAAACGCACCCTTTAGCACGCTAACAAGAAGCAGATTTTTACCCCTATACTCCTCGGTAAGCAACGATGCCATTTCAGCAATCTTATCCTGCAAAGTAGTTTCATCAATAAGAACGGACTTTACTCCCAATTCACGCTGGCTCATAAACGCTCCTTTTAAATCAGTAAATATTAATATTCCATATTCTTTTACTTCGGTTGTCTATCGATACTCGTTCGGATATTCCGTAGCCCTCGACAAAGATTACGCCGCAATCATCAGCAATAAAAACTAATTCCGAGCGCTTTTCAAGCGGTATATCTGCATTAAGCAGCTTTTTCACCTTGCTTGTGTGCGCTCTCCCCAATAGTCGAATGCTGTCCCCACTTCGGCGGTTTCTTAAAACAACTTTACCTTGTATTTTATCATAATCTATGCTGGTTTTTGTTAACATATTATTAACAAGTGCTTCGCTGCCCAAACTATCCCCCGACAGCTCTTCTGGCTTCACGGTTTTTCCACGCAAAAACGGGTTTTCTGTTGTGAAGTTCTGCCAAAAAATCAACTTCGTTCCTTGTGTTGAGTATATATCCTCCAAATCCCCATCTTCACAAACAGCATAAATATCACCCGATAAACAAATCTTACCGCCGTTCTCACATATCGCCAGAACCCTTTTAATCTGCGAATATGACGGCTCAACGCCGTTATTAACGGCTAATTTTGATATTGCCCTGCACCTTAATGGTTCTTCCATATTACCTACATTTATAAGTGTATTACCATATATTATAGTTCTCCGACTTTGAAATGTATTCCTCATCAAGTCTGAGGTTATCAATCATTTTTAGAATGTTTTGCTCAAAATTGGTTTATTTCACGCAAAACAGGAGTAATTTTGAGTCTTATTTTATTTCTCGTATAATCGTCAGAAAGGTTTGTGCTGTCTGTAACATATTCCTGTCCCAAATTAGCAAGAAAATCCTCAACCTCAGCACGTGTGACTTCTATTAGTGGACGAATAATTTTGTTTTCTCCGTCTTTTCTAACGGGTGGTATTCCGCAAAGTCCCTTTAGTCCTGTACCTCTTGTCATGTTTAGCAGGATTGTTTCTGTGGAGTCGGAGAGGGTGTGCGCAGTGCTAACGACTACGTCGTTAGCATCGTAGGTCGTTGTAATTGGTATCGTTAGCATCGTGGGTTGGTTGGTAGACTACGTCGTTAGCATCGTGAGTTGGTTGGTAGAGCTAAGTCGTTAGCATCGTGGGTTGATTGGTGAAGTGTGCTGTTGCATATTTCAGCGAATGCTTGATAACGAAGTATCCTTGCTGCTTCTTCTATGCTTTTTAGTGTAGCTTTGCGTATTCTGTAACATTTACACTCACTACCTTGAGCGGAATTTTCTTTGCTTTACAAAGGTTTTCGCAAAATCTTTGGTCGCCGTCACTTTCCTCGCCGCAGGTTGTGGTTAATATGCACGGCAAATAGAGAAAAGCCCTCCTCCTGCGATAATGATTTTAACGCAAGCAATAAAGCAACACTGTCTGCCCCTCCCGATAGAGCGCAAAGAACGGTGCTATCAGGCGCTGTCATATTATATTTTTTTGCATGGTTCTGCGTACCTTTTCAATCATTTGCCATCCGTTCCTTTCATCTATGCTAGCAAAACGCCCTTTATTGAATATAAGGCACCGAATAGCTCGATGCCTTTTATTTTTAATCTGTATTTTCGCCACTCTATACTTATAAAGCGCCTCAACTCAACTACAATGTTAACAAGTGGAATTATGCAAAGTATGGTATTAAACACTACTCTTTATGTAAGCCGCTAATTCTTTTCGCTGTTCTTTAGTAAGTCGCGTGCCTTGGCTTGCCGAAAAAATTCGGCTTTTTCTATACTAATGTGTATAGAACGAATGCAGCCATTTGAAAACAGCATAACCTATTGCAACAGTATATCTCCCATAATAATCTCTGCTGGAGATTGCCCTGTCCCTGCTAAGAAATGACACACTATAAAAATAGTGTACACTATATGCGTTCCTCCCACTGCGTCCGTGACCTCCTCATACCGCAAACAGCGACATCTGCATCGTTGTGAATTCTTCCTCTCTGCACGGACTTCGGTTAAGGCTAAGGAAAGGATATAAGAATATAGCCGCGCAATAGGTATTCCCAATGCGACTTTGATAGTATTCACAAGATTTTGTAGTGAAAATGTACTAGCGTCACTGCTGATGTTTGCGTTCGCAACATAAAGCGTTGCACACACAAGCGCAATCGGAAGTGTAAGCATAAAAAATATCATTCCACCAAGTTTAGATATTTTATCTGCCGATTACTCGAGAATAATCAATATGCCATACACAACTGCAACTACTATTGTCAACACATTTGTTATCTGTAAATCTTCAAATAGGGGCATTTTTCATTTCCTTTCCGTTGAATTCTTATTCTGTTCTGTATGATTCTTTGTTCGAAAATCTTATGGTGTCCGTCCCAAACAAGTTCCACTGTCGAAACTTCACCGTGACGGTTCTTCGCTACAATACATTCACAAGTGTTTTGGTCTGGGTTTGTTTTATTGTAGTACGCATCACGATATAGGAAAAGCACAATATCTGCGTCCTGCTCAATAGATCCCGAATCACGTAGGTCGGAAAGCATTGGACGTTTATCCTGTCTGCCCTCGCTTCCACGAGAGAGCTGTGATAGCGTAATAATTGGCACATCTAGTTCTTTTGCCATAAGCTTTAGCTGACGTGTAATTTCTGAAATTTCAGCTACACGATTATCAATTCTTCTGCTTGAATTCATAAGCTGCAAGTAGTCTATAATTACTAGCCCGAGATTTTTCATTCTCCTTAGCTTTGCTTTCATTTGAGGGACGGTTATACCTGCTGTATCATCAAGGTACATATTCATTCTTGAAAGAACATCTGCACTTGAAACAAGTCTTGTCATTCTTCCGCCCGAAATCTTACCTGTACGAAGTGATGAGGAATTAACGAGTGCTTCTGATGACATCATTCTTGTTGCAAGCTGTTCTTTACTCATTTCGAGTGAGAAAATGGCAACCTCTTTGCCTGTTTCTCTTCTCGCCATATTTGTCGCTATATTAAGTGCAAATGATGTTTACCCATACCCGGACGTGCTGCAAGAATTAAAGGTCGGACTTGTTAAGACCTGTTATTACCGAGTCAAGCATAGTAAAGCCCGACTTTGCGCCAAGATATTTTCTTTATCGTCACCGGTAATCTTTTGAAGTCTATCGTAAGCTGCAGCTATAACTTCATCAATCTTGCTAAAACCGTCATTTGTTCTCCCACGGCGTATATCGTAAATTTCTCGCCTCTGCATTGTCGAGCAAGGCAAGTGCATCTTCCCCGCCTTCAGCGGCAGAATTTATTATCTCCCTTGCTGCGAGAACCAACGAACGAAGATAAATTTATCCTCAACAATTTTGCAATAGCTTTCAATATTCGCAACAGACGGAACGCCGTTCATAAGGTCTGCAAGGTATTGCTTACCCTCTGCTGAACTGCTGAAAATCCCACGTCTTACTGCCTCATTCAAAACAGTAATTAAGTCTGCATTTGTGTTTTGGGAAAACATTTGCACCATGATTGAAAATAAATCCCTGTGCTGCTCCCTAAAAAATGATTCCGGCTTTAAATGGTCAAGCGCTGTCACAAGTGCGCTCGGCTCAATAAGTATTGCACCCAGCACCGTTTGCTCCGCCTCAAGACTGTACGGAAGTGCCTGCAAATCGCCAAAAACAATATTATTTTGATATTCCAACTTAAAAGACACCTCCCAAAATCACTTAATTTTATTCTTCTACTACGTCAACTGACACCTTAGCTGAAATGCCTTTATAAAGCTTAACGTCTGCTTCAAACACGCCCGTCCTTCGATTTTGGACTTTAGCAGAAATCTTCTTCTTTTCGATTTTTGCGCCAAGCTGTTTTTCAATAGCATCAGCAACGTCGTTAGAGGTTACAGAGCCGAAAAGCTTACCCGCCTGTCATACTTTGCTTTGATGGTAACCTTTTTGTCGTTTATGATGTTTGCAATGTCCTTTGCAGCTTGTATTTCAAGGTCGATTTTGTGCTGTTCGGAAGATTTTTTTGCCAGCGAGAGTCGCTCATGTTTTGGTAGTTGCCTCTACTGCAATGCCCTTTGGAATTAGTAGGTTTCTAGCGTATCCGTCAGATACTTCTTTAACATCTGCCTGCTTTTGCAGTGCCTTTTTACGTCTTTAAAAAAATTACTTTCATGTTTGTGTCCTTTCCGTATTGAAAATTAAAGTTGTGTTATAACATTACGAAGACGCTAATAGATACTCATCAATCGCAAGTAGTTGCTGTCTTGCGTCCTCCATAGCTACTCCGCCAATTTGTGCGCCAGCCATGGTTTGATGCCCGCCTCCACCGAGTTTTTCCATAACTGATTTGTACATTCATAGCGCCCATTGAGCGTGCGAAGAAGTTGATTTCACCGTTCGCCTCATAAAGCACGAATGATGCATCTACTCCACTTATTCGAGAAGTTCATCTGCTGCTTGAGTGCTGAAATTCTTACATCTTCTGCTTGAATATCGCTAAGTGCAATTGCACAGCGTCTATAAACTTCAGCAGATGAGATAATTCTTGTTTGCTTTGATATGCCTCGATAGAATTTGAGAATAGTCCTCTTACAGCAACTGTATCAGCGCCCAGTTTACGCAAAAACGCTGCCGCCTCAAAAGTTCTAACGCCTGTTCGCATTACAAAATTCTTAGTATCGAGCATAATTCCTGCAAGCATAGCATCTGCATAGTAGCTGTCTATCTTGCTTGCGTCCTCCCGAATATTGTATAAGCTCTGCAACCATTTCCGATGCAGAAGATGCATACGGCTCGTGGTGGAAAGCAACAGCGTTATCAATGAAATTAACCATTTTCTGTGATGGTCATCGCTACGATTTGCTCTGCTTTTTCGTAAATCTCGCTAGATTCGATAAGAGCTTTGTTGTGTGTGTCTACGATTATTAGAAGTGTTTTCTTAGTCATTAATGATTCGCCGGTTTTCAGGGTCTTCAGCAAGAACTTCCTGCGGTGATAAGAACAGCCCCTCTTAGCGTTTTCATTAATTCGCCGCATGAGCATTCCTGCAAGATTTTTGTTAGGATCAACGGCGATAACATCGACATTCATTAACCTAATTGCTCCTGCAAGCTTCATCGCTGAGCCTAAGCTGTCAAGGTCGCCAAAACGGTGTCCCATGATAATTACATTCTCAGCTAGATCAATCATTTCTGTTAGTGCTGTTGCAATAATACGTGTCTTAACCTTAGCGTGTTTCTCAACGCCCTTTGCAACACCACCAAAGAATTCAAAACCGCTTTCAGTCTTTACAGATGCTTGGTCACCGCCTCGTCCTAACGACATATCTAATGCCTGCTTTGCAAAAGCTTCGCTTTCTGCAAGGTTTTTTAGCACCTCTGCCAACGCCGATTGAAAGTGTTACGCACATTCTGTCGTTGACAGTAATCTCGCTCTTTTAACTTTGTCAAGGATTTGGAACTTCTCCTCCATTATTACGGATAGATTTTTCTCTCAAGTACTGCTACAAACCTGTCGTTTGAAATCTTCTTTATCATGCCTGTTGTGCTGTCGATAAAGTTTTCGAGCAACTTTTCGATTTGTACAAGAACGTGTGATTTTTCGCTCTCTTTGATGTTTTGAAGCAGATCCTCCATAATTATCAATCATAATCAAAATTACAGAAACTCTACTATCAATACAGCGTTGCTCTAGGTTGTAATATTCGGTTATATCTTCAAAATAGATCATTGAAAGGGTTGCTGTTTCCCTCTCCATTTTTGTGGCTCTGACTCTGTACCAGCGTTCTTTGTATTGAACTTCTGTTCCAAACTCCGAGTAAAGCTTGCTTGTATCAGCCTCAATAAAGCTTTCAAGCTTTATGCCAAAAGGATCGTCTTTAGAGTTGAAGATGTTTTCAGTAAATCCTTTGTTATACCAAATAACAGTGTTTTCTGCATCTACAATAATAGTTGGCAACGGAAAATTGAAAAGAGTATCTCTTTCCATGCTGTTTATTTCCATATCCATTTGCGCAATAAACTTATGTATATTTCTCTGCGCAAGTATAATCTGTACTATCATTAGCACGCAAAGTACAGCTACTACACAAAGTGTCCACCAAAAAGCGACTTTGTTGTATCTTTCAAGTGTGAAAACTGCACCAAAACAGCCTGCCATTAATAGCAGTATTGTTATTTTGAACGCAAGAATTTTGTTCTCCTTCAACCTCTAAACCTCCCTTGACTTTTTATTTTGGAATGTGCCTGCCTAAAAGCAAACACACCCCGTCATTAAACTTCCATTATTACAGGTAAAATCATTGGACTTCTCTTTGTTTTAGTGAAGATATAGTCCGAAAGAGTATCCCTCATTTTAGTTTTAATCGCATTCCATTCCCTTATGTCATTGTCAAGGCAGTTTTCAAGCGTTTGAGTCATTAGCTGTCTTGCGTTATCCATGAGTTCTTCGGATTCACGTACATATACAAAGCCTCTTGATACTATATCAGGTCCAGCAAGTACTGTTCCGCTTTCGTGTTCGATTGTTGCTACTATTATGATTAGTCCGTCCTGCGCAAGATGTTTTCTATCACGAAGAACGATAGAACCTACATCTCCAACGCCAAGACCGTCAACCATAACTCTACCGGCAGGAACTTGACCTGCGATTTTGAAGTCAACTGCATCAGTTTCGATTACGTTTCCGATTTCAGCTATTATGATGTTGTTCTCTGGAATTCCCATTTCAACAGCTACTTCAGCGTGCTTTTTCAAGTGCTTGTATTCGCCGTGAACAGGCATGAAGAATTTAGGTTTTGTGAGCGCCATCATAAGTTTAAGCTCATCTTGGCACGCATGACCTGAAACGTGTACGTCATACATCTTTTCGTATATAACCTGTGCGCCTGATTTCATAAGCTGATTTACTACTCTGGTTACATGCTTTTCATTCCCCGGAATAGGTGTTGCTGATATGATGATGAAGTCCATCGGTGTAATGCTTACTTTACGATGATCGCTCATTGCCATTCTTGTAAGTGCAGACATAGGCTCGCCTTGACTTCCGGTTGTTATAAGTACTATCTTTTCAGGCGGGTATTTGCTCATTAAGTCAATATCAATAATGGTTGCCGGCGGTACTTTAAGGTAGCCCAGCTCCATTGCCTTGCTAATTACGTTTATCATGCTCCTGCCGAACACAGCAACCTTTCTGCCGTGACGGTCTGCACTGTCAATAATCTGTTGTACACGATGAATGTTTGAGGAGAAAGTAGCGATTATTATTCGCTTTCCTTCAGCCTTTTCAAATAGCTTTTCAAACGACTCGCCAACGGTGCGCTCCGATGGTGTGTAGCCCCTTCTCTCAACGTTTGTAGACTCGGAAAGAAGTGCAAGAACGCCCCTGCTTCCAAGCTCGCCAAAACGTGCAAGGTCAATAATTCCTCCCTCAATAGGCGTGTAGTCAACTTTAAAGTCACCCGTATGGACTACTATTCCAGCAGGCGTATGGAAGGCAAGTGCACACGCATCAGGTATTGAGTGATTTACTCTTATAAACTCAACCGCCATGCAGCCGAATTTAACCGTCTGACGTGGCTCAACCACGTTAAGACTTGCATTGCCAAGCAACCCATGCTCTTTAAGCTTACCCTCAATAAGTCCTATTGAGAGTTTTGTAGCATAAATAGGCACGTTTACCTTCTTCAAAAAGATACGCAAGCCCGCCAATATGGTCCTCATGTCCGTGTGTAATGACAACGCCTCTTAGCTTATCAGCATTCTTCTCAATATAAGAAAAGTCAGGAATTACAATATCAATGCCCGGCATTTCAGCATCAGGGAATGCCAAGCCGCAGTCAACAATGACTATATCATTCCCACATTCAAACACTGTCATGTTCTTGCCGATTTCGTTAAGTCCGCCAAGCGGAATGATTTTAAGCGGTGTCTTTCTCATGCGTGAGGTTTTCTGGTCTTCGTTTTTCTTTGTTGTGTTCTTTGCTCCTGTGTTTGTAGTGTTAGTTTGTTTAGACTTAGTCGCCTTTTCAGCAGTTTTTGCTGCTGGTGCAGGCTGATTTTGTACCTTTTTAGGCTGTTTTTTAGGTTGTGCAGCCTTTTCGGTTACGGCTTGTGCGTTTGATTTTTTATTTGAGCTTTGTGTTCTCTTTTTAGGTTCACTCCCCGATGAATTAGATGTTGGTTTAATATCTATTTTTAACGCTCTTTCAAGAATTTCATCTGTAAGTCTTTCCGCTCTTTGACGTTTATTGCTCTGGTCGCTTGTATTGCCTTTATTAGCAATTTTTTCTGTAAAGTTAGTGATGTCTATTTTTTTATCCACTATAACCCTCTCTTTTCAATTTTAAAGCTTGTATTAATGCTTTTTTAATGTTTTAAGGTATAAATTCGCATTAATTTTAATTGTATGGCCGCCTAAATGACATAGACAACACGAAACACGGATTCTGTGTTGTCTTTTAATGTTAATCGCTCTTTAACATATTAGCAAAAGGTATAGATTTATACGTACGGGAGGAAGCGCATCCTCCCGAAAAATATACATTACTAGAAGTCTAGCATGAAATTTGTCATCAAATATTTTCGCTGAATAGCTAAATAAAGATGGCTATTTCTAACCAATATTTAATTAAAAAATCCGTTCCTATACATTCCATATAATTTTACCTCAAAATCACGTATATGTCAATAGTATTTACAAATTATGGTTCGCTAAATTTTTGGGCAGACTTTAGCATATCCTCATAAAATCCACACAATTCCGACGCCATTTCAGACATCTCAGCCTCAGCATAAAGCATGATTCCTGCACCGCTTTTAACTGGTCGAACAAGTACTCTTGAACCGTCTTTTTCAACACTCACTCCCTCTGGGGTGTTTGTTTTACAAGGTTCATTGCAGAAATAACCTTCGCCGGTGAGTCGGATACGCTGACAAACTTAGTTGAAATAGCGAATTTTGGGAACTTCTCACAAGTGAAGAAAAGCTCTCACCGCTGCTTCGCATTTCCTCTAGCACCATTAGCATAGTAAGGACTGCATCACGTGGGAATGTGCATTCTGCTGCGATTTCCCTCGCTTTCTTATCCGAGTCGTCAGACGGAGTTCTAAAGTAACGGTAAATCTCACCGAATATTCGTCAGCCACTGCCTCTGCCACTTTAGGAAAAGTAAACGGGATTGCTACTGCCCTCCCCTTTTCAAAATACGATCTTAAGCAGATTAGAACAAGTCTTTCAAAAATTACGTGCCCCGTCTTTTCGGAATATGCAGAGCATTTCTTTCCGTCGGAAGTGATGTTGAAAATAACTCTCTCGCCGTTAGGGTCGTTCTTATCTTCAAGAAGTTCTCTTGAAAGTTCAGCTATATCAGAATTAGGAGAACTTACGTTTACAAAAATGCCGTCAAGTCTGCCTTTCAGTGTGTTTTCGATTGAGCGTATATACATTGTATTTGCGTTCACCTTCGTGATTTTTCCGTATTCTGTGAAAGGCAAGGTGCTGTATTCTGAGCGGTTTATACCTGCTGAAATCTTCCTCTCCTCGCCCCTTGTAAGAGGCAGACCTCCTCTTGAGAGAATTTGCAGCTTTCCTGTTACCTCACAATCTGCATAGCAGCCAATTTCAGCGTCTAAAAGTTTCATTGCATACTCAAGTGCTGAGGGCAAACATTCTCCAATGTCAAATACATTCCCGCCGGACGAAACAATTCCTGATGTTACCGCCATTGCAAGAGCTTTTGAGGCTGTGTTAGACTTATAACCAACACAATATTTTTGCCAGCAGCAACAAGGCTTGCACCAAGTTTTGTTGCAACTATTGGGCTTACTTCACCACCTGTATCTCCGCAAATTCCGTCCTCGTCAATTATTATCCCCTTGCCGTTTCCATACTTAACATCATAGCTTATTGTTGTGCCTGAGGCTATCTGTTTATTAACCCAAACACGTACGCCGCTCTCAACAACGCTTTCCACTCCAATTACGGAATTTGCCCCAATTATCGACATTTCATACACGCTTGCTCCACGAAGAATTCTTGCGTTTTCGCAGATTACGCAATTAACGCATCGCTCCCTCGCCGATAAATGCACCGTTCATTACTATGCAGCCGTGAAGTTTTGCTCCCCTTGAAACGGTTACGTTATCGCCTATTACCGTACCTGCATTTACAACTGCCCCGGTTTGAATTTTCACATTCTCACCTATGAAAACAGGTGCATTTATCCTTGCCCCCGTGTACTCGTAGTTGCCTTTCATCACTGAACCATCAAGCATTCTATGCCCATCAATGGAGAACCCTGCCGGCTTTCTTAAAATATATTCTGAACAAGCAATATAACTCTTTACATCACCAATATCCTGCCAAAAACCTGTTTCCTCATAGCAATAGATGTTCATATTGTTCTTCATGATTTTTGGGAATAGGTCCTGTGCAAAATCTGATTTTCCCTCCGGTATCATTTCAAGGGCAGACTTTGACAGCACATACACGCCTGTATTCGCTAAATCCGTCACGCAGCCGTCATATGACGGTTTTTCAAGAAATCCCGTAACTTTGCCGTTTAAATCGGTCGTTATTAGTCCGTATTCTCTCGGATCAAAGACACGCTTACCGACTATTGTTACGTCCGCATTTTTAGTTTTGTGATAGTTAATAATCTCCGTAAGATTAAAGTCACACAAAGTATCCCCTGAAATTACAAGAACATCGTCATCTGTCGAGGTGGCATTAAGCACGCTTCCCGCCGTGCCAAGAGGGGTTTGTTCAACTGCGAAATTAAGTTCAATGGCGCTGTTCCCATCAAAGTGTGAAATTATCTGCTCCGAATGGTACATTAGCGTCATATATGCGCTCTTAAACCCATGATTTTTAAGCAAATCCAACGCATATTCCACTGTTGGTTTACCAAGTAACGGAATAAGTGGTTTCGGGGTTGTGCTGGTTATTGGTCGAATTCTTTCGCCTTGTCCGCCTGCCATTATTACTGCTTTCATCTTTAAATACCTCCATATATTTATGTAAATATGAAAGTATTATTGACTGTTATTGCCTTTATAAACATTCCGAAATAAATAAAAACGGACAAGTCCTCAAAAAAGACTTATCCGTTTGATATTTTATTGATTAGGTAAGGAAATCTCGTAATCTTCACCGCTTGACGCTCTCATTATCGCATCAATTATATCTTGATGAAGACTTTCACGTGATATTCTGTTTATAAGTGCAAATGATTCGCCGGTATCTCCGTCATGTCCGTTATCCCACCAAATAGGAATACAGCCATTCTCACAAGCAGCTTTTGTTACGTATTCAATGTAGTATCTTCTGACCTCAGGGTCTGCATTTCTAACCGCACCGTATTCGCCGATGATTACAGGCACTCCGTTATCGACAAATGTCGCCTTTAGCTTGCCGTATATCTCGTCTACCCACTTTTCCTGTCCCCAATTATCGTTAGATGTTCCGCCAATTCCCCATGTGCCTTTTCCCTCTCCGGCAAAATTCCATGGATCGTAATAGTGAACCTCTGCCATGAGCTTGTCTTTAGCACTGTCCGTTGGCATTGTAAGGCTTTTTACGGCGTGAGTTGCATTTGTATTGTACGCTTGAACAATTAGAATTCTTTCAGCGTTATTTCCGCCCGTTGCTCTTACGGTGTCTACAAAAGCTTGATTTAAGCGATCGGTAATTCTTATGTATTCTGATGTAGGATTGCCGTATCCCTTATGGAACTCATTCATTCCTGCGTACAAAAGCTTTTCACCGTACTTTTCAAATCTAGTTGCAATTTGCGACCAAATTGTAGTGAATTGATTTACCATTCCGTCCTCGTCAGCTGGTTCAGGAGTAAGCCATGAATCACCGTAGTCCATTCCGTCGTGGTGAATGTTTATAATAGCGTACATATCATTGTCAATAACATAACCGATTACTTCGTCAACTCTGTTTAGCCAATCCTCATCAATGGTGTATTCCTCATCAAAATGCCCCATCCATGTAATAGGAATTCTAACAGTATCAAATCCTTGCGCTTTTATTGCATCTATAAGCTCTTTTGTTATTTTTGGATTTCCCCATGCTGTTTCGGAATTTAGCCCCTTGCCTGTTGCATCAAGCGAGTTGCCAACATTCCAGCCAACACCCATTTCACTCGCTGCATCCATTGCAGTTTTAGTAAAATCCGCTGATTGACCCGAAATGTCTGATATGGTTGTTACATCTGCGACAGTAGTTTGCTCGGGTTCCCCACCGCCAGCACAAGCCGAAAGCATCGACAATGCCATTATTGAGGATAAAATACACGCCAATGTTTTTTTCATCATTAATTGTCCTTTCATATGAAATCTACCGAATTAATTCTATGTAATCATTTACATGATTACTATTCTACACTATTTTGCATGGCGTGTAAAGTCTGTTTTCATAAAAATCAGTCCTTAAATAATCCGTATTCTAAAAGATATGGATATTTAAGGACTGCTGTTTTTGTTTTTCGGTGTTTATTCCTCAACCTGCTTGCCGAGGAACTGCGCTGCTGCCTGAGAAATAAGCTTCTGTTCATCGTTTACAGTTGATTCGGAGTTTTGCCCGAGAAGTGCTACTGCACCAGTTATATCCCCTGCTGAGATAATCGGAACACACGCAATGGCGTTTCTATCCACTCCCTCAACCGGCAAAATTCTTGGCTGATTTGGGTCTGTGAAGAAGTATGGCTTTCTATTCTCCAAAATATCCTCAAGATCCGGAGAAAGCCTTCTCTCATTAAACTCTTTCTTCTGAACACCTGATACTGCAATTACATGATCACGGTCAAAAACCACTATCGGAGTATTTACAAGGCGGTTTACCACCTCGGCAATTTGAGTTGCGTTATTCGCCATTTCACCGATTGCTGAGTATTTCTTGAAAATAACTTCACCATCATTGCTTGTGTAGATTTCTAACGGGTCGCCCTCACGAATTCTCATTGTACGTCTGATTTCTTTTGGAATTACAACTCTTCCTAAATCGTCAATTCTTCTCACTATTCCTGTTGCTTTCATATTCAACCTCCGTTATTTTAGCCGTTTTGGCTGGTAATGTTTATTGGGTATTGCTATTGTTTGTAACGGTTGTATAAATATACATTATTTTAAGAAATTTATTTTGAAATAATTGTCGATTAAGGAATACTGTTGTAAAATCCGTTAGTTTTCGGAAGTTGGTTAATTTAAAAATACGGTTTACCTGTTCTGGAAGTTTACAGGGTTAGATAGTAATATTAATCCCGTCATTTTCTGCTTCCATATTTTTAATTTACTATGATATATGTCGCCATAAGCCATAAAAGAATTTGTATCGTTTTGCAGTCTAACTCTTATATTCGGCTGATTTGTAATAATCTATTCAAATTACTTTGACATTGCGCAATGCTGTACTTCCTCGGGCATATCACAAACATCAACACATTTTGGAGCGCACTCCGTTCCTTTGGCAACAGCTGTATCGTAATACCAGCACTTATACTTTATTACATCAATCGTTTTTTGAAGCTCTTCCATTTTCTTGTTCATCACTTCGAGTCGTTCGTAAAACATATCTCGCCTTTTTTCGAGAGTGCTGTCACCCTCGCCGCACCAATCTAAGAACTGCTTAATATCCTTTATTGGCATATCGGTCATTTTCAAGCATTCCAAATGTTCATGGCAGGTGCGTTTACTAACGCTATTCCAGGAATTATAGTTCAGCTCACTCTAATTCCGACTATTATGGTCGCCTTAAACCGCACCGGTCTTGTTCACTTTAAAAAGGCAAAACCTATTGTCGAGGTTCAAAATGAAGGCTGATACTATTCAAAATATCGTAAGTGAAATACAAACAAAAATACAACCTCTGCTTCAAGAAAATCCATATGTTATTGTTGCAATAGATGGCAGATGTGCAGCAGGGAAAACAACACTCGCAAGGGAGTTTCAAAAGGCTCTTCCTTGCAACGTTGTTCACATGGACGATTTCTTTCTAAGCCAATCAGAAAGGCTTAGTAAGGTTGGCGGTAATATCGACTATGAGCGTTTTTTAGAGGAAGTAATGCTCCCTTTAAAGAACAACACATCGTTTTCCTATCGCCCATTTGATTGCAAAAGCCAAAAGCTAATCGCACCCATTTTTGTAGAGCCTGCCACAATTACTATAATCGAGGGGGCGTATAGCACACACCCGCTCCTTGCTAAGTATTACGACTTAAAGGTTTTCCTTTCTATTAGCAAGGACGAGCAACAAAATAGGATTTTAAAGCGAAACGGCGAAAACGGACTTGCGATATTTAATGAAAAATGGATTCCTTTAGAAGAACAATATTTTATAGAATATGATGTCCAAACGAACTGCGATATGCAGTTTCAAACAACTTACTAACGGAGGGTTAATGAAATGAACAAAAAATTAGTAGCATATTTTTCAGCTAGTGGAGTAACTGAAAAAATCGCAAAAGACCTTGCACAAATAGCTGATGCAGATTTATTTGAGATTAAGCCGTCCACTCCTTACACGGCAGAAGATTTAAACTGGCAAAACAGCAACAGCAGAAGCAGTGTTGAAATGTCAAACAAGTCCTTCCGTCCACAAGTAGCCGAAATGCTATCCAATATGGCAGATTATGATACCATTTATTTAGGGTTCCCAATTTGGTGGTATGTTGCACCAACGATTATAAACACATTCCTAGAAAGCTACGATATGAGCGGCAAGGAAATTACCCTTTTTGCAACAGCCGGAAGCAGCTCTTTTGGCAATACTTTAAAAGAACTCGAAAATAGCTGTAAAGGCGCAAGTTTAAAGGAAAGCAAAGTTTTCTATAAAAAAGCAGATAAAAAAGATTTAGAAAGCATCTTATAACCCCTATAAAAAGGGCAAGAAATTCAAAGTAGAGTTCCTACTGAATTTCTTGCCTTTTTGTTTAGATATAAATTGTAGTTATAAAGTAACCGTAAAAGTATTTACGTCCTTATTAGAAATAGTAATTGTACCTTTATGCTGGTCTACAATTGATTTTGCGATGGAAAGCCCCAATCCAAATCCACCTGTATTCCTGTCACGAGAGTTGTCCAGACGATAGAAACGCTCAAATATCTTCTCGACTTGCTCTGTTGGGATGGGCGCACCTGTATTTGACACGGAAAGGCAGATTTTATGCTGTTTTTCGGCATTAAGGCTAACTTTGATTTCGCCGTTTTCGTCTGAATGGTTTATTGCATTGTCGATTAGGATTATTGAAAGCTGCCTTATTTTTCTCCTCGTTGCCTATATGGTAGAGGTTTTCTGTAATGTTATATTCAAATACCTTCCCACGCTCAAAAGCAACACCCTCAAACGCAAGACAAACCCTGTCAAGCGCCTCGCTTATATTGAATTCTGTCATTAAGAGCTGCTCTCTATCAGCGTCTATCCTTGCAATGTCCAAAAGGTTATCGGTGACAAGGTTAGTATTCTTGAGGTTTCAACCTTAATATATTGCAGCCACTTCGCCTGCTCTTTTACTCTGTCATTAGGATTTGAGAGAACTACATCAGTATTTGCCGCAATTACTGTAAGCGGCGTTCTAAGTTCATGGGAGGCGTCCGACACAAAACGGCGTTGCTTTTCCCAAGCAACTTCAATAGGTTTTACTGCCCATTTCGCAAGGAAAATGCTAATCACCAAAAGAACCGATATGCTTAGTATTCCTATTATTATGAATGTTATCAGCAGTCTGTTTATTGTTGCCTTTTCCTGTGTTCTGTCAAGAAAGACTATAGCTGTTTTGCCGTGACTTACGGTTTTTAAGTATCTATATTCAATCTCATCTATACGAATTGTTCCTTCATCTTTAGCTATTGACATTACCTTGTCGGCTGCTAAAGCTGCTGCTGTATCATCACTGAAAAGCTCGTCCTTATTCATCATTGAATAGAAAAAGTTATATCCACCAGCGCTGTTAATATGCACGATTATAGCGTTACGTTGTACTCCGCCGATAAACTCGTTTTCATAAAAATCAAACCATTTCGGCTTGTCCTTCCCCTCAAACTGTTTAGCTGGTCTTTCCTTATCAAAATCTTGCGGGAAGTCGGGAATGTCGTTTTTGGGAGTAAATGTGGACTTTTCTAAAACCATTTCAATCATTCTGTTTGACTGCTCCACTTCGGAGTTGTACATTATCGTAAAAATCCCTGCAAAAATCCCCACTACTACACTTAACAGAAGTGCCATATTCACAATCACTAGACGCACTCTCAATTTATGTATCATTTCATTAGATTTCTTCAAGGCAATAGCCCACCCCTCTTTGAGTTTTTATACTCACTTTAGCTTTTATATGAAGAAGCTTCTTTCTTAAAAATGAAATGTAAACTTCAACATTATTATACTCTGCGTCGGAGTCGTATCCCCATATTTTTTCGATAAGCGTTTCTTTGCTAAGAATTCTTGTACCGTATTTGAAAAGAAGCTCCATTATAGAAAACTCTTTTAGCCCAAGTTTTACGCTTTTGTTCTTGCAGGATAGCTCGTATGTTGAAGTGTCTAGCGATATATCACCGAAATTCAACACATTATCCGTAATTGCATCGGTATTTCTGCGTGAAAGCGCACGAATTCTTGCAAGAAGTTCATCAGTTGAAAACGGCTTTGTAAGATAATCATCTGCACCGTAATCAAGCCCCTTTACCTTATCTGAAACTTCGTCCTTTGCTGTAAGCAATATTATCGGCGTTGTGATTTTATTTTGACGTATGTTTCTAAGAACATCAAGTCCGTTCATTTTAGGGAGCATTATATCAAGGACTATAACATCATAAATTCCACTAAGTGCATTGTCTAAGCCGCTTACCCCGTCAAACGAAACATCTGCATTATACATATTTTTAGCAAGTATTTGAACAAGTGCCTCTGCGAGTCGGACTTCATCTTCGACTATTAGTATTCTCATTTTATAATCTTGCCCCTTTCAGCTCAAAATGCACGTCTTTTCTCTTATATTACAGTATGTTTCTTAAACGTTTCTTAAAGCTCTTTGGTTTTATTATAAGCTTTACGCATTTCTTTGTCCATATATCTATAATATTTTTACAAAATTAAGTGAAATAATCCTGCAACTTTTATTGTTTATTCATATATTCACGTTAAAATAATGATATTATTAATTTAATAATGGGTTTGGTATAACTTTTTTTGTTTTATATAATGAGGGAGGCTAAATAATGAATGTTAAAAGAGCACTATGCGTTATCGGCGCAGTTATATTAATCGGTGTCGTTGCTATAAGTAACATACCGGATATAATGTCCTTATCAATGCACTCATCAGCCGCTGAGGTTGATAAGTATTCTGTTTCCTTATCAAAAGAGGGAGGTTTTTACTCGACTGCTACCTCTATTACCGTGAAAACCGGCAGTGAAGCTGAGGTGTACTACACAACTGACGGAACCGTTCCGTCTAAAACCAACGGCACACTTCTTAAATCAGGCATTGCGGTAACTCTTGATCCTACCGAAAAAACCGTTGCAACGGTGTTAAAGGTTCGTGCTTTCTTTGCAGACGGAACAATCTCCCCTGTTAAGACTAACACTTACATCTTAAACAAAACTGTTTCCTCCCGATTTAAAGATACTTTGGTTTTCTCTGTTTCAACCGATCCGAAAAATCTATACGACTATAACACTGGTGTTTTTGTTTCGGGTGCGCTTAGAGATGATTACATAAAAAATAATCCCGGCACTAAAATTGAGCCTCCTGCGCCTGCAAACTTTAACCTTCGTGGAGCAGAGGCTGAACGTGGAATTTATCTCGAAGTTTTTGAGTCCGATGGAAAAACTATCATCTCGCAAAATGCTGGTCTTCGTGTTCACGGCGGTTGGTCAAGAGCTAATGAACAAAAGTCAATCAAGCTCTTTGCCAGAAAAGAATATGATGCTATAAACAGCAGCTTTAAATACGACTTCTTCCCCGAGCTTTTAACTGACGATGGTAAGAATACAAAAATCACAAGCTTTAAGCGCCTTTTATTAAGAAACGCCGGAAATGACAACGGCTTTGGTTTTATGCGTGATGAAATGAACCAACTGCTTGCATCACAAATGGGATTTCCTGAAACTCAATCTGTTCGTCCTTGCGCACTCTTTGTTAACGGCAAGTATTACGGATTTTATTGGCTGCATGAAGTGTATGACGATAACTATCTTGAGGATACCTACGGCAAGACTAACGGTGAGTTTGCTATTCTTGAGGGCGGGGATCAATACAAGTCCCTCAATGACGGACCTGAAGCCTCGGTTAAGGAATATGAAGATATTTATTGGAAATACGCTTATGCCGACCTAAAAAACGACCTTGCTTTTGCAGATCTTAAAAAATATATTGATATAGAAAACTATCTTCAATATTATGCTATTCAAAGCTATGGCGATAACCACGACTGGCCAAACAATAACTACAAAACGTATCGTTATTACGCCGCTGAAGGTGAAGAATACGGTACTGGCGCATTTGATGGCAGATGGCGCTATATGCTTTACGATTTAGACTGGACATATGGTCTTTACGGCGAGCAAGCCAACGAAAAGACTTTCGTAAAATACCTCAAAGACCCTAAAAAAGAAGGACGTTTATCTCCTCTTTTCAAAAATCTTATGAATCGTCCTGACTGCGTTGAATACTTTGTTACATACCTAAGCGATATGATGAACGGAGTGTATTCTCCTAAAAATATTGTAACCGTTTCTAACAAAATGCACGCATCAAGACTAAACGAATTGAAGTATTCATTATCCGAAACTTCATTCTTTGAACACTGGGTGAACATGGGCAGCGTGGGGAATAGCTTAAAAAATATTTCTCAATACGCTAACCAACGACCTGTAAATGTTCGCACTCAATTAGAGGAGCTTTTCGGACTTGGTGAACTATATCAATTCGATGTTATTGTTCCTGATAATGCAATTGTTAATGTGAACAGCTTAAAACTTACTTCTTCTGAAACAGCACTTAAATATTTCTCTGATTACAAATCAACTCTTACAACCGTTGCGCCTGTCGGATATACTTTTT
>JAXGPS010000060.1:0-1121 GCA_040766825.1 Oscillospiraceae bacterium
TTATTAGTCTATTTTGGAAGGTAGGAGTTCTTACCTATTACCTATTTTAGGCTATTTTCTTGATTATCAGAATTTTGTAGATTTTAAACCTCTATAAAATATAACAGATGTGTTATATTTTTCCGGTAAATTCTGTATATTTTCACAAGGCAAAGTAAATAAGTAGGCATAAAAACAAGCCGCAAATGTTCTTCGTGGAACGTTTGCAGCTCTGCTTGGCTTATTTTAGCCTCAAAGAGGAAACGAAAAAGTAGAGTGTGTGGATTCTGTCGCGAAGCTGTCGTTTAATGACGAAAGCAACAGGTAGGGATACCTTGTGTCGTTCTGGATTGGAGAAGGAGGATTAAATATAGATTCTTCTATAATGTAATCCAGTAAGTAATGGTTCCACTGAAAATAGTCCGACATCAATCTTTCGTCTCTTGTCAGAAATAGGCCGATCCCATCAAAATGGGAAATAAATGCCCGGTTTTCAAATAGAGGGAGTGACTCGGAATTTCGGTAGATATGTGTATTAAACCCAATTTTGTCATAGAATGAGACAATTTCTGCATTAGAAGGGTGGACAATCATAAATTTCCAGCCCTGTTGTTTGGCATTTTGTCTAATGTATGCTACAAGTGATTTGGCATAACCTCGACCACGATATGAGGGTAATGTTGCCAGGCCGCAAATGTATACTCCCGGATGAGAATCCCTATGCCCCCTGGTGCGCGAACTCGATATATATGATATGCTCATAGTTTGCACCACAGAAACGGCCTTTCCATCCTGTTCATAAACAAGTGTGTGCCTAGGGTTGCAATTTTTTAGGAAGAAATCGACATACTCCTCGCTTGCATCAAAGCTCTTCTTGTAGATGTGGCGTATATCCGATATGTCCTGTTTTGTAGCTGAGCGAATCATATCTAAGTTTGGCTATTCTAATCCTCTAATTTGTCACTCTTAAATATTTCGTTGATGAGATTTGCGTATTTTTTGTGGATGTTACGACGTTTGAGTTTGAGAGTCTGAGAGAGCAGATCATTTTCGGCACTCCAGTCATCCAGCACAATCTTTTCACGTTTTATGGCCTCATGTGCCGCCAAAGTCTTGTTTACTTTCTCCACTTCAGAGTGAAT
>JAXGPS010000061.1:0-4823 GCA_040766825.1 Oscillospiraceae bacterium
GGCTGTATCTCTCTTGGTCATATCTATCGTGTAATAAACGTTTAACAGAAAGGATGGTAAAACTATCATGTACATCGCAAAAGAAACAATCCACACTGCAATTCAAAGTCTACGAGGTACCGCAAATCATCTATTGAAAATATGGTTTGTTTTGAAATTGATGGGATTAGATGATCATACATCGGTTTCGATTGATACTGGTAACTCAACACCATATTTAAAAAGGCTTTTCGGATGTGGCGCTCCAGATGGTGCGTTGTATGTCCCTTTCTCACATACCGCGAGATTTGCCTTTATGAAAAGTGATGCTTCACGTTCCATTATTCAAACGACTCTTCAACGTTGGGCGACGAGCGGCTCTGTTGTAACTTGTGACCCGAGTAGTTTCTTGAAAATATCGAACGCAGAAGACAATAAGCTGATAGTTAAAACAGGTAGGCAATACCCATTAGGTCTTGGTAACGGAAAGAATGGGTTTGCACTTGATGATGGTCAAAGCGTAAGAATACCGGCAGAATACTTTGCAATATGGCTTTTTGCCAGAGAAGACATAGAGGATAAGAACGCCGCTGAACTTGTACAAAGCATGCAGGATCTTCTGCACTTGACTGCAGCCGAGTACAAAACTATTTTCGTTGAAACACCAGTCAATTTGAATTATCAGCATGAATCGATTGCAGACACTGATTTGTTTTTGATGTGTCAACACGCTTTCGATGAGTCGCCAAACGTTGAAGAGGCAATTGAGCCAACAGATGAATATATAAAGAGGGTGAAAAACATGGTTACTATTTCTGAAAAGCCGACTTGGGTACAAACAGCGCCAGAGATACAGCTTGAAAATCTTATGGAAAATGGCGAAAAGGCAATCCTTCTATACGGACCGCCAAGAACGGGTAAGACACGCGCAATCGATAATATCGTAGGTAGAAATAGCGAAGAAAGGGTATCTATTCAATTGCATGAAGGATGGGGATACGAAAACCTTGTGCTTGGGATGTTTCCGGCAGAGGAGGCTGGTGCTTTTGAATGGAAAAAAGGCGCACTCTTATCAGCAATTCAGGATGGGAAACGATATATCGTATTAGAAGAAATAAACAGGACAAACGCAAGCCAAGCACTTGGTGAAATCTTCTCCTTGATAGAGTCTGCTTACCGCGGCGAAGAGAATTCCATAGCTCTTCCTAACGGTGAAAAGATTTATGTACCAAGAGAGACGGTAATCTTTATGACGATGAATACGATTGATACAAGCACTGAGGATATTGATGATGCGCTTATTGGGCGTATGGCGAGCGTGAATTTTCCTCCTCGCGTCGAAGACCTCGACAGCATTTTACTTGCCAACGGCGTTGACGCCGAAAATGCTGAAAAAGTCAAAGAGGTGTTTAATGCTATTCAATCAAGCTACCCACTCGGCCACGGTTATTTTGCCAATTACAAAGGTGACCGCGATTTTAGACTATATTATCTTTCGCGTATTCGTCCTGTTTTAGCAAACCATTTTGACTCATATAAGCCAGAGGTCTTAATTCAGATTGACAATGCGGTTGATAGTTTGTTTTAACTTGGAGGTAAAATATGAGATGGACGGTAAAAGAAAACTTCATTAGTCCCTGTCCGGGATTAAGTTTAGGCGATTTGCCGGAGAGATTACCGGCTAATATGCATATTCTTCATAGTAACGGTGTACTAAGTGTATTAAGTGAGAACATTGCAGGCGTTTTGCCGTGTAAAAACGGCCATGAAATAATAATTGAGCCAAAATACAGTACTATTAAGCCAATTGAACTTCTGCTTTATATAAGCAATATTTCTGGGATTGCCGTGAATCGAGAGAGACTTCAGACGGGTGATACAGAAATCAGTCTCCAGACGATTGCAGATGCTTTTGTCGGTCAATTGAATTTGATAAAAGCAAATGCGCGTAAGTTTCAGCGAATTGCTTGTAACTCTGTAACAAAAGCTGTAGTTGGTAAGGTCGATTGGGTAAAAACATATAGAATGCAACGGCAAGGTCGTACTGATGCTGTATACACGACGACTCGCGCAGCATCATATGATATTCCCGAAAACATTTTGATAGCAGCGGCAGCCAAGAAGCTCATCTCGCTGTATCCCTCTTCGTCTACAGAATTCAACCTTCTATTACCGTGGGTTGAAATTTCTGAAAACAGCAGGCACTCATATAATGAGCTATATTCGCTTCAATTGCGTATGACCGAAAGGGCATTAAGTGGAGCGCACGCGTTTTATTATGTACCGGTTATGTTGTCGAAAATCATTTTAGGATTTGTGGGAGCAAAAACGATAAGTGAAAATGCCGACACAATTCTCTTTAATATGCCGGGACTTTATGAAGACTATGTGCGCACGGGTTTCCAACGTGTCGGCAGTAAGCATGGATGCTCAATTCAAAAAGGGCTAATCCCGAGGAGCTTTTTGTTTTTTAATGGCGAATGCGAAATGATACCTGACATTACGATTTATGATGGTGCGACAATCAAAGCCCTTCTCGATGTGAAATACAAAGTCCCTGATAGCAAAGATTACTACCAAATCTTTGCATATATGAAGTATGCACATACAGATACTGCATATATTATTTCACCAACAGTAGAGCATAATCAAACAATAACTGCTTTCGATGGGTCAAAGGTTACCTACGTGCGAATCGACAGCAGCGACCCTGAATCACTTGAGAAAACAGCAGAAAGAATAATCAGAGATGTCATGTGAGCATCTCGGATTATTCTTAGAACAGTGATACTTACATGTGACAGGCCGCATCAATTTTTTGTTGAGCAGTATCAAGGTATTCTCTACAAATATCAAAGCCAATATACTTTCGATTCAATTTAACTGCTAAAACCGCCGACGTTCCAGAACCGATAAAAGGGTCTAAAACAATATCACTCTCCTTTGTGGACAAAGCAATGCAGCGTCCCGGGAGTTGCGGTGGAAATTGTGCTCCGTGCCCGTCCCCGCCCGCAGATGTTGGCAGATGCCAAAAATCCGATAATTTCTCTGACTCGAATTCCTGCTTACCGCCCAATTCCGCTGGTAAGGTAAGATAACTTGATTTATCGAAATACGGTGTTCTTTGTACAGTGAGATGTAGGATATACTCAACATTTCTACTCACTCTCGATAACTGTGGTTCAGGCAATGATGCAGTTTTACACCAAGAAATCGCACTTTTTAGGTAATAACCTATTCTTGAAGCTCGTTCCGCAATGCGCTGAGGAATCATACATTGTTCGCCGTCCTTCAGATATGCATGACCAGCGGAATAACGTTTATACTTGTAATCTTTCCAAGAACGAGAATCGAGTCCCTTCATAGCCATAAGAGCCTCAGCTGCGTTCCCTCGAATCTGTGTTCTGGTATTATACGAGTCCATAATGTTCCACCACACCGACCCCTCGTCAGCTATTTTGGGTTTAATATGATAGAGGATTTCCACAGAATGCCTGATGAATGCTTCGGGCGTTTGTTCTAAACCAAATGCACATACATCACCATCTGCCCATTCTCGTTCCAAGAATACATCATATACTCGCATAGCCCAATATGGTGTAGATGTAACAACGCATTGAATGGATTTATCAAACAACCTATCCGTTAGTGAGATTGCATCTCCATTATAGAGCCGATTGGCTTGAAGCCCTTCAACCGGTGTAGAACATTGCCGCTTTCTTAAATATTTTAGGACTTTACTTCTTGGAACAAAAGTTTCGGAAAATGCATCCTGATTGATGAGCTCTATTATCATTTCTTCAGTTAGTTCTTTGCGGTTTCCGAGTACCCTGCGAATAAAACTTTCCGACATTCCAACTACAGGAGCAACGATCGAAATATCGTATGTTTTTTTTATAGGTACATCCGAGAACGCCGCTACAGTTGAGTAAGGTTTGATATCGTATGCGTCCATGCTTCTTCTCCTTGTAAAACGCTGATGATTGCTTGTTAAAGCCAGCTCTTCACATTTCTATTTCTTGTTTGCTATCCATTGATCGACCTCGGACTTCTTAAATTTCCAGAGTCTTCCGACCTTGTGAGCTGGCATATCGGAACTCTTTATCCAATTGCGTATGGTATCTTTACTCACTCCAACATAATCTGCCATTTCAGCCAAACCTATCCAGTTCTCGTTTTGCATCGAAGAATCCATGCCGCCACCTCCATTTTTATTCTATGATTATACCACAACAAGACAGAATATGAAAGACTTACTATGAATAAGCGTGAATTACTCAGACTGTATAACAGGTTATAACGAATTTCTAACCTTTTAATTTTGCCACACAATTTAATTTCTCCTTCGCAGTCATTTTTGTAGGGTAAGTAGCCACCCAGCTGAAAAACAGACGTCGACATTTCCATAAAGTTAAACAGGGCTTCCGAAGTCGATTGACCACGGAAGTGCGTTTCAAGTCTTTTTCAGCCTTTTCTGGCTGGAGAGGGCTTTTTTCTTTGTATCAAAATCAGTATGAACATAGGCGTCTGCTGCGACAGTGATAACGTTTTGAGCGAAATGTTCATTGTTCCCGTTTGTCGAGTGAACACAGTGTTCAAATCCGCTTTGTTCCCGTTTGTTGGGTGAACACCCTATGAGTTTCCGTTTGTTGTATGCAAGGCAAAATCAGCCATCGCACCCGGCAAACGGGACTTTATTTTACACTCAACAAACGGTAGAAAATAAAAGAAGCCGTCTAAAGCCTTGATATCAAGACCTTTTGACGGCTGTGTCTGCAAAAAGAAGCACCGCAACTTTGTATCAAAATTACGGTGCTTCTATGGTGGAGGCGAGGGGAGTTGAA
>JAXGPS010000062.1:0-7549 GCA_040766825.1 Oscillospiraceae bacterium
ACAATTACTAAAAATATGCAAGTAGAATAGTTTTACTACTTTTAAAGATGCCCATATATTCCTCACCTCTAAAATGTTATCGTCTACGATATTTGCTTCAAGACTCCACAAAAGATTCAGGACTCTCTTTGTCCTTATGCTAGATTTCTTTTCCCATACCCGTTATACAGAAAAAGTGTCTTCTATTGTAATAACTTTTCACCATATTTTTCTATAACCTGCACTAAATCATGTAGCTTGAATTCCTTAATTTTTAAAATCATTGCGGTCACGTTTAAGTCAGAAATAAATTCTTCACAGTATGTATTCTTTCTGAAGGAATCCTTATATTTGACAGTAAATCTATATTTTTTATACTCACCATCTTGATTCTTTAATTCGTTAAAGGTTCCTACAAAAGCAAGATACTTATAATCTGGCGGCATATTAGGGATCTTTTTAGTAAAGAAGTAACTATTCTTAAGTGGACGCTCTTTTGGTTTATCTAAATCAGGATCACATGCAATTTCAATGTCCTTCGCTACTGTCTTCCCTATGTTTTGTATAGTAAGTTGAACTATATTACTCTGAAATACATCAAGATACACAATGATATGTGGTCTCGACTGTTCTATGCGAGTTCGCTTCAATTCTTTCACTGACAAATAATTGGCAATAAAAATTAATAAAGTAGCAACTATGTACACAAGTGTTAGAACGCTCATTGCGAATCCCTGGTTAGCATTTAACCAATTTACTATATGGACGAACATTATATCACCCCATGTTTCAAATAACGCCATCAAACGTCCCGGCAGTTCCCAGGGCGTTATATTACATTCATCTATTTTAAATTTCGGGAACTACCTAATAAATGAATTTAGTTGCCCCCATATTCAGAAATCACTATGAACAGCTACCCTTCTATGCCTACATAGTATTCTTCATCCTAAATATCTTCTTTTGAATACATCCGTTCAGGAAGCTGATTCCAAAATTGCACAAGTGCACTATGGTAATCTATAAAGTCCTGATCTTTTATTTGCAATGTCTCCTCAAGCAACGTGGAGTGATATAAAGATAGCAAATCATATTTTCCAGTATCTGTTATATGTTCAAAGTAGTCCGGCCTCATCTTTCTTAGCTCTTTTTCAGAACGTCCTTCTGAATGTTTAATAACATTTACGAGAGCACGTAACTCCTTTATCTTTGTCCAACAGTCAAGAGTTTCAAATGGTTTTCCATGATATTCAAATACTTCTTTTACAAATCCAAAACCTCTTTTTAGATCAGAGTCCTTATATTTAATTCCTTGAGCTCGAGCTTCATTATAAATAAAGGAAAATAATTGCTGTTCCCAAACCTGACACATACAACTAATCCACATGCTAATATTCCGATAATGCATTAGAGATAAAATTTCATATTTCTCAAAGCCTTCCTCCTCAATTTTTTCTGCAAAATCGGCCGGGTCTATATAGTCATCTTCTCCATAGCAAGTCCTGCTCATAAAATCTTCCCATAGCTTCTCTTTATAGGCAATTGCTTCTTTCTCTGCATCAGCAAAGATAGGTTGAATCTTTTCAAAATATAGTTCTTTTATTTGGGTTAAGTCTCTTATGTATTTTTTCCGTAAGTTTTTCCATAAGTATAATTGTGATTTCATTTAGGTCTACCTAACCCCTTTCTTCAGGATAACCTTTCTTACTCAATTTCCACCAAGACGGTGCGACTTTGCGATCAATTTCGCTTAAATGTCTGTATCCGCTAAACTACTAGTCCGGGAATATTGACCTACAAATGGAATAATCTATATTGATGTTTTTGATGAACCTTCAAGAGAGTTTATTATGTTACATGACTTTTAACTATTTTTAAGTTTTCATTGAATTAGAGGTGATTTATTGTTAGCATCATTGATATATTCAATTTCCCAATTATAATAGAATATTCGATTAAGTCTATATAATTGTGTAAAAGGATAGTGAGCCACAGACTTTCATTTCCTCGGTTATAATATAAGTGAGACAAATACCAAACCGGGGAGGATGAAATCCATGGCCCAATTTAATATTACACTAACCGAAGAAGAATTGCACGGGCTTTTTCTAAACAGCAATCGCGATAAAGCCATTGAAAAGCTTCTTCGAAGAAATATTCAATGAAGTTTTGCGATGTCAGTCTGCCGAACAGCTTTGTGCAGAAGCCCTACGAGAGAACCGATAAACGTAAAGGCCAACGCAATGGCTATTACAATCAGCGTCTTGTCACCCGGATAGGGACGCTTTCGGACTTGCGTATTCCCCCGCCACCGGTAGCGGGAGTTTAGCACCGAACTTTTTGAGCGTTACCAGCGCAACGAGCAGGCATTATTACTTGCAATGATGGAAATGGTGGTTAATGGTGTTTTCAACCCGCAAGGTAGAAAATAATACAGAGGAACTCTGTGGTAAAAGTTTTCAAAATCCACTGTTTCTGCCCTTTGCAAGACACTAGACCCCATAGTCCATGCTTTTAAAACAAGACCTTTAGAAAGCCATTATCCGTTTTTAATAGTAGATGCTTTGTATCTAAAGGTGCGAGAGGATAGCCGTGTTAGATCCAGGGGCTTCTCATAGCCATCAGGGTAGGTGAAAAGGTTACCGCGAAATAATCGGTTTTCATGTATCTAATACTGAAAGTGAAAGCAGCTAGGGAGAATTCTTCTCATCCCTTAAGGAAAGGGGTTTAAAAGATGTCCATCTAGTTACCTCTGATAACCATAAAGGGGCTCGTTAACGCTTTGTAAAAGGCATTTTCAGTTGCAACCTGGCAGGTGCAAACACATTTTCAAGGAACATGCTGGATAATGCTCCCAAAACGCTACAACCGTCAGGAAGACCTTCGAGCTATATGAAGCTGTTGATCTGGAAAGTAGCAGAAAGTGAAAGACCAGATCATCAATAAATATGAAGCAAAAGCACCAAAGGCTGCTACCTTGTTAGACGAAGCCTTTGATGATATTATGACGGTTCTAACAGTTCCTTTAAAGTATCGAAAACGCCTACGCACCACAATGGTGTAGAGCGGCTAAATCAGGAAATAAGGCGCAAAGGGCGTGTTATGCATATTTCCCAATGAAGCGTCAGTAATACGATTAATGGGTGCCCTTTTAATGGAGCAGGATGAAAAGTGGCAAACAGGCCGTAAATACTTTGATATGGATCTTTACTGCCAAACCATTAAAAGCAAGGTATCAGGCGTACTTTGTGGCCTAAGAGAGTTACTTTACGGCGTGGTACCGCATTATTCACGGTCCATATTGACAGTGAGCCTCTAGCCGCATGGGTTTGGGCAGCAGAGGCAGCCCCACTGTTATGGCCGCTTACGCTGAATATACAGGCTATCTTATGCGAAAACGAGGTATGTTTCGTTAGGTTTGCCCTTTGCTAGGGTGCTGCCGAGCCATTTAGCCTACCATGCGGCCCATTCACTATCAATACGGCTTTCGCAGCATAAACGCTTATTGATTATGCTATTGAGAAAGTGCGCGGCCTTAAACCGTGAGGCCATGAAATATCGCCAGGGAAATTACACATAATATGGACTTGACTGAATATTCCATACAACTATATGTATATTATTCTACATTATATTACCTTCCTGCTATTTTTTATATATCTTGTATTATTATACCGAATTACATAATAGACTTTTTCAAGCATTATAATCAATAATACTGCCCAAAAGACTATCTTAGATTAATTAATCATTTTGAGAGGTAGATATATTATTTCACTCACTTAATAGCTTCAATTTTTAAATATTATCATGAGTTATATTCATATCAAACATTTGCATATAACTTATTGGAGGTGATATCATGAAGCCACGTAATGGTCTGTTCTATATAGGCCTCGGTTTAGTATTATTAGGATTATGTGGCATGCTGGGAAAGCTTATTCTTTAGTAGAAGCATGAAAGCTCGATTTCAGGGTCCTCTCTTCCACAACCCATCAATCCTTTTTCACGTCCCAACGCCCCATCCATCCCCCGACCACGGGTAACATATGTTACCATAATATGGACGGCATAATAAAAACGCCCGAAACCCTTGATATATAAAGGTTTCAGGCGTTTTAGTGTGTTTCAAAAAGTTTTGGGTAACTCCAATTATACGAACATTATCCCTTAAAATTTTTTGACTTTCTGTTATTACATGTTATGAGTATTCCCAGAAAAGCTCCTACATATAATAATCGTATTTTCTTTTTTGTGCGTGGGTAAATAACAAAGTATATCCTAGTGCTTTTCATCATCTTATGTCCTAGCAGTTTTTGAATGTTCGAAAATGACATACCTTTTTCCGCTAGATGAGCAGCAAATGTGTGCACATATCCTTGTGGGCGGTGATTCTATATCGAGTTTTTTAGTATACTTTTCGAAATAATGCAACAGCGCGCCCCGGTAAAAAGGTTTACCTTTTTCCTATAAAAAGGTGCGGGTAGTTATCTTGTCCTGCCCTTTAAATACTCTTTCAGCCTCTGTGCGCATTCATCTGTAAAAAATACTATTCAGTCTTTTTGCCCTTTACCGTCCCTTACAATTATCTCATTTTGAGTCCCGGTTACATCATTTTTCTTTAACCCAACTAATTCGCCGGAACGCACCCTGTTGCATACAAGGGTTTCGACGATGGCCCGTTCAAAAGGATCATCTTTTACAAGCTCGCGTAGCTCTTGAAACTGGTCTCTTTCCAGATAGCAGGGAAGAGTGTCTTCGACTTTTGGCATGTCTATATCATCCAAAGGACTTTCGTATACTAGACCTTCTTCGGCACCAGATACTTGAAAAGCTTTTCAAGCATGGCCGGCAATAAACCGTTTTAGCTTTCAGGCCGCGTTCTACTAGTTTTTCCATCCATTTGTATATATCGTTTTCTGTTAGTTTTTCATATCCTATCTGCGTGGATACAAGAACCTGTTTAGTTCATCTCTGTAGCTCTTTTGTGTGTCTTGAGAAAACCTGTGTTCATTATCACTTATAAACTTTTCAATCATATCGAACGTTTCTTGCATTTTTTATCCGCTCCTTTAACCCATACATTTTTTGTATGACGCCGCAAGCTGCTCATTAAGCACACGGGCATAAATACGCGTATCTGTCCGCGAGTGGCCGATTGCAATAGAAATAAGCCGATATCCGCACCTTTGACGGCTAAACCCGTAGAAAATGAATGCCTAAGCTGGTGTGGGGTAAGAGACTTTTCCAAACCGGCTTTTTCGCTGATTTTTTTCATAGCATATTCGACACCTTTGACGCCCAGGCGATCGCCAAACCTATTTAAAAACAGGGCCGGGTTATTTTTCGGGTGGCTTTCTATGTGTTTTTCAAGTAGTATGGCGCATCTTTCAGAAAAGTGCACTAGTCTGTATTTTTTCCCTTTACCGAGCACTACAGCAGTCCTGTTTTCCATGTCCATATCCTTTATATCCAGCCCTACTACCTCGCTTACGCGACAGCCGGAGCTGAGCATAAACTCAAATAAACACCTGTCTCTTAAGCTCCGGGATTCTGCTGCTATTCGCAGCCGTGCTAGTTCTTCCTGCTCACGATACCTAGGAATTGGCTCAGGCAGCCGGTTTCTCCAACGGCTTTTCACGCATACTTTCCTGTCAATATAGTTCTTTTTGTGACAGAAATTTATAAACGAAGATATGGCACTAATCATCATATTAATTGTGTTCTTTTTATAGCCACTGCATCCGTTAATCCAGTCTAATATATCTTGTGAATTTAGCTTTGTTATCGGCTTTCCTATAAAGATAATAAACCGTTGTAAAACATATGAGTATCCCCTAATAGTATGTACGCTCATATATGAGTTTTTTTTCTTGGTTAAAAATTCATTTAATATCCTTTGGCTTTCGGGATCCAACTTCTCGTTTTCGACTATCCAGTAATTTTTCATGTTTTGTTATCCCCCCTTAATACTCTATACCTGGTAGCTATCGTATTGTATCTTTCGTGCCTTGGCGTTTAGTTTTGTATAAATTCTGGTAGTAGCAAGTGATCGATGTCCAAGAAGCTCCTGGATGTAGCTTTGGGGCATATTTTTTTCTGCTAAGTGACCTCCAAAGGTATGACGAAGCGTATGGGGCGTAACTTTATATCCAAGCTTTCTCGAATACTGCCTAAATATGGTTTCCACCCATGACGTGCTCAAATGCCCCCCGCGGCCGTTTGGAAAGATATATGGTGATTCAACGTTCCGTGTGCTTAAGTATTCCTTTAGTCTGGCTCCGGCTTCGGCATTAAACAAAACAAAGCGTTCTTTCGCGCCTTTTCCGTTTCGAATCCATATCTGTCTTGAGCCCCATATAATGTCTTCTGTTCGTAGGCTAAGCAGTTCACTAATTCTTGCCCCAGTAGCGTAGGCGAGCTCTACTAGCGCCCGGTTTCTTTTTGATTCAATGGCAATTTCGAAAAGTTCGGCCAGCTGGCGTTTGCTCAGGTAATAGGGAGGCGGGGTTTCGGGCGTCCCTAGTTTTATGTCTATGGTCGGGGATTTTTCGACTAATTCTTCTTCAAATGCATATCTGAAAAATGCCCGAATAGCTGCCAGCCGTATACGTTTTGAATTATCACGCATTTTCGCTTCGTCTAGCTTATTTAGCCATTTCATGATATCTTCTTCCTCAATCCTGTCGAAGGGTTTTTTTATGTACCGAAAAAACAAGTTTAACGAGATCCGGTACGATTTAATGGTACTATCGGACCATGGTCTGCCGTAATCTTGAAAGAATAGTTCTATAACCTCGTATGTTCTTTTCAACATAATCACCCCATTTTTTGCTTATACTCTGAGATCAGGTCTTCAGTAAGAATTCTGGCATAAACACGAGTTGTATCCATATTTACATGCCCAAGTTCGTCAGTGATAAAACCTAGCTCAGCGCCACGAGATAGCATTAAGCAGGCAAATGTCGACCTTAACGAATGTGGGCAGAAGTATGGTGGAAGGTCGGCCTCCCTTTTTAATCTGGCTACTATTTCGTAGATTCTGGCATCACTTATTCTGTCACCGTACCGATTTAGAAACATTGGGCCTTCATCCCTTGGATTTTTAGCAAGATACCTTTTCAATAATAATGCACATTCAACAGAAAAATGCACGATGCGTGTTTTATCGCCTTTGCCCTTTACCTGCGCTACCCGTTCCTTTAAATCGACATTCTCTATATTTAATCCTGATGCTTCTTTTCTCCGGACTCCTGAAGAAAGCATAAATGCTATTATAGCCCTATCCCTTATGCTAAATTTTTCGGCAGCAATCTTTAGCCTGGCCACTTCCGCTCCATTTAGATGCCTGGGCACGCTATACGGTATTTCAGGGAACCATCTTCGCTTAGTTAGGATTTTATCTATGTGATTCTTTGCTAGGCAAAATTTAAACAGATTGGACAAGACTGTAAGGTAAAGTCGAACTGTTCTTTTGCTTCTATTTTTACAATATTTATCTAGCCAGTCCAAAACATCTGACGAAGCTAATTCTTCTAGCGATGATTTCCTGGTTTCAATGAAAAATTGC
>JAXGPS010000007.1:0-69619 GCA_040766825.1 Oscillospiraceae bacterium
GCGCTACTGTTACTTTCAACTTCATTACAAACCCTGAAGCTGAAACAGGTCTTCAGTGGTTCAACCACTGGGGCGCTAACGTTGGTGCTATTCTTGACGTAAGCTACGCTACACTAAAGAACTTTGCAATGGGAGTTAACCTTGGAAAAAACCCTAACACTAACATTGAAGAGGGATATTGTACTTGTTTGTGCTATGTGTACTATGGATATTGCGAGTGTATGGAGTACGATGGATATTGCGAGTGCGAGAAAGTAACAACAAATACAACAAACACAACAAACAATGCAAATTTTGCAGCAACAAGACTTCTTCAAGGCAAGGGCGAAGTTAAGGACAACACTGTTACATTTAACTGGGACGAAATTATGGCTGCTTCTAACCTAGCTCCCGGCAGCATTCACTCTATCCACGTTAGAACAAGCGACGATTTAATACTTGGCTCTATAACTGTTAACGTTCCTGCTATTGAAGACGGAACTGAAAACGAACTAGGCGCTGGTAACGAACAGACAGAAGAAACTCTTGCTCCTGCTGAAGAAGTAACAACAGTTGCTACTTCTGCTGCCGGCAACGCTCCTACAGGCAACGCTCCTGTTGCTCTAGCTGCTATCCCGGTTGCACTTGCTGCTGCTGTTCTGGTTGCTAAGAAGAGAGCTTAATTTTAAAACAAGTTTAACTTGATTTAAAAGCTGTTTAAAATGAATTTTAGCCCGACTTTAATTAGTCGGGCTTTTTCATATTCTTTTGTAATTTTCGTGAAAAATCGGATTGTAACCAAATTGTTACCTTTCTCAAGGGCGGTTTTGGCTTATATTAAGGCAAATTTGACAAAAGATACAAAAAATATACATTCTTTTAGTCGCTTTCGTTATTGACGTTTTGACGGATAAGCTGTATCATTATAAGTGTATTTGGAAACACAGAAATATCCGAATACGCACTTTATAAAAACTAATGACAAAAAATAAGGATGGTGCTTTTATGAACATGAAGAAAACCCTTGCTGGCATTTTCGCTGGCGCACTTGCTCTTTCTGCAATGGCAGTTCCTGCTTCTGCAGCTGTTGACCAGAGGGCGAAATCAACAACATTCGACTTTGAAACAAACATTTATCAAGCAGTAATTGAAGCGGAGCTTGAAACTGAGTCAAGCAAGCTCACCTATGACTTTGCTAAGGGCAACTATAAATTCAACTTTGACTTGGAAACAACTTTCCCTAAAAGCTCTGGCAAGAAGAACTTGACAGTTAAGAAAGTAGCTAATATTGACGGCGATTACGCTGAACTTACTTTCTACGGTTACAAGACAGAGGCAGATACAAAAAAGACTTCAAAAACTATTAAGATTGAAGTTTCTGATGACGGATACTATGAATTTGAAATTCTAGCTGCAGGCGAAGTGGCTGGCAGAAATGAAATTGCTGAAGACTCTTTCTATGAAATTGACAGCATAACTTTTGAGGGGGATATTTCCTTTAACATTCCTGCATCTATTGCAAGCAAGACCTACTTCGAGGGATCCAAAGCTGCTATTGTCGGAGTGAACTGGTACGACAGCGGCAAAGCTCGTGACAATTACGGCGAGTTCCGTGGATTTGACGATTTTGAAGATTATGACGATCTTAAAATTGAAATTCAAGAGGGCGACAGCTATGACGGCGTTGTTCTAGGCGCTAACACTACATACTCTATTAACGACTTCATGAGTGGTCTAACTAAGGATATTACTTCATACATTGGTACTAACCAGTCCGCTACAATTTCTTTTGAATTCCTTGATCAATACGATCTTTACAAGCTTGACAAGAATTTCTGGAAGCCTATTTTCGATGGCGACGACGACAACATTCCTGAGGCTAGCATTTCATCTTCATGGCTAAAGAGATCTGGCGTTGGCGTTAACTTCTCAACATCAACTAACAACAAGCTATACAGCATCGGCACAGTTGACGGCAACTCCCTTGTTGTAGAGTGGGACGACCTTTGTGCAACATTCAACACAACTACTGCTAAGGTTAATTCAATCAACATTCAAATTCCTAGAATGTTAGTTCTTGGTTCTATCACAGTTGACATTCCACAGGTGAGAATTACAGACGAAACAACAACTACTACTTCTGAAACAACAACTACAACTCCTGCAACAACTGCTAAGGACCTTTCTTTAGGACAGGGCAACGAGCAGACTGAGGGCACTGTTGCTGAGGCTACTAACAACGAAAGCGTTACAACTCATGCAACTTCTGCTGCTGGCAACGTTCCTACGGGTAATGCTCCAATCGCTTTGGCAGCTATCCCGGTTGCGCTAATCGCTGCTGTTGTGGTTGCTAAGACTTCTAAGAAATAATAAGCTGTTTGCTTAATTAAAAAATCCCGAACTTTTTAAAAGTTCGGGATTTCTTTTTGCTTTAAGAGTTTGTGGATTTTTTCAACGTCGTCAGCACTATCTCTGCACGGTTGAATACTCTAAACTTGCCAAGCCCTCTGCTTACAACCAGTTGCGAGCCGTTCATTTCATAAACTCCGCTGTCATACTTTGGGAAGAAGGTGAAGTCCGGCGATAAAAGGCCGCCGACTAAAGGCAAGCGAACCATTCCTCCGTGAATATGCCCTGAGAAAGTCACGTCTGCGCCCCATTCTGCGTATGCAGGGAAGTCAATAGGATTGTGCGCTAATACTATGCTGAAGTTCTCGCCCTTTTCACCGAGGAGGGCGTTCATCTCATCAGCAGTGAAGTCCTTTTCACGTATTCGAGAGCCGTTGTCGTTACGGTAGTAGGAATAGTCATAGAACAGCCCGTATATCGTGATTTTTTCGTCCTTTTGGGATATTTCAACGCTAGAGTTTTCAAGAATAGTCACTCTTGAGTCCATGAAAGCGTTTTTGATGTCCATCTGATTTGAAAGAGGCATTCTCTGCTCATGATTTCCGAAAACGTAGTAGACACGGTAATTCTCTGCAAGCGTTTTTGCAAGCGAGTAAAACTCCGTTAAATCGTCCTTCGGACCGTCCGCCATGTCGCCGGTGAAGATTATAACATCGGGTTCGCTTGCACGAACAATATCGTAAATATCCTTATTTCCCTCGCCGAATGTTTCGTTATGCAGGTCGGAAATCTGAAGAATTTTGTATCCGTCAAACTGCTCCGGCAATTTCTCGGAATAGACGGTATATTCAGTTGTTTGTATATTCTTTGAAATCACAGCATTCACTCCCAACACTATTAGAAATATCGCTAATATTGAAATTGCGATTATGTTTCGTTTACGAGCATTACCTTTTTTCATGCAAAGCACCACCTTGTCTTTACTATTTTACAGTAAAAGAGGGGAAATTTCAACTGGTATAAAAAATAGCCGAAGAATAATCTTCGGCTATTTGAAGTTGTTTTTGAATTATTCAGGCTTCTTAAGAATGTATGCTGCGTATGTATAAAGACCTGGAAGAATTAGAGCAGTGATGTTGCCGAAACCGAATGTTCCGCTTGCAATGTTAGTGATAAGAGTAATAACGCCCAAAGCAAGAACGATTAGACCAAGTGTGAAACAAGTCTTTGCCTTAGAGTCGTCCTTCTTACACTTAATACCGAAGATACCGATGATGATTGTGAATACAGCGGATACAAGTGCAACTAGACCTGCAACAACAGCGATAATTCCGAAAGCTGCGCCGATTGATGAATCAAGTGCGCCAAGCGCTGCGCCGCCAACAATTGCTAGAAGAGCAACGATAGCGGAGATGCCTCCTGCAATAACTTCAATAATTCCGAGCACGAATAACATTGTTTTTGCGTTTTGTCTTGACATAATATTAGTCCCCTTTAATAATTATAATTTTGGCAAAGTATTTTTACTAAAATTCCCCTTACACTTGCCATTATAAATTATACATCAAGAGAATTGATATGTAAAGAGTTTTTTTACTTTTTTGGTGTTTTATATGAATTTTGATAGTATTATGAGGATAATTCCCGGTATTCCAAGTACTAAAGATACCATGCAATTAAAAAGATTGAGTGGCATTTCAATCCCGAAAATGCCACCAAAAAAGTGCGTCAACACAAGAAAAACTGCCCCGCTCGCCATTCCTTTGAAGGAATTTCTTATCGGCTTGCCCGACTTAACGTAGTAGACCAGCATTACAATCCCCAAAAGCAGAAATATCCCCCAAAATATAAGCGTAGTTGTCAAGTTATATCCCTCCGATTAAGCGTAACGTTAAAACTAAACAAACGCCCTTGTTTCATTCTCTTTGGCCTTTTTAAGAAGCCACGCATACTTTGCTTTTAGGGCAAGCTCCTCGTAGATGAGGGATTCTATAAGCTCGCCGTCCTCTGCTAAATCATATGTTGTTTGCAGATTTTCCAAACGTTCGGTTACCTGCCTGATGTCGTCAATTAACTTTTGGTTATCGCTGTTACTTTTTTCTTCTGCAAGCGTCTTCCTCGAAAGCAAGCTGGTTGCCTGTTTCAAAATGCCTTCCATATTAACACTCCATTCTTCTTTGCAATATTTTTCCTATGCTTAATTTTATGCTTGAAGTATGGGCAATTATTACAGCACATAAACGCCATTAGAAAATAAAAAAGGAGTGCCTCCCAAAAAGCACTCCTTTTAACTTTAGTTCTTCACGAAGAATTTCTGCCAAGCGTAGTAAGTTTCGCCCTTTGAAACCTCAACATATCCGGTTTCTTCAGCAGGAAGGGAAAGGTTTGGCGCATCAATCATTGCCGTCATTGGCTCTGGACAGAAATATCCGTTAAAGCCTCTGTCATTCCAAACAATCCAGAACTTGTATTCCCTGCTAACCTCGTTGCAGATTTTAATTCCGCTGCCCAAGTCGGTTGCAATAATGCCGTAAAAATCATTGCCGTAAAGATTATTCATGCCGGCAGTGTACATATCGTTTGAAATATCCTGAAGTACAGGGCAGGTCTTGCCTTGAACATAGTCCTTATCCCAGTCGGAAAGCTCAAGAACTCTTTCGGTTGGCAAGCATCTCTCATCAAGTTCGCAATTCTTCAAAGCAGGTACGCAAAGGCGAATATCCTCTTGCTTCCCGCCGTCAACGAACGGAGCGTTAATTGTGGTATGTGTAGCAAAGGAAATTGGCAGCTTGCTGTCGGAAAGGTTTGTAATCCTCACCTCGTGACAAAGCCCCTCTGCTGAAAGCGTGAAAGTAAGCTCATACTTAAACTTAACCGGGAAATACTTGAACATTTCGTCTGTTTCGTCATAGTTGAAAGATGTAACAACCGTAGCCTTGTCATCTTCTGCTGTACAAGACTCAACCACGTGAGTTCTCTTATGAACAAAGCCGTGAATATAGTTGCCCAACAATGTTTCGTTGATTGGGAAGTTGTAGGTTTGGTCGCTTGCCTTTAGAACGCCGGCGTTAAGACGGTTCGGCAGGTAGAGCGAAGGAAGCCCCCAAATTTCAGTTGCCTGCTTAATTTGTTCGCCGCTGACATCGTCAGACCAACGGAAAATCTCAACATTCTTATCGGTATTTCTAAGACGAATTACATTGCTGCCGATTTCGGGAGCGATAATTCCAACGTAGCCTCCTGCTGAAAATTCGATACATTTCATCTCCTTGCAAGAGATTTCTTTTACATATGCACTCATGGCTTTTCTCCTTGTTTTTTAGTATATTTAAAATTTAAGTTTCATCTGAAAGGAATTTTATTAGCTCCATTGCAGCCTTTGAACTTCCCAGTCGATTATTTCTTACAACATTTATATGACGGCTTGGCATTTCTTTTTCCATTTTTAGAACAAAAACATCGCCCTTACTTACGCTTTGCTTTGCAAAATCCCATACAACCGTGCCTATTCCCAAGTTCCTCTCTGCAAAGGATACGATTAAGTCGGACGTTGATATTTCAAAATCCGGCACAAGCTGAACGCCGTTATCCGAAAGAAAGCCGTCCACATATTTGCGTGTGCTTGTTTCCTTTTCAAGGCAGATATACGGGTAATCCTTTAGTATTGAGAGCGGGCAGGTTTTGTCCTTTAGCTCGGCAAACGCACTTCCAGCAACGAAAACGTCCTTAATCTCACGAACGGGCAAAATGTCAATATCCGAGAAGCTATCCAACGGAGAGCTTACAATTCCGAAATCAATATTCCCCAAACGCAGCTGTTCCATCGTCGTCGGAGTAGGGGCGTTTGTGATGAAAATCCTAATTTTCGGGTGTTTTTTCTTAAACCCCTCAAGCTTTTCTAGCAGGAAGAATTTCAGCGTCATATCAGAAGCGCCGATGTGAATTTCCCCATGCTCAAGGTTAAGCATCTGCTCAAGTTTTCGCTCACCGGCAAAGAGATGCTCGCAGCCCACACTTACATGGGAGTAGAGCATTTCCCCCTCAGGAGTAAGCGTAACACCCTTTGCAGTTCGGTTGAAAAGCTGGCATTTTGTATTCTTCTCAAGCTGGCGTATAAGCTGGCTTACTGCTGATTGCGATATGTAAAGCTGCTCTGAGGCAAGGGTTATACTGCCTAGTTTTGCAACATAGTAGAACACTTTGTAATGCTCGAAATTTTCGTTTATCAACGCTTTTCGCCTCCAAGCTTTAAGGAAAACAGCAGGTTAGAACATTGCTGTGGTATTTTAATTTTACCTTATATTTAAGCATTTGTCAAAACATTTGCATTTTATAAAAAAAAGTAGTATACTAATAAAAGTATATTTAATATAGAGGGGCGAAATTTCTTTAAAATGACAATTACTTACATTGTCGGGGATAAGCTTTACGTCAACATCACAAATCGCTGTCCATGCGCCTGCACATTTTGTATCAGGCAGAATGGCGATGGTGCTTACGGTTCGGACAGTCTTTGGCTGGAGAGGGAACCAACAGTTGACGAGGTTGTTCAAGACTTTAAAAAATATGATTTATCAAAGTTTACCGAGATAGTTTTTTGCGGATACGGTGAGCCGATGGAGAGGGCAGATGACGTTGTGCAGATCGCTCAAAGGCTTAAAGAGCTAAGCGATATTCCGTTAAGAATGAACACTAACGGACTTTCTGACCTGATTAACGGCAGAAAAACGGCACATCTTTTAAAGGACTTTGACACTGTTTCAATCAGCCTTAACGCACCTACCTCGCAGGAATATGACAAGGTAACTAACCCGAAATTTGACGGTGCTTTTGAGGCGATGATTAATTTTGCTAAGGATTGCAAACAATACATACCTAAAGTGATTTTTAGTGTTGTAGATGTCATTTCAGAGGAGCAGATTTCACGTTGCAGGGTGCTTGCAGAGAGCATGAGCATACCGCTAAGAGTTAGGGTATATACCGAATAACATTAAAGAACGGAGATTTAACATGGAAAACAAAAACATTCAGATGAGTCAAAACAAAGAGCAGGCTATGTCAGGTGAGGACGCATATTTCGGTTTAAGAAAGAAATGTCTTAACCTTAAAGCTGAAAATATAATCATGGGATATGATGCTGAAAAGAACCCGTCATACCTTCGTCTTGATGCTGATAATCAAGTTTACGGAGCAATTGTTGACATGGTAATAGGCGGCGGAATTCGTGCGTCACTTTGGTGCTGTTTTGACGGAATGGTTTCCCTCTTTGACGAGAGAGGAACAGGCGTAATGGGAATTTCAAAGAAATACGGCTCGGTTAAGCTTGCTGGACTTCAGTTCCTTTACAATTCCGGCAGATGTCTATCAAAGTTTGAAAAGGCTGCAAGTTTTGAGCTTCCTTACGATGGCAGACACATTGTACACCTTCTAACAAGAAAGGGTGTTTATAAGGCATTCATCAATCCGGAAAAGCTTGAAGAAGCTTCACAGGAGCTTAGATTTGTTTTCTCCCTTTACAACAAAGTTATGGCTGAAATCGCTAACTCCGGCAAGGACGTTCCAAACGAATAAAAACATTAAAACCAGCTGTTCTCGTTGTAGTATAGCTGGTTTTATATAATATAGTTGCAGTTTGCAAGGATACATTCTTGCATTATCTTAAATCTTGTTTGCTAGGGTAAGACAAAGGCAAACATTCGCTTCCGTTGAATTCGCTCACACTTTAATTTGTACAAGATGTAAAAAAACATTTACTTTTTTGCATGGTTTTGCAATTCGGTATTGCAAAGATTTCAAAGGAATGCTATAATTGAAAAAACGACTAAATTATAAGGAGTTCGCTAAAATGGCTGATATAAGAATAGAATTAACCAAAAATCCTAAAGCAAAACCAACCGATGAATCGGCGCTTGGTTTTGGCAAGCTTTTCACCGACCATATGTTCATTATGAACTACAAAACGGGAAAGAGCTGGCACGATGCAAAAATTGTTCCTTACGGACCGCTTGACGCCGAGCCGTCTGCAATGTGTCTGCGCACGGGCAGGAAGTTTTTGAGGGGCTAAAGGCTTACCGCACTGCTGATGATGAAATTCAGCTTTTCCGTCCGCTTGAGAACTTTAAGCGTCTTAATTCTTCAAATGAGCGTCTTGTGATCCCTTATCTTGATGAAAATCTTGCGCTTGAGTGCCTTGATGAGCTTTTGCGTGTTGAACGTGATTGGATTCCTCACTCTGACGGAGCGTCACTTTTACATAAGACCATTCATCATTGCTGTTGACCCATTCTTGGGTGTAAGAGTTGCTGATGAGTATATGTTTATTATTATCCTTTCGCCATCTGGCGCATACTACTCAACCGGACTTAATCCGGTAGCATTTACGTTGAAAGAACTACGTTCGTGCTGTTAAGGGTGGTATGGGACATGCACTAAGACCGGCGGTAACTACACTTGCTTCTCTAATTGCACAGCATGAGGCTCATGAGCAGGGCTACTCACAGGTTCTTTGGCTTGACGGCGTTGAGAAGAAATACATTGAAGAAGTTGGAGCAATGAACATTTTCTTTGTTATTGATAACGAAATTGTCACACCGGAACTTGTTGGCTCTATCCTCCCTGGAATTACTGAAAGTCCGTTATCGAGCTTGCTAGACACAAGGGATATAAGGTTACCGAGAGAAGAATTTCTGTTGATGAAATTGCTGCTGCTTACGATGAGGGCAAGCTTAATGAGGTTTTCGGAACTGGTACGGCTGCGGTTATCTCCCCTGTTGGCACTCTAAAATGGGGCGACAAGGTTATGACTATTAACAACAATGAAATCGGCGAGGTTTCTCAGATGATTTACGACACAATGACAAGTATGCAATACGGCAAGTCTGAAGATACTTTCGGCTGGATTAAGTAAAAGTAAAAGCGTTCGCTTTTGGAAAACAGGGAGTAAAATAAAACAAATCCTGCTTAACGTGAGCTGGTGGGATTTATTTTGCAATATTACTTATTGTTTGGTACGCAATCTTGTATTCGCAAGGTCTTTCAGGCAATGCGTTCAACGCCCTCTCTAAGCCGTTCAGCTTAAACATAACGGACCTAAACTAATCAACGTTTGGTGAGGTAAGCGACAAACGAACGTATCGGAATATCTGCAAATCCTGCTTCTTCATGTGGTGAAGAATATTTGTCGCAGTGCGTTTGTTCTGCATAGCCCGGGTTGTACATCATGTGGGTTTCGTTCCAGTTTTTCTGGACAACATGTTATCCATAGATTTTCCGATGATGACGCCGCTTACGGCTTTGTTTCAATTACGGCAATCCCAAACTCGCCGAAAATTATGATCGACCTCGCAAAAGCCGTCATATAGGGAAGTTAACGCCGTGCAGGGTGTAGCATCTGTTCTTTTTAGCGTAAAGATCAAAAGACTCTTTTGCCGGCTCTCACCCGCTTTGCCTTTTTGACCTGCTCGTTTTTTGGCGCTTATCTTTGCTGACAAGCACACGCCAGTATTAGCAGAATGCTAAGCACAAATAATGTCGGGCCCATCTATATTCTCCTTATACTAATCTTAATACCGTGCAGAACACGGCAAAAAGCAAATCTCGCATGAGATGACGTTCGTACTAAAAACTTCGGCTTTTCACGGAACAATCTTCTGTTGCCGCTTAAATACTCTGCATTTTTAAGTTGTTTTTTTAGTATATCAGTGGTTTGTTGTTAATTTTAAGTAAACCTTCTTGCTACTCGAGTATACAATCCATTTAGGCGTCATCATATGGCAGCTAACAAAATTAAGCAGGTTTTTTAGTTTTCATACAATAATGGTTTGGGATTTTGTAATGTTGTCTAAATATTGTTATTTTGATGTTAAAATAGTTGCATTTTATGCGCTTAGTATAAAATTAAATCTAACAAAATTATGCTTTTAGAACTGAAAGGACGATATTATGAAAAGAGCTTGCAAAGGACTCTGTTTATTTTTAAGCGTTGTAATCGTTACCACTCCTCTAATTTCATGCGCTCCATCAGGACCTCACGAGTCTAAGAACGGAATTATAACAATTGACGATGGTGTCATGAGAAAAGATATGACAGCATTACTTGCTGAGGAAATGGGACTAGGTGAAAATCTTGGTAATACCATGGAAGCGTTTTTGGGAGAACAGAGCTAACAAAACCTCCGGCAGCGGCACTACTAATTACGAAACCTGTTGGGGAGCAATTATCACCACTCAAGAAGCGATTGACGGAATTCGTGATGCTGGCTTTAATACGGTGAGAGTTCCTGTTTATTGGGGAAATGGAATGCAGGACGATGGTGAATTTAACATCACCGAAAGCACATTTAACCGTGTTGAAGAAATCATAAATTACTGCCGTAACGCTGGGCTTTACGTTGTTATCAACGTTCATCATTATGACGAATATATACTCAACAACTTCCCTGAAGATGAAGCTATCGAGATTTTTGACCACCTTTGGACACAAATTGCCGAAAGGTACGAGGAATACTCCGATTACTTGATTTTTGAAGGGTATAACGAGGCACTTGGCGGAACAATGGAAACGGAAATACGCGAAGGAGCGAAGTTTGCCTATGTAAAGCCGTGCGCTAACCAAACTTTCGTTGACGCAGTTCGTAAGACTGGCGGAAATAACAGCACGCTTGCTTATTTCTTCAGGCTACTGGACAAATATTGATAAGACAACAAGCGCTTTCGTTCTTCCTACCGATACTGTGGAGGATAGAATGATGGTTTCCGTGCATTACGTTGACAACGCTATGTACTGGACAAACCAAATCGGCACAAAGAAATGGACAGATTACAGCATAGCTCAATGTGAGCTTTTGAAGAACGCTTTCACTGATAAGGGAATACCGGTATTTGTCGGCGAATGCACTTCCATGTATGACGAGGAGCGTTTCGCTGAAAACGCAGAAGTAACCGACTCATCAGAGTGCCTTGAATATATGCTTGACTTGATGCTTGATTATGGATTTATCCCAGTTCTTTGGGACGTTAACGATAATTTCTATTCACGCACAACATATCAAATCAAGTCCCCAACCGATAGCGAGGTTATCAAGGAAATATCCGATAGACTTGCCGCTGAATAGTTGTTTAAAAGTCAAACCCCACCGTTTACAATGGTTGAAACGGTGGGGTTTTTATCAGTCTAGCTCAATTATTCCGTATTTGATTTTCAATTTCAAAATTCGCTCAACACTTTCGTTGATGCGTTCTTCGCTTATTGTTCCGTCTTGAACAGCGTTGTAAACACCGTTAAACGCGTCCGAAATATCGTTCGGCATAAGGACAATGTCGTTTCCGGCAAGGACAGCCATAACGGCAGAATTTGCAGAAGAATAGTTGTTTGCGACTGCGCCCATTTCCATTGCATCGGTGATAACAACACCATTAAAGCCCAACTCCTCACGAAGCTTGCCCTCTATCATTTCCTGCGAAAGCGAGCAAGGAAGCCCGTCCGTTGTGACGTTCGGCACGGAAATATGCGCAACCATTACCATGTCAACGCCCTCATCTATCGCCCTTTTGAAAGGGGTAATCTCACATTCAAGGAGTTCTTTCCACGTCTTTTCCACCGAAACGTAGCCCGTGTGGGTATCCTCCTTAGTGTCGCCATGCCCCGGAAAATGTTTTACGCAGCTAATGACGTTTGCTCGCTGAAATCCTGAAATTGTAGCCGTGACCATTTCGCTCACAATTTCGGCATCGCTGCCGAATGAACGGTTGCCGATTACTTGGTTATAGGGGTTTGTCGCAACATCTGCAACGGGCGCAAAGTCCATATTTAAGCCGTATTTCTTCAAATAAGAGCCTATTGTAAAGCCGACATTTTCGGCATTTTCGGGGTTTTCAGTCTTGCCGATGGATTTCATGCTGCCGAAAGACTCCGCCTCGAAATTGTTGTTGTCGGCAATTCTTGAAATTCGGCCGCCTTCCTCGTCAACGCTGATAAACATCGGAATTTCGCTTGTGATTTCTGCCGATTTTATGAGGTTTTCAAGGGCAGAGGGGGTCGTCACATTCTTTGAAAATATTGCAATTCCACCCACCTCGCACGGCGCAAAGGGGAGCGTTTCAGGGCGAATGATGAACATCTGCCCAATCTTTTGCTCAAGGCTCATTCCCTCTAAAAGCTTGATTTCAGGGGGAGTTTCAGCCTCAATTGTTGTTTGATGAGTGGAGGCTTCGGTGGTCGTGACTTCCGAAACGCTTGCAGTCGCATCGGTGGTTTGCAGGGGAATATCCTCAATATCCGACACGCAAGCAGACAGCAAGGTTACCAAAAACATCGAGAAAATCGCCGTTTTCTGAAGAAAAGCTGTTTTCACCTCACCACCTCCATTCTAAAAAAATTAGATAATTTTTGTCGTCCAGTCCTCTAAATTCCATACCTCAGAGGCAATATCCATGTAAAAATCAGGCTCGTGGCTAACCATTAAGACGGTGCCTTTAAAGTCCATTATTGCTCGTTTAAGCTCATCTTTTGCCATCACATCAAGGTGGTTTGTAGGTTCGTCAAGCACTAAAAGATTGCACTCGGAAAGCATTAGTCTGCAAAGACGAACCTTTGCATTCTCGCCTCCGGAAAGCACTTTCATTTGTGAAGTTATATGCTCGGTGGTAAGTCCGCATTTCGCAAGAGCGCCCCTAACTTCAGCGTTTGTCATTGCAGGGAACTCGTTCCAAATTGTTTCGAGAGCAGTTTTGTCGGTTGCAATTTCCTCTTGTTCGAAGTATCCGATTTTAACAAATTGGTCAAGCTCAACCTCGCCGGAAATGGACGGATTAAGCCCTAAAAGAGTCCTTAAAAGCGTGGTTTTGCCAAGTCCGTTCACGCCCTTAATGGCGATTTTGGAGTTGCACTCAATCTGCTTTGAAATCGGCTTTGTGAGAGGCTCTGTGTACCCCAAGACAAGCTCACGGCATTCAACTACGATTTTGCCCGGCGTTCTTGCTGGCTTGAAGTTGAAAATCGGCTTGATTTTTTCGGGTGCAATGGTGATAACGTCCATTTTATCGAGTTTTTTCTGCCTTGATTTTGCCATGTTTGAGGTGGCAACTCTAGCCTTGTTTCTAGCAACAAAGTCTTGCAAATTCGCAATTTCTTTCTGCTGTTTTTCATACGCTTGCAAAGTTTGACGTTTTTTAAGCTCGTACATACGCATGAAGTTGTCGTAATCGCCCGTATAGCGAGTTAAAACGGCGTTTTCAATATGATAAACAACGTTTACAACATCGTTTAGGAACGGAATGTCGTGCGACACGAGAATGAAAGCATTTTCATAGTTTTGCAGGAAGTTTTTGAGCCACGCAATGTGGTTTTCATCAAGGAAGTTTGTCGGCTCGTCAAGGATTAAAATCATCGGACTTTCAAGCAAAACCTTTGCTAAAAGAACCTTAGCTCTTTGCCCGCCGGAAAGCTCGGAAACGTCCTTGTCAAGCCCTATTTCGCCTAAACCAAGTCCGTTTGCATACTCGGAAATTCGGCTGTCTATTGTGTAGTAGCCGCTGTATTCAAGCATATCTTGAATTTCGCCGACATTCTCCATTAAAGATGTCATTTCCTCATCTGTACAGTCGCCCATTTGGTCGTAAAGCCCCATCATTTCTGTTTCAAGCTCTGCTAGATGCGAAAAAGCGTCACGCAAAACGTCTGCAATTGTCTTGCCTTTTGAAAGGGAACTGTACTGGTCAAGGTACCCCGTTGTGATGTGGCGGCACCACTCAACCGTACCGCTGTCCGGCATAAGCTCGCCGGTTATGATGTTTAAAAAAGTGGACTTTCCCTCGCCGTTTGCGCCGACAAGTCCGATATGTTCGCCCTTTAAAAGGCGAAAAGTTGCGTTGTCTAGGATTTGCCTTGCACCAAACCCGTGAGTAACATTTTCTACGTTTAGTATGCTCATTTTTATAATTCAACCTTTGATTTAGAAGGTTCCTTTCTGATGTTTTTCAAAGTATTTGTTTGAGATTTCTCATATAGATATTCCACAGCGAACTGGATTTTTGTTGCATTAAACCCGTCCTCAAGCGGAAATAAGAAGTATGTATTATCCAGCGTTGACACCGTCACACACTGTCCCTTTTTTCGATAATCGTACTCGGTATGGATTGAAAACATGGATATTGGAGGGAAGTTAAGCGTGCAATCTTCGTCTTGTCCATAGTCCTTAAAGGTGATGAAATTCCATTTTCATTATGGACAAATCGCCCATTGCCGGGGAATAAAATTCTTCGCATTCGGGAGCGACTCAACTAGCACTTTAGTATCGAGCAGATATTCGCCTGCATCAATTTCTTCATCAACCGTCTTTCTCTGCCACTCGTACCAGTCGGGAATGTGTGAAAATTCAGCGAAATCCTCACCTAAAAGCTCGCCGTATTCGCTAATTTCCCACGCCGAATTACAGCAGGAGCAACTCAAAACAGCACCATCTGAGCGCATTGAAAATTCCGCCGTACACTTCAGGACAGCGGTACAAAACAAGCTCTAAGCCTTTTGCACGGTTCGGGTACTTTATAGGCATTTTCATCTCTAGCTGCCAACGGTATTCGTCATATTCCAAATGCTCTGAAACAGCGTTGTTTATCTGTTCAACGCTTGCATTTTTAACTTGCTCGGCAGTGAAAATTTGCGTCATTTCTGCCCTTAAAATAACGTCTTTTCTAGCAGTCGTGTTCCAAATTGGCGACTGCAAATAGTTACTCTTCATATTCAGCGTCACGACCGGAACACCAAGCATTTTCACAAGTTTCCCCACCGATTCGGGGAGATTTGAGTTTGTGCCAACGTTTGCGTATCGTGCCTCTGGATAGAAAAACATTATATCCTTTCGCTCAATCACTCGCTTGATATTTTTTATTAAGGAAATATCGTTCACGAACTTTCGTGTACCCAAGCAGCCAACCTGCCGATAAATCCACTGCCAAAGTTCTCAAACCCCTCCAACTCGGAGATGTAGTTTGCACGGTGAGGGAAAACAGCAAGCGGCGCAATATAGAAGTCCATGAATGACTGATGATTAGAAAGCACCAAATAAGGCGGTTTCAACCCTGCCATATTAGTTTTGGTTATCTTCAATTTATAAGGAACCGTCATGATTTTGCAAATAGCCCAAATCAGCGGCATTAGAAAAATATTCTGTTTTGGAGGAATTCTTTTTCGGTCAAATGGCGTTAAGTTAGGCTTTTTCATTTTAAGTTCCCCTATATATTTTTGTGTGGTACAGCAAAATCCCCATGCTATTCTCTAATATAGCATATTTAAGCGAAAAAAGAAAGGGAGCATTTAAGAGAAAATCTAATTTGTTTTTCGAGTTTTAAAAATTTTTTAAAAAAGACTTGACTTTTTGAATTTGATTGTATACAATCTAATTGTAAGCAATTGATAAAACTAAACGGAGGTATTATAATGTCAATATACGATATTAAAATTAAGGCGATGGACGGTTCTGAAATCTCAATGAGCGAATATAAGGGCAAGGTTCTTTTAATAGTGAACACTGCAACGGGTTGTGGATTTACCCCTCAATACGATGGTTTGCAGGACTTGTACGAGGAATATCAGGACAAAGGCTTTGAAGTTCTTGATTTCCCTTGCAATCAGTTTGGCAATCAAGCGCCCGGCAGTGAGGAAGAAATTCACTCGTTCTGCACAGGCAGATACGGAATTACCTTCCCGCAATTCGCAAAAATTGACGTAAACGGCAAGGAAGAAAGCCCCTTGTACGCTTACTTAAAGTCGCAAAAAGGCGGAATTTTAGGCTCAAACGTGAAATGGAATTTTACTAAATTCCTTGTTGATAAAAGCGGAAATGTTGTTGCGAGATTTTCCCCAACTGACAAGCCGAAGGGGCTAAAAAACGCCATTTCAGAGCTTTTGGACAAGTAAGAATGCTAAACCACGGTTTACGCCCAGTATTCATGCAGTTAGCTCATTAGTCGGGGGCGATATTGCTCAAAAAAGGACGGATAAAAATGAAATATAAATTTAGAACAAAGGACACTTGCGCATCGGAAATTCATTTTGAAATAAATGACGGAATTGTAAGCAACATCGAATTTTTCGGTGGTTGCAACGGAAATTTAAAAGCTATTTCCACACTTCTTGAGGGGCAGAAAGCGTCTTATGTTGTGGAAAAACTTACAGGGCTAACTTGTGGCAGGCGACCAACATCTTGTGCGGACCAACTAGCAACAGCTATTGCAAACGCTTCTGAAAACGCATAAATTTTAGAAAGAAAGGACTATATTTATGGACTTTGATATGCTAAAACTGGAAAATCAATTGTGTTTTCCGTTATACGCTTGCTCAAAAGAGGTGGTTAGAAAATACAAGCCCTTTCTTGACGAAATCGGACTGACATACACGCAATACATTGCGATGATGGTTATGTGGGAGCATCGCTCTTTAAGCGTTAAGGCACTGGGGGAGTACTTGTATTTGGATAGCGGAACTATAACCCCGATGGTGAAAAAGCTCGAAGAACAGGGACTTTTAACCCGTTCACGCTGTCAAGATGATGAGAGATGCGTAATGCTATCGCTCACCGAAAACGGCGAAAAGCTAAAGCTTAAAGCAGCAGAAATCCCTGCGAAAATCGGCGCTTGTTTACCCTTGTCACACGAGGACGCAAGTAACTTGTATAGAATTTTAAACCAGCTTTTGAAAGCGTTGTAATTAAAGTGTTTGTCACTCAAACGCCCTCCTTACTGTAAAGATGATTTTACAGTAGGGAGGGCGTTTTTAGAAAAAAGAAAGCGAACATTTCCATAAAAATGTTCGCTAATGATTATTTTCTTCTATCCCAAATAAACACAATGAGAAGTGTTAGCATGATTATTCCCGATGCTAGCAAAAACTTTACGCCGTATTTATCAAATTCTGCCGACGAAATGGAGAACAGGTAGAAGTACAGCAGCTTTTTTTTGCCAAAAAAGTTTGCAATGAAGTAGAGGATTGAACACATATAGCCTGCTGTTACATTGTTTGATATTCCAGCCACTAAAAAACCTACCGATCCTAGCAGAAGTGCTGAGCCAAATGCCCCTAAAAAATGCTTGTAGGTAACATCACATTCAAGCGACTTCATAACTAACACGAAAACTCCTTCGATTAAAGCGATTGATACAACCGAATACACCACTCGCATTAGTATTACCAAAAGATAGTTCGTTTTTCGTGAGCGAACGAGGTCTTTAATGTTTTCGTTCTGCTCTGGAGAGAAAATCGGAACAAGCATTATCACCCCAATTAGCGACAAACCCATCTCTAATGGCTGTCCTGCGGGAACAGCATCAAGAGAGGAAACTCCAAAAGCTACCGGCAGTAAGAGGGCTAAACCGATTGAAAGAAAAAAGAAAAACAGAAAATTATGCTTCAGATTTACTAGCAGAATTTTTGCTGAGCAGTCCATTCGCATTAATCTTGCCCCTCCTTTTCCTCTCATAAACATACATAGTTGCCACCAAAAGGACAAGGGAAAGCACCACGAAAAACGCCCTGTTAAACAAGAATGCTTCCTCGTTGAACGCTGCACGGTTTAAAATGTTGTTATGCCTGATTATTAGCTGGAATTTGCTGAAATCTGCGCTCAAAGATGTTTTCATTATGCTTGCAAACCACCACACAAACTGCACGGCAATAGCAATTGGCGAGCCTGTCAATTCGGTGAGGAGCATTCCCACTGAAACTGCTGCCAAAACGTTCGGTAAAAGCCATGTAAGTGAGTATTTCACAAACGCAAAATGGTCTATTTCAAAACCGACGTATAGCGTTTCAACGTTGCCTTGAGCAATAATCGCTGTAATAAAAATTGGCGCAAAGCACATCAAGCAAAGGGCTAAAAAACGTGTTGCAATTATTTTAACGGAAGATATTTTCCTTGAATAAACAAGGTCGGTTACTCGGCTTCTCTTGTCCTTTAAGCAGAAGCCAACCGCTACAAACACTGGTAAAAGCGAAGCTACAATGCCAACATAGTCGCAAAAGAGCCTTGCATACCCATTTGAAACCTTGTCATCGTAAATTAGAGCGTTGTAGTTAGCTAGGTCTTGTTCAAAGGTCATTTCGGTGTATGAGAAGGACTCAAGCAAAAATGACTCGCCGTACATAGAGCCTCCGCCTAAAATGTCGTCAACTTCCTCCATTATTTCTCTAAATCTTTCGTATGTCATAGTAGGTGACGGCGTTATTTCCAATGCAGATTCTTCAAAGTTGCCTTCGATAGGCCCAGTTATTTCGAATAGCAGATCGGCAATCATCTCCTGCTTTTTTTCAGTAAGCTTGACAACTTTGTAAAAACCTACGGGATATGTTATATATGAATTTTCCATATATTCGTAGAACAAGCCTTGCGTTGCACAGCGCATGATTTGTTCAGGATTTTCAACAACGGTCATTCCTCGTGGACCTTGGGCGGTTGGTTCGGGGATTACACTTCCGCTATCCTCGCCGTATTGAGTAGCAAACATTCCTACGCTTGCCACTAGGTATATTATAAAGGTAATCGAAAATAAAATTTTCTTACATTCTTTAAAAAACATAACACCCTCCTTATAAAGCGCCGTGGGAATAAAGGCAATACATATACGCATCCTCAAGGTTTGGATCAGTTGCCATTGCGCCCAAAAGGTCAGGCTTTTTTTCGGAAATGAGTCTTATTGCCATGTTTGTTCCGTTGGCAAGAGTACCGGTTACGATATATTTTTCCTTAATTACGGAGGTGAATTTATGTTCTACATTTATAAGATAAACCTTGCCGTTTGCGTTGTCTAAAAGCTCGCAAACTTTGCCTTTCCATAAGATTTTGCCTTCATTCATTATCGCAATATCCTCGCAGGTTGCCTCAATATCTCCGACAATGTGCGTTGATAGGATAACAATTCTTTCCTCTGCAACCTCGCAAAGCAGGTTACGGAAGCGAATTCTTTCCTCTGGATCAAGACCTGCTGTTGGTTCGTCAACAATCAAAATCTTTGGGTCATGAAGAAGTGCCTGAGCAATTCCAAGACGGCGTTTCATTCCTCCGGAAAGGGACTTAAACTTCTTGTGTTTATGTTCCGTAAGGTTCACCTTTTCGAGCAGGTTTGCTATTTTTGTGCGGCATTCTGATTTGCTCATTCCAGACAATGCACCCAAGTATTCGAGGTTTTCCACAACCGTCATTGAGGGATACATCGCAAATTCTTGTGGCAAATATCCTGTAATACTACGAATTTCCTTAGCATTTTCAATTGGAATTCCACAAACTGTTATCTCGCCGGAATTTTTTTGGTGAAGTGTCGCAAGTGTTTTCATGAGAGTGGTTTTTCCCGCTCCGTTTCTTCCCAATAGCCCGAACATTCCCGTTTTAAGCGTCAGGTTTACATCTGATAACGCTTGATTTTTGCCGTAAAATTTATCGACTGATTTAATTTCTATACAAGCTTCCATTTTTCATCTGACCTTTCTTTGAAAAAATAGTACAGTGATTTAACTGTAATGCAATATTAAAATCTACTTTTCAACTATTTATCTACTTTTCTAAAAAAACATTTCTGCGATTACCATTCCACCATTTTCATGGTTTCCGATTGTCAGCTGTCCGCCGCATCTTCGGCAAATCACATCGCAAATGTAAAGTCCAAGTCCAAGATGAACAGGGTCGTTTCCGTTCTCCTCACGATAAAATGGCTTTGCTGCAAGTCCGATTAACTCCCTTGAAAAGCCCTTTCCGTCATCAAGTATCTTCAGTTTGGCTTTTCCGTCGCAGAGTTCAAGCTTCGCTTTTACTAGACCTTTTGCATATCGTGATGCATTTGAAACTAGATTTTCAAAGATTGTCATTAGTATTTCCATGTCAAGTTTCGCCGTTTCCGACTTTGCAAGAAGCTCGAGGTCGAAAACCTTTCCGTCGCAAATCATATTGCCCGACTGCATTAAGACTTCGGTTATTTCGCTTGTTTTAAGGATTTTCGGTTCAATTATAATGTCCTCAATCTTTTGAATGGAGGTCATTTTTTGCGTGTAATTTTTGAGCCTGTCAACCTGCGCACCCATTTTGCTTGCTATTTCGGCGATTTTTTCACGGGACACCTTTTCCCCCTCGGCGTACTTGCGAAGGAATTCCGTGTATCCGTAAAGCACGGTGAACGGCGTTCTTAAATCGTGCGAAAATGCCGAATTTAGGAGCTTTCTATCCTCAATGGAGTTCCACATTTCGAGGTTGTTTTGGAAAAGTGTTTCACGCATATGCTCAAACGAACGGCAAAGCTGTCCTAGCTCATTTCCGCCTGAGTACTCAAGCTTAAAATCAAGGTCGTTGTTAGAGATTTTCTTAGAAGCTCTCATTAATGCCTCAATTGGAGTTTTTAAGTTCCTGTTGTAAAAAAATCTTCCTGTCATAAATATGCACAGGTATATCCAAGCAAGCATTGCAACAATCTGCAAATGCCCGATAAATTGGTATTTTTCTTCATAACCGCCAGTGCTGATCAGCACCCGACCTCCTATATATTCCGTATAGTAGCCTTTGTCAAGGTTGTCTTGAAGAATGTTTGTAATATGCCCGATGATAAGCGCTCCAACAAAGGTTATCACAGTGCCTATCATTACATATATAGTGAAGCTTCGCTTGATAGATTTATTCTTCTGCGTTTTCACTTTATCCATTTGTACCCCATCCCCCAAACCGTTTCAATGTGGTTTTCCTCGCCAACTTCGGCAAGTTTAATGCGTATTCTTCGGATGTGTTCGGCGACAACGCTGCTGTTTCCATCGGCGTCATATCCCCATATTTTCTCGTAAATTCGCTCTTTATCGAAAACATGACCCAAATTAACTGACAGAAATTCGATGATTTCAAATTCTTTTTTAACAAATGCTAATTTCTCGCCTTCGCAGGAAACTGTTTTTGCGGAATAGTCAACGCAAAGCTTCCCGAAAAATCGCACGTTTGACTTAGCGGGAATTCTTTTGTCACGCCTGATGTGCGCAGAAACTCTTGCGCCCAGCTCGTCAATTGAGAAAGGCTTTATTATGTAGTCATCTCCGCCGACGGAAAATCCTTCGATTTTGTCCCTGTCCTCAATTCTTGCAGTCAAAAACAGTATTGGGCAGGACACGTACTCTCGTATTTCCTTGCAGAGTGTAATTCCGTCCATTTCAGGCATATTTATATCAAGCAGGATTAAATCAGGGGAATTTTTGAGCTGCTCCATAGCCTCTTTGCCGTTGTGAGCAGACAAAACCTTGTATCCAATAAGTTCAAAATAGTCCTTGATTAAACTAACGATGTCCTTTTCGTCATCAACAGCTAAAATAGTATACATGGAAAAGCCTCCTTTACGTTGTGTTTATAGTATATCAATATAAGAGAAAGATTTCAATAATTTATCAACAAACGGGGTTTTTGTGGAAAGTTGGGGTAAAAATAAATAGGTTTTGGTATTTAAATGACCAAGCTTTACATAATATTTAAAGGAAGAAAATTGCGATATTTATGAATATATGTACAAAATACACAAAACCTAAACATCGAAAAGTAAAAATATGTAGAAAATAACCTCTACGTATTGAAAACGGTAGGCATAACATATATAATATAAATACATTGTTAATAAACATTGTATATATTGTACAAAAGATTGAAAATAGATTGGAGCGAATAAGAAAATGAAACAATATAGCGTGGAAAACATCAAAAATATTGCGTTGGCGGGGCATGCAGGCTCCGGTAAAACATCACTAGCTGAGGCTTTGCTGTTTAAATCCGGAGCAACAGATAGACTTGGTAAAATTGCAGACGGAAATACCGTTTGTGACTATGATGCAGAAGAAATTAAGCGTAAATCAACGCTAGCGCCATCACTTGCATATCTTGAATATGACAACTATAAGGTTAATATATTGGATACTCCCGGTCTTTTTGACTTCGCAGGGGGGATGATTGAGGGGATTTCTGCTGCCGGCACTGTTATGATTACAGTTTCGGGCAAATCCGGCGTTAAGGTTGGCACTAAGAAAGCATACGAGGCGGCTGAGGGCAAGCCTAGAATGTTTGTAGTTACAAAGCTTGACGAAGAAAATGCAAACTTCCACAACGTTCTTACCGAATTAAAGGAGGCTTTTGGTCCGTCCGTATGTCCGGTTGTAGTTCCTTTTATCAGTGAGAGCAAAATTGTTGCGTATATAAACTTAATTGAAATGAAAGCTTACGAGTATGGCGCAAACGGTGTGCCTACTGAAATACCTATGCCTGAGTCCGAGTATCGTATTGACGGACTTGTTGAGGCGGTTTCTGAGGCGGTTGCTGAGGCTGACGAGGAGCTTTTCGGAGAAGTTTTTCTCCGGTGAAAAGTTCACTCAAGATGAAATCGTAAAGGGCATTCACAAGGGCGTAAACGAGGGCAAAATCACTCCGGTTACCTGTGTAAGCTCCACAACTCTTGCCGGCGTTGATATGCTTTTGAAGGAGATTTCACTGCTTCTTCCAGCTCCATCTGAACTTGATACAAAGACTGCCGTTTTGGGCGATGATATTATTGAAATTCCTTGCAGGGCGAGTGATCCTCTTTCAGCGTTTGTTTTCAGAACAATTGCAGACCCATTCGTAGGAAAGATGTCCTTTATCAAGATTTACAGCGGAAAAATGTCACCTAATATGGAGTTTGTGAACGCTACTACCGGTGCAACTGAAAAGCTACGGAAAGCTCTTTACCTTTGCGGTAAAAAGCAGATTGAAGTGGCTTGTGCCGAGGCAGGCGATATTGTAGTTGCTACAAAAATTTCAGCAAACACAAGCGACACTTTGTGTGACAGCTCAAGGGTAGTTGCTTTTGAAAAGCTGGAATATCCTCGTCCTTGTTTCAGCATGGCAGTAAAGGCAAAGGCTCAAGGCGATGAGAGCAAGATTTCTGCGGCTATTAACCGTATTTTAGAGGAGGATAAGACTCTTTCTTATGAGATGAATTCATCTACATTAGAGCAGATTTTAACAGGTCTTGGCGAGCAGCATCTTGAGGTAGCTGTTTCTAAGGCTAAGTCGAAATTTGGAGCAGATATTTCACTTTCCGTGCCAAAGATTGCATACAAGGAAACTATTCGCAAGAAAGTAAAAGTTCAAGGAAATATAAAAAGCAATCCGGCGGACATGGTCAGTATGGTGATGTTTGGATTGAGTTTGAACCTTGTATTTCCGACACTCTTGTATTTGAGGAAAAGGTTTTCGGCGGCTCAGTGCCTAGAAACTTCTTCCCGGCAGTTGAAAAGGGACTTCAGGACTGTATGCTAAAGGGTGTTCTTGCAGGCTGTCCGGTAGTTGGAGTTAAGGCAATACTTGTTGACGGTTCCTACCATCCCGGTTGACTCGTCTGAAATGGCGTTTAAGACGGCTGCTTCCCTTGCGTTTAAGGAGGGAATAAAGCTTGCTGAACCTATCCTTTTAGAGCCAATTGGCTCGCTGTCCGTAGTGGCGCCGGACGAAAACACAGGGGATATAATGGGCGACCTTAATAAGCGTAGAGGCAGAGTTTTGGGAATGACTCCTTTAGGAAAGGGATTAACTGAAATTGTTGCTGAAGTGCCATCTCGTGAGATGCAGGATTTCACGCTATTCCTACGTCAAACAACAAGAGGCATGGGCAGCTTTAAGTTCGACTTTGTAAGATACGAAAGCTTACCGGCAAACCTTGTTGCTGCTGCAATTATTGATGCAGGCGATACAGACTAATATTTTAAAAGAGCAGTCATTTTACGGCTGCTCTTTTTTGCGGAAAAACTTGACGGAAATCTACACATAATATATACTAAAATTAAAGGCGAGCGTCTTAGCGCTTGCCCGTTGTCATTAATATTTAAGATAAAAAAGACATAACAGAAAAGGAAGAACAAAAGATGAAAAAGACAACAGCAGTTTTGCTTTCGTGTGCGATGATATTTTCATTATCGTCGTGCGAGGCGAACAAGGAAAATTATGGAGAAATAACCACAAGTTCCGACATGAAAACTCAAATAATCGATGTAGAGGAGAACATTTTGGGAACAGGCAAGGAAAAGCCTCAAGATTACAAGCCTATCCCTCGTGAATCCACCGCAGTTTTTTATGACCTGCCCTCAGACCCGATGAGCATTTCCGGATTTGCAAACAAAACGCTTGAGCAGGAAGTGAACGACTGGGTAAGGGCGACCGTTAGGGAGCTAAGAGGTGATGATATTACGGAGACGATCGACCTTCAAGCGTGGGCGAAGAATGGTTATCTCAACGTGACAACAACTATTTACGACACTGCCAATGGGATGTACGATGAGAATGGTGAAGTGTATTATTTTTACTGCCGTGCTGCGGTTTTTGATATGCACGATGGGAAAAGGGTTGAAAACTTCTCCGACATGTTCTATAAAGACGCAGACTTTTGGCCGATACTTGCCGAACACTTGAGCCTTTACTTCGGTGACCCTTCTGAAAATAACTATGAGGACGAGCTGAAGGGTATTTTGGACGACATAAACGACTTCACAACAGATACGATATTTTTTCATGAGGACAGCCCTTACTTTTTAGTGAACGGTTTAGTTAACACTACTGTTTTCTTCTCAATCGAGGAACTAAGGACGCTGATGCCTTGTTCGGAATATTTCGACAACACGCCGCTTTTTGAGAGCGATGCGATGATTGAGATTTTCGATATGGACCTAGTGGAATATGTCGAAGAATTCTACATAAATGAAGAAAACGGTGTTGAATATGGGCGAATATCTTCCTCAATTTACCTAGAAGATGAGGAGATTGAAAAGCTAAATGCTGACTTCAAGCTTGTTCAGGATAAAGCGACCGAAAAGTACGGCTTTGAGAGGATGTACGTCAGGACATCACATCCGAAGATTATTTCAATTTTCGAGGATGCGCCAACCTTTTGCACAAGAACAATCCTTTATGATAAGGAAACTTTGCAGGAAATAACCACCGACGAGTATTTTTACGAGGGGTGGGAGAGGGAGTCGATAGAAACCCTTTATGACCAAAATATCACTGATTTTGATGATGAATTTGTTGCATATATCGACGTTCAAATGACCGAGAATTTTTGCGTAGTTATGTACGGCGCATATGTAAACGGTGAAGCAAACTATGTTTATTACAGGGAAGTTCCTATCGAATGTGTTAGAGCAGAATACAGAGTTTTTAACGACAATTAAACAACCAAAATCGGCAGATTGATTACAAATCTGCCGATTTTTTTATCTTAAATCTTTTTTACTACGCCACAGCCACAGCAAACGCTCATTATCCCTTGTTTTTCATTTTCATGATTTTGTATATTAGAATTTCAATCGAAACAAGCACTATAACCGCACCAACAACAAGAACTATTGTCAAAGTGTTGTCGCTCGAATTATCGGAATTATTTGTATTTGCAGGGACTGAATTGTCCTCTCCCTTTGCAGACGGAGAGTCCTTTTCGGTGGTTTTTGCAGGGGTGGTAACTTCCTCATAAATAGGGTTTTCGTTTGAAGTGCCGTTGCCGCCGTCGTTTACAATTCCACTTGAAACGCCCGTGCTACCGACAGTAATTCCACCGTTTTCCTCTGCTGTAAATGAAATCAACCACGCAAGAGATGCGTTCCAGTTGATAGTACATTCATTTACCGACCACGCTTCAATATGGTCAAGGTAGGCTTTTTGTGGAGCAATTTCGCCCTTTTTCCAGCCGAAACCTCTTACCCAAGGGTCTTCCATTCCGGAGTTTGGACCACCAACGAGTATGCCACAAGGCGCTTTAGGGAAAGTGCTGTCAATCTGTTCTGCCCAATATCTATGGTGAGGGAACTGTACAGCGTGAGAGCCGTAGCCTGTTACGTAGGAGTAGTCCATAGGATTTCGTCCTAATAAGTAGTCAACGCCCGAAATAACGCCATCAAGGTGCTTTTCGTCACCCGTTAGCAAATAAGCATAAGCCATAACAACCGAGTTATCCGAAACAAAGGAGTTTGACCCCCAAACGTAGCCAGTGCCATCATCAGCGTAGCTAATTTTCGACTGCCCAAGAGGCACGCCGTAACCCTGTTTTGCTTCAAGATTTATGAAGTATTCAGAGGCCTTTTCGATATTTTCAGTAACCGTTTTAATGTCATTTTTGCTGAAAACATCGTCATTGAGTGCTATTGTAAATGAGCCTAAAGCCGAGGTGTGTCCCCAGTCGAAACTGCCGACTGTATCAACGCTTTCGCCACCTGTTAGGGAGGTTGAGAGCGTTAGGAAGTAGTCGGAGTTCTTAGCATCATCGTAGTATTTTGTGTCGCCTGTTGTTGCGAAAAGCTCACAAGCCGCCCAGTAAAATTCGTCAGTTGCATCATTGTCACCGTAAGCGCCACCACCGACAGCCTCGTCAAGTGGAGCGTACATTTCAGGGTGCTTTTGAGCAGCAGCATAGGCTTTCTTCGCTGCCTCAAGGCAGGTGTTTGCGAAAGTATCGTCAATACCCTTCCAAAGTCTTGCCGACTGTGCTGCACAAGCCGCTAAATTGAGCGTAGCTTGAGTTGTTGGTGGCTTAATTACACGCTCTGAAGGTGCGTTTGCAGGGGCAATTCCGAGAGCCGTCCACTTAGCGTCATGCACTTTGTGGTACACCATGCCCTCATAGTCGCCGTCCTTGACCATCATTTTGAGCATCCATTCCATCTCCCAACGTGCCTCGTCAAGCAAGTCAGGATAGCCGTTTGCATTCTCAGGAACGTTCATTGTGCCGTCAGCGTAAACGTCCTCAAATCCGTACTTTTTGGCAGTTTCGTATTGGTTTTGCATCAGCCAAAGCGAAATACCGCCGTTTACAACATACTTTCCGTGGTCGCCCGCATCATACCAACCGCCGCTTACATCTTGTGAGCCGCCGCTTCCTGTATAGCCCCATGTATGCTGAATTTGAGCAACATCAGAGGTATGACCTGCTGCACGAGCAAGCGCATTTGTGTCACCGGAGGTGATAAGCTGGCTCTCGATTTGGATACCACTTCTGTTTTGGTAGAAATAGTTGAGAGAGTCGTAGAGCATACTTGAGTATATGTCAGAGCCGCCAACCGTGAATTCACGGCTCTTTGCGCCATCTGCTGTTTCGATGTAGTAAGTGCCGTCCTTGTTAAGTTCGGTGAAATCAAGAATATGTACGCTGTCACCGGAGTCCTCGTCATAGCCGAAATATTCCGACTTGCCGGAGAAAGCTTTCTTGCCGTTCTCGTCAAGAACTTCAAACTTTACGCTCTTCTTATCAGAGGAGAGCAGAGTCGCTTTCTTAGCACGGTCTGTGAAGTATCCCACTTGGTTTGTAAGCACTTCGCTTCTCACCCAGTCTTGTACAGGAACGAAGTCGTTTTCGTCACTTGTGAGGTCTATAAGCGACATATTATCAAAAGTAATAACCGTACCAACAGGGAAACAATCGCCGCTTGTGTACTGTCCATCGCCGCCGAAGTGGAACGCCCATTCAGCAACATCAAGGCTTTGACTTGCCGTAAAAGTCAATTCAACCTTTTTAGTTTGGTTTGCACTAATATGCATTAAATCCCAGTTGCTGTCAAAGTCGTGAGCGCCGGTGGAATTGTTGTGCCATATTTCAAGGTCGCCATCAAGGTTGCCGATTTTAGTATAGTATCGACCGCTGTTTGTAGCAGTAATTTCGTAGGAAACTTTGTACTGATGACCGCTGACAATCTTCAATCCACGGTGCCTGAATTGGCAGTCCCAACGGTCCTCGCCCCCTCTTGAAGCACCTCCGGGATTTAGAATTGTGATTTTGTAAACCCCATTGTCTATTTCAAATTCTAGTTCTGCCGGGTCCGTTTCGCAAACGTGCCAAGGAAGTCCAGCTCCATTTTCAAAATCCGTCTGCCCAAGTTGCTCCCCTGCAAACGCTGTAAAGCCCTGCGTTAGCAAGCAAGCCGAGGACACAAGCGAAATCATAGCTTTTAGAAATCTATTCTTTTTGCGCATTTTTTGTCGTCCTTTCACTAAATCATATATACTAAATATAAATCATTTACAAATAAATGTAAAGGCTTTTTGCGTTTTTGATGAAAAAACGGTGCTTAATTTTTCAAGCACCGTCGTTTTTATCTTAAATCTTGTTTGCTGTTTGCTGCGGCGAACATTAAGCCGCCCACACTTTAACTCATTTCATTGAGTTTTCTTTTTTAATCCTGCCGTCTTTTAAAAGCTCGCAAAGATGAGCGTTGTCCTTCGCCTCAAGTGCGTCCTTGTATTCCTGCAAATGCCCGATAATAGTATCAATTTCTGGAATAAGTGACTCACGATTGAGCATGAAAAGAGATGTCCACATATCCTCATTAAGCTTCGCTACTCGGGTAAGGTCCTGAAAGCTCCCCGCCGAAAATCCTGCCTGAACATCAAGTGTCGGACTTTTCACATATGCGCTTGAAACAACGTGCGCAAGCTGTGAAGTGTAGGCGATAATCTGGTCGTGCTGCTCGGGAGTGGAAAGGACAATGTTTTTGAAGTGAAGCTCTTTTGCAAAGGATTTGAGCATTTCCAGCTTGTCAGCAGAAGTCCCCTCGGTCGGAGTAATAATGAAACTTGCGTTATCAAAAAGATTTGCTACGGAGTAGTCAAATCCCGAAAATTCACGGCCTGCCATTGGGTGAGTGCCGATAAATTCGACTTCGTTTTCCTCTAAAATCGAGGAAACAGCCACAATAATTTCCTTCTTTATTCCGCAGACATCTATAACAAGACTGCCCTTTTTGAAGGACTTTGCGTGACTGCAAATCCAGCTAACAGTAAGCTCAGGATACAAGCAAACAATAGACAAATCTGCGTTTTCAAGGGATTTATCATCTCCAACATGGTCGATAGCACCGCATTTTAAAGCGGAGCTAACAGCGTGAGGATCTTTGTCAATGCCGTAAACGGTGTGGTTTGTGTGCTTTTTTATAGTTTTGCAGAGCGAGCCGCCGATAAGGCCAAGCCCGATTACACAAATATTCATAGTGAAATCCCTTTCGTTGCTTTATAGGTGTAAAGTATAACAGCGTTAAAGCGAAATGTCAATAGAAAATGTCCTCAAAGAGCAGAAAACACCTTAATAGGACTGTGTCCTATTAAGGTAAGATGGCTATTCCTGTGAAGCCCAAATTTTCAAGCGTTTTTGATTGACAATAGCCTTTTCAAATGTTAAAATTAAGAATACGTGAAATGTCCTGTTACTACGGAGTTTAATCGAAAAGGAATGGAAATAATGCGAGAAATTAACGTCTTAGAAATAGAGTTGGCAGTTAGGGAACTTTGCATAAAAGCAAACGTAATTCTTCCAAACAGCCTTGAAAACTGCATAAAATGTTCTGCCGGCAAGGAAAAATCCCCGACAGGAATTGAGGTAATGGGCGATATTGTGAGGAATATTGAAGTCGCAAGAGAGGAGAATATTCCGATTTGTCAGGATACGGGAATGGCAGTTGTTTTTCATTGAAATCGGTCAAGATGTGCATTTTGTCGGGGTTCTTTAAATCAGAGCATTAACAACGGTGTTGCAAAAGGCTATACAGAGGGGCGTTTGAGATGCTCAATTGTTGGAGATCCTATTGAGAGGGTGAACACGGGCGACAATACGCCGGCTGTTATACATACCAAAATTGTTGACGGCGATAGAGGGTTAAAATCATGGTTGCGCCGAAAGGATTTGGCGAAAATATGTCTGCAATGAAGATGTTTACGCCGTCTGCTAGTGTTGATGATATAATTGATTTTGTGGTTTCAACCGTTTCAAAAGCAGGAGCAATCTGTCCGCCGGTAGTAATCGGCGTTGGAATTGGCAGGGATTTTGAATACTCTGCATACCTTGCAGCTCCTTTGCCGTGATGTTTCACAGAGAAACGAGAAGGAGCTTTACTCCGATATGGAGAAAATGTGAGAAAATCAACAAGCTTGGCATTGGACACAAGGCTTTGGCGGGACCTTAGCGGCTTTGGCGGTTAATAACGGGAACAACACCTACGCATATTGCAGGGCTTCCGGTGGCGGTTAATGTTGGTTGTCATGTTACACGTCACGCCGAAAAAACGATTTAAGGAGATTTTATAAATGAACGTGTGGTAAAAAAGGCTTTGTCTGCTGTTTTAGCGATGGCAATGCTTGCGTCAGTCTTGAGCGCCTGCAAGGAAAAAGAGCCGGAGTATCCGGTTGAGGAAGTAAGGACGGAATTCGGCGAGCCTTTGTCGCTTGAAGAAGTGGCGATAGCCGGAAAGTTATCCAAAGAATACAACTTCTCATTTGAGGCAGAGGACGGCGAGCTGTTCGGAAATACTGCTATCCTCAACGAAATGGAAGGCTATACCGGAACAGGCTTTTTATATCCAATTGATAGTGATAATGACGGGGTAACAATTGCGTCAGTACCTGAAACAGGGCTTTACGACTTGAATTTCCGTTCAGCCAGCATGGGCGGAAGCGAGGCGGAACGGTATATATTGACGATGTAGAAAATAGGCTCTTTCAGGCAGGAAAAGGACGAATTTAGCGACAGTTTTATACAATCCGTTCTCATTCGAAGACGCCTGGCTTTCCGATTAAAGGACACTGGTGGATTTTGCTTGACAGCGTTATTTTCACAAGCGCAGAGGCAGTAAATACGCTGTCTTTTGATGTTAGCTCACAGCTTGTAAATCCAAATGCTACTGAAAATACGCAAAGGCTGATGAATTTCCTTACTGATATTTATGGGAAATATTCATTGACCGGACAGTACGGCGATACTGGAATTAACAGCATGGAGATTACTAGAATTTACGAGCAAACAGGGAAATATCCAGCAGTTTTGGGTATTGACTTGATGGAGTACTCACCTAGTCGAGTTGCGCATGGTTCAAGCGATGCAGCGATTGAGGAGGCTATTGAGTGGTACTACACACACGGCGGCATTGTAACGATGAGCTGGCACTGGAATGCGCCGGAAATTTACCTCAAAAACAGCAAGGATCAGCCTTGGTACAAGGGATTTTACGCTGAGGCGGCAACGATTAACCTTACTAAGATTATGAACGGCGAGGATAAAGAGGGGTATGACCTCTTAGTTAGCGATATTGACGCAATCGCAGAGCAGCTTTTAAGGCTTCAAGATGCAGGCGTTCCCATTTTATGGCGACCTCTCCATGAGGCGAGCGGAGGCTGGTTCTGGTGGGGTGCGTGTGATGCGCAAAGCTATATTCAGCTTTGGAATCTTATGTACGACCGTCTTACAAACGTTCACGGACTTAACAACTTAATTTGGGTTTGGAACGGTCAGGCGAAGGATTGGTATCCGGGCGATGAAACGGTTGACATTATCGGCGAGGATATTTATCCGGGCGAGAGGGTTTACACCCCTCAAACGGATAGGTTTATCGAGGCTGTTAACTATACACAGGCAAATAAGATGATAGCGCTTACCGAAAACGGCTGTCTTTTCGATCCAGACCTTGCATTTGAGGAGAACTCACGCTGGCTGTTCTTTGGAGTTTGGACAGGGGACTTTGTTTTAAACAAGGTTAAAAGGTTCAGCGATCAATACAGCGAGGCGTATATGTGGGACAAAGTGTATCATCATGAAAAAATGATAACATTAGACGAGTTGCCAGACCTTAAAAAATACAGACTGGAAGATTAAATTGACAAACAAAAACACCCGAAGTGCAGAAACTTCGGGTGTTTTTCATATCCAGCCAACAACGGTGCAGTCGCATCTTCTTGCGTATCCTGCGCTTAGGCGAAGGGGAGCTTCACCGTTTTCTACGCCGATTACTTCATATTCGGAGCTACCTGCTTTTAAGGCTATTTCAGCAGTGCTGTCTAAATAAAGATTACCACAAACCCTAACAATTGCTCCTGCACCAGCATCAAAATCTTTATATTCGTTCGGGGTATCCACCGAGCAAAGAGATGACTGAGCCGCCCAGCCAAGCTCCTCACCGAGAAAAAATGGGCAAGCGCTGTTTTCAACAATACTTTCGACTGTCCCACGGACAGAAGAATACGTTCTTACAGGAAAAATCCCGCCACAATCACGGTATAGAGTGCCTCTTACGTTGACTTTATCACCGACATTTATACGCTTATACAGCTTATTAATCATGAAAAACACCTCCAAAGATACTTATTAATAAAAAAACTACATTTAGGCTTTATTTTTTTCGACATTTGTTATATAATAAATATGTATTGGCTAATGATTTTATTATTATTTTAGTCGGGGTAAATATTACAGGAATAATTTGGGGTATTAAGTTAAATATCTTACGAAATAAAAAGCAGGATTTAAAAATCCTAAGAGAGATAAGGTGAAGAAATGGGAAATGAATTTTATTTAGGCATTGATGTAGGTTCTACAACTGTTAAAACGCTTATTTTAAATGACAAGAAAGAAATTTTACATAAGAAGTATGAGCGACATTTTTCAAAAGTGCGTGAAACGGTAATCGCACAGCTTGAGGAAATCAAAAAAGATTTCCCGAACGACAGTTTTCGTTTGTGCATAACAGGCTCAGCAGGGCTTGGAATTGCAAATGCAGCAGAGCTTCCGTTCATGCAGGAGGTTTATTCGGCGTTTGTGGCTGTTAAAGAGAGCTATTCGGACGCTGATGTTGTAATCGAGCTTGGCGGTGAGGACGCAAAAATTATCTTCCTAACTGGCGGTGTTGAGCAGAGAATGAACGGTTCTTGTGCCGGCGGTACGGGTGCGTTTATTGACCAAATGTCCACGCTTTTGGGCATTACACCAGACGAAATGGACAAGCTTTCCGACAACGCAGAGAAGATTTATCCAATCGCATCACGTTGTGGAGTTTTCGCAAAATCCGATATTCAGCCGCTCCTTAATCAAGGTGCAAGGCATGAGGATATGGCAGCCTCAATCTTCCAAGCAGTTGTTGACCAAACGGTTTCCGGTCTTGCTCAGGGAAGAAAAATTGAGGGCAAAGTGCTTTTCTTAGGAGGGCCGCTTTCCTTCCTTAACGGGCTTCGCCGTGCGTTTAAGACCACGCTGAACCTAGACGATGAACACGCTATTTTGCCGGAGCTTGCTTCCTGCTTTATGGCTTACGGTTGTGCGCTTAATTCTAAGGAGCTTTCTGAGGCGTACATTCTTGAGGACGTGATTAACAGGCTGAAGAACGCTAAAACAGGCGACAGCATTGTTACAGGCACACGACTCTTTGACACAAAAAGCGACTATGAGGAATTCGTAACCCGACACAGCAAGAGCGACCTTGGTTATGAGGATATTGAGAAATATTCGGGAGATGCGTATCTTGGAATTGACTCAGGCTCAACCACAACAAAGTTAGTGCTTATCACTCCTAACGGGAAGATTTTGTACCATCACTATTGCTCAAACATGGGTAAGCCGCTTGATATTATTGCTGAAAAAGTCAGCGAGATTTACAGCCTTGCAACAGATGGGCTTGTTATTAAAGGCAGCGCAGTTACAGGATATGGCGAGGATTTAATCCGAGCAGGACTTAAAATAGACTTCGGAATTGTTGAAACGGTTGCACACTTTAAGGCTGCGAAATATTTCTGCCCTAACGTTGATTTCATCATCGACATCGGCGGACAGGACATTAAGTGCTTTAAAATTAAGAACGACGCTATTGACAGCATTATGCTTAACGAGGCTTGTTCGTCAGGCTGCGGCTCGTTTATACAGACGTTTGCGCAGGCACTTGGCTATGAAATAGCAAACTTTGCACGTATCGGACTTTCTTCGGAAAGACCGGTTGACCTTGGTTCACGCTGTACAGTTTTCATGAACTCCAGCGTTAAGCAGGCTCAAAAGGACGGAGCTTCGGTTGAAGATATTTCAGCAGGTCTTTCTGCCTCAATCATAAAGAACGCAATTTACAAGGTTATTCGTGCAAAATCCGTTGAGGAGCTTGGAAAGAACATCGTTGTTCAAGGGGGAACTTTCCTTAATGATGCAGTTCTTCGCTCGTTTGAACAGGAGCTTGGCAGAAACGTAATAAGACCAGCAATCGCAGGTCTTATGGGAGCTTTCGGCGCAGCACTTTACGCAATGGAGAATATAGAAGGCAAGTCGGGAACAATAACTGCTGAGGAACTAAGAAATTTCTCATACTCATCAAAGGGTGCGCAGTGCAACGGCTGTACGGCAAAATGCTCTCTTACAATTATTAAGTTTAACGACGGAAGCAGATTTATTTCCGGTAATAGATGCGAAAAGGGCGCAGGTGCGTCAGCAAAGGACATCGCACCTTGCCTATATGAATACAAGCTTGAAAGGATTTTCTCGGTTATAAATGAGAAGCCTGCCTCACCAAAGGCGAAAGTCGGAATACCATCTGTTCTGGGCTTTTATGAGCAGCTGCCACTTTGGCATAAGCTGTTTACAGAGCTAGGTTTTGAAGTGGTTATTTCCGAGGAAAGTACTCGTGACACGTATTACAAGGGACAGCACACAATCCCATCGGACACTGTTTGCTACCCGGCAAAGCTTGCTCACGGACATATTGAGTCGCTTCTTGAGAGGGGCATTGACTTCATTTGGTACCCTTGTGAGAGCTACAACATCGACGAGGGAGAGAGTGACAACCACTACAATTGCCCGGTAGTTGCTTACTATCCAGAGCTTTTGAAGGCAAATATTGAAACGCTTAACGACGGGAACTTCCTTTGCCCGCACGTTGATCTTAACCGTGAAAAGCACGTTGTTGAGGTGCTTTGCAGGAGTTTGAAGAAATATAAGGTTTCCAAGAGCGAGGCAAAATCAGCACTTGAAAAGGGCTTTGCGGCTCTGCGTTCTTACGAGAACGACATTAGAGCAAAGGGCGCAGAAATCATTGCTGACGCAAGAGCAGACGGACGCACAATTATCGTTCTTGCAGGCCGTCCTTACCACATCGACCCAGAGATTAACCACGGTATTCACAAGCTTATAACAAGTCTTGGAATGGCAGTTATTACTGAGGACAGCGTTGCTCATCTAGGACACGTTCCTAAGCTATCCGTTCTAAATCAGTGGACATATCACTCAAGACTTTACCGTGCAGCGCAGTATGTTAAATCAGCCTGACGATATGCAGCTTGTTCAGCTTGTATCCTTTGGCTGCTGGAATTGACGCTGTTACCTGACGAAGTGGTCAATTCTTGAAGAAGGCGGCATAAGCTCTACACCCAGCTAAAAGATTGACGAAATCAACAATCTTGGTGCTGCTTTAAGATGAACTTCGCAGCCTTGTTGCAGCAATAAGCGAAAAAGAAATAAAAATAAAGCGTGAGCGTTTGCCGTGGCTTTATCATAGCAAACAAGATTTAAAATAAATAAAAAGCAGGGACATAATAATGGCGATTGAAAAAGTACGTGAATATTTTAGTTCGCTTGGACTTCAAGACAGAATAATGGAGTTTGAAGTTTCCTAGCGCAACTGTTGAACTTGCGGCTCTCGCAGTTGGTTGCGGTGCCGCATATTATGGAAAAGACATTATCCTTTTGGTGGGAGAAAAGCTATACTAATCGCTTGTGCAGGAGATGCAAAGGTTGATAATGCAAAGTACAAGGCGAAGTTTGGCATATTAAAGGCGAAAATACCAATAACCTTCGAGCAGGCGAAAGCCTTATCGGACACGCAGTAAGGCGGAGTTTGCCCGTTCGCAGTGAATGAGGGAGTTGAGATTTATATAGACGACTCGGTGAAAAGGTTCAGTATGTTTATCCGGCTGCCGGCAGTTCAAACAGCGCAGTTAAACTCACGCCTGACGGAAGTTACAGAAATACTCAAACGGCGAATGGGTAAGCGTTTGCAAGCCGAAATGATTTTTATACAGATTAATGCTAAAAAGCACAATACTATTCAGCATAGGCTATTTAGCATAAGAATAAGGAGAAAACATTGTCACATCCTATTTTTACTGAAGAAATGAAAAAAACGCACACAATACTTGTGCCGGATATGCTGCCAATACACTTCAAGCTGATTTTGGCGATTTTCGGCGAGTATGGCTATAAGACCGAGCTTTTGCAGACTTCACAAAAAGAGCGTAATTGACGAGGGGACTTAAGAATGTGCATAACGATACTTGCTATCCGGCGCTTTTGGTTATCGGGCAGTTTATGGACGCTCTAAAGTCAGGGAAGTATAACCCGGACACGACAGCTCTCTTGCTATCCCAAACGGGCGGAGGGTGCAGAGCCTCAAACTACATCCACCTTTTAAGAAAAGCACTTGCTGAGGATTTCCCTCAGGTGCCGGTAATTTCGCTGAATTTCAGCGGACTTGAAAGAGCTCAATACCAATCGCCGGCAATCGGAATAAAGCTTGTGTACGCAGTGCTTTACGAGGATTTGCTCATGCTATTGTACAATCAATTACAGAGCCATTGTAGATTAAAGCCGAAATCCACCGACAAGGTGCTGGATAAGTGGCAGGAAAAGCTTGCGACGGTCTTTGCAAAGAGCGATTTTCTTTCCTTTAACAAATATGCAAAGGCAATACTTGACGATTTTGCAGCAATTCCACGTTCGATGGCGAAGAAGCCGAGAGTTGGAATTGTCGGGGAAATTTACGTTAAGTACTCACCTCTTGCGAACAATCATCTTGAGGAATTTCTCATTTCCGAAGGGTGCGAGCCGATTGTGCCGGGGCTTTTGAATTTCGTTCTTTATTGCTGTATAAACACCGTAAATGACGGGAAGTTCTACAACTTTAGGAATGGCAAAACCATTGCGTTCGGTGCTGCTTATAAGTTCCTTTACGCAAAGGAAAAGCAACTAATAAAAATGATTAAATCTCACGGCGAGTTCCTGCCGCCTGACGATTTTGAGGAGCTTAGAGCAGAGGCGGATAAGTTCATTCATCAAGGCGTTAAGATGGGCGGTGGCTGATTACTGCTGAAATGGCTGTTCTTGCTCAAACAGGAACGGAAAATATCATCTGCACGCACAGCCGTTCGGATGTCTGCCAAACCACATTGTTGCAAAGGGAATGTCACGTGTTATTAAAAACGCATTTCCACAGGCGAATATCGTCGCTATTGACTATGATCCGGGGGCAACAAAGGTTAACCAAGAAAATAGAATAAAACTGATGTTAGCGAATGTCAAGGGGACTTTCTCTAAGTAATGTTTTGCTGCAGGGTTACCCTCGGTTAACCAAGAAAATAGAATAAAACTGATATTAGCGAACGTTAAAGGGACTTTCTCTAAGTAATGTTTTGCTGCAGGTTACCCTCGGTTAACCAAGAAAATAGAATAAAACGCTGATGTTAGCGAATATCGAGGGGACTTTCTCTAGAAGTAATGCCTTGAAATTTGCGAAAAATCAAGACGAAATCTCTAAAATCTAGATATAAAAAAGACTTCCGAATTTTTCGGAAGTCTTTCGTTTTATAAGATTTATTTAACAATAGTAATATCAGAACCGAACCACTTTGTTTGAGATTTCGCCGAAACTTTTGCGTCAGCGGCAACTTCATCTCAGAAAGGATTGATTGAACCTTATCACGTAAGAGCCCTTGTCCAACCCTTTCTAAAGCCGATAGCATGCTGTTCTTCTTCAAGACCTTCTTCAAGAACATTGGCAGTCCTTGCCGGATTCAGCGATTAGGTGATTTAACAACGGGATCAAGGAATACAGCCTCAACGCCCTTAGCCTCAAGGTCCATTAGAGCAGTTACGTTGTCGTCTACGCCAACCAACAACTTCTTTAAGTTTAGGGAAAACTTCAGATTCTTAAGGAATTGTCTGAGCAGTTGAACCGTTTTGAACAGCAACAGACTTGCCCTCTAGGTCAGCAAGAGTGCTTATACCAGAATCGTTGTTTACAGCGAAAACCATAGCATTTTCGAGGTAAGCCTCAAGAGGAGTTCATGGCCTCTTCACGAGTTGGGTTGATGGACATACCGTTCCAAATGCAGTCGATGTTCTTGCTGTCAAGTTCCATTTCATACAAATACCAAGCGATTGGCTGAAGAACAAGTTCAACGTCCATTCTTGCACAAACTTCTCTAGCAACGTCAATGTCGAAGCCAACGATTTCGTTAGCATCACGTTTTTCTAAAATCCCATTGGAGGGAAGCTGTCATCGAGACCGAGAACGAACTTGCCGGAATCAAGGCGGCTGCAGAGCAGATTGTCTGCGTCTGTTGTGTTAGCGTCGTTATTGCCTGTACAACCGGACATTACGCCAAAGGCGAGGACGGCTGCAAGAGCCATAGAAAAAATCTTTTTCATAAATATCCCGCCAAGTAAATATGTTTCGTACGTTTTTGCATTTGCATAATACCACAATGTCACGCTAAAGTAAAGAACGCTATCAGTTTTACGTTATGTTGAAAATGGATAATAGAAAGCCCGTCTTTATATCGGTTTTGCACAATTATTGTCAAGAGCAAAAGTATTTACGATTTTGTTGCGTATTTGGGAATAAGAGTGTATAATTAAAGGGATATATTCTGCATAAAGCTAGAAAAAAGATTGATATAATGAAAATACTTGCAATAGGAAAGCTCATGCGATGAAACAGCAGCAGCGATTGTCGAGGACGGCGTAAACGTCCTTTCAAATATAGTATCTTCACAGATTGAGGAGCATAAACTTTACGGTGGAGTTGTGCCGGGGAAATTTGCCTCACGCAGACACGCAGAGAACATTCAGCAGGTGGTAAAGTCTGCTTTGAACAAGGGCGAACCTGGAACTTTGCGATGTTGATGCAATAGCCGTTACATACGCACCGGGACTTATCGGGGCATTGCTTGTCGGAACAAGCTTTGCAAAGGGGCTTGCAATGGCGACAAGCAAGCCATTAGTGCCTGTTCATCATATCGCAGGACACGTTGCAGCGAACTACATTGCGCACTCGGAGCTAAAGCCGCCGTACCTTTGCTTAATAGCAAGCGGCGGGCATTCGCATATAGTGGAAGTGCTTGATTATACGAAGTTTCACGTAATTGGTCGTACTCGTGACGATGCAGCAGGCGAATGCTTTGACAAGGCGGCAAGAGTTATGGGATTTCCGTATCCGGGAGGAAAATACGTTGATGAGGCGGCTAGGCTGGGCAACCCTAACGCATACAAGCTTCCTCGTCCAAGAGTTGTTGGGAGCGAATATGATTTCAGCTTTTGGACTTAAAACCTTGATGATTAACCTTATTCATAACGCAGACCAAAAGGTGAGAGATAAACAAAAACGACCTTACGGCAAGCTTCCAAAAAACCGTTTCTGAGATACTTGTTTTAAAGACAATTGCCGCTGCAAAGGAGTTACGAGGATATAAGACGCCAGTCTGCAGGGGATTTCGGCGAACTCAAGATAAGAACTCTTTTGCAAGAAGGAATGCGGCAAAAACGGTATGAAGTTGTATATGCCGCCGCTCTATCTCTGTGGAATAACGCCGCAATGATTGGCGCTCAAGGGTACTATGAATATCTTGCAGGGAAAAGAGCAGACGAAACTTTAAACGCAGTCGCAACACTTAGCCTTGAGTAAGGAAAGGGACAGGAAAATGCTAAGACAAACTAAATTTGGATTTACAATAACAGTTGATATACACGGGCTTTTTGTGGCAGATGCAAAGCGTGAGCTTGAGCAGCTTATAACCTCATGTCCAAAGGATATAAAGGAAATTGAAGTTATTCACGGCTATTCAAGTGGGCAAGCGCTGCAAAAAATGGTTAGAGGTGCGCTAAAGCACAAGCGTATTGTAAGGCGCAGTATCGGGCTTAATCAAGGCTCAACAACACTAATAATTCAACCATAACGGAGGCAAAGATGAGCTTTTCACGATTTTTAAAGGACAAAACGGCAAGCGTTGTTACATATATAATAATGGTTTTAGTGGTTGCAGGGGTGCTTTTTTTCACGGGGAGCGACTTAATCGTAATGGCGATAGTTTGCGGAGTTCTCTCTCTTGGTGGGATAGTAATTTTTTGCACGGAATATGGCAAGAAACGTAGATTTTACAAGGGTTTGCTTGACGAGGGCAACCGTTCAGACGAGGGCATTTCCATTTACAAGGAAACTCCACAGCCGAAGTTTTTTGAGGAAGAAGTCCTTGTCGAGGCAATCCGCTTAATTGAAGCGAACGCTCTTTCCGAACGTCAAAAAACGCAGAATTTTGCGAAATTGCACAGAAACTTTGTGAGCAAGGCTGAAAGCGCAGCAATAGCGAGAACGCAGAAAATCCGCACTCTTTTAGCACAAAATCCGATAGACACAAAGGAAATCGAATTTGAAATAGACGAGATTTTAAACCTGATTGACAAGACGCTTTATTTTCCGCAATCAAGCGAAATTGGGGGAATTCCAACCGAGCCATGCAGACTTCGTGAGGTGGTCATGGAGCAAACAAGCCGTTGTTCGCACCAGCTTTTTGAAAAGCGTGTAGGCGTAGGCGTTAAGGGGCTTGAGCATATTGTCGATACAAATCCGGAAATACTTGGATTTATTGTCCGTCAGCTTTTGATGAATTCGGTGGCGTTCAGGGACGAAAAGTCAGCCGTGAAAATCACAGCTAAAAAGGACGAAAACGCCGTTACACTCATCGTTCAGGACAATTGCAAGGGCTTTGCAAAGGGTGACATTTCTCACGTTGGCGAGTACGGATTTTCAAGGAATGGCGAGCTTGGCGTGGGGCTTTTCTTGTGCAAAAGGCTTTGTGATGAGCTGGGAATTGAGTTCAATATTACCTCCGCAGAGGGTGAGGGAACAACAGTAAGCTTGACTTTTCCGACTAATAAGAGCGAGGAAATATAGATTATTTGGGCTTTAGGTCGAGGCAATTTACATTTTGTCAATATATTATGTTAAGTTTGTTCAAAAAAGCCCTTGATTTTCTGAAAAACACGTGGTATAATAATAAAAATAAATATTGCATGAAAGGTCGGAAAAAACTTCCGACCTTTACTTTTTGTATTGGGAAAAGAGGGGATTTTAATGGCAACAGGAAAGGGAGGAAACACCGTTCAGCGTGTGTTTGAGCTTGTGCAGCCAATTACAGATGAGCTTGGCATTTTTCTTTGGGACGTTTGCTTTGAAAAAGAGGGAGCGACATGGTACCTAAGAGTCTTCATTGACAGGGACGAAGGAATTTCAATGGACGATTGTGAGGCAGTTACAAGACCGCTTAACAAGAAGCTTGATGAGGAGGATTTCATCTCGCAGGCATACGTTCTTGAGGTTGGCTCACCGGGGCTTGCAAGGGAACTAAAAAGGCCGATACATTTTGAGGCGTACCTTGGCGACAGGGTTAAGGTTAGGCTTATTAGACCGAACGAGAATGGCGTAAAGGAATTTACAGGGATACTGAAGTTTTATGAAAAGGACAGCATCGAAATAGAGGCTGAGGACAAGACATATATAATAAAGCAGTCTGAAGCAGCGTACATAAAAGCTGACGACGATTCAGATTTATTTAAAGTATAGATTGAATTTACTAAAAATACACTAAGGAGGAATTTATAAAAAATGAGCAAGGAATTATTTTTAGCGCTAGAATTGATCGAAAAAGAAAACGGCATTCCAGCGGAGTATCTTGCTGATAAAATTCAGCAGGGAGTTTACAAGGCAGTTAAGAAAGAATATCCAGATTGTGAGAATATCAACGTTTCAATCGATGTTGCAAAGGGCAAGTTTGAAATGTCAATACTAAAGGAAATCGTAGAGGGTGAGCCTGAAAACGCTAACCAAATCAACATTGACGAAGCACGTGCATCATCTAAGAGCGCAAGAGTCGGCGGAACATTTAAAATGAAGCTTAACTCCGCAAAATTCGGCAGAGTTGCTGCTCAATCAGCAAAGCAGTCAATCCGACACGACATCAAGGAATTTGAAAAGGCAAAACTTCTAGAACAATTTGAGGGCAAGGAGGATGAAATTTTCTCTGCAAAGGTTACTAAGGTTGAACCTGCGTCGGGTAACGTTTCACTAATGCTTGACAAAAATGAAGTTTATCTATTTAAGAATGAGCAAATTCCGGGTGAGGTTTTTGTTGAGGGTGATATTGTTAAGATTTACGTTGTTGGGATTATCAACGCCGACAAAAGACCTACAATTAAAATCTCAAGAACACATAAGAACCTTGTTAAACGCCTATTTGAGCTTGAAATTCCAGAAATATATGACGGCACGGTTGAAGTTAAAGCTATCTCCCGTGAGGCTGGTTCAAGAACAAAGATTGCTGTTTGCTCAAAGGGAGACGAGGTGGACGCTATCGGTGCTTGTATCGGACCTAAGCGTTCAAGAATTACAAAAATTGTTGAGGAACTTGGCGGGGAGAAAATCGACATCATTCCTTACAGTGAAGATGATGCTGAATTTGTTGCAGCAGCGCTTGCACCGGCAGATGTTGTTAGCGTAACTCTTGCAGAAGACGGAACTAGAGCTTGCACAGCGATTGTTCCTAACACACAGCTATCTCTTGCAATTGGTAACAAGGGGCAAAATGCAAAGCTTGCAGCAAGACTTACAGGCTACAAGATCGACATTCGACCTGAGCAGGAAATTCCAACAGAAGAATGATACACTCCGACAACATCTAAAAGAAAGGAAGTGCGTAATATGGCGGGCGTGAAGAAAATACCATTAAGAATGTGTACCGGCTGCGAGGAAATGAAACCTAAAAAGGAACTTGTTAGAGTTGTAAAAGGTCCTGATGGAGTGGTTTCACTTGATTTAACAGGAAAAAAATCAGGTCGTGGCACGTATGTGTGCCATTCACTCGAATGCTTGAAAAAGGCACGAAAGGCAAGGCGTTTTGAAAAAGCGTTATCTTGTCAGATTTCTGAAGATATTTATAAGGAAATGGAAAATGAGCTTAAAAAAAAGTAAGACCAGCGGATTGCTCACAATCTGCAAAAAAGCGGGAAAGCTAACAGCGGGGTTTGATTCGGTTAAGCAGGCAATGCGTGATAATAAAGCATTTTGCGTGCTTGTTTCGTCGGATATTTCCCCGAAAACACTTAAAGAGGTTATGTTTTTTGCCGAGGGCAGACAAACAATTATCCATACAGACATAACCACTGACGAGTTTTACTTTCTGCTTGGAAAAAATATAGCGGTTATCGCAGTTTGCGATGAGGGGTTTGCTAAGAGATTTATTGAAATCTCAAAAATGCAGGATGCCCCAGCCGATTAGATAGAAATTACGTTTATTTGACACGGAGGTACTATATCGCCTATGAATACAAAACATAAAATTAACACGGTAGCGAAGGAGTTTGGAGTAGAAACTAACGAAATTCTTGAATTTCTTGAAAAACACACGGGTGAGGCAAAGAAAGCTACATCCTCAATTACCGGCGAGGAAATAGATATGCTGCTCAACCACTACACAAAGGCAAATCAGGTTGAAAACTTTGATGCATATTTTGCGTCTGCTGAAGAAGCAAAGAAAGCTGAAGAAGCTAAGAAAGCCGCAGAAGCTAAGAAAGCTGAAGAAGCAAAGAAAGCCGCAGAAGCTAAGAAAGCTGAAGAAGCTAAGAAGGCTGAAGAAGCTAGAAAAGCCGCAGAAGCAAAGAAGGCTGAAGAAGCTAGAAAAGCTGAAGAAGCTAAGAAGGCTGAAGAAGCTAAAAAAGCAGCTCAAGCAAAGCCACAGCAAAATAATCAGGGCGCTGTTCAGAAATTCCAAAATCGTCAGGAAAATCAAGCACAGCAAAAGCCGACTCAAAAAGAAAAGCCTAAGAAGCAGGAAAACACTACAAGACAGCAGCTTACTGCAAAGTTTGAGTCTGCTCCAAAGCCACAACAAACAACAAGAACTGTTGACACAAGAGGCAGCTATGTAGAGCTTGACAAGTACAACGAGCGTTACGAGCAAATTGCTCCTCAACACGCACAGAACGGCAAGAGAAAGGACACTTTCTCTAAAAAGCAGAAGATTAGCCAAAAGTCTGCACAAAGAAATAAACAGCAATTCTCCAACAAGAGAGAAACTGAGAGCGAAAAGCTACGCAGACTTGAGCTTGAAAGAGCTAGAAAGCAACAGCTTAAGGTTCTTATCCCTGAAGAAATCACCGTTTCAGAGCTTGCTGCAAGACTAAAGGTTGTTGCAACTCAGGTTATCAAGAAGCTTATGGGACTTGGCGTAATGGCAACGCTTAATGAGGTTATCGACTTTGAAACAGCAGCTTTAGTTGCTGACGAGCTTGGTGCAAAGGTTGAAAAGGAAGTTATCATAACTATTGAAGAACGTCTTATCAGCATTGACGAAGATGACGATAACGACACAGAAGAAAGAAGCCCGATTGTCGTAGTTATGGGACACGTTGACCACGGTAAAACTTCACTTCTTGACAGCATTAGACACGCAAACGTTACAGCAGGCGAGGCTGGAGGAATTACACAGCATATCGGTGCTTACAGAGTTGCCGTAAACGATAAGTACTTGACATTCCTTGATACACCGGGACACGCAGCGTTTACTTCAATGCGTGCAAGAGGTGCGTCAATCACTGATATTGCAATTATTGTAGTTGCTGCTGACGACGGAATTATGCCGCAGACAATTGAGGCTATTAACCACGCAAAGGCGGCTGATGTTTCAATCATTGTTGCTATCAACAAGATGGATAAAGAAAGCGCAAATCCTGATAAGGTTAAGCAGGAACTTACAGAATATGGACTTGTTCCGGAAGAATGGGGCGGCGACATTATATGCGTTCCAATTTCAGCTAAGACAGGTCTAGGTATAGAAGAATTGCTTGAAAACGTAAACCTTGTTGCGGAAATTAAGGAGCTTAAGGCTAACCCTAACCGTCGTGCAAAGGGTACAGTTGTTGAGGCAAGACTTGACAAGGGCAGAGGTCCGGTTGCAACAATTCTTGTTCAGAACGGAACACTTCGCACAGGTGACGTTATTATCGCAGGAGCTGCTGTTGGCAGAGTTCGTGTAATGACTAACGACAAGGGTGAGGTTATCCACGAGGCAGGACCATCTGTACCGGTTGAAATCACCGGTCTTGCAGAAGTTCCGGCTGCCGGAGATATTCTCAACGCAGTTGAGGACGAAAAGCTTGCAAGAGAGCTTGTTGAGCAGAGAAAGCATGAGGCAAAGCAGGAGCAGTTCAAGCAGTACCAAAAGGTTACACTTGACAACCTATTCAGCCAAATTGCTGAGGGCGAAGTGAAGGAACTTCCTATTATCGTTAAGGCTGACGTTCAGGGCTCAGTTGAGGCTGTTAAGCAATCCCTTGAAAAGCTTTCTAACGAGGAAGTAAAGGTAAGAGTTATTCACGGCGGTGTTGGAGCTGTTTCAGAGTCCGACATAATGCTTGCGTCTGCATCAAATGCGATTATTGTCGGATTTAACGTTAGACCTACTCCAACAGCTAAGGAAGTTGCTGAAAGCAGCGGAATTGACGTTAGACTTTACAGAATTATTTATGACGCAATTGAAGAAATCGAAGCTGCTATGAAGGGTATGCTTGCGCCTAAGTTCAGAGAAGTTCAGCTTGGACGTGTCGAAGTAAGACAGACATACAAAATCTCAAACGTGGGAACAATTGCTGGCTGTTATGTTCTTGACGGAAAGGTTACTCGTGCATCGCAAATTCGAGTTGTACGTGACGGAATTGTTATTACTGAAGATAAAATCGACAGCCTAAAGCGTTTCAAGGACGATGTAAAGGAAGTTGCAACAGGATATGAATGCGGTATCGGACTTGACAAGTTTAACGACGTTAAGGAAGGCGACATTTACGAATCATTTATTATAGAAGAATACCGTGACTAATTACGGTGGAGGTTTATTATATGCCTAATTTTAAAGCAGGTAGAATGGCAGAGGACATCAAGCGTGAAATAACTGCGATGATGCGTGAGCTCAAAGACCCTCGCATACACACATCAGGAATTTTGACAATTGTTAGGACAGACGTTGCACGAGATGGCTCGCACTGTAAGATTTACGTTTCGAGCATGGACGGGATTGACAAGGCAAAGCAGGCTTGTAAAGGGCTTGACAGTGCCTCTGGCATGATAAAAAGAGCTATTTCTAACAAGCTAAAGTTGAAGAAAAGTCCTGAATTGCAGTTCATTGCAGACAATTCTGCTGAACACAGCGTTGAAATATTCAAGCTCCTTGACAGCGTAAAGCCTGCTGACGAGGAGGTAGAAGCTACGAATGAAGATTGATTTTTCACAGGCGGGGGAGATTATACGTTCTTGCGAGGACGTATATATCCTTTGTCATCAAAACCCCGACGGAGATACTTTAGGCTCGGGATTTGCACTTTGGAATGCGCTGAAAGATATGGGAAAGAGGGCGAAAGTTCTTTGTTCGGACGGATTTCCGAAAAGGTATAACTTTTTATATGAAGGGTATACAGCAGAGGAGTTTGAGCCAAAAACCATAATCGCCGTTGACCTCGCAGACACCACGCTTTTTGGCGATAAGCTTAAAGAGTATGCAGACAAAGTTGACCTTTGTATTGACCACCACCATACCAATAAGGATTATGCGAAAAATCTTTTGCTGCTGCCTAATGCACCGGCAGCGTGTGAGGTTATGTATAAGCTTTTCAAGGCTTGCGGCATTCCGCTTAGCGATATTATTGCAAAGTGCCTTTATACGGGCATTGCAACGGATACAGGCTGTTTCAAGTTTGAAAGTACAACTTCCGAAACACATATAATAACAGCAGATTTGATGAACTATAAGATTGATTACGCTTTAGTAAATCGACTAATGTTTGACATAAAAACTCGTGAAAGGCTAATTATCGAGGGCGAAGTGCTTTCGGATATGGCTGTTATTCTTGACGGTAAATGCGCAATGATTGCCATTACATCAGAAATGATTAACAGGACGGGAATTGAGCAGGCAGGCTATGACGGAATTGCCTCTTTGCCTTTGCAGGTTGAGGGGGTTGAGGTTGGAGTTACGATTAAACAGCGTGACGAAAACGCTTTTAAGATTTCCATGCGTTCGGCATCATACGCAGACGTTTCGGCTATCTGTCAAACTTTTGGCGGAGGCGGTCACGTGAGGGCGGCAGGCTGCTTAATTCACGGAACTCTAGAGGAAGTTAAATCGGCTATTGCTAAGGCTGTTAAGGAATATTTATGAACGGGATAATTGTAGTTAATAAGCCACAGGATTTCACATCTTTTGACGTTTGCGCAAAGATGAGGGGAATTCTTGGCACTAAAAAAATAGGCCATGCAGGAACTTTAGACCCGATGGCAACGGGAGTTCTCCCGATTTTTGTCGGGACTGCAACAAAGGCTTGTGACATTCTGCCGGATAATGATAAAGTCTATTTGGCAGGCTTTAGACTTGGAGCAACTTCCGATACGCAGGACGTTTGGGGCGATGTCACCGAAAAGAGCGAAACCCCAATTTCCAGAAGCGAGGTGGAGGGAATTCTTCCGAATTTCAGGGGGGATATTATGCAGATACCACCTATGTATTCGGCAGTTCAAGTGAACGGACAAAGACTTTACGACCTTGCAAGGCAGGGGATTGTTGTAAAGAGAGAACCACGTCCGATAAAAATACATCGTCTTGAATTAAAAGAATACTTGGAAAATCAAGGCTTTCTTGAGATTTCATGCTCTAAGGGGACATACATCAGAACGCTGATTAATGACATAGGAGAAGGGCTTGCTGTCGGTGGAATAATGACATCGCTTGTGAGGACAAAGGCAGCAGGATTTACCCTTTCGGACGCAATTACACTTGAGGAATTGCAGGAAATTGCAGCAGCGGCGGCGATTTTTCGCCGATAGTTCGACCGGTTGAGAGCGTTTTTTCGTACTTGTCGGAAATTCGTCTTGGCGAGGCACAGACAAGAATGTATAAAAACGGCGTAAAGCTAGACCTAAACAAGGTTATAAATGACGGGAGCGAGAGCTTTCGTACATACGGCTTTGATGGGGAGTTCCTCGGAATTTCTTCAAGCGACAGGGAGAACAACGAACTAAGGATAGTTAAGAATTTTTACAATAGATAGTTCAGAATTTTATCAAAAAGAAAGGCGCAATTATGGTTGATTTAACCGGTTCAAACCGTATACCTACAAAACGCACAGCGGTTGCTCTGGGGCTGTTTGACGGCCTGCATTTAGGGCATCAATCCGTAATTCACCGTGCAGTTGACTTTATACCTGAGGGGCTTTCTCCGGCAGTGTTCACGTTTGAAACAGGCACAATAACCTCCAAAGGGAACGGTACGATTGATGTAATTCTTACAAGGGATTTAAAACATGAAATGATGGAAAAGCTCGGCGTTGAGTACATCTATTCTCCGGATTTTCTTAACTTCAGGGAACTTACAGGGCAGGAGTTTGTAGAGCTTGTGCTTAGAGATAAATTCCACGCAAAGTACGTTATCTGCGGCAAGGATTTTCGTTTTGGAAAGGGTGCGTTTTGCGGAGTTGAGGACTTAGCAGAAATGGGCGCACCGTTTGATATTCATGTGATTTTAATTGAGCCTACCCTAGCAGGTGGAGAGAAGGTTTCTTCAACAAAGATAAGACAATTTATCAAAGCAGGCGAAATTCGTGAGGCAAACAGGTTTCTCGGATATGATTTTCAGATGCGCCTGCCTGTAATATACGGACATCAGTTGGGGAGGACATTAAACTTCCCTACTATAAATCAGCAGCTGCTTAAAAATCAAGTTTTACCGCGGTTTGGAGTGTACAGCACAGTAACGGAAGTTGACGGTATACTTTATCGTTCCGTTACAAACGTGGGGATAAAACCAACGGTGGAAAGTGACTATATGCCGCTTGCTGAAACGCACATTATTGGTTATGAGGGTGACCTCTACGGAAAGAATATCCGTGTTTCATTTAGAGATTTTGTACGTCCTGAGGTGAAGTTTGAGTCAATTGAGCAGCTAAAGGAACAAGTACATAAAGATATTGAATTTGTCAAGAAAATACAATACTAAAAAGGAAGTGTCAAACAGATGAGTAATTTAAAAGTAAGAACAAGATTTGCGCCAAGTCCAACAGGATATATGCACATCGGAAACCTTAGAACAGCGTTGTTCACATATCTCATTGCAAAGAAAAATAATGGAGATTTCATTCTCCGTATAGAAGATACAGACCAAGAGAGATTTGTTGATGGAGCAACTGAGGTTATCTATCAAACTCTCCGTGATTGTGGGCTTAATTGGGACGAAGGGCCGGACATCGGCGGACCGGTTGGACCTTATGTTCAGTCCGAAAGAATGGGAATTTTCAAGCAATATGCTGAAGAACTCGTTCAAAAGGGTGAGGCTTACTACTGCTTCTGCGACAAGGAAAGACTTGATGAGGCAAGAAAAATTCAGCAGGCAAGCGGAATGACTCCAGCTTACGACCGTCATTGCAGAAACCTTTCTAAAGAGGAAATTGCTCAAAAGCTTGCAGCAGGAACTCCTTATGTAATCCGCCAGAGAGTGCCTGAAACAGGAACAACAACATTCCATGATGAGCTTTACGGCGACATTTCTGTTGAGAATGCTGTTCTTGACGACCAAATTCTCCTAAAGACAGACGGAATGCCAACATACAACTTCGCAAACGTTGTGGACGACCATCTCATGGGAATTACACACGTTGTAAGAGGTAACGAGTACCTTTCATCTGCGCCAAAGTACAATCTTCTTTACCAGTCATTCGGTTGGGAAGTTCCAATTTATATCCACGTTGAACACATCATGCGTGACGCTACTCATAAGCTCTCAAAGCGTGATGGTGACGCTTATTTCGGCGACTTCGTGAAGAAGGGCTACCTAATTCCAGCTATTCTAAACTATATTGCACTTTTAGGTTGGGCACCAAAGGGCGAGCAGGAAATATTCTCACTTGAGGAGCTTATAAACGAGTTCGATATAAGCGGACTTGCGAAATCCCCAGCGATTTTTGACGAGGTTAAGCTTCGTGCAATAAACGGCGAATACATTAGAAAAATGCCGCTTGAACAGTTTACAGAGATTGCTACTCCTTACATCAAGCAGACGGTTAGCCGTACAGATGTTGACTATTCAGTAATTTCTGCTTGCTTGCAGAATAGAACAGAAATGCTTACAGATATTCCAGAGCAGGTTGATTTTATTGACGCTTTGCCGGAATATGACACTGCACTTTACTGCCATAAGAAGATGAAAACTAACGAGGAAAACTCCCTAGACTCACTAAAGGCTGTACTTCCAGTGCTTGAGGCGCTTGACAATTGGACAGCAGAGGGAATTCATGAGGCACTCTTTGCACTTATTGCAGAGCTTGAAGTGAAGAACGGACTTATTCTTTGGCCGGTAAGAGTTGCTGTTTCGGGTAAGCAATTCACTCCGGGCGGCGGAATTGAAATCTGCGAAATCATTGGCAAGGACGAGTCTATTGCTAGAATTAAAAAGGGAATAGAACTTCTTACAAAGTAAGGTTTCAATAAATTGTCACTATATTATCACATTTCTGTGATAACATTTCAATGTTTGAATAATTCAAAGCCTGAGGCTTTCCCCTCGGGTTTTGAGCAGATTAATCGAAAGGAATGGTCAAAGAATGATAGAGGTTAAAAATCTCATCAAGCATTATGGAGATAAAAAGGCTGTAAATGATATTTCTTTTTCCGTAAACGAGGGGGAAATCTTAGGCTTTCTTGGTCCGAATGGAGCAGGTAAATCCACAACAATGAATATTCTTACAGGGTACATTTCCTCTACTGAGGGTGAAGTGCTTATTAACGGTGTTGACATACTGGAAGAACCGCAAAAAGCAAAAACTCAAATAGGCTACCTACCTGAGCAGCCGCCTTTATACTTAGACATGACAGTAAAGGAATACCTCAATTTCGTTTATGATTTGAAGAAATGCAAACTCCCTAGAAACACACACCTTAAAGAAGTTTGCGAGCTTGTGAAAATCACCGATGTTTATGGCAGAATTATAAAGAACCTTTCAAAAGGATACAGACAGCGTGTAGGTGTTGCTCAAGCGCTTGTTGGAAATCCGCCGGTACTTATTCTTGACGAGCCGACAGTCGGACTTGACCCTAATCAGATTATCGAAATTAGGACGCTTATTAAAAAGCTTGGAAAGAACCATACAGTCATTCTTTCGTCACATATCCTTTCTGAAATACAAGCAGTTTGTGACAGGATTGTCATCATAAACAAGGGCAAAATTGTTGCAGACGATAACGCTGCGACACTCTCCCAAAACATCACAAACGATCATAAGCTTAACGTGCGAATTGAAGGCCCGAAAGATGAAATTCTAAAGACGATTAAGGGAATTTCGGGTGTTGTCAAGGTTGTTGCTGATATGGAGAGGGAAAAGGGCGTTTTTGAGTACGAAATCGAAACGCGTGAAAATACCGACATAAGACGTGAGCTTAATCGCAGACTTTCTGCGAGAAACTGGCCTATTTTAGGGCTGAAAAGTTCCGAACTTACCCTTGAGGATATATTCATTAAAATCACAATGGGTGACAATGTCACGTTCAAGTCAAAATCTCAAAAATCCACACAAGCTGAAGAGGACGTGAAAGATAACGGAGGTGAGGAGTAATGGGCGCAATTTACAGGCGTGAAATGCTGGCGTTTTTTTCATCGCCAATAGCATACGTTTATCTTACAGCATTTTATTTCTTCTCAGGACTTTTCTATTTTCTAACAACGGTTGCGTATGCAACATCAGATATGACGGGAGTTTTCTCGAACATCTTCATAGTTGTAATAGTTTTAGTTCCCGTTCTTACTATGAAACTTCTCTCTGTGAAAAAGAAGCAGAGAAAACCGACCGGTGCTTGCTGACTTCACCGGTTAGTCTTTGGGCGATAGTTTTCGGCAAGTTTTTCGCAGCGTTCACCATCTTCACGATTGGTATTGCAATTTTTATTGTTGAGGCTATTGCGCTCTCGATTTTGGCGTAATTTCTTGGCCGATTGTTATGGGTAATGTAGTTGCTCTCTGGCTGCTTGGCGCTGCTTTCATTGCAGTTGGGCTTTTGCCTCCTGCATTACAGAAAATCAGATAGTTGCTTACATTATCGGATTTACCGCTTAATGCTTTTCCTTTATATGATTGACGTTGCAGTATCGTTTGTTAGCGTTAGCTGGATTCAAAGAGGCGCTTTACGCATTGTCGGTGTATTCGAGATACGCTGAATTTACAAACAGCATCTTCAATTTCGCTAGTATTTTCTTCTTTTGAGTGTTGCGTTCGTGTTTAACTTCCTAACAGTACGCATACTTGAGAAAAGACGCTGGGAATTAGGGTGATGGCATTGAAAAAACTAAAAATACAGAAGAAACTTCTAAAGCAAGGCTCATTTGGCAGTTATGATAGTTATTGTGCTTGCAATAACAGTCGGCGCTAATATCGGTATAAGCCTGCTAGAATGGGGTTAACCTAAAACTCGACCTCACAAGCAACGCAATTTTGAAGTTTCAGAAGAAACTATTGACTATCTAAACAAGATTGAGCAGGAGCTTGACATTTGTCGTAATGGCAACGAAAGCACTCTCTTTCTAACGGCGGCACAGCTTGGAAACAGGTTGCAGAAGTTGTCAAGAAATACGCTCAATACTCCGATGAAATCAACGTTGAATTTGTAGATATGCTTGCAAACCCTACTTACAGCGCAAGGCGTAACGAAATCTGCAAAGGCACAATTTCCGAGGAAACATTGTAGTAAACTGTGGAAACAGAATTAAAGTGCTAACAGCTTACGATATTTTTGAAATACAGACCTCTTACACAAGCTCACAAATCACTGCATCAAAGGCTGAACAGGCGCTAACAAGTGCTGTTATGTACGTAACAGACGTTGAGCCAATGAAGGTTACTTTCCTTACAACCGAATCAGCAGCAGACTATTCTGCAATCAAAAGCCTTGTTGAGCAAAACGGCTATGACGTTGAGGAAGTTAATCCTGCAACAGCAGAAATTGATGGCGATAGCAAGTTTGTAATTCTCCCTGCACCTTTGAACGACTATTCAGGCGCAATGATTGAAAAGCTTGATGCGTACCTTTACAATGACGGAAATCTTGACAAGAACTTAATGTATCTTGCGAGCATTCAGCAGAATGACACTCCAAACATCAACGAATTCCTCAAAGAATGGGGTATTGAAGTTAGTGACGGCTACGTATTTGATACAGATGCGAATAATATGCAGAGGGTTATTCTATACAGTCTTGGAAACTACGGCTCTGGATTAATGGGAAATGTCGCAGAGGAAGAATATTCTGCTGGGCTTTCCACAAAATCCTTGCCTTTGATTATTCCTTATTCAAAGCCACTTACTGCAATGTTTGAAACAAGGGATACAAGAACTGTCTGCAACACTAATCAACTCCTCAGCGACAGCAGTTGTTGTTCGGATGATGCAACAGCGAAAATTTTGACGTTGAGTCTCAAGAAAAGGGCGTTCAAGCACTTGCACTTTTGGGCAACAGTATTTATCGAAAACGAAGATACGCTAGTAAGGTTGTTGTTGTTTTCGGAACGTCACCAATGTTTGACCAAGGAATAACATCAAGTGCAAGCTTTAACAACGGCGACTATTTCGTTGGCGTTCTTAACTCCATTACAGGTAAAGCAGAAGGTATTACAATTGTTGCAAAGGATCTCACAAATCCAACCGTTGAAATGACTGAAAGCCAAGCGTATGCACTTCGCAATGTATTCATGTTTATAGTCCCTGCAATTGTAAATTTGCACTCGGAATTGTTGTTTATATCAGAGGGAAAAATAAGTAATGAGTAAGAAAAAAACGCTTATTATTCTCGGTGTTATGGTTATAGTTGTGGGCGTTATTGTGGCAGCGTTTTTCCTAACTGCTCACAAGTAGAGGAAGGAAACGCCGGTAAGTAGAAAAAATAATGCTATACGAATACAACAGCGCAGACGTTAAAACGGTCGACATTAAGAACTCTTTAGACCAGTACCAAATTATTCGTACAGGCAACTCCGTTTGGACAATTAACGGTGACGAATTACAAAACGTCCCTAAAAATGACACGGTGATAAAGACAATTCCTGTGAACATTTCAGCCGTTGAGGCAAAGGAAATTGTCGAGAAAACATAAAGGATTTAGCTAAATACGGACTTGACGACAAGTCGGCAATTTCAGTAAAGGCGACATTTACTGACGGTACGGTGAAAACCTTGCTTGTCGGCGATATTTCACCGAAGCCGGCAAGGTCGTATGTTAGACTAGAGGGCGAGAACACCGTTTACACGGTAATGACATCTTCGGTTGACGCTTTCAGGCAGGACGCTTTTAACTGCCTATCAAGGACAGTAATTTCGCAACCTGCACAAAACGTATATCCAAAGATTGAAAAGATAACCTTGCGGATTGACCGTGCAGACCTTGATTACGATATTTATTACTTGAATATGACGTAAGAAATGATGATGCTGACGCTATAACAGGCTCATCTGCTGCACACTTGATGACAAGCCCTGTAAACGCTCAACTAAACCTTGACCGTTCAGTTGACATTACTCACGGACTTTTCGGACTTACAGCAAGAAGCATCCACAAAATAAACGCTACTGAAGTAGACTTCGCAGAAACAGGACTTTTAGAGCCAAGACTAAGCGTTGAAATGGTAACCGAAAACGGCACAGACACCCTAAAAATCGGCGGCGAAGTCTATGACGAAGAAACTCTTTTAGGATATTACGGCTGCTTTGAGGGATAGATGTTATCTATATTTATGCACCCATAGAAACTCTACTGCGGCTAACGGATTCCCAAACCACCCAATATCACCCCTAACACTGTTCAGCGTTTATATTTACGACATTGATACAATTGAGGTTATGGGCGGGGGAAAAACTGATAAATTTGTTGTTTCAGGCACTGACAACAAGACAATTTCCGTTACTAAGAACAGGAAACTTGCGATGCTGAGGCGTTCAAGCTGTTCTATCAGTTCCTTTTGAAAGCTGATGCAGATGATGTTCCCATTTTACATGACAAACCGACCGGCGAAAAGCAAACCTCATTCTTTATAACAAAGCGTGACGGAACAACCGAAACACTAGAGTTTTTCGAAGAATCCGACCGTGTTTGTGTTATTAAGGTGAACGGCGTTACTTCTGTTAGAAGGCATCGTACATTGATAGGCTCGTGCGAATATGGAGCTTTTTGAAAATGGCGAGGAAATTGTGATAGTTGGTAACGATTCACTTACCATAAATGACAATATTTTTAAGAAGCAAGATGATATAATGATAATCGATGGACTTATCTTATAAAATCTTGCTTTTTTATAAATTTTTACTTAATTGTTTCAACTTGCAACAAAAAAGCATAAGTTATATAATATGTTGTACTATTTGACAAGAAACATAGAATGTGATATACTATAAATGGAGTAGAATTGCCTTGAGGTGAGAATACCTGCGTTAATCAATTCGCTTATTTAAAAAAGATAAGTACCTATCGGTATTTTTAGTATTAACAGAGAGATAGAAGGAGGAACAATTATGGCAACAAACAAACAATTTTTTGAATACAAAGGGTATCCTTTGGTAAGATGCAAGAACGAAATTTATTACGGCGATATGTCAGATAAATACGTTACCTTGTTACAGATAGTATCCACAAAAACTGAGGGAAATCTTGAAATCGCAGATAAAATAAAAGTAAGACTTATCCCGACAGCAACGGGAATTCCTGAGAAAGTTAGCGACAAAAACGGTCTTTACCAAGCACTTGACATTGCAAACATTTGGCTCAAGAGGTCTAACGAGTCAGCATAAAGATTTTATAGACTAACAAAAGGAGCGCAGGACGCTCCTTTTTTCATCTAAAGACCATCACACGAAAGGAACGACTTCTTGCAAGAAGCAGGGTGAATATATGAAACGAATTTTGTTTTCCGGAGATATTGTCGGCAAGGAGGGGTGCGAGTTTTTTGCAAAAAACCTCCAAAAAATAAAGGCTGAACATAATATTGACGTTGTAATAGTAAACGGCGAAAATTCTGCTGCCGGCAACGGAATTACAAAAGGCTCGGCAGAGTTCTTGTGGAACTGCGGGGTTGACGTAATAACGACGGGCAATCACGCATTCAAAAGGCGTGAGGCTACTGAAATGTACGACGAAAGCGAGTTTATTGTCCGTCCTGCAAACTACCCTGAGGGGTGCATTGGGAAAGGGTACACGGTGCTTGACTTCTGCTCATGGAAGCTTGCCGTTGTGAACATTATGGGCGTTGTTTATATGGAGCCTCTTGACAATCCGTTCTTTACAATGGATAAAATCCTCGCAGAACTTGACACGCCGAATATTTTCGTTGACTTTCATGCAGAGGCAACCGCCGAGAAAAAGGCGATGGGGCATTACTTAACGGGCAAAGTTACTGCGATTTGCGGCACGCACACCCACGTTCAAACCTCGGACGAAATTATACTTGGCGAGCATACAGCCTACATAACCGACGCAGGAATGACAGGTCCGGAGCTTTCTGTGCTTGGAGTGAAAACCGAGCCAGCACTCGAAAAAATGCGCACGCATTTTCCAGTGAGGTTTTGCGAGTCAGAAAATCCGTGCTTTTTCAACGGAATTGTGATAGAGTTTGACGAAAAATTAGGCAAATCCTCCAAAGTAATAAGGCTGATTTTGCGATAATTTCCAAAAAATAAACAACAGCGCAGAGTTTACTTGTAAAAATTAAGTCTATATAATATAATTATTTTATTCATAAAACGTTCTACAATAGGTAATACAAAATGATTCAGCAGGAGGAAGCGGCCATGGAAGTTCTAAAAGTATCTTCACGCAGCACACCTAATGCAGTAGCTGGAGCAATCGCTGGAATAATTAGAGAACAAAAATCCGTTGAAGTTCAAGCTGTTGGTGCAGGAGCTGCAAATCAAGCAATCAAATCTGTTGCAATCGCAAGAGGGTATCTTGCGCCGGTGGGGATAGATTTAATATGTATACCTGCCTTTGCGAGCGTCCAAATTGACGGCGAGGACCGTACGGCTATTAAATTAATTTGCGAAGCAAGATAGTTAAAATACCCAACCTTTTTTAGGTTGGGTATTTCTCAGTTTGACGGGATAAGTCTATTTTAAGTAAAGATAGTATAGGAGAAAAAATAATGTCTGAGAAATCAATTAACACGCAAAACGTTAGAATTATGCATATACCTAATTGTAAAATGGTGTCCTCTGGAGTTGGCTTTTTTGGTGATGATAGCTTTAAATTGTTTGAGAAATGGTTCAGTGGGCTAAACGTATATCCGAGCCTATACGGATACGATTTTGCGTCTGATTGCTGCGGAACTGGTATGCGGTGGATGTACATTTATAATGAACAGATGGAAGTGCCGGACGGGCTGGAAATCATTGATTTTGTCGGCGGATACTATGCTGTTGTTACTGTGATTGATGGTGATGGGGAGTCTTATGCGAGCGCAATGGCCGCACGTGATGAATACTTAAGAAGATACTCTCTTGAAATTGACAATACACGTTGGCAACTCGGGCATATTTTGACGGGGTATGATTTTGTCAAAGAAATATTTGGCAGTGGTCAAATGGACTATTGGGCTCCTATCAAGAAAATGTGCAAGGAATAACACTGCCCTTAGGCGAAAAACCTTGTTGAAATCGAAATTTGACACTTTCCATTGCCAAAGGACAGCTTTTGTGATAGAATGTTTCATGGTCAAAGTTAGTGGAAAGGTGAACCCGTTAAAATGGGAAGTATACATATATGATAGGACTTGGAACAATTATAAATTCGCTTGCCGTAATAGTAGGCAGCGCAGTCGGAATAGCACTTAAAAGCGGCTTAAAGCCTAGGTTTCAGCAAATTCTTATGCAGGCGCTTGGAGTTTGCACGATGTTCATCGGACTTTCCGGTGTGCTAAAGGGAATGTTCACGGTTTCTGGGGACGTTCTTGAAACAGGCGGAACAATGCTTCTTATTTTGTCGCTGATTATCGGAGCTTTGGTGGGTGAGGCTATAAATATCGAGGCAAAGCTCGAAAAACTCGGCGGCTTTATAAAGTCGAAGATTAAACTAAAGAATGACGAAGGAACTTTTGTCAGTGGGTTTGTAACAGCATCTTTGGTGGTTTGTGTCGGTGCAATGGGCGTTGTCGGCTGCTTGCAGGACGGACTTACTAGGGATATAAGCACGCTTGTGGCAAAGTCTGCGCTCGACCTTGTTATTGTAATGATTTTTGCCTCAGCAATGGGAATAGGCACGATGTTTTCAGCCATACCGCTGTTCATATATCAAATGGCGATAACACTGCTTGCAGGGGTTATTTCGCCGGTCGTGACGGATACGCTTATATCTAATTTGTCGCTGGTGGGGAGTGCGCTTATTTTCATGATTGGTATTAATCTTGCGTTTGGGGATATGCTCAAGGTCAAGTTTAAGACAGGAAATATGCTCCCGGCGCTTTTAATTCCGATTGTTTGGGAAATGGTAAGCAAACTTGCCATCAATTAATCAAGCTTAATTGATTAAGCTGGGCAATAAAAAACCGTTGACGTAAAATCAACGGTTTTTCTATTTACTTAAACTCTCCATTAACCATAACAGCAATCGGAGAGAGCATAACGTCAAGAGGATTTCCCTCCCAAATAGAGAGGTCGGCATCTTTTCCTACTGAAAGAGAGCCTTTCTTCCCGTCAATAGCAAGGATTTTTGCAGGATTAATTGTGATAGCGGCGAGGGCATCGAGATAATCCATGCCATTCTTCACGCAAAGAGCAGCAGAAAGAGGCAGATACTGAATAGGGATTTCTGCGTGGTCGGTGCAAAGTGCAACGGTAACGCCATTCTTAGCAAGAACGCCTGCATTAGCAGGTGAGAAGTCCTTTAGTTCAGGCTTGCAACGGTCGGAGATGATAGGTCCGCAAATCGCCATAGTTCCTTCTTTTCCTAAAATGTCGGCAATCAAATGCCCGGCAGTACAGTGAATTAGTGCGTAATCAAGGTTGAATTCCTTTGCAATTCTTATTGCAGTGAAGATGTCGTCTGCTTGGTGACAGTGGAAATGCGCTTTAATTTCACGCTTTAGCAACGGAATGAGCGCCTCGCTCTTTGAGTCATATTCAGGCGGATCTTCCTGTTCAGCCTCGGCTGTGTTAACTTCTGCAAGGTATCGTTGTGCCTTTACTAAAGCCTCACGAATGACGGAAGCTGTCGCCATTCTTGTGATAGGGGAGCTGTCCTTATCCGAAAAAGCACCCTTAGGATTTTCGCCGAGCGCAAATTTTATAGCAGTCGTGGAGATTATCATATCATCAATTCTACGGCCGTCCGTGCTAATGACGGAGATTTGACCGCCGATAGGGTTTGTACTTCCGGGACTTACGGCAACGGCTGTAATCCCGTTGTTTAGGGCATCTTTGAAGTAGCTCTGCATTGGGTTAATTGCGTCAATAACACGAAGGTGCGGAGTTATCGGGTCGCTATCCTCGTTAAAATCATCACCCTCAACGCCTATACCGTCAGCAGAAAGTCCAAGATGTGTATGCGCATCAATAAAACCGGGAACAACAGTGCCGCCCTTAGCATCAAAATCTGCCGATAAATCTATGCTTGACGGAGAGCCGACGGAAATCTCGGAGATAATTCCGTCCTCTATTTTGATGTAGCCGTTTTCGATTTTGTCACGGTTGACATTCATAGTGACTATCCTTGCGTTGTAAATGTACATACCATATTCCTTCCTAAAATAAACAAATGCGGACAAAAAGCCCGCATTTTTAATATCATTTGCCTTTTCTTGAAGCACCTTTGCGCTTGTTTTCGGTAATTTTCTTTAACTCGCTCATTTTTTCTTCGCTCTTTTGCTTAAAGCCATTCAGCATCTCTTCAAAAGATTGGTCGGAAGGAGCGGCAGTTCTAGGTTCCCATGTGTCGGGAGCATCCGATCCGTTGTATGGGGTTGAAACAGGTCTTGGTCTTGGAGCAGGGCGAAAAGGCTTTTTGCTGCCAGCTCTGTCACCGTTAGGTTTGTCGTTACGGAAAGGTTTGTTTTGCTGGGACGGAGGGTCGATAGTTTTCTTTATGGAAAGGCTGATTTTCCCCTCGTCAGTAATACCAAGAACCTTTACTTTGACAATTTGCCCCTCTGAAATGTGGTCAGTAATTTCATTGACATAGGAATGCGCAATCTCTGAAATATGAACCATGCCCGTAGTGCTTTCATCTATTGAAACGAAGGCGCCGAACTTAGTAATTCCGGTTATTTTCCCCTCGTAAATTTTTCCGATTTCCACCTGCATAAAGAATAAATTATCCTCTCAAATAATGTGAATTAGTTCCTTGCAAGGTCGTAGAAACGACGCTCGCCCGGATATGAATAGCCAAACTGCTCAATAGCCAGACGTTCTATGTATTCAGTTTGGTCGGTTATGTTAAGCATTCTTTGAAGTTCATCGTTTTCATCAATTAAAGCTTCTGTTTTTAACTGTAAGGCCGCAAGCTCTTCACGTTTATTGGCGTTCGTAACCTGAACGGATACAATCGAAATCAACGACCAGATAATAAGTCCGATAAACGCAACTCTAACGAACAGCGCTAGAATTCCGCCGCTTTTTTTGCTTTTTAAGCCCGCTTTTGCCACTGTCCTTCACGTCCTTTTTGTTTCCCTGATAATTTTGTGTGCGTGTACCGTTATTATACAACACTTTCTTATCAGATTTCAAGTGTTTTTTTAAATAAATATGAACTTTCCCAAAAAGATTATATATTTTTTTGCCAATCGGTGCAAACAATCGTAAAATCGGCTTAAAAATGACTCTGTAAATGAACAAAACTACTGCTCTTACCGCCAAAGCAACCCACTTCATAATAGTTACGACAGCTGTTCCGATAGTCACAAAATACAGCACAAACCCCAGTGCGTTTCCTGCCATGAAGTAAAAGCGGAATTGCCCTCTGCCAAGCTTGATTACAAAAATGAGCATCGCAATTGCGTAAAGCACCCAAAATATAATATCCTCAACGGCGATAAGCAGCTTGTTGCCGCCATTTCCGCCTGTGCGATTAGTACCGCCCGAACGGATAATTCTTGCGGCACGGAAAATATCGTAAAGCACCCCAAGTCCTGCGCCCATTATGCAGGAATATAGGAACAACCACGTTTCTTGTGACGGTGTGAAAAAGGTTTCTAAAGGCATAAGGATTTTTCCTTTCGATACGGTGAGGGTTATCTAAAAATCTTTCCGAAAGCTGACAGCTTGCTGGAGCGATCCTTATCTCCGTAAATAATCGACCAAATATCTCCTTCTATCGACATTTCGCCTGTTTCAACGGACATGGTGTTTACATGAAGATTTCTGCCCTGTATAGTCAATTCCCCTAGCTGAGTGTAAAGAATAACTGCCTTTTCATCAAAAGTATCTACATCGGTTATTCCCGAAATGAGAAGCTTTTGACGGTTTTCGAGGATAATGTTATGCGCAGGCTTAGGGAGCTTTCGTTTCTTGGTTCTGTTCTGTTTCTATCGTGCATTTTTTCCACGCCTTTCTTATGTTAAGTCTGAAAAGCGAAAGTTTATTTTTCAAATTTCCGCTTTTTTTAAATACATATGAGAATGGGACAACAATAATGCTTAATTTTTCATTGAAGCAGTAACGTGCGAAAAAACATAACATATCACAACATTGTTAAGTTTTTAACCGTTCTGCACAAAGAATTGAATTAAAAATGGTTAAAATAGTTGAACATTCAAAAATAAAGAATATTTATCAAAATATCATTTACATTTTAACGCTTTTATGGTAAAGTATATAGTTGAGGTGCGGTGTATGCAAAACTCGAATGTATACACAAAAACACACGAAAAATCAAGGAGGATTCACAAATGGCAAGAAAAATTAAAACCATGGATGGTAACAACGCTGCTGCTTGGGCTGCGTATCCGTTTACGGAAGTTGCTGCTATCTACCCAATCACTCCGTCTTCAGTTATGGCGGAAGTTACAGACGTTTGGGCTTCTAAGGGTCAGACAAATATTTTTGGACAACCTGTAAAGGTTGCAGAAATGCAGTCAGAAGCAGGCGCTGCTGGTGCAGTACACGGCTCACTTTCAGCTGGTGCACTTACAACCACTTATACGGCTTCACAAGGTCTTCTATTGATGATCCCTAATATGTATAAAATCGCTGGAGAACTTCTACCTTGCGTTATTCACGTATCAGCAAGAGCAGTTGCTTCCCACGCACTTAGCATCTTTGGTGACCATTCCGACATTTACGCTTGTCGTCAGACAGGTTTTGCACTGCTTTGTTCAAACGACCAGCAGGAAGTTATGGACCTTGGAACAATCGCTCACCTTGCAACAATTAAGGGTAGAGTGCCATTCCTACACTATTTTGACGGTTTCCGTACTTCTCACGAAGTTCAGAAGGTTAAGATTTGGGATAAAGAAACAGTTGCTGGAATGGTAGACATGGACTCCATTCAAGCATTTAGAGATAGAGCTATCAACCCAGAGCATCCAGCTCTACGTGGTACAGCTCAAAACCCTGATATTTTCTTCCAGGCAAGAGAAGCATCTAATGCTTACTACAATGCTATTCCTGAAATTGTTGAAGAATACATGGATAAGGTTAATGCTGAAACAGGCTCTAACTACAAGCTATTCAACTACTACGGAGCTCCAGATGCTGAACACATCATCATCGCAAAGGGTTCTGTTTGCGGAACAATTGAAGAAACTATCGACTACCTAAACGCACAAGGTGGAAAGTTCGGTCTTGTTAAGGTTAGACTTTACAGACCATTCTGTGCTGATAGACTTATCGACGCTATCCCTGATTCTGTTAAGCAGATTTCTGTTCTTGACAGAACAAAGGAACCAGGTGCGCTTGGCGAACCTCTGTACCTTGACGTTGTAGCTTCTCTTAAGAACTCTAAGTTCGACGGCGTTACAATCTTCGGCGGACGTTACGGTCTTGGTTCAAAGGACACAACTCCTGCTCACATTGTTTCAGTATTTGAAAATGCTGCATTCAAGGCTGATGCTAAGAAGTCCTTCACAATCGGTATCGTTGACGACGTTACAAACCTTTCACTTCCTACAAAGGAAAACCCTGATTCTGCTCCTGCAGGAACAACTTCTTGTAAGTTCTGGGGACTTGGTGCTGACGGTACAGTTGGTGCTAACAAGAACTCCATTAAGATTATCGGTGACCACACAGATATGCACGCTCAGGCGTACTTCTCCTACGACTCTAAGAAGTCCGGTGGTGTAACTGTTTCTCACCTTAGATTTGGTACTTCACCAATCAAGTCAACTTACCTCATTAACCGTGCTGACTTTGTAGCTTGTCATAACGAGTCCTACATTTCTAAGTACAACATGGTTCAGGACGTTAAGCCGGGCGGTATCTTCCTTCTTAACTGTCAGTGGGATGCTGAGGCTCTTGAGGCTCACCTACCAGGTCAGGCTAAGAGATATATTGCTCAAAACAATATTCAATTCTACACAATTAACGGTACTAAGATTGGTAAGGAAATCGGTCTTGGTAACAGAATTAATACAGTTCTTCAATCTGCATTCTTTAAGCTTGCTAACATTATCCCACTAGATGATGCTATCAAGTATATGAAGGACGCTGCTACTGCTTCTTACTCTAAGAAGGGTGACGCTATCGTTAAGATGAACCACGATGCTATTGATGCTGGTTGTGCTGGAATTGTTAAGATTGAAGTTCCTGCTGAATGGGCAAATGCTGCTGATTCTGAAATGGGTATGCCAAAGGCAACAGGCGACAACAAGGCTCTTGTTGACTTCGTAAACGACATTCAGATGCCATGTAACGCTCAAATGGGCGATACACTTCCGGTTTCAACATTCGTTGATATGGCAGACGGTACATTCCCACAGGGTTCAGCTGCTTTTGAAAAGCGTGGTATCGCTGTTGACGTTCCATGTTGGGAAAGCGCAAACTGTATCCAGTGTAACTTCTGTTCTTACGTTTGTCCACACGCTGTAATCCGTCCTGTTATTATGACAGATGATGAGCTTGCTGCTGCTCCTGCTTCTGCAAAGGAAAAGGCTGTTGCTTGCACAGGTATGGCTGGTTACAACTTTGTAATGACAATGTCTGCTCTTGACTGTACAGGATGCGGCGCTTGTGCTAAGGTTTGTCCTGGTAAGAAGGGCGCTAAGGCTCTAAACATGATGCCTCTTGAAACTCAGCTTGCTGAGCAGGAACTCTTCAACTATGCACTTACACTTGCTGAAAAGCCAGAAGTTCTTGCTAAGTTCAAGGAAACTACTGTTAAGGGCTCACAGTTCAAGCAGCCACTTCTCGAATTCTCCGGTGCTTGTGCAGGTTGTGGTGAAACTCCATACGCTAAGCTTGTAACACAGCTTTACGGCGATAGAATGTATATTGCTAACGCAACAGGTTGTTCTTCAATCTGGGGTGGTTCTGCTCCTTCAACTCCTTACACAACAAATAAGGAAGGCAAGGGTCCGGCTTGGGCTAACTCACTATTTGAAGATAACGCTGAATACGGCTACGGTATGTTCCTAGCTCAGAACACAATCAGACAGAGAGCAATCGCTGAACTTCTTGATCTTCAGAAGGAAGCAACAGGCGATACAAAGAAGGCTATTGAAGGCTACCTCTCAACAATCAACGAGGGTGCTGCAAATGCTGCTGCTACAAAGACTCTAGTTGCTGCACTTGAGGCTTGCGGTTGTGAAGCCGGCAAGAACATTCTAAAGAGCAAGGATTACCTCTCTAAGAAGTCACTTTGGGCATTCGGCGGAGATGGTTGGGCTTACGATATTGGATTCTCAGGTCTTGACCACGTTATCGCTTCTGGCGAAAATGTAAACATCTTCGTATTCGATACTGAAGTTTACTCTAATACAGGCGGACAGTCTTCTAAGTCTACACCAACAGGTGCAATCGCTCAGTTTGCTGCTGCTGGTAAGGAAGTTAAGAAGAAGGATCTTGCTGGAATCGCAATGAGCTACGGCTACGTTTACGTTGCACAGATCGCTATGGGTGCTGATTACAACCAGTGTATCAAGGCAATTACTGAAGCTGAAGCTTACAACGGCCCATCTCTAATTATCGCTTACGCTCCATGTATCAACCATGGTATCAAGGGCGGTATGTCTAATGCTCAGGAAGAAGAAAAGAAGGCTGTTCAGGCTGGTTACTGGCACCTATTCAGATTTAACCCTGATCTAAAGAAGGCTGGCAAAAATCCATTCTCACTTGATTCAAAGGCTCCAACTGCAGATTACAAGGAGTTCATCATGAGCGAAGTTCGTTACAGCGCACTCGCTAGACAGAACCCTGAAAGAGCTGAAACACTCTTCGACTCTGCTGTTAAGAATGCTGCTGACAAGTATGATTATCTTGTTCGTTACTCTAAGCTTTACAGCGAAGAATAATTCTAACTGATTTAAAGGAACACTCCGTTTGGGGTGTTCCTTTTTTCGTTGTTGACAAATGGAATAAAAGGGAATATAATCAAAATATAGAGATAATCCTAGAAAATATAGAAAAAAGGCGTGTAGAGGTTGAAAGAAAACATCAGAAAGGAACAAATTTACAACAATGAACAAGAAAACTATCGCACTAATGGCGGGCGCTCTTTCGCTCCTGCTAACCTCCTGCGCAGTAGATGATGAGATTATCGACACAATGGCAATAACCACTGCTACCGGGGTTGAAACTTCAATAGAAGTCGTCACGTCAGCAGAGGTTGTAACTTCGGTTAGAGTAATCGAAGCCCCTTCTCATCAAATGAATATCAGAAAAGATCCAGCAATCCCTGACGAAATTGTCGAGCTTGCAATTAAGGATTTCTTCTTCCAGAATTATATTCCTCGACTTCAACCCTCCGAGGACGCAACCCAAATTTACGAGGAGAGGGAAAATCCAAACATGGCAACCGAGGACGGTTTGTGGCTGAAATATTATGAGGGAGATATTCTTGTAGGCGTAAGTCCTGCAGAGTCCGAGGCTATGGGGCGACTCACGATGCTTTACGAAGGCATTTACAAGAACCCTTATTCCAGCACAGAGGAGATTATTTCAGCTTTGAAAAGTACCTACACCGACGACGAATACGAGAGAAGATTTGCATATTATTTTGAAGAACGAGATGACGGACAAACTTTAGTTTGCGACATTGACGGGGAGCTTATGCTGAATGGCGGAGTTGAGTTTGTTTCGGATATAGCAGAAGTTTTTGAGATGAATTTGCGTGAGCTTCGTGACGATTACGTTTCTGTCAATATGAAAATGCAAAGTGGAAGTCTAGGCGACTATTATAGTGCTGACAGGGCTTTTACTAAAATTGACGGAGTGTGGAAAGTAACGGGAGATTATTTCAATCTAGTTGACTAAACATAAAAAAGTACCGAGAAACCTTGATTTCTCGGCGCTTTTTTGCGTTTAATAAGCGAAGTAGGTCGTGGCTATATCTCCCTAATCAGAACTCTCGCCGAGTCCTCACTGCGGAGTGCAATGACTGCACCTCGAATTAGATATGCAATCGGATCTCCGTAAGGACTTCGGTGAAGGCACAAAACTTTAGTTCCTTCGACAAGCCCAATATCCTGCAAACGCCGCCGCATAGGGCCTTTGTTGGTGAGCCGTGTTACAATCGCCGTATCTCCTTCGTTAAGACAATTTAGGTTTTGTATCATAAAAATAAAATCTCCATTAAGGCATAATTTAGTCTAATCTATTCTATGAAAGGATTTGTCGGATAGTTACAGTGTGGCGAAATCACGAGAGATGTGTGCTATCCAACGTGTTTTTGTCGCTTTTTGTGAGAAAATTTTTAATCATACGGCGAGCATAGCTTTCGTCAAACCTGCCTATTCTAAAGGAAATTTGCTGATGTGTAAGTCCCTCAATAAATCTCATTCGCAGAACTACTCGCATTTCACTGTCTGGAACGCTGTCAATGAATGAAACTAGTGAGGTGTATTGCTCATATCGAAATTCGATTAATTCTTTGAAATAGAGCATTTCCGAGATGTCGTTTACGGAAGATTCTGCCCTCGTACGAAGATATTCAAGTTCGGCTTTTAACGGAATTATCTGCGAAAGCTCGGAAATTCCGTACATTTCCCGTTTAGTAGTAGATTTCATTTTGCGATGTCCTTTCCCAAATAAAGAAGTCAATATAGTTGTTAATGTGAGCGTCGGCATAAAGCTCGGCGGCATCTTGCTCGAAATCTGTTATCTCACATAATTCGTCATATAGGTCGCATAAATCTATGCGGCTGCGGGAGTCGATGTATTCCAAAAGGGACTCCGCTTTGTTGTTTCGTGAAAATTCAAGCTTTGCAGAAGAGCTGTACATTGCCTCATCTTTCTTGCAAAATAGGCAAAAACCAAAGTTTTCGTCGAAAGGCTCTCCGCATACTGTACATAAATTGGTCAAGTAAATCCTCCTTACTGCTGTTTTTTATCAAAAACATTTACCTTGTTGTTTATTTGTGTTATACTAGTCTCAAGTTAAAAACGCATAGCGTTTTTAAGTTGTTTTTAGTATATAATAGATACGAAAGTAGAAAATCTACTTAAAGTAGGGGCGAAACTTTAATAAGACAACCCACTCTCGTCTGTTTAGTGATGAAAAACCTCTTTTTGAAGTCCCTCATTGCTATTGAGTATAAACCCTGAAAAGAACAAAGTCAAGCTTTAAGTAGAATATTTATACCACAAATCAATTTACTTCTACTTTTAGTGGACAATAACATTCGGAACTACAACTTTGCTGCTTAGCCCCGAGGCGAAGAAAGGACACGAAAATGTCAATTGGAGAAAACATAAGACAGTTGCGAAAGCGCTACAATATATCCCAAAATGAGCTTGGAGAGATTGCTGGAGTTACCGGCAAGGCTGTTTCCACGTGGGAAAATGACGTGAAAATGCCGCGAATGAAAGCCATTCAACGAATTGCCGACTATTTTGAAATAGACATCTCAGATATTTTGAGCGGCGAGCGACTGCCTGAAGATATAGATTTTGCGCTGTTTAGCGAGGCAAAAACCCTCACGGACGAGCAAAAACAGAGTATATTAAGCTACATAAAATTCTTGCAAAGCAGCGGGAATAGTGAATAAAAAGGACGGTTTAATGGAATATACAAATCTTTACAATATTGCTGAGGAAAGTGGGATACGTATTGATGAGTTTGAACTTTGTGCAGCATTGCCGGCGATGTCGATAAAATGCGGCAAGAACTATGCAATAGCGATTGATACTTCCCAACTTACCACGCTGCCTCATAGGAAAACTGCGCTTGCGCACGAGTTGGGGCATTGTATGACTGACGCATTTTACAACGAGAGAAATATTTTGGACCTTTATTCAAGGCAGGAATATCGTGCGGATAAATGGGCAATAAAGAAACTTCTCCCTAAAAGTGAAGTGGAGAGAGCAATAAAAGGCGGCTGTCATGAAGTTTGGGAGCTTGCCGAAAAATTTGACGTAACAGAACAACTCATTCGCAAGGCGATATGGCTCTATTTTGATAAATTGGTATGAAAAAAGCGATACAGATTTTTCTGTATCGCTATAAATTTTGTAGAAAAGGGGAAGTGTTAATCGTTTAATATAGTGTCACTTAACTTCAATCCCAAGAAGCCCGATAAGAGAAACTGCTTGGTCGTAGGACACACAAACGCCCTTCATATCGTCAATTTTGAACATTGCGCCGCCTATTCGGCAGTCGGAGAAGTCAAGCCCTGATAGCTCTGCGTACATGAAGTCGCAGCGCGCAAATTCTGTGTCTAATAGTCGCACGGATTTAAAGCTAGTGTTCATAAAAGAGCCTTCGGAGAAGTTCGAGGAGAGGAATTCGGAAGACTTAATCACAGTCCTTGCAAGGTTGCAATACTTCGCAGAACACCCAGAAAAACTAACGTTTTCAAGCACTGACTCAACAAAAACAGTACCGACTAGCTTGCAATTCTTAAAGCTTACACGGTAAAAAGAGCAGGAGTCAAATCTTGCGTTTGAGAGGTCGCAATTTTCAAAAACAACGTCGCTAAACTGACAGGTGAGCATCTTCACATTTGAAAAGCGACAGCCAGAAAAGTGGCAAACCGAAATAACAAGGCTGTGCGGTTGTATCTGCTCAAGGGTGTCATTTTGAAAAAGAGCGTTTTGGACATCGTCATCATTCTCGGCGGATATTTCAAAAAGTTCTTGCAATCCGTGAAAAACCAATGATTTTGGCAGTTCAGGATACTTCATTAGAACCAATACCTCCTCATTGACTTGATAAGCTCTTCAGTGATTGCGTAGCCAGAGCTTTCGCCGATTATAGCGTCAATACCGCAATACGGGCAAAGAGCAGTGCCGCCACG
>JAXGPS010000008.1:0-68875 GCA_040766825.1 Oscillospiraceae bacterium
TGGAGCCTCTGCACAATTAACACCGACTTATTAGATGAAAACATCTTGAAAATTGAACAAGCTAAAAGTTCTGCAATCAATGAAAACTTCCAGAAACTAATTTCTAGGAGAAACGTACGACCGATTAGTACTCGCTAGCTTAATATGTCACCACACTTACACTTTGAGCCTATCAACCTTGTAGTCTTCAAGGGGTCTTAACAGATATCTTATCTTAAGGACGGCTTCACGCTTAGATGCCTTCAGCGTTTATCCGATCCGCACTTAGCTGCCCAGCTGTGCCACTGGCGTGACAACTGGTGCACCAGAGGTGCGTCCATCCCGGTCCTCTCGTACTAGGGACAGCTCCTTTCAAATATCTTACGCCCACGACAGATAGGGACCGAACTGTCTCACGACGTTCTGAACCCAGCTCGCGTACCGCTTTAATTGGCGAACAGCCAAACCCTTGGGACCGAATTCAGCCCCAGGATGCGATGAGCCGACATCGAGGTGCCAAACCTCCCCGTCGATGTGGACTCTTGGGGGAGATCAGCCTGTTATCCCCAGGGTAGCTTTTATCCGTTGAGCGATGGCATTTCCACTCACATACCACCGGATCACTAACTCCAACTTTCGTTACTGCTCGACCCGTCAGTCTCGCAGTTAGGCTCGCTTATGCGTTTACACTCAGAGGCATGGTTTCCATCCATGCTGAGCGAACCTTTGAGCGCCTCCGTTACCTTTTAGGAGGCGACCGCCCCAGTCAAACTGCCCACCTAACAATGTCCCCCGACCAGATTCATGGCCGCAGGTTAGAATTTCAGCACTTCAAGAGTGGTATCCCAACAGTGACTCCATACAAGCTGACGCCTGTACTTCCTAGTCTCCCACCTATCCTGTACATGAAATACCGAAATCCAATATTAAGCTACAGTGAAGCTCCATGGGGTCTTTCCGTCTAGTCGCGGGTAACCGGCATCTTCACCGGTACTACAATTTCGCCGGGCGGGCTGTTGAGACAGTGTCCAAATCGTTACACCATTCGTGCGGGTCAGAACTTACCTGACAAGGAATTTCGCTACCTTAGGACCGTTATAGTTACGGCCGCCGTTTACTGGGGCTTCAATTCAGAGCTCTCACTCCTCCTCTTAACCTTCCAGCACCGGGCAGGTGTCACCCCATATACGTCATCTTTCGATTTAGCATAGAGCTGTGTTTTTGCTAAACAGTCGCTTGGACCTATTCTCTGCGGCTTGCTATTAACAAGCACCCCTTATTCCGAAGTTACGGGGTCAACTTGCCGAGTTCCTTAACAACCCTTCTCCCGTTGGCCTTAGAATTCTCTTCCTGTCTACCTGTGTCGGTTTGCGGTACGGGCTCCTTGAATATTCACATGACTTTTCTTGCCTTCGTCCAGCCTAATATTAGGAATAACCAACACCTAATATCAACCCTTTCAAAGTGTCCTCATGCTTAAATCCTTCGGAGGCTACGGATTTTCAACCGTATGTGCATCGGCTACGCCTTTCGGCCTCACCTTAGCTCCCGGCTTACTAGGAGCGGACGAACCTGCCTCCTAAAACCTTAGACTTTCGGCCATTATGATTCTCACATAATTCTCGCTACTCATTCCGGCATTCTCACTCGTATAAAGTCCACCGTCGCTTACGCTACGACTTCTCCCCTTATACGACGCTCTCCTACCCCTCAGTACCATTGTACTGAAGCCCAAGCTTCGGTATATCGTTTAGCCCCGTTGAATTTTCGGCGCAGGGTCACTCGACCAGTGAGCTATTACGCACTCTTTTAATGTATGGCTGCTTCTAAGCCAACATCCTGGTTGTTTATGCAACCCCACATCCTTTTCCACTTAACGATATTTTGGGACCTTAGCTGTGGGTCTGGGCTGTTTCCCTTTCGACCATGAGACTTATCTCACACGGTCTGACTCCCATACTCTAAATTATCTGGCATTCTTAGTTTGATAAGGTTCAGTAATCTTTCGACCCCTAGCCTATTCAGTGCTTTACCTCCAGTAATCATGTATGAGGCTAGCCCTAAAGCTATTTCGGAGAGAACCAGCTATATCCAGGTTCGATTGGAATTTCTCCGCTAGCCACACCTCATCCGCCACCTTTTCAACGGGGGTCGGTTCGGCCCTCCATGGAGTTTTACCTCCACTTCAGCCTGGACATGGCTAGGTCACCTGGTTTCGGGTCTATTGCACGATACTTATTCGCCCTATTCAGACTCGCTCTCGCTTCGGCTGCGTACCTTAAGTACTTAACCTTGCAACGTACAATAACTCGCCGGACCATTCTACAAAAGGTACCCTATCACACATTGACGTGCTCTAGGTGCTTGTAAGCACAGGGTTTCAGGTTCTCTTTCACTCCCCTCCCGGGGTGCTTTTCACCTTTCCTTCACAGTACTATTCGCTATCGGTCATTGGGTAGTGTTTAGGCTTGGAGGGTGGTCCCCCCGACTTCCCACCGGATTTCTCGTGTCCGGCGGTACTCTGGATACTGCTCGCTGATTTAAACTTTCGAATACACGACTCTCACGTTCTTTGGTGTGCCTTCCCAGGCCCTTCTTCTAGTCCTCATCAATGCTAAATGCAGTCCGTAACCCCAAAAGTATTTCTACTCTTGGTTTGGCCTCTTCCGCGTTCGCTCGCCACTACTAGCGGAATCTCTTTTGATTTCTCTTCCTCGCCCTACTTAGATGTTTCAGTTCAGGCGGTTCCCCTCATATACCTATGTATTCAGTATATGATACATGATTATTAAACCATGTGGATTGCTCCATTCGGATATCTACGGATCAAAGTTTGCTTACAACTCCCCGTAGCTTTTCGCAGTTAACCACGTCCTTCATCGGCTCCCAATGCCAAGGCATTCACCCTGCGCTCTTATTAGCTTGACCATTTGAATTATGTTCAAATCAAACTTTCGTTTGAATTTGTTCCTCAATTTTTTGCTAATTGTAGTTTTTTACCCGACTTAATTTTGTTACCTTACGATAACTTTTTTGTCGTTTAAAAAATCTTTGTGAATCATTTCTGATTCATCATAATTTCCTCATTTGCATTTACTTTTACTTCATTATTCAATTTTCAAGGTACAAATAGCGAACGAAACGTTCGCATTGGGAATTCATTCACTTCGTTCCTGAATTCTTCGGTTGTGAACATCGTTCACATGGTGGGCACAAGTGGACTCGAACCACCGACCTCACGCTTATCAGGCGTGCGCTCTAACCACCTGAGCTATGCGCCCATTTAGTTTGGCTCGTTCTTTCTTCCTGTATCCTACTTCAAACCTTTCGGTTTGTGGTGGAGATGAGGAGGATCGAACTCCTGACCCCCTGCGTGCAAGGCAGGTGCTCTCCCAGCTGAGCTACACCCCCATTTTTTCGGGGTACAGGTGCCTCTTTTTTCTCTTTTAAAGGTTCCTTGATCTCTCAAGGACCTTCAAAATCGAACAATGTACTTCACTAATACTTTTACCCTTGGTACAACGTGAATATTGTACCTCTGGATTTTTGAGATTGCTCTCGTTTCTCCATAGAAAGGAGGTGATCCAGCCGCACCTTCCGATACGGCTACCTTGTTACGACTTCACCCCAGTCATCAATCCCACCTTCGACTGCGTCCTCCTTGCGGTTAGACTACAGGCTTCGGGTGTTACCGACTCCCATGGCGTGACGGGCGGTGTGTACAAGACCCGGGAACGTATTCACCGTAGCATGCTGATCTACGATTACTAGCAATTCCAACTTCATGTAGGCGAGTTGCAGCCTACAATCCGAACTGGGACTATTTTTGGGGATTTGCTCCACCTCGCGGCTTAGCTTCCCTTTGTTAATAGCCATTGTAGTACGTGTGTAGCCCAAGCCATAAAGGGCATGATGATTTGACGTCATCCCCACCTTCCTCCGTTTTGTCAACGGCAGTCTCACTAGAGTGCTCTTGCGTAGCAACTAATGATAAGGGTTGCGCTCGTTGCGGGACTTAACCCAACATCTCACGACACGAGCTGACGACAACCATGCACCACCTGTCTCTAGATTCCCCGAAGGGCACCAGTGCGTTTCTGCACCGTTCCTAGGATGTCAAGGCTTGGTAAGGTTCTTCGCGTTGCGTCGAATTAAACCACATACTCCACTGCTTGTGCGGGTCCCCGTCAATTCCTTTGAGTTTCAGTCTTGCGACCGTACTCCCCAGGTGGATTACTTATTGTGTTAACTGCGGCACGGAAGGGGTCAACCCCCCCACACCTAGTAATCATCGTTTACAGCGTGGACTACCAGGGTATCTAATCCTGTTTGCTACCCACGCTTTCGAGCCTCAGCGTCAGTAAAAGCCCAGTTGGCCGCCTTCGCCACTGATGTTCCTCCTAATATCTACGCATTTCACCGCTACACTAGGAATTCCGCCAACCTCTACTTCACTCAAGAACAGCAGTTTCAAATGCAGGGTATGGGTTGAGCCCATAAATTTCACATCTGACTTGCCGTCCCGCCTACGCTCCCTTTACACCCAGTAATTCCGGACAACGCTTGCTCCCTACGTATTACCGCGGCTGCTGGCACGTAGTTAGCCGGAGCTTTCTTTTCGGGTACCGTCATTATCGTCCCCGAAGACAGGAGTTTACAATCCGAAAACCTTCTTCCTCCACGCGGCATCGCTGCATCAGGCTTTCGCCCATTGTGCAATATTCCCCACTGCTGCCTCCCGTAGGAGTCTGGGCCGTGTCTCAGTCCCAATGTGGCCGTTCAACCTCTCAGTCCGGCTACTGATCGTCGCCTTGGTAAGCCGTTACCTTACCAACTAGCTAATCAGACGCGAGGCCATCTTTCAGCGGATTACTCCTTTGATATATCAATCATGCGATTAATATATGTTATGCGGTATTAACGTTCGTTTCCAAACGGTATCCCCCTCTGAAAGGCAGGTTCCTCACGTGTTACTCACCCGTCCGCCACTAAGTTAAAAGAGCAAGCTCTTTTAACTCCGTTCGACTTGCATGTGTTAAGCGTGCCGCCAGCGTTCGTCCTGAGCCAGGATCAAACTCTTTAAAAAGTTTTTATATATATCGCTTTGCGATTTATATCCTGTCATTAGCTCATTACATTGCTAACGTTTTTATGTTTTATACTCTTGTCTGAGTTGAATTTTAGGGTTGATTTAATATCTTTGCAAATATTAAATCGGTTTGTATTCGTTCTTTACATTGTTCAATTTTCAAGGTCCTTTTTCTTCCCTTTTGGAAAGTCGCTCTCACTAGAGAGCCTATTTATCTTACCACACCTTTTTGCGTTTGTCAAGCTTTTTTTACAAATTATTTTTTTAATTCGTTTTCTTCGCTTCTACCGAATGGCTTTTGTCCTTTCAGACTCCCATTCTCGCTAGGTTTGGTTTTTCTGCTCCCGTTGGGGCAACTTGTTTATATTACCACACCTCACTCCCTTTGTCAATCTCTTTTTTTACTTTTGGTGGGTTGCACCGTTACATTCCTTTTACTTTGTTCCGCTTTGGGCAGGTTTACTAAACAGCGTAAATTACCCTGCCTTGAAGACAGGGTAAAAATATGCGATTTATACTATTATATATATGCCCAAAATAGAAACGTTTTATACGCAGCAATCCTAATCCTTTGACATCGCACGTTTTGTCAGGGTTGTTTGCTTGCAATTGGGACATTTCAATCGTCTTTTTCCGAAATACTGAAATGCGAAAATATACTCCGTCCAAGTCGGCGTAAAAACCTCGTTACAGTGCTGACATTCAAAATATCCAGCGTCACGGTCTAGGAACATCGTAACGAACAAACCCATTCCAAACACAACGCAAGCAAAAACTATAACGGCTATTTTCACGGGCAGCGCTATCACTTCTGCGTAAAAAGCAACGAGCAAAATCATCACCACAAGCACAAGCGTTGACATCACACCGGAAAAAATTGATACCGTAATCTTTTTTCTGCTTTCCTCTTTTTCTCTTGCGAATTTCATAATATTCTCCTCCGCCTTTCTTTGATAAGCAGCATCAGAAAGTCTTTCGCCGGAGAACAATTCGTTCAAATTCATGCCTAAAATCTCGCAAAGAGGTCTCATCAGCGACACCTCCGGAAGACCTTTTCCGGTTTCCCATTTTGAAACGGTTTTGTCGCTAATCATCAATTTTTCAGCGAGTTGCTTTTGAGTAAGATTTTGTTCTTTTCGCATTTCGGCGATGAATTTACCGATTTTAATTTGGTCCATTTCTGACGCTCCTTTTTTAGATAGACATTTCCCTGTCCATCCACTTTCATTTTAAGGCAAGGCAGATAAAATTCACACCCACATATCGTAGAACAGCCTAAAAATCGCACTCTACGCTTTGTAGAGTGAAAAAATATCCCTCACCAAAAGCTTGGCAAGGGATATTTCGTATTATTTAAAACTTCCCTCTCCGCCCATTAATTCGGTCATTTCTTCAATGCGTTCCAACGGGAACGGAGGTGTGCAAAGCGGCTTCATTGCAATGGACATCAATTTCATCGGGTTATCGTCCGCCGCCACACGGTTAGACGAAAGCTCCCCGCAAATTCGGCAACGATGAATAATCGCCCATTCACCGCCCTTTCGCACCCAAACAGCAACAGCTTCCATAACTGCGCCGCATTCGCTGGCACGATCGCCCGGCTCAACGTCAAGATGAACGCTGCTCAGGCAATTCGGGCAATGATTTCGATGATTGCTCCCTGCTCCATTTGAAACCACCAATCTCCCGCAAACTTTGCAAGTAAAGCTTTCGCTGCAGGGATTTGTTTTGTAATAATTTTTAGCGTATTGTTTCCGTTTATTTTCACGGTTCATTATATTAATCCTCCAGAAAGTTGTAATTCTAATCTTTCGGGAGGTTTGAACGGTTTAGAGTAAGCAAACCTCCCAGTTTGATACAATTACCGTAGCACTTGTCTTTTTCATAAAATCTCCTTTTTTCTCATTTTCATTTTGTTTGCCGAAATCATTTTTTCGGCTTGCGTTTAGTATATCACAGCTTTTCAGCGTTTTCAAGACACAATTTTTTAAAATTACTCCAAATTGTTCTTCACAGCAAAAACTGCAAGCTGCGTCCTATCTTTTAGCGAGAGTTTTTCTAAAAGCTTTGAGATATTATTCCTCACAGTTCCCTCAGCTAAAAAAAGCTTTCCTGCAATCTCACGATTATCATACCCAGCCGCAACAAGCGAGAGAATTTCACGCTCACGAGGCGTAATCATGCTAACATCAATCATTGGACTTGGCGCAGAAAGCCGCTTTTTAATGCTGTCATAAACGTTTTTTCAAACACGCTCACTCCCTCGCAAACGCTCTTTATTGCGTGAATAACCTTTTCGCTTTCCATTTCCTTTAGTATGTATCCGTCTGCACCGCTAGAAACCGCCTTTGAAATAGTTTGCTCATCGTCAAAGGTAGTAAGCACCAGCACCTTAATTTCAGGCATTTCCCCTTTTATGAGGGAAATCCCCATTTCCCCGTCAAACTCCGGCATTCTCATATCCATTAGAACAACATCAGGGCTATGCTCCTTAGCAAGCTCGTAAGCCTCCCTGCCGTTTGAGGCAAGTCCGAGAACTTCAAACCCATCTGCCTGCTCCAAAATGGCTTTTAATCCCGACCTAAGAATAAGCAAATCATCAGCAATAACAACTCTAATCAAACAACAGCCCTCCTTTTGATTTTAGCGAGATTTTTCAACTTAATTATTCATCGCACGAACGCTTACCTCGCCGGAATTAAGCGTTTTAACCTCACCCTCCTCAGTCCTCACAACAAGTCGGAATTCCTCGTCAATTTCAATCGCCGTAGCCTCCTCGGTTGAAGCGCCGCTAATGACGGTAATTCTTCTGCCAATCACGTTCGAGCGATTTCTGTACTCTTGCAAAAAGTCCGCATTTTCAAGGTTTGCGTACTCTTTTTCAAACTCCTCAAGCAGCGTTGCGATAAACGTGCTTCGTCTAACCTCAACCCCGCTTTCAAGAAAAATCGAGGTTGCAATATCCTTAATATTTTCTGGGAAATCTTTTGTGCGGACGTTTACTCCAATGCCAAGAATTGCATACTGAAGCCCCCTGCTCTCGAAGTCAAGCGCCGCCTCCGTAAGTATTCCGCAAACCTTTTTTTTGCCCACATAAACATCGTTAACCCACTTAATTTCAGCACGTAGCGATGTCAATCGCTCAATCGTGCGTGCAACAGCGACAGCTGCGCAAGTCGTTATAAACAGCGACTTTTCAAGGGCAATTTTCGGACGCAGAACGATACTTATATAAACACCTGAATTTTCAGGCGAAAAGAAAGGTCTGTCCATTCTCCCCTTGCCTGAATTCTGATTATCAGCGACAACTATTGTCCCCTCTGCCGCACCCTTTTGCGCAAGGTCCTTTGCAACATCATTTGTTGAACTAACCGAGTTGTAAGCGTGAATTTCCTGCCCAAATTTGCAGTTTTTCCCGTTAATCTCGGCTCTAATCGACATTTCATTAACCAAATCCGTGTCCTCAGAAAGAGCGTAGCCCCTATTAGTAACGGCAGAAATATTATAGCCCTTAGCTTGCAAAAGCTTGACATTTTTCCAAACGGCATTGCGTGAAACGTTGATTTCTTCGGCAATTTTCTCCCCCGAAATGCTCTGCCCACAATTTTTTTCGAGAATTTCAAGGATTTTTTCGGCTGTCCTGTTCATGACAATCTCCTAAATGATAATAGTTACCTTTAATTATACTCATTTTTTTGCCTAAATCAAGGAAAAATAAATTGCGGCAAATTCATCGGCGAATTTTTAAAAAAAGCAGGGAGCTATTCCCTGCTTTCATCTTGCTTTTTAGAGCAAATATAGTACCATTCGCAGTCCCCGCAAACCTCGAAAAGTCTGCCCTTTAGGACAATTCGCTCCCACACGGTCTTTCTAAAATCCAGCCAGTTTAAGCTCTCGCCTGCTGATATTTCGCAGAAATTTAGCACCCTTTTGTCGTAGCATAACGCCTTTCCGCACCTTTTCTTAGAAATGTTCGGACATTCCGTGCAAATCTCGTCATAATCCAAAACCAACGTAATTTCGGGGTTTTCTTCCTCCATCATCTTAGAAATCTTCCACATATGAGAGGAAAATTTGTCGCTATACCCCTTCCCCTCAAAGAAAGAAACGCAAAGCCCATGATGCGGACGTATCCTAAGCCCTGACATACTTTGCAAGCCTGTTCGTAACAAAAATTGCAAGCCCCATCTTGATTAAATCCGGTATAACAAATGGCAGAACGCACCAAGAAATCGCCATTCCAACACCCACAGGCTCGCTGCTTCTTGCGTAAACCACCATGAACCAAACAGTTCCGACTGCATAACATAAGAAAAGTCCGACAGCCATCGAAATTATGCTGACAAGAAGTTTTTTCCCGAACAATTTTTCCGTCGCCCAGCAAAAAATCGTCAACACCAAAAATCCGACTATATACCCGCCAGTCGCCCCGAAAAGAACGCCTGCACCTGCACTAAACCCAGCAAATACGGGTATTCCGATAGCACCGAGGATTATGTAAATCAGTACCGACACCGTTCCCCTTTTCCCTCCAAGGAAACCGACTGCGCAAAAAACGCCGAACGTCTGAAGTGTGAAAGGCACGACCGTTGGCACGGAAATCCACGAGCAAATTGCGATTATAACGGCAAATAACGCCGTAAAAGTCATTGATTTAACGCTCCATTTTTTTGATAATGCTTGCGACATAAAGTAACCACCTTTTATGAATTTAATCGAAGTATAGCATATCTCCTCTCATTGTCAACCTATATTTTCTATAAAGGTGACAATTAAAAACGAATTATTGCACAAACTTTCTAAAAGATGGTTGAAAAGTTGTTACGAACAATATATAATGGTTACAATTAGAGTGTTAATTTTGTTTAAGAAAGGACGGCTTTTTTCAAGGGAACTCCCTAAAAAGCATGATTACAACTATGAAAATTACAATATCCTCAGACTCACTAACTGCCGAATTTGACACACTTGGAGCAGAACTTTGCTCTCTCAAGGACGCAAGCGGCGTTGAATATATCTGGCAAGCAGACAAAAATATTTGGGCAAGGCACTCGCCGGTGCTTTTTCCGTTCATCTGCTCGGTAAAGGATAAGAAATATACAGCCGATGGAAAAGAGTACGAAATGCCATGGAATCACGGTTTCGCTCGTGATATGGAGTTTGATATAATCTGCCGTGGGGATAGTTTTGTCGTATTTTCGCTATCCTCAAACGAGCATACGCTAAGCGTTTATCCATACGAATTTACCTTCAGCGTTTCCTATAAAATCATCGGAAACAAGCTTGAAGTCACCTACACAGCCGAAAATAACAGCGAAACTAATATGTACTGCTACGTTGGCGGTCACCCTGCTTTCAACTGTCCGCTTGAAGAGGGGGAGGATTTCAGCGATTATTCCGTAGTTTACGGCGAAGCTGAGGATATTGTGCAAGAAATCCCTGACGGCGACGGGGAGAGGGTCATCCTAGAAAACGAGAGTGTTCTTGCTCTTACGCACGAGCTTTTCAAGTATGACGTTATCATGAAAGATGCCCCAAAATCCTCATTTATCACGCTAAAAAGCAACAAATCCGCAAGGAGCGTTCGCCTTGAATTTCCTGATGCCGACTGCATAGCCGTGTGGTCGCCTGCAAGAGATGATGCGAATTTTGTTTGCCTTGAACCATGGTCGAGCGTGCCGTCTTTCTTCGATGACGCATTCCCTGCGATTGAGGAAAAACCCCATGCAATCTGCGTTCAGCCAGAGGAAGAGTACGCATTTTTCTACAATATTATAATAGAATAATTTTTTAAAATCCGTTAAATTTCAGTTTAGCGGATTTTTTATCAACTCAAAACTTCCTAAAAATTTAAAACAGACTGTAACATTTTGCTTGCCTAAAAGTATTTATTAATGAAAGTACTTTTTTGACATATAGAAAAGAGGCGAATGCATGAAAAATATCGATGAAATCATAGAAAAATACACGCCGACGGTTTACCGCATTGCAATGTCAAACTCCGTCTGCCGTGCCGATGCCGACGACGTGTATCAGCAGGTGTTTTTGGCGTATTTTCGCACTCCGCCGAACACGACAGACGAAAATTATATAAAAGCGTGGCTTATCCGCACAACGCTGAATTACTGCAAAAAAACGGCAAATAAGAACAAAAGAAATCTCCCTCTTGACGCAGCAAACGAGCTAATAACGGAATTTTCTGCTCATGAGGAGAACGAGCTTCACACGGCAATTCTTACCCTCCCGGAAAAATATCGCATACCTATTTGTATGTACTATTTTGAGGAGCTTTCCTGCGCCGAAATCGCCGAAATCCTTAAAGAGAAAGAGGGAACAGTGCGTATTCATCTAAAACGAGGCAGGGAAAAGTTGAAAGCATTGCTTGAGAAAGGAGAACTTTATGAATAAAAAAGATATTGAACGTATGCGTGAACAAATGCTCCCAAAACAAAGCGTAATCGATGATTTAAAGGCACAAATCGCCCTTGACTCCCAGCCTAAAATTGCAAGAAAAAACATAATTCCAGCCATTAGCTCGCTTGCCGCTATCTGCGCAGCACTTCTGCTTATTGTGAAATTTTCTCCAAACGGGGAAGTGCCTATTTCACACGAAACAACGCCTGCCTCGAATGAAAGTGGGCCTTCTGCAACTTACGAGGTAACTGTCGAACAAACAGGCGAAGAAACGCTAAACGCCTCTACCCAAGTCGCCACGCAAGCATCTCCAAGCACCGATTTTTCGGGGTTTGAAGTGGTTACATCCGGCGAGGATATAATAATAACAACTACTGCCGTAACCGGCACAACTCCACCGACAAATGCGGAAACCCACCCTATTCCAAAGTGGGACGAAATGACTCTTACCGAGCAATTTGGGACGTTTGAGTTTAACGGCACAACCTTTGGCGCTGCTCCAAAGGGGAAAATTTTCGACAGCTTTATTGAACACGAAATTGGCAAATCTTTCAGCGAGGGCTATGACGTTTATGACGATAAAATTCACAAACTCAACCTCACCGTTTACTCCATTACAGGCTACGACGAGTGTCATAAGCGCCGTAAAATACGAGGAATTGTAACCCAGTTACTACCTATTCACAAACCGGTAGTATTCATACAAGACTCTTGGCGAATTTGTCATTACCTTCAGCTCCACAACAACCTCAAAATCAACCGTTCCACTACACCGATTACACCGATGAGGTAGTAACAATCAGTGACAGCAACATTTAGTTTTCACCAGTGGAATATACGAGTTCCCAAGCTACGAATTTGTTTTCGATGTACTCTTCTACTGACGAGAACAAGCTCAGAAAACGTCAGATCTCCTTCCGCCACGACGGCTAGTTCGAGCCGCTCTCTATGTCGATTGACCTTGACTTTTTCGAGTGGAAAACATCTCTGTGGCGTTCAGCCGAACGGATATATGTCAGCAAATATCAACGCAACAGCCAGTATTTCTTCATCCGAAGTGACAAAGGCGCAGGAATTTATGGACTGCGTTTTCACTCACGGAAAGTACACGAAACCTATAACAGCGTCGATTTTGAAAACTATCCACCAGAGGATTTACATACGGAAATCCAGAAGTAACAATAGGGAATAACCTCGATTTTATGGGGATTTAAGCGTAAATTCTTTTAATAGGACAAAGTCCGATTAGCGATTTTCTGCTTATTAGGACTTTATCCTATTTGCTGCTTTAGAGCAAACTTTCCCAATTAAACAGCTAATAGGACTAAATCCTAATAGCGTTTAATATCTGAAAGTTCTAAAAACCGCAGTTTAGAAAAGTTATTTTCCTCACAAAAATTTGCATTTACCCTTTCAAAATAGCGAAATATGTTGTATAATGAAAATAACTAGTTAAATTGAAAGGCGGTAAATTCGCATGAATAATCGAGTGACAGTCACCATCTGTGGTAAAAATTACACCATAAACACCGACGATTCACCAAGTTATGTTATAACCCTCGCTAAAAGGCTGGACAAGCAGATTAACGACATGGTTGCGACCAACAGCAATATTAATCTCCCAATGGCTGCTGTCATGTCTGCGCTTTCATACATGGACGAGGCGTACAAGGCGAGCGAAAGTATCGACAATATTCGCACGCAAATCAAGGATTATGTTGATGATGCGGGACGTGCAAGGCTTGAACGTGACGAGGCTTATCGTGAGATTGAGATGCTCAAAACTAAGGTTTTAAGCCTTGAAAACGAGATAAAGGTCATCAAGCTAAAGCAAACTGTTGACGATGTAAACGCACGTCACTCTAAGGATTAATACTCCAATAGCGGCGAGGCTTTACTAGGAAAGGGCTGATTATTTTGTCAAGGCAAAAGCTTGGGAACGAGCAAGGCAAAGCGAAAACAAAATCGAACTTCTTGCTCCGTGCGGGAAGCTTTGAGTCCGTAATTACACTGCCGTTCGCACTGGCGCAGATGCGATACTTATTTGGGCGCAAAGTCCTTTTCGGCTAGGCAAAACGCAAAAAACTTCAGCGATGATGAGCTTTTAGAGGCAGTAAAATACTGCAATTTACACATGGTTAAGGTGTATCTTGCAGTCAACACGATAATCTTTGACGAGCAGACTGCTGAGGTTGAAAAAACGCTGAAACTTGCCGGAGAAATCGGCGTTGATGCGTTGATAATTCAAGATTTAGGCGTTACCAAAAATGGCGAAGTATTCCTGAAATGCCGGAACGTGCGCCTCAACTCAAATGACAATCCATACAAAAGAGGGCGCACTTTTTGCAAAAGAAATGAGCTTTATCCCGATTGTCGCCGCAAGAGAAATGTCGAAAAATCAGCTGGAAGAGCTTTGCTCCGCCAGCGATGAGTCGAGAGCATTTATCACGCTCTTTACATGAGCGTTCAGTTCAGTGCTATATGAGTACGATGATTTGGCTCAGAAGCGCTAATGAGGGCTTTGCGCCAGCGTGCAGACTTCCGTTTTCGGCAGTCGAGGGCGATAAGCGCTGCGACTTATCCCTCAAGGATATGTCCCTTAGTCAGAGGGTTTCTGAGCTTATCGACTGTGGCGTGACCTCTTTCAAAATTGAGGGGAGAATGAAGCGTCCTGAGTACGTTGCTGCCGCCGTTAAGGTCTATCGAAATGCCATCGACCACGGCGAAGTTGGCATTTCCGATGAGGAAAATCTTCGTACAGTATTTTTCAGAAGCGGCTACGGCAACTACTTGATGGCGAGATTTCTTCGGAAATGTTCGGCGTGAGGGGCAAAGATGACGTTGTTTCGGCAAATGACGTCTTGCCAGAGCTTGCAAGGCTTTACGCAAAGGAGCGGAAATCCAGCGCAATTCACTTCAAGCTAACCGCTAAGGCGGGAGAGAGGGTTTGTCTTTGTGCCACGGACAGCGAGGGCAACTCAGCAACAGTTTACGGCAATGTTCCGCAGGCGGCAATAAACCGTCCGAGCGATATGGCATCTGCTGAAAAGCAGCTCTCAAAGCTAGGCGACACAATCTATTCTTTCGGCGGAGTTGAGGGCGAAATTGAGGACGGACTAATGATTTCGGCGGCGGAATTTAACCGTCTTCGCCGAGAAGTTACCTCGTCGCTCGACAGCGCAAGGGTAGAGGCTAACACCCCAAAGTACACCATAAACTCCAACTATCCGACAACTTTCCCTAAGCTTTTGAATATAAAAATCCCGCAATTTAGAATACAAATAAGGACTGCTGAACAACTAAACGGCATCTCTGACGAGGTGCTTGAAAAGCTTCAGTTTATTATACTGCCAGTAAAAGAATGCCTTAAAATTTCGGACAACTCGCTAACTCAGAAAATCATTTGCGAACTTCCACGCTACACCATTAACCAAGATTGCGAAATTCTTCAGTTAAAGCAGCTCCGTGAAAACGGGTTTGAGCATCTTTACTGCCAGAACGTATCACATTTAAGGATCGGAAAATCACTCGGATTTACTTTGCACGGCGGCTTTGGATTGAATATTTCAAACTCTAGTGCAATGAAAAACTTCGCTGAATACGGCATGAACGACGCCGTTATTTCCTTTGAGGCGAAACTTACTCAAATCTCAAAACTCGGCGATTTCATGAAATACGGCGTAATTGTTAGCGGAAATCTTCCGTTAATGCTGACGAGGAATTGCCCTATTAGAAACGTGAAAACCTGCGCTGAGTGCAGAAAATCCCCGAATAATCGCTATCTTCACGACAGGACGGGCAGAAAATTCAAAGTAATCTGCGATGGCACAACCTCGCAAATTCTAAATAGCGAAAATCTTTATATGGCGGACCGACTTCGTGAGGTTCGTGACGTTTCCTTCTTCCTGCTTATGTTCACCGACGAAACGGGGGAGAGTGTTAATAGGACTTTGTCCGAATATCTTTCCGGAGTTGGGACATCTTCAAAGAACGACATTACTCGTGGCTTGTACTATCGTGGAATTGAATAATTGCTATCTTAAAATAATACATCTAGTAATATATGCATTGCAAAACCACTGCCTGAATTGGCGAAATATTAATAGGTAAGGAGCTTTTCACATGACAAAGGGACTCAAAAAGACTATTGCATTTTTATTTTTCCTGCTTGCTGGAATAGTAGTTGGGAGCGGACTTGCTTTTCTAATTAAGGACGTGCCTTTTCTGTCTTGGCTCGCAAAAGGCTACACGGTCGGACTTTCGACCAATTCCCCAGCCATACTTGATTTAATCGTATTCCAAGTGGCTTTTGGGTTCACTCTTTCGGTGAATATCATTCAGATTTTCTGCATTATAATCTCAATTTTAATCTTCTCCAAGACATGTAAAGGTCTTTAAATCAAAAACTAAAACGCTAGAGAATTGTACACGACTGACGTACAATTCTCTATTTTTCAGAGGTGTTTTTTATGGCAATTCTTCGCTGTCCCATCTGCAAATCAGAGCTTTTTTTAAGCGACAACGCCTTTAAATGCAAGAAAGGTCACTCCTTCGACAAGGGAAAGAGCGGTTACGTCAACCTTTTAACGCAAAAGCAGATGAACTCGGCACTTCCCGGTGACAACAAGCTAATGGTGCGTTCTCGCCGAAATTTCCTTGACAAAGGCTATTATTCGGCACTTCAGAGGGCAGTTCAGGAAACCGTTTCTACGGCTATTAGCCAAAAACCTACCCAAAATCCCGTCCTGCTTGATGCTGGTTGTGGGGAGGGGTATTACACCCTCGCCGTGTCGGAGGCTTTGCATAAAAACGGTCTAAACCCCGATATTACGGGGGTTGACATCTCGAAGTTTGCGCTCGACTACGCAGGAAGACGAAACCCAAACGGGCAGATAACCTACGCTGTCGCAAGCGCTTTTCATCTTCCGATTGCCGATAATTCGGTGGATTTGCTCTTGACAATGTTCGCACCGTATTCGGGCAGCGAGTACGCAAGAGTACTGAAAAATGGGGCTTTTATGGTGATGGCAATCCCAGACGAGAGGCATTTGTTCGGGCTTAAATCGGTAGTCTATGAAAATCCTTACCTAAACGAGGTCAAGGATTACGAACTTGAGGGCTTCACTTTGAGGGAGAAAATCCTTGTTTCCGACAGCATCAACCTCACCTCAAGCGAGGACATCGAGAACCTCTTTTCAATGACTCCGTACTACTACAAGTCCCCAAAAGACGGTGCTTCAAGGCTTCGCTCATTGCAAAATCTTGTAACGGAAATCGCATTTCAAATTTTGGTTTATTCTAAAAATGGATAAAAATAAACGGCTCTGAAAGTTTAAACTTCAGAACCGTTTTTTATTTGTAAAATCACTCAGAGTGCCGAGTTCGTCGCTCGCTGCAAACCTGCTTTATCCACAAAATTCCCCCAAAAATCGTGATGTACACACTTGTGAAAATCAATTTCGTGCATAAAACTATAAATCCATACCCTGCTGGGAGCGAGATTTCAGCCGCCATATTGTCGACCGGCGCTTGAAGTGTCGGCGAGAGCAAATACACCAAGTATCCCAACCCACCAATTGCCAGCGGGATAATTCCCACCGTCAAAAGCAGCATAAAACTGCTGATATACTTCCTCTCCAACGCCTCCTTATGAAGCGCAAAATAGAGCATCAGCAATATCACAGGCGTTACAAACGTAAGCCATGACGGCGTAATAACTTTAAACGTTACGTACCAGTAAATCGCCTGAAAACCTACGCTTGCAAGCACGTACAGCAGGTAATTTAAAAATTTCTTCATGCGTTTTCGCCTGCTTTCTCGCTAGAATATTTATTCATCGTCTGAGTCGTCTGTTGGCTCATCGGCAACAACAACTTCCTTACTTTCTTCGGCATTTGCAGCCTCAATTTCAGCTTGAAGTTCTTCTTCTGACGGCTGTTCAATCGCAGCAACTTCCTCATTTTCGTCACGCTCTGCTCTTGTGAAAGTAACCACTCGAACATCGTCCTTGACACGCATTACTCGAACGCCCGTAGCGTATCTGCCCATAACACGCATATCCTCAGTTCTGATACGAATAACTACACCGTCATTTGAAATGATGATAATATCGTCAGTTTCGTCAACGACCTTAATACCACAAACATAGCCCTTTTCCTCAGAAACCTTGTAGTTCATGAGTCCATAACCGCCTCTGTTTTGGATACGGTAGCTGTCAATTTCGCTGCGTCTGCCAAGTCCCTTATCAGAAATTGTAAGCACAGTTGCTCCCTCACGAATTCTCGCCATTGAAACAACCTCGTCATTTCCACGAAGCTTAATTGCACGAACACCATGCGCTGAACGTCCCATTTTACGGAGTTTTTGTTCCTCAATGCGAATTGCTGCGCCATTTCTTGTTGCAATAATCAACTGGTCGTCGCCGCTAGTCATGCGAACGCCTGCAATTTCATCACCTTCCATAAGGCCAATTGCAATAAGTCCATTCTTACGCACATTTCTATAATCGTAAAGCGATGTACGCTTGATTTTTCCATGCTTTGTGACCATTACAATGTATTTGCCTTCTTCAAAATCACGCATTTTTATCATCGCTGCAATCTTCTCGCCCTCAGAAAGATTGAGAATATTCACAACGTTTGTTCCACGTGACTGCTTTGAACCGCTAGGAATTTCGTAACACTTTAGCTTGTACATAATTCCCTTGTTGGTAATAAATAGAATATTGTCATGTGTAGAGGCAATAAACATCTCGCTAACGAAGTCCTCTTCACGCTGTTTCATGCCCGAAACGCCCCTGCCGCCACGCTTTTGAAGCTTATAGTCATCAACAGGCTGACGTTTGATATAGCCAATTGAAGTGAGCGTAACAACATTATCTTCCTCAACAATAAGGTCCTCAATGTCAACCTCGCCGCTAACTTCTTGGATTTCCGTTCTTCTCTTATCGCCGTATTTTTTCTTAATTACGCCGAGTTCTTCAGAAATAATCTCTCTAATCTTATTCTCGTCTGCAAGAATTGCCTCATATTCGGCAATTTTTACATGAAGTTCGTTCATTTCATCAATGATTTTCTGTTCTTCAAGGCCTGTAAGACGGCCAATTGTCATCTGAACAATTGCCTCAGACTGCGCCTTACTAATAGAAAATCTATCCTGCAAACGCACTCTGCCTTCTGGGATATTCTAAGAAGTTTTCATAATTTGAATAACTTCGTCAATATTATGAATTGCGACAACAAGTCCCTCTAAAATATGCGCTCTTTCCTTAGCCTTACGCAAGTCAAACTCTGTACGTCTGCGAATTACATCTTCCTGATGGAGCAAATACTGCTCAAGCATCTGCTTCAAAGTAAGTACTTTTGGAATTCCGTTTACAAGCGCAAGCTGTATAACGCCGACAGTTTCCTGCATTTGAGTGTAGGAGAAAAGCTTGTTAAACACGATTTGGTATAGCATCCCTCTTTATTTCGATAACAATACGCATACCATCACGGTCAGACTCGTCACGGATAAAGTGGATACCCTCAATACGCTTTTCCTTTGCGTAGTTTACAATACTTTCAATAAGTCTTGCCTTATTAACCATATAAGGAAGTTCATGCACGATAATGCAGTTTCTTCCCTTAATTTCCTCAACAGTAGTTTGCGAACGGAGCGTAATTTTTACCACGACCGGTAGCATACGCTGCACGCATACCCGCATGACCCATGATTATACCGCCGGTAAAAGTCCGGTCCCTTAATGCACTCCACTTAATTTCATCAAGAGTACAGTCAGGATTTTGCAATCAACCGTCAATGGCATCAATAACCTCACTCAAATTATGAGGAGGGATATTTGTTGCCATACCAACAGCAATACCCACCGAGCCGTTGACGAGCAACGCTGGAATTTTACTAGGCAAAACAACCGGTTCTTTCAAACGGTCGTCATAGTTTGGCATATAGTCAACAGTTTCCTTGTTGATGTCAGTAACCATTCCAGCGCAATCTTTGCCATCTTCGCTTCAGTATAACGGTAAGCAGCCGGTGGGTCACCGTCCACAGAACCGAAGTTTCCATGTCCGTCAACAGAGAGGGTACCTCAAAGAAAAGTCCTGCGCCATTCTTACAAGCGCATCATAAACCGACGCATCGCCGTGTGGGTGGTACTTACCGAAGCACGTCACCGACTGTCGCTGCACACTTCAAATATTTCTTATCCGGAGTAAGTCCTGCCTCATACATCGTATAGATAATACGTCTATGAACAGGCTTCAATCCGTCACGAACATCAGGAAGCGCACGTGATACAATAACCGACATGGAGTACTCCAAAAAGGAGTCTTTCATCTCTTTATTAATATCAACATCTATCATTTTTGGTAGTAATTCTGACAAAATATTCACCTTTTTCCAATTTATTTAACCGATATTACTTTAACTTCATTCTTGTTAAAAATCTCATACATTTTGTTTAGGCTCTCGCCAATCGCCGACTTAGGAATTATGTAGAAATTTCGCTTAACTTCATACACCTGGCTTATATCCTCAGCGTCCAAAACCTCAATATCTTCACCAAAATAAGCACGGTAGGCTCAATATTAACCGCTCTTTCTTCGTCGGTTTTACGATCGTATTCGTAAAGGTCGTCCGCATTTTTTGGATAGTTATTTCTGTGTCCGAAACATGAGTGATGTAGCTCTCATCATCAATCCCCTCAATCGAGTTAAGGAACTGTTTTCGCTGAATTTTAGTGCGAAGCAGCGATATTGCCATAAACCCAAGACCTATCGCCGATAGCAAGTATCCCAGAAAGTAAAATCAGGGTTTTTAACAACGCTCATCACATTTACCACCGTTGCAACCAAGAAAAGTGATGCAAAAATATAAGATTTTTTCAACATATATTGCCTTTGAAAGCGAATATAAGCCGCCTCGATTTGAGGTTTTGTTATAATATAGTTGATGTTCAAATTGTCCATTAAATCTCCTTTTCGCACGTTTTCGGGTTTTTTTGGTTTTGCACAAACCAACGATTTTTTTAACAAATATGTTTGTCGCACCATATCCCAACGCATTGCACGTTCAACGGTTGTTTGGTTTTAACCCCATGGTTTTTTGTACGTTAATTCAATAAATGTCGTATCCCACGGGCGAGTTGTATAAGGTCTGCACAAACTTGAAGTTTTAGACGGTTGTTTGCATAATGTCAAGAGTTCCTCTTGACATCGCAAATTTGACGTGTGAATGGTTACATTCACGCTGCTCAGTCCAACAAGTCTGAAACTTCCAATGTTAAAAGCGTTAGCTTTTAAATATCTGCACAAACCCAGAGTTTTAGACGGTTTCACGAAGTGAAATGTTGGGCTTTAGTCCAACAAGTCTGAAACTCCCAATGTTAAAAGCGTTAGCTTTTAACTATCTATACGTCCAAATTCCTAACATACTTTGCATTTTTCTCGATAAATTCACGTCTAGGTTGAACCTTGTCGCCCATTAGGATTGTGAATGTTTCGTCAGCTGCGGCTGCGTCCTCGAGGGTAACCTTTAGCATTGTGCGTGTTTCTGGGTTCATGGTTGTTTCCCAGAGCTGTTCAGGGTCCATTTCACCAAGACCTTTATAACGCTGAACTTCCGATTTTAAGCCGTTTTCGCCTGCGATTTTGGCAATATACATATCACGCTCCTCATCAGAGTATGCGTAGTAAACTTGATTTCCTCTTGAAACCTTAAACAGCGGTGGCTGGGCAATATAAATATTCCCGTTAGACACAAGCTCCTTCATAAATCTAAAGAAGAATGTAAGCAAAAGCGTTCTAATATGCGCACCGTCAACGTCGGCATCGGCCATAATAATAACTTTTCCGTAGCGGAGTTTTTCGATATCGAAATCCTCACCAATTGAAGTGCCGAGCGCAGTTACGACCGGCATTAGCTTCTCATTTCCGTAAACCTTGTCAATTCTTGCCCTCTCAACGTTAAGCATTTTTCCCCAAAGTGGAAGTATTGCTTGATAACGTCTGTCACGGCCACTCTTTGCAGAGCCGCCAGCAGAATCTCCCTCGACTATGTAAATTTCAGTCTTTTCAATGTCATGCTCCGAACAGTCGGCAAGCTTGCCAGGGAGTGAGGCATTTTCCATTGCTGACTTTCTTCTTGCAGTTTCTCTTGCTTTCTTTGCAGCCTCTCTAGCACGCAAAGCGTCCAAGCACTTGTCAAAAATCATACGAGCAATTGACTGATTTTCCTCAAGATAGTTCATGAGCTTTTCGTAGACAATCTTTTCAACAAACGGACTCACTTCAGGGTTACCAAGTCTGCCCTTTGTCTGCCCCTCAAACTCACAATCCGTAAGCTTAACCGAGATAATCGCCGTAATTCCCTCACGAACGTCATCGCCCAAAAGCTTGCTGTCGCTATCCTTAAGCAGCCCGAATTTCTTACCGTACTCGTTTATAACCTTAGTGAGTGCGTTTTTAAATCCGACCTCGTGCGTACCACCGTCAGTAGTATGAATATTATTTGCAAACGACATCACAAGCTCGTTGTAGCTGTCGTTATACTGGAAAGCAATTTCTGCCGTAGAATCGCCACTTACACCACTAATGTAAACCACATCAGGGAACAGCGAATCAAGGCCTCTTGTCTTATGGATATGCTCAACGAACTGCCTAATTCCACCCTCGTAATAAAGGTTTTCGGAAACAATTTCGTTTTTATCACGCTTATCAGAGAATACAATTTTAATTCCAGCGTTAAGGAACGCCTGTTCACGAAGCCTTTTTAAAAGAATTTCGTAATCGAAAACTGTGCTTTCCCCGAATATTTCACTATCCGGCTTAAATCTAACAGTAGTGCCTGTTAATTCAGTTTTATCAATAACTTCAATTTCCTTATCATACTTACCACGTTCAAACCTTTGGAACATAACCTCACTGCCGTTATAAACGGTAAGCTCAAGCCATTCCGAAAGGGCGTTTACAACAGACGCACCAACGCCGTGCAAACCGCCGGAAACTTTATATCCACTTCCACCAAACTTACCACCTGCGTGAAGTATTGTGTAAACAACAGTCGCAGCAGAAATCCCCTCAGTATGATGAATACCCGTAGGAATACCACGTCCGTTGTCAGAAACGCTGATTATATCGCCCGGCAAAATATCAACAATTATCTCCGTACAGTATCCTGCAAGAGCCTCGTCAATCGCATTATCCACTATTTCGTAAACAAGGTGATGAAGTCCCTTTGGGCCTGTCGAGCCAATGTACATTCCCGGACGCTTTCTTACCGCCTCAAGTCCCTCAAGAACCTGAATTTGGTCAGCGTCATACGCCTCTGTTACAAGGGATTTTTCATTTAAGTTTAGTTCTTCGTTTAAATTTTCGTTAGCCAATTTATATTAACCTCCGTTTAATAATCTTTTTCTCAGCGTTGAAGCTGAAATCATAGATATATACGTAATTTCATTACCGTTTTCATCAACACATACTATGAATGATTTAGGCATTTCATAAGAAACAGTTATTACTTTCTTGTCACGTTCGCTTTTTGCAAGAAAGTCCCTCGTACCTTTGCCAATAGATGTGTTTTCTATATCAAAAATACCAATAATATCTCTATTTCTAACAATTTGCTCCTGTCCCAAATGCAAATAAATACCCCTCACTCCTTTTTTTAGTTTCGGCTTAGTTCTTGCCGTTCCGATGTTTTGAGCACGACGGGACGAACAGCCCTCTTTAGTAAACCCAAGATTTTCGCTGTTTAAAGCTTTCGTTTCGACTTAGTTTTTGCCGTTCCAATGCTAAAAACGTTAGCTTTTAACTATCTTTACAAAACTTGGAGTTTTAGACGGTTTTGCGAAGCAAAATGTTGAACTTTAGTCCATAAAATCTGAAACTCCAATGTTAAAAATCTCCGCATTCATCTCCTCACAAACTCCCTTTATAGCAGAAAGTTCGCAAGACGTAACGAACACTTGAAAATCCCCAAGCGAGTTTATAAGAAACCTCTGCCTGTCGCAGTCAAGCTCACTAAGCACGTCATCAAGCAAAATAACCGGAGATTCATCTGTTTCTTTCACAAGAATATCTGCACCTGCAAGTTTCAAGCAAATAGCAGCAGATTTTTTTTGCCCTTGCGAACCATAATCACGCAAGCTGACGTCATTAACTTGTATTGAAATATCATCACGGTGGATACCATATTGAGTAAATCCAACCTTAATATCGCTATTATGTGAGTAGTAAAGCTTTTTCAAATAACCGCCGTAAAGCTCGTTGTTATGATAGTCATATTTCCCCGACAATTCATCATAAACCGTTGAAGAATATGACGATAGCGTTTTCTTTCCATCGGTCAAATTTGAATAAATCTTTGAAGTATACTCATTCAATTCCTCGCAATACATCTGCCTTAAAACTGAAATATAAGCGCCGGCCTTTGCAACGCCGTCCCATGAATTAAGAATATCCATAGTCGTAAAGTTATTGTTAAAAGCCATGTTTTTTAGGTGAGCGTTCCTCTGTTCAAGTGCTGAATGATACCTATTTAGCGCCGAAAGGTAGCTCGGTTTAATCTGCGAAACAGCCAAATCAAGAAAATTCCTGCGCTTATCAGGAGCGCCCTTTGCAAGTTCCAAATCATCTGGCGTAAAAACCACGCACTTCAAATTCCCGAAAAGCCTTGACATATATGGAAGTTTAACGCCGTTAAGCAGTATTTTCTTATCCTTTATATTCTCACGGTCGACGTAAAATTCAATCTTTTGTGGCCTAAAACTGTCCTCAAATTCAAGTATTATCGAGGCAGTTCTCTCATCAAAGTTTATAAAATCCTTATCCTTAGAGCCTCTAAAGCTCCTGCAGCCGCTGCAAAGCCAGATTGCTTCAATAAGGCTTGTCTTACCGACAGCATTTTTACCTGTAATAATGTTCATTGATGGGTGAAATTTCAAATTCATATCTTTCAGTTTTCTATAACCGTCAACTGAAATGCTATTCACTCTCAATTTATCACCCTTTTCAATAAAATATTAGTTAAATCACATGAATTTCATACTGTTCAACAGTAATAATATCACCTGCACGGCATTTCTTACCACGCATAGTGCAAACCTCACCATTGAACTTAACTCGACCTTCCTTAATAACTTCCTTAGCAAAACCACCTGTTTCGGTAAGTCCGCTAAATTTAAGAAGCTGATCAAGCTTTATATATTCAGTAACTATTTTTAGTTCGTATTTTTCCATTAGTTTATTCCTTAATTTATTCAGTTCTAAGTCTTACCGGAAGAACAAGGAACACAAATCCATCACCTGAAAGAGGAACAATCTTCATCGGAGAAAGTCCGCCCTTCATAAGCAATTTAACCTTATCACTTTCAGTAGCCTTTAGAGCCTCAAGCAAATAGCGATTATTAAAACCGATTTCGACCATTGGCCCGGAAATATCAACTTCCATCTCATCTGAGAATTTACCGATAGAGGTAGTACAGGAGATTTTCAATCTTCCATCATTAAAAACACATCTAACCGGGGATTTAATCCTATCATTAATAACAAGCGAGCATCGCTCAATTGAGTTAATAAGGCTCTTTGTATTTACTATAATCTCCGTTGTATGCTCTGCTGGGATTGAACCTTTATAGTTATGGAAATCCCCCTCAAGCAAGCGAGAGAGCAATTGATAGCCGGAAATATCGAAAATAATATGCTTTCTGCTTGTGTAGATAGTGCAAGTAAGCTCATCATCGTCACTAAGCAGTTTTAGCGCCTCTGAAAGTGTTTTTGTTGGAACAACGAAGTAATAGTCGTCATTAGTTTGAATTTGCTCACTTCTGACAGCAAGACGGTATCCATCAATTGCAACCAAATTAAACACATTATTTTCAATATCGAACAATTCGCCCTTTAGAATAGGCTTATTATCGCTTGTTGCAACTGCGAATATAGTTTGTCCTATCATATTTTTAAGCAAGCTTTGCGAGATAGTGACAGCATTTTCTTTCTTGCAGGACGGAATTTCAGGATACTCATCAGCAGGCATAGCTGAAATTTTATATTCTGTAACGCCGCCTGTAATTGTAACGTTAAGTGCTGAGTCAATATCAACCATAATTTCCTCAGATGACATTTTTCTAACAATATCGGAGAAAAGCTTTGCCTCAAACAAAACCTCACCAACATCATTTGACTTAACATTAATAGTTGTTATAATTCCAATTTCGAGGTCGTAGCCTGTAAGCTCAAGCTCATTCTCATCAAGTCGAAGCTTTAATCCCTCAAGAGCAGGGAGCGTTGACTTAGGGGAGATAGCTCTTGTAACGTTATTAATAGCAGAAACCATTTCTTGCTTATTGAAAATAAATTTCATTTGAATTTATCCTTTCAACAATATTCTTTTTATTTGAATGAAAATCAGTGCTTTTCATTTGCAAAACAAAACAAAAGAATATAATAAATATTTAGTATTAGTAGTAGGGGCTGTTGAAACTATTGAAAACAATCCTAACGTTGATTTATCTGTAACTTCAAGCATATTTTTTATCAACCTGCCAAAGTTGACAAAATGTGCAGAAATTTTTGAGTGTTTAAACTGGTTTAAAACTCACTGTTTAAAGTTTAAAGTTTGTTTAAGTTTTGTTGAAATCAGATTTTAGAGGTCGGATGCGTTCTGTTTAAGTGTTTAAAATATCGCTTTGTTAAAAGTTGAAAAGTGCTTCATAAAAACAACAAAGCTTAAATTATTCATAGAAAAACAGAATTAAATTTTTTCAACATTATGTTTAAAGATGTGTTGAAAGATTAATTATCACGGATATTTTTTATAGTATCTTCGATAGTTTCTTTTAGATAGTTGTCAATTTTCATGTTATCTTCAATGCTTTGGATTGCGTAAACAATAGTTGCATGGTCACGTCCGCCAAACTCAACACCAATTGATTTTAGGGGCATTCCGGTAATTTCACGGACTATGTAAATAGCGACTTTTCTTGCATTGGAGATGCTTGCTGAACGCTTCGTTGAACGAATATCTTCAGCAGAAACGGAATAAATACCAGAAACCTCTTTAATAATCTTTTCAACCGTTACAGGAACAGGCTGGTTATCGTTAAGTATATCTTTAATAACGCTCTGCGCCATTGTGATTGAAGGGGAGGTTCCTGCAAGATGCTTTAGGGCTTTAAGCTTTTTAACTGCGCCCTCAAGCTGACGAATGTTAGTTTTAAGCCTGTTTGCAATAAATTCTGCAACATCGGCCGGCATTTCAAAATTGAGAAGTTCAGCCTTACGGCGAATAATAGCAATTCGTGTTTCAAAATCCGGTGTGGAAATGTCTGCAATAAGTCCCCACTCAAAACGAGTACGAATTCTATCCTCGAGAGTTTTAATATCCTTTGGAGGACGGTCAGAGGTAAGAACAATTTGCTTTCCGACCTTGTGAAGTTCGTTGAATGTGTGGAAAAATTCCTCCTGCGTGGATTCTTTACCTGCGATAAACTGAACGTCATCTACAAGAAGAATATCAGCATTTCTGTACTTATCGTGGAATTTAGTCATTGATTCAGTACGGATAGCGCCAATCATTTCATTAGTGAAGCTGTCACCGCTAACGTAAATTATATTGCAAGATGGATTATTTAGCTTAATCTCATTTTGAATAGCAGTTAGCAGGTGAGTCTTGCCAAGACCGGACGGACCGTGAATAAATAACGGATTGTATGCGCTGTTTTTATTATTTGCGACCGCCGTACAAGCAGCGTAAGCAAATTCGTTAGACCTACCGACAATAAATGTGTCGAATGTATATTCATATTCAGCGCTTTGAAATTGTGCTTCAAGCTCGGCACGTTTAGATTCTGAGTTAATTTCTTTAACAGGAACATTCTCGTCGTCAGGAATTTCAATTTCAATTTCAACCTCAAATCCCAAAACAGCAAGAAACGCTTCCTTAAGCATAGCCTCGTACTGTTTTAGAACAATACCTCTTTGAAAATCAGACGGAACAAAGAAAACTGCCGTGTTCCCTTCAAAACGAACAGGTTTTAAAGAATTAATCCAGAGATTGATAGCAACCTCAGATAACTGTGTTTCATTTCTGAAATAATCTTTAACGTGTTCAAACACCTCAACAAAGGAGTTCATATCCAAAAAAACCTCCATAACCGACTAAAGTAAATTAGTCTCAAATACGCTTGCTAAGGTCATTTCAGGGAGGATTGTAGCTATCAATCCTATGAAAAGTCAAATCAGCAAAACACTTATTTAAGTATATCATAAAAAGCGGTTTTTTACAAGCATTTTTATAGCAATTTTCATAATAAATTTAGTTATGAATGTTGAATTTTGAATGCTTATATTATATACTATATAAAATATAGAAAATATCGAAACCTGACGAATGAAATTTACCGTTCTTTTATGTATACAACGTTTAGTGAAGAATTCCTCATACAGCAAAGCAAATTTGCTGTTATTTATGATTATATACGGTGAAATTCGGCATTTTCGGTGAAAATGAAAAATATTTTTATTAATTTTCTTTGAAATCTATTGACATAACGCTAAGCAGAATATATAATGTATTATTGCAAGGGTTTGCTCTGTTTTATGGCGGAGTGACTTATAGATTAACAGATAGGAGCAGTGTTGCTTTTAAATAATAACACTTGCTTGAAGGGAGGAAAACTAGAATGAAAAGAACTTATCAACCTAAGAAACTTCATAGAAAAAAGGAACATGGCTTTATGAAGAGAATGGCTACTAAGAATGGCCGTAAAGTGTTGGCACGCAGAAGAGCTAAGGGCCGTGCTAGACTAACTCACTAAGAGCTGACCACTTTAATGTGGTCTTTCTTTTTATAGGCAGATTTTCTTGAAAACTGTCTATAAACCACGACTTATGTCCCGCATATGCGGTTGCCTCATTAGTCGGATTAGTCTTTCAGTTGGGGCAATCCCACTGAATTCGCCTAAACCTTAATTACCCTGCTAAGCTCAAGTTTTATTGAGTTTAGTGGGGGAATATTAGCATTTTCATGTATAAGGCATGAGAAGTTTTAAGGGTAAGAAATATGTTATTTACCGATGTTTTAAATAAAAACAAGGATTTTTTATTACTATATAAAAAGGGTAAGGCTATCGGCACTTCTAGTGTGGTAGTTTACTTTCGACCAAACAGAATGCCCGTCAACAGATTAGGTATAACTACGGGGAAGAAAATCGGCGGAGCAGTTAGCAGAGTTCGGGCAAGGAGAGTCATAAAAGCAGCTTATAGAAATGCTGAGAGATTTTTTCCTATCGGATTTGACATTGTCATAGTGGCAAGGGACGCTGCGGTGCATTCTAAATCGACCGAAATAGAGGGGTTTTTGAAGTCAAGAGTCGTAAAAGAAATGAACAAGCCATTCGACTTCAAACAAAATAACTTTAAAAGAAAATCTAAAAAATAAAGTTTAACGAATTGAAAACTAGGAGTTTATGGTTTAATTGAGGGATACCTTAGATATGAAACATATACTTATATTTTTGGTCAAGATATACAAGAAAATTTTGTCGCCGATGAAAAGAAAGGCGACTTGCAAATATTATCCGAGCTGTTCTACATATGCGGTGGACGCATTGATGATGCATGGCGCTTTTAAGGGACTTTGGCTTGCGGGAAACCGTTTGTTAAGGTGCAATCCGTGGAGTCTTGGCGGAGTTGACTATGTGCCGAGGAAATTCACTTTCAGATTTAAAGGAAATAACTCTGCAAAGTGCGAAAATTACGGCAAAAAAATTTAATATGATGTTTTTACATGGAGGAATACATGGGATTTATTAGTGATATTATCGGTTACCCTCTTGGTTGGGTAATGTACTTTTTCTATAATCTAATACAGGATTATAGTATAGCAATTATTTTATTTACAATTGTAACTAAACTTATAGTACTTCCAATGTCTATATCGACTCAAAAAAGTACAGCTAAAACACAAGCACTAACCCCAAAGCTCAATAAAATCAAGGAAAAATACCCTGATAACAAGGAAAAACAACAGGAAGAAACTATGAAGCTCTACGAGCAGGAGGGTGCAAACCCAGCAGGCAGCTGTCTTCCTATGATTATACAGATGGTGTTCTTGTACGGCGTTATTGAAGTAGTTTACAATCCGCTTACACATATTTTCAGAACATCAAGCGATATGATTGCTCAGCTTTCAGAGCTTACAAAGCCTTATATCGAAAGTATTGGACAAACATGGAACGCTTACAGAGCTGAACTTTTCATCATGCAAACAGTTAGAGAACAGCCTGATTTATTCAGTGCTTTCCCTGAAATTGTTGAAAAGTGCGGGGAGTTTAACAACTACCTATTTGGACTTAACCTCGGTGAAGTACCGCAATGGGGACATCTATTGATGATTTTACCGATAATTTCCGGTGTTATCAATATCCTAATTTCAATTCATTCCCAGTGGAACATGAAGCGCAAGAACCCTGAAGCAGCAAATACTATGGGTAACGGAATGTTCTTGATGATGCTCGGTATGCCGTTGCTTTCTGTTTGGATTGGTTTCACACTTCCAGCAGCGGTAAGTTTCTATTGGATTATTTCAAGCATTACATCATTCATTCAAACTCTTATTTTGAACAAGGTTATGACACCTGAATACGTAGCAAAGCTTAACGAAAAAGACAAGCTAAAGAGGAAAAAGAAGGGCAGACCTTCTATGTATCAGAGAATGCTCGAGCAGCAGCAGGCATTGCAGGACGGCGGAGTAAAGACACGTCCAGCTGAAAAGCTTACTGCAGAGGATAAACTTTCAAGAAATCAGCAAAAAACGCTTGAAAGACAGATAATAAACGAGGCACGCCGCCGTCAAGCAGAGAAATATGGCGAAGTATACGACGAGTCGAATGATGATTGATAAAACGAAAAGAGGTATAATATGCAGCAAGTTTTTATAGCAAAAACTCTTGAAGAAGCAAAGCAGGAAGCTGCAGCAAGCTTTGGTGTTGAAGAATCCCTTATTTCATTCACAGTTATTGAAGAACCTAAAAAAGGTATTTTCGGCAAGATTAAGGGCGAATTCAAGGTTGAGGCTTCATACGAACCACCAAAGACTAAAGGTCATGTTGCAGCAGATTACGTTAGAGAAATTCTAAAGGAACTTGAAGTTGTTGCTGAGGTGGAAGTTTCAGAGGTTGAAGGCGGAGCAGTTATTGAAATTAGCGGTGAGGGAATTGGAGTAATTATCGGCAGACGTGGTGAAACTATTGACTCAATTCAGTATCTTGCATCAATGGCTTGCAATAAGGGCGATAAGGATTATTACAGAATTACAGTTGATAGCTGTGGCTACCGTGAAAAGAGGAAGAAAACTCTTGAGGAGCTTGCAGTTAAAATCGCTAATAACGTTAAAAGAACAGGCAAAACATCAGCTCTTGAGCCGATGAATCCATACGAGAGAAGAATTATTCACTCAGCAGTTTCTGAGGTTGAGGGAGTAACTTCACGTTCAACAGGCGAAGAACCTTACAGAAAGGTTATTATCGCAAGCACAAATCCAAAGGCTAGAAGCGAAAGCGGCAGAAATGGCAGCTATCGTGGAGGAAAGAACGGCGGAAATAGAAACAGAGGCGGCAGACGCAACGACGAGTATAAGAGAGGTCAGCCACCTAGAGAAATGGACTTAAAGACATCGTTTGAAAAGGATTATAAGAAGCCAAAGCCAGAGGATGCACTCACAACAGGTCTTTACGGCAAGATAGAATTCTAAAACAGCGTTAGAAAACCTAAACGCACACCCTACGTTTGGGTGTGCGTTTTTTTGATGGACTAAGCATTTCACTTTGTGAAACCGTCTAAAACTCCGAGAGAATATGGGAAAGAACCAAGCCGAAAGGAAAAAAGCGAAAATGGGGATTGCTGCAATTTCTACACCGCATTACACCGGGGGGATTTCTGTTATAAGAATTTCCGGCGATGATGCGATAAATATAGCAAAAACGGTTTTCAAACCGATTAATGAGAGAGATATTGCCCAAATGTCAGGCTACACCTGTTGTTATGGGCGTGTTTGCGATGGCGAAACGGAGATTGACGACGGAATTTTGACGGTTTTCAAAGCTCCGAACAGCTACACGGGCGAAGATGTCGCAGAAATTTCCTGTCACGGTGGAATTTACGTTACAAATAGAGTTCTTCGAGCAGTAATTTCTGCCGGTGCAGAACCAGCGCAAGCAGGCGAGTTTACGAAAAGAGCGCTTTTGAACGGCAAGCTTTCACTTACACAGGCTGAGGCGGTTATGGATATAATTTCTGCACAGGGAGAGCAGTACAGACGTTGCGCAAATGAGGCCCGAGAGGGTGCAATTTTTCGCCGAATAAAGGCGATTTCTGATGATTTATTGCAGATTTTGGGCGAGCTTTCGGCGTGGGTTGACTATCCGGAGGAGGATATTCCGGCTGTTAGCGAGGAGAATTTGAAGAACTTCCTTGAGGGAGTGCTTTGCAAGATAAATGATGCCAGAAACAGCTACGATAGTGGCAGGATTTTGCGTGAGGGCGTGGATACGGCGATTGTCGGCAGGCCGAATGTCGGGAAGTCTACTCTGATGAATCTGCTTTCGGGTTGCGAGCGAAGTATCGTTACCGAAATCGCAGGCACAACTCGTGATATTGTCGAGGAATCGGTGCGACTTGGCGAGATTATTTTGCGCCTTTCGGACACTGCCGGTATCCGTGAAACCTCCGATTTGGTCGAGGGAGTCGGCGTGAAACTTGCAGAGAAAAAGCTTGAATCAAGCGAGCTTATTCTTGCAGTTTTTGACAATTCGCAGGAGCTTTCGGGTGAGGATATCTCCCTAATTGAGCGACTTTCGGGCAGAAATGCGATTGCTGTTGTGAACAAAAGCGACTTGGCGCAGAGCATTGATGTGGAGTATATAAGGGCGAATTTCAAATATATGGTATACATTTCTGCAAAGGACGGCAACGGCGCTGAAGATTTGCAAAGAGCAGTCGAGGAGATTTTCCGTACTTCTGAGATAGATCCAGCAAGCGGAGTTATTGCAAACGAGAGGCAGAAAGCTTGCCTTGACAAGGCTGCATTGTCGGTGGAAGAAGCCGTGCAAGCCCTGAATTTCGGGGAAACTTTAGATGCAGTGACGGTCGTGATAGACGAGGCAGCGAACGCACTTCTCGAGCTTACAGGCGAGAAAGCAACAGAGGCAGTTGTCGACCAAGTGTTCTCACATTTTTGTGTCGGGAAATAGGCGAAAAAATCGGGGTTTGGCTCGTAGGGGCGAACTTTGTTCTCCCGTGGGTTACAACCGAACAACGATAAAACGCACAAATTCATTCCGTTAGGTTACAACCGAACAACCGTAGAACGTGCAATGCGTATATACGGTATAAAACACCAAATGGTGCGAAAATTCGGTGGTTTATGCAAACCAAAATCCCCGAAAAACCACACAAAATATCGGTGAATTGTGCGAACAAACTCCCCCGACTTCAAAAATGTTTCATGTGAAACATTGGCGAAAAAGTTCGTAAAATCGGGGGAAAACGGCTTTTTAAAGGATAAAAAACACACAAAGGAGCAGACTTATGCCATACAAAATGGGTGAATATGACGTTGCGGTAATTGGCGCAGGTCATGCAGGAGTTGAGGCGGCGCTTGCAGCAGCAAGGCTTGGTTGCAAGACGGTGCTTTTCACGATAACGCTAGATGCGATAGCGAATTTGCCGTGCAATCCGTCAATCGGAGGGACTGCGAAAGGGCATCTTGTAAGGGAAATTGATGCTTTGGGCGGAGAAATGGGCAGGGGCGCAGACGAATGTTTCATTCAGAGCAGAATGCTCAACCTCGGAAAAGGCCCGGCGGTGCATAGCCTTAGGGTGCAGGCCGACCGTGCGAAGTACCACGAATATATGAAAAAAGTCTGCGAAAGTCAGGAAAACCTTGAAATAAAGCAGGCTGAAATAAGCGAAATAACTGTCGAAAACGGCAGGGTGAACGGCGTAATCACCAAGCTTGGCGGCCATTATGTCGCAAAAACGGTGATTATTAGCTCGGGAACGTACCTCAACGGTAAAATTCATGTCGGTAGCACGTCTTATATGTCGGGGCCGGATAACGTCCTTCCGCCGTTGCTTTTGTCTGATAGTTTGCGTAAAAACGGGATTACTTTGCGCCGTTTTAAGACGGGTACGCCGTCACGAGTGCATAAGCGTAGCATTAATTTTGACCTGCTTGAAAGGCAGGACGGGGACGAGAATATTGTGCCGTTTTGCTTTGGAAATACAAAGGAAATGAAGAACCAAGTTTCCTGCTATATTGCGTATACGAACGCCGAAACGCATAGGGTGATTGCTGAAAATATCCACCTTTCGCCGATGTATTCGGGTGAAATTGAGGGCGTTGGTCCGAGGTATTGTCCGTCAATTGAGGACAAAATTGTGCGCTTTGCAGACAAGCCGAGGCATCAAATTTTTGTCGAGCCAATGGGACTTGACACGGACGAGTGCTATTTGCAAGGCTCGTCATCGTCACTGCCTGAGGACGTGCAACTGAAATTTTTACGGACTATTAAGGGCTTTGAGAACATCGAAATCATGCGAATTGGGTACGCAATTGAGTACGATTGTTGCGACCCGACCGAGCTTTTGCCAACGCTGGAGTTCAAGCAGATTAAGGGCCTTTACGGAGCTGGGCAGTTCAACGGAACTTCCGGATATGAGGAGGCTGCGGCGCAGGGTTTGATTGCAGGAATTAACGCAGCGCACGCTGTTATGGGAAAAAACCCACTTGTTCTTGACCGTGCGTCCTCTTATATCGGCACGCTGATTGACGATTTGACGGTGAAAGGCTGCTCCGACCCGTATAGAATGATGACCTCGAGGAGCGAGTATCGCTTGCTTCTTCGCCAGGATAATGCGGACGAAAGGCTGATGCCTTATGGCTATAAAGTGGGGCTGATTTCGGAGGAAAGATACGCTCGCTTGACGGGAAAACTTGAACAAATTGAGCAAGAAATCAAGCGAATGAGGAAGAAAACTATTGCGCCAAGCGAGGATTTGAACACATTTTTGGAGAGCAAAGGAACGTCTTCGCTCTCAACGGGAGTGAAGCTTGCAGACCTTATTCGCCGTCCACAGCTGGCGTACAGTGAACTTGCGCCGTGGGATAGCGATAGGCCGAAGCTTTCTCGTGAAGTCGCAGAGGCGGCAGAGCTGAAAATTAATTACGAGGGTTACATTGAGAAGCAATTTCAGGCGGTCGAGCAGATGCGCAAGCTAGAGGCGAAAATGTTGCCTGATGACATAGACTACAAGCAAATTCGAGGTTTGCGCCTTGAAGCAACGGAGAAATTAGCGAAAATCAGGCCGTTAAATATCGGTCAGGCGAGCCGAATTTCTGGAGTAAATCCAGCAGATGTGTCGGTTTTACTGATTTGGCTAGAGCAGAATAAGAACTAACGTCGAAAAGAGGGGATAAAATGCTGATACCTACACCGTATGATGATTTTGAGAGGCTTTTTTCAGGGGCAGGATTTGATGTGTCGAAGAAGAATTACCTTGATTTTGCGCAGTATGCAGCGCTTTTGGTTGACTGGAACGAGAAGATAAATCTCACCGCAATTACCGGGGCGGCGGCAATTACTGAGAAGCATTTTCTTGATAGCGTCTACCCACTTAAATTGGTGGAAATCCCCGAAAATTCGGTGGTTGTGGACGTTGGAACAGGCGCTGGTTTCCCAGGAATACCGCTAAAAATAATGCGCCCAGACCTAAAGCTTGTGCTGGTCGACAGCCTTAATAAGAGGGTTAATTTCCTCCAAAAAGTTATCGGTAGCCTTGAGTTGAGAGCCTCAAAAGCACTTCATTTGAGGGCAGAAAACGGCGGGAAACTGCCGATTTTAAGGGAGCAAGCGGACGTTGCGACGGCTAGGGCAGTGGCATCTTTGCCGACGCTTTGCGAATATTGTCTGCCGTATGTCAAGGTCGGTGGGTTTTTCATGGCGCTGAAAGGCCCGAATGAGGACGTGGAGGAGGCTTTTCCTGCAATTAGCGAGCTTGAGGTAAACTTCGCTCGGTTGAGAAGTACACGTTGCCGTGCGGTGACGAGAGAACGCTCGTGATTATCGATAAAGTGGCGAAAACTCCCGACAAGTATCCAAGAAAAAGTGGCGCAATTTCAAAAAAACCATTGTAAACGGTGGAATATTAGCGCACTTTTCGCACAAAATCCGAGAAATCGGTGAAAAACTAAATATTTAGACAGCACTCGACAGCATATTGGGGTAAAATATGTTGTCGAGTGTTGAATTTTATCCGAAAATAGTAGTGGAAATAATTTACAATACATGGTATACTCTAATTGTAGCAAAAACCAACATAAAAGACAGAGAATGTTGAAAATACAAAGGAGGCAGACCATGGCAGGACTATTTAACAAAAATAAAGATAAAGTCATAAATAAGGTTGTCGAGTTGTCGGCGGAGAAAATCGTGCCTAACCCATACCAGCCAAGGCAGGAATTTGGGGAGAAAGAGCTTTGTGCATTAACGGAAAGCATCAAGCAGAACGGGATTTTGCAGCCCCTAACAGTTCGCAAGATTGGGGACGAAAGCTACGAATTAGTTGCTGGAGAGCGTCGCCTCAGGGCAGCAAAAAGGGCAGAATTAAAGGTCGTTCCATGCATAATCGTTGACATAACCCAAAGAAACAGCGCCGTTTTAGCGTTGGTTGAGAACATTCAGCGACAGGACTTGTCCTATTTTGACGAGGCATTCGCAATTGAGAAGTTAATCGACTTTTACGGAATGACGCAGGAAGACGCTGCCGTTAAACTCGGAAAAGCGCAATCAACAATTGCCAACAAACTAAGATTACTAAAGTTCAGCGACGATGAAAGGGCGAAAATATCCGAAGCAGGACTAACAGAACGTCACGCAAGGGCGCTGCTAAAGCTACCAGACAGCGAAATGCGATTTGAGGCAATAGAACGAATTAGCAAGTTCAACCTCAACGTTGAGAGAAGCGAATTGATGATTGAGCGAATGATTTACGAGCATAAAGAAATCGAAAGCATTAGAAAGCGTGCAGTGGTTTTCAAGGACGTAAGGCTTTTCGTGAATACTATAAACAAGGCGGTCGAAACCATGCAAGCTGCAGGAATTGAAGCAGATTCGCAGAAAATAAAGCATGACGACTACATAGAATACGTGGTGAGAATTCCAGTGAACTCCCCTAAAACTGCTACTACTTAACTTACACCTTCCTATTTTTCATACACAAAGAGCCTATGATGTTTGCATTGAACATTGTAGGCTTTTTGTGTGTATGGCTGTTGAACGGGAAGATAAACATGCAAATAAAGTGCATGTTTTCACAACAATTGTTGAGTGAAATGTCGAATTATAGGGGATAATATCGACAATGAGAGTGTAATGTTTCACGTGAAACATTAATGTAGGACAGTATCTCCCCTGAAACATTTTTCACGTGAAACAAATTTAGCAGAAAAACTATTGAAAACAAAGCGCATACGTGCTATAATAAAAAAGTATTTTAACATAGGAAAGGAAAAAGATATGGCAAAAGTAATTTCAGTCGTAAACCAGAAGGGTGGCGTCGGGAAATCCACTTCTGTGGTGAACCTTTCAGCGTATCTCGGCTCACAAGGGAAGAAGATTTTGTGCGTTGACATGGACCCGCAGGGTAACACCACAAGTGGATTTGGAATAAAGAAAAAGAGCCTAGAGATGTCTGCATATGACGTTCTGCTTGGACAAAGAAGAATCTCAGAAGCTACCATAGTTACAGCGTTTGAGGGGGTTTCGATACTTCCGTCGCAGACAAGCTTGGCAGGGGCAGACGTTGAACTTATCGAGATAGAAAACCGTACAAACAGGTTGAAAATGCAACTTCTAGCGTGCAAGGAGGAATATGATTACATATTTATAGACTGCCCTCCGTCGTTGAGCTTGCTTACATTGAACGCACTTTGTGCATCAGATACGGTGCTAATCCCGTTGCAATGCGAATATTATTCGCTTGAAGGGCTTTCTCAGTTAGTTGAAACAATCAGACTTGTAAAGCAGAGATACAACCCAAACATCAGCATTGAAGGGATTTTCTTCACAATGTACGACGGCAGACTTAACCTTACAGAGCAAGTAGTTAGCGAGGTTAAAAAGCACTTCCCTAAGAAAGTTTTTGAAACGGTTATCCCTAGAAATGTTCGACTTTCAGAGGCTCCAAGCTTCGGAAAGCCTGTCATGTATTATGATAAAGCCTCAAAGGGTGCGGAGGCGTACGAATCTTTGGGCAGGGAATTCCTCGTGAATAACGGAGAAACCTTGGAGAAAAAGAAAGAGGAAGCGAAGAAACCGCTGAAAAGACGACTTTTCTCGAAGAAATAGCACCGAACAAAAATACTACAAGAAAGGAATTGTTTCGCAAGAAACAGGGATATAAAAATGGCAAAAAGACTTGGAGGAATGGGAACAGGACTTGACGCTTTATTTGAGGATAACAGCGTAGGTATCCAACCTAAGCAAACCGTGCGTTTATCGGAACTTGAGCCGAATAAGGCTCAGCCACGTCAGGATTTTGACGAGAACACAATCGCAATACTTGCAGAGTCAATTAGAGAACATGGTGTCTTGCAGCCTCTTTTAGTTCGTCCGATACCATCGGGTGGATACCAAATAGTTGCCGGCGAACGTCGTTGGAGGGCGTGCAGAATGCTCGGTCTTGATGAAGTTCCGGTGCTTATAAAAGAGCTTGATGACTGTCAAACAATGCAAATTGGGCTTATTGAGAACTTGCAGCGTGAGAACTTAAATCCACTTGAAGAGGCGCTTGGATACAAAGAATTGATGGATAACTACGAGATGACACAAGACGATATTGCCAAAAGCGTTGGGAAATCACGTTCTGCAATTGCGAACGCACTGAGAACGCTAAACCTACCAGATGAAGTTCAGCAGATGCTTAGAAAGGGCGAGCTTACAGCAGGTCATGCAAAGGCTCTTGCCGGAATTGAGGACGAGCAGAAGCTTATAAGCCTTGCTAAAAAGGCTGCTGACGAGCAAATAACAGTACGTCAAATAGAAAAAGAATGCAAGTCAACTTCAGGTAAAGCCAAAGCAAGACCAGCAAGAGACAGCTACTACAAAGAGATGGAACTAAGCCTTAAAAATACCCTTGGACGTAAAGTAAAGGTCGACTGGAACGGCAGAAAAGGCTCAATTACATTGGAGTTTTACAATAAAGAAGATCTGTCCGATATTGCTAAGCAGTTAGCGGAGGATTGATGCACTCATACACAATCACGTGAAAAATGTTTTAGGGGAAATAGTCTGCTACAGTAATGTTCCACGTGAAAAATGTTTTAGGTAAGATACTCTCCTACAGTAATGTTCCACGTGAAACATTGATGTAAATTTGTCGTGAAAGGGCATAAATATGGGCGTTTCAAGATAAATACAGCGAAAAACAATACATATTAAAACGAGGTAAAATAAATGTTAGATATTAAATTCGTAAGAGAAAATCCGGAAGTAGTTAAGCAGAATATTCGCAATAAATTTCAGGATTCTAAACTTATTTTAGTAGATGAAGTAATCGAGTTTGACAAGAAAAACCGTGAAGTAAAGCAACAAGCAGATGCTTTGAGAGCTGAACGCAACAAAAATTCCAAGATGATCGGCGCATTAATGGGACAGGGCAAGAAGGACGAAGCAGAAGAAATGAAGAAGCTTGTTACCGAAAATGGTGCAAAACTTGCTGAATTAGAAGCTTTAGAAGCAAACTTGGAAGAAGAAGTAACCAAAAGAATGATGATTATCCCAAACATCATTGATCCAAGCGTTCCAATCGGCAAGGACGACAGTGAAAACGTTGAAATTAAGCGTTACGGTGATCCGTTTGTGCCTGAATTTGAAATCCCTTACCACACCGAGATAATGGAAAAGCTTAACGGAATTGACCTTGAGGCTGCAAGAAAGGTTGCCGGCAACGGATTTTACTACCTTTTGGGCGACATTGCAAGACTTCACAGTGCAGTTATTTCCTACGCAAGAGATTTCATGATAGATCGTGGTTTTACTTACTGTGTGCCTCCTTTCATGATTAGATCTAACGTAGTTACGGGCGTTATGAGCTTTGCTGAAATGGACGCAATGATGTATAAAATCGAGGGCGAGGACCTATATTTGATAGGAACTAGCGAACATTCAATGATCGGAAAGTACATTGATACTATCGTGAAAGAGGAAACTCTCCCACATACTTTGACAAGCTATTCCCCATGTTTCCGCAAGGAAAAGGGCGCTCACGGCATTGAAGAACGTGGAGTTTACCGTATTCACCAGTTTGAAAAGCAGGAAATGATCGTAATTTGTAAACCGGAAGAAAGTCCAGTTTGGTTTGAAAAGCTTTGGCAGAACACGGTTGACCTTTTCAGAACGCTTGATATTTCAGTAAGAACGCTTGAATGTTGCTCCGGTGACCTTGCAGATCTAAAGGTTAAGTCGATTGACGTTGAGGCGTGGTCGCCAAGACAGAAGAAGTACTTTGAAGTTGGTTCATGCTCAAATCTTGGAGATGCTCAGGCAAGACGTTTGAAAATTCGTGTAAACGGCGAAAACGGCAAGTATTTCGCTCATACATTGAATAATACGGTAGTTGCGCCACCTAGAATGCTGATTGCATTCATCGAAAACAATCTAAACGAGGACGGAAGCATTAGAATTCCTGAAGCAATTCGCCCATACATGGGTGGGAAAAGCGAAATTTCCGTTACAGATAAGAAATAGTGAAAAATATAACTACTGAAAAAACTCGCTTAACCTTTGCCGATTGCGACTATAAAAAGAGGCTGAAAATCTCCTCCATGCTTAGGATAATGGCTGAAATTGCAGGCTTTGATTACGAAAACAAAGGGCTTGGACATCAAAGACTTTGGGACGAGGGTTTTGTGTTTCTGCTTTCAAGGATTAGCTTGCACATCGAAAAATATCCGAAAGACCAAGAAACCATCACCACTTCCACGTGGGAAAATGGCAAAAAAGGCCCGATGTTTATACGTGCTTACAGCATTGAAAGCGATAGACTTTGCATTGATTGCAAGAGCGGTTGGATACTTGTAAACCCCGAAACAAGGCGGATTTACAAGCCTTCGCAATTCCCATATCAATTTGAGCAAAGGCTTGGCGTGGACTTGTTAGCAAGTGATGTCGGCAAAATTGAGCATGGAACAGAGAGCGTCGGAAGCTACAAGGTTGCGCTCTGCGACCTAGACGCAAACGGTCACACCTACAACGCAAGGTATGCAGATATAGCGATGAATGCGATGGAAATGTGCGAATTTGAGCGAGATATTGAGAATTTCCGTATAAATTTCGTGTCTGAGGCAAAGTTCGGCGACGAAATAAGCCTGCTAAAAAGCAGCGATGAGAGCAAAACTCTTGTTACCGGAATGGTTGGCGAAAAGGTTTGCTTTGAAACTGAATTTTTATACAAGATTTAAAATAAAAACTCCCGAAGAAATAATCTTCGGGAGTTTTTTGCGTCTTTGAAAAGAGTTTGGTTTGTCGAAAATCGCTCTACATTTGAGCAGTGTAAAGGCTGTAATAGTCGCCCTTTTTAGCAAGCAATTCGCTGTGCGAACCGCACTCGCTAATGCCCTTGTTTGAGATATACATAATCTTGTCGCAGCCCTTAATAGTGGAAAGTCTGTGCGCAATAATGAATGAAGTTCTGCCTTTCAAAAGCTCTAAAATGCCCTTCTGAAGCAGCTTTTCAGTCTTTGCGTCAATGGAAGAAGTAGCCTCGTCAAGGATAAGAATTTTTGGGTCAGCAAGCAATGTTCTTGCAAAGGAAATGAGCTGTTTTTGTCCTTGAGAAAGCTTTGAGCCACGCTCGTTTACCTCAGTCATGTAGCCGTCCGGGAAAGCAGAAATGAACTCATCTGCGCAAACGGTTTTTGCAGCAGCACGGACTTCCTCGTCGGTAGCATCTAGTCTGCCGTAACGGATATTATCCATGATTGTTCCGCTAAAAATGAAGCTATCCTGAAGCATAATTCCCATTTGAGAACGCAAAGAATGAAGCGTGCATTTTGAAATATCGTTGCCGTCAATTAAAACCTCGCCGTCAGTAAGGTTGTAAAATCTCGAAATAAGGTTTACAATAGTAGTTTTTCCAGCACCTGTTGGGCCGACAAGAGCGATGCTTTCGCCCGATTTTACGGAGAAATTGAGGTGTTCAAGGATATTCCTTTCAGTCTCGTAAGCAAAAGTAACGTCACAAAATTCAATGTCGCCAGTAATTCTAGGGAGTTCAGTCGCACCGTCAATATCATCAACCGTAACAGGTTCGTCAAGCGTTTCAAAAATACGCTCAAGGTAAGCGATCGTGTTAATGAAGTTGTTGAAAAGGTTTGAAAGGTTGAGAATTGGCTGCCAAAATCTAGAAGCGTAGTTGCCCATTGAGAAGATAACGCCGAGAGAAACCGTCGCAGGCCCGATAATTAGCAGGCCGATAAGATAAATCGCACTCGAAACACAGGTCTGAATAATGTCAACAGATGGCCAAATTAGGTTGTTATAAGTAACAGCCGTCATCCAAGATGAGCGAAACGAGGAGGAAAGACGGTCGAAATTCTGGAAATTTTCTTCCTCACGTGCGAAACTTTGCGTAATTTTTACGCCGACAATACTTTCGTGAAGGTAGGCGTTAAGGTTGGAAGATTTGTTGGAAACAGCCTGCCAAGCACGGCGTTGTCGAGTCTTGATAAGCATGATAATGCAAAGGAAAATAGGCAGTCCGCCGACAACGATAAGCGCTAGTTTCCAGTTCAGAGCGAACATGAAAATCATGATGAAGATGAGGTTGAAAATTTCAAGAATGAAGTTGATAATTCCGTTTGAAAGCAGGTCGGAAACGGAGTTCACGTAGTTTATAACACGCACGAGAATTTTTCCGTGTGGTCTGTCATCATAGTAGGAGAATGGGAGTTTTTGTAAGTGCGCAAACAAATCATTTCGCATTTCAAATATAATATCCTGTCCGACAACGGTCATGATTTTTGAACGGATTGTCGAGAAAATAACGCTTACGATTATAGTTAAAAGAAGTCCTGCTGCTAGAAAAAGCAGTAATTTCACGTCTTTTTGTGGAATTGCAACGTCAACAGCATACTGCGTTAAGAGTGGAGCGAAAAGCGAAACAATTACTGATAGCGCAGAAAAAGTTAGTGCGATAATCATCTTTTTTCGGTGTTTTTTGACGTATACGAGCGCCCTTTTTAAGTGCTTAAAGTCAAAAGGGGTTTCGAGTTGTTCGTCAACATCATATTTGTTACGTGCCATTTTAAGCATTTCCTTTCGTATAAGTTGGTTGCGAATATATCACGAAACTAGCGAAAATACGCCGTTTAGTCTTGATTTGATTGAAGCGCACATACCTCAGAATAGTATCCGCCGGAATTTTTAAGTTCCTCATGTGTGCCCATTTCGGAGATAGCTCCGTTTTTGAGAATTACAATCTTATCCGCTGATTTTGTTGAGGAGATACGCTGCGCAATAATGATTTTTGTGCAAGCAAAATCGAGGTTTTCAAGGCTTTCCTGAATGAACTTTTCAGTTTCCATGTCAACAGCGGAGGTGGTGTCGTCAAGAATTAAAATTGACGGCTTTACAGCAATCGCTCTTGCTAAGGAAATACGCTGTTTTTGTCCGCCGGAAAGTCCCACGCCGCGCTCACCGACAATGGTTTCGTAGCCGTCCGGCATCTTCTCGATGAAGTCGTGCGCAGCAGAAAGTCGGGCAAATTCCTTAACCTCATCTTCGGAAAGGTCGGTATCGCCGTAAGCGATATTTCCGTCAATTGTGTCGGAGAAAAGAAGTACATCTTGCATCGCCATGCCGATTGAGGAACGAAGTTCAGCAAGTTTTAGCATTCTAACGTTAGTTCCATCAACTAGCACTTCGCCCGATGAAACATCGTAAAATCTAGGTATCAGGTTGATTAAAGAGGTCTTTCCCGAGCCGGTTTCACCCATGATAGCGATAGTTTCGCCGGCGTTTATTTTCAAGTTGATGTTGCTTAGAATTTCAGAATTTCCATACTTAAAGGAAACGTTTTTGAACTCAATATCGCCCTTTATGCGTCCAGAAAGGGAAACGGCGTCAACTCTGTCAACGATAGTTGGACGTGAGTAGTAAACCTCGATAATCTTTGTAGCAGAAGCCATAAATCTTTGCATATCATTAATAAGTGCTCCGACATTTCGCATAGGGTTTGAAATAGTCCAAACCATGCCCGAAAAAGCACCGTATTCGCCGAATGAAAGTCTGCCGTTCATTACAAAAATTCCGCCAAAAACAATCATTACAACGCTAAGCGACTGCGCAACAGTTTCAATATAAGGGAAGAATTTTATCCAAGTAAGAGTTGCTGCTTTGTTAGCCTCGCTGTAATCGTGATTTTTTTCGCTGAAACGCTGGATTTCGTAATCCTCACGAGCGAACGCCTTAACAACACGGTTTCCTGAGATATTTTCCTGAGCAGCAGTGTTAAGATTTGAGAGCCTTTCACGAAGGTCAACGTACATGGGCCCGATTTTGTTCTTGAAAACAATCGAAATGATGAAAATAAGCGGAGTAAGAGCAAGCATACAAACAGCCATAAGCGGATCAAGCACGAAGAAGTAGACAACAGCAACCGTGAAAAGTGCCAACGACTCAAGCAAGTTCTTAACAATCCAAGCAACCGAGTGACGCACCATGTCCAAGTCACCGGAAAGTCTTGTCATAATATCGCCGGTACGGTTTTTGTCAAAATAGGAGCTGTCCTGTTGCTGAACAACGGAGTAAAGATGGTTCCTAACCCTGTAAATCAGCCCTTGAGAAGAATGCTCGTAGTTCATAGCCGTGAAGTATTGCAGCCCCGAACGTAGGACAACAAACCCAATCATTGCGACACAAAGCCACACAAGAACGTTTGGTTTAGTTTGTAAATTTTCCAGCGCATTTTCGCCAACAATGAAGTTGTCAACAATTAACTGGACTAAAATTGGCGATGTTAAATACATCATCATACATAAAACAGAGCCGATTAGAGCGGAAATATATCGGGCGTGATAGCCTTCGAATTTTTCCAAAGCCATTTCACTTGAAACATATAAAGCGTCCTCCTTGAAGTAGATAGTTGTATGTGAAAAAAATATTATTTTTGCAAGTAAATATTATTTTAACAGATATAAAAAAAAATGAAAGGGGTTTTTGCAAAGTTCACAAATAGTTTTTATGCAGTTAATTAAAACTACGAAAACAACAGCAAAAATTTCAAGAATATGTTGCGATAGCGGGCGTTTTAGGTTATAATATTAGTATAGGTTAATATTTTTATATTATTAATGGAGGAAACGAAAATGAAGCAATCCGACGAAATTACAAAGTTGATAGAGGAAATTGTTAAAATAGTTGCACCGATTAAAATAATGTTATTCAACAAGAAGACAAACCTTGTCGGAAACCTTAAATCATTCAAGCTATGTGTGGTGGTTTCTGACACGAAAATAGAGTCCGAGGTCGCAGGGGAGATATACATGAACTGCGATTGTGACGTGCCGTTTGACGTGCTTGTTTACAACCAAACCGACTGGGACGAGTTACAGGACGAGGAGGGAACTTTCGCATCTGTGGTCGCTTCGACAGGGAGGTTCTATATGAGAAGTAAAAAAGCAGCGACAGCCGCCGTTACATGGACTGGCTTTTTCACGCAAACATAGACTATCTTTGTGCAAAAACGCTCTCAGATGACGAGAGGCTTTACCCATCGGCTGCGTTTCACTGCCAGCAATGCATTGAAAAGGCGCTAAAGGCGTATCTCTTACTTAAAAAAGGGAAGCTTTTTGACGGGCATAACCTAACATGGCTGCTAAAGCAGGCGGCGGCTTGCTCGCAGTCGGACAACCCGCAATCAGCCGATAAATCGCAGGAAAACCGATTTCTTAGCATGATTCCGAAAACCGTTTCGCTGAACCGCTGCTACATTGAAACACGCTATCCAGCAGACGTGCCGAGCGATATTGACGTAGACAGCATGATAGCGATTTTGGAGTACACATCGGATATGCTTGACTATATCAGCAAGCAGATGAGGAGTGACATATTAAACAAGGTTAAGTAAAATACGCATAAAATTGTGCGTTTTAGTTTATTGAAAATCACTATAAAAATGACTGTTAATATAGTCATAACGTTGATTTTTTCAAAAAAACAGCTCATATTTAGACGAAAACACAAATTAAGTATTGACGTATGAGCAAAAAATATTATTATTAGTGTAACCAATGTAAGTAAACGGTTACATAGTGATATTTGTTGTAACAAACATAAAACCTAAACACATTTATAAAGGAGAGTTTTAAATGAAAAATTTTAAAAAAGCTATTGCCCTTGCAGCAGCTGTTTCAATAGTAGCTGGCGTTACTGCTTGTAACGGTGGAGGCGGAGAAGCTCAGACTTCTGAAACTTCTATTGTTACACTTAACGAAGAAGAAAAGCAGATAGTTTCCGATGCCGGCGACCGTGCTGACCAGCTTTGGGCAACACTACACTTGAAAATCCAAACGTAAAATGGTTCTGCTTCTGGGACATCAACCCTGGCGATGGCGGAACAGTAAGCCCTGCTTTAGAGCTTTTCAGACTAAGTACAACGGCAAAATCGAATACATTCAGACAACTTCTGCTACAAAGTTCGATGACCTTGCAACAGCTGTAATGTCTGGTGACGCACCTGACTTCTTCTCGGCTTGCGACCTTGACGTTTTCCCAAGAGGAGCAATTCAGCAGATGTTTGCGCCTTTTGACGACTACATTGACCTTGATTGAACTTTGGGCAGACACAAAGGACATTTGCGACAACTACGTTTACAACGGCGGACACTATGTTGCTGTAATGGAAGCTACTGAGGGTTCAGTTGTTATCTACAACAGACGTGTTATCGAAGAATACGGACTTGAAGACCCTGCTGAACTTCTTGAAAATGACGAATGGAACTGGAACACATTCAAGGATATGATGGTTGAATTCTGCGACGCTAAGGAAGGCAACTACGGTCTTGATAGCTGGTGGTACGAATCTGCTATCATGCAAACAGGTGGCGCACCTGCTGTTAAGATGCAGGACGGCTTAATCGTAAGCAACCTTATGGACCCTAACCTTGAAGCAGTTCAAGAATTCATGCTAAGTCTACAAAAAGACAACTTGCCACTTCCTAGAGCAGAGTTCGGCTGGACAGTTCTTCCTGAAAGAATTAACACAGGTGAAACACTATTCTACATCGGCGGAACATGGCTAATCGGCGACCTTACAACAGAAACTTTCGGAACACCGGACGAAGTAATGTTTGTTCCAATGCCAAAAAATCCAAACACAGAAGAATACTACCTACCAGCTGGTATGAACGCTGTTTCCTTTGTTAAGGACGGCCCTAACCCGGGGGTGTTGCAGCATACATCAACTGCGTGAAGGTTACAAACTCAGACCCTGAGGTAATCGCACTTTCACACAAGCAGATGGAAGAAAATCAAGGCTGGAGACAAGAACTTATTGACATGAGCGATACAGTTAAGGCTCTTACAGCAGCCAAACCCTGTATACGATATGTTCTCCGGCGTAAGCCCAGAACTAGTTTCAATGCTTGACGGTCAGTTGAGAGAAACTATGATCGGCGGAACACCTTGGGCAACAACTCGTGAAGCTCTATTAATTCCTGTTCAGGAAGAAATTGATATTCAAAACGCAAAGAGACCATCATAATTATATTAAACAAAATAGCACGTACTTAAAAAAGTACGTGCTATTTTTTATACCGACAAACACAAATCAATCATAATTATAACAAAGAACGTCAAGCAGGAAATATACATAATCTTTTGGGGAACCTTAGCTATTATACGTTTAAATTTTGGGCGAATGAGCTGGAAGTAAATAACGCACATAAAACCAAAAGCAAGGCTTGCCGTCAGACAAACCCGCCCCTCAAAATTGAGCGGGAAATGGTCGTAATTCCAGAGTGAGTAGCCCAAAAAGTAATCAATCAAATAGGAAGAAACAAGCTCCAGAACAGTTGTTGCAATAGCTCCGATGATAAAGATCATTAAACTGCCTTTTACTTTCCGAAGGCAGAGAAGAAGCAGCAGAAATCCAAAACCGTATATCGGGCAAATCGGAATGTGCAAAAGCCCGCGGTCAAGCAGTTTTCCCGAAACAATCGACATCAGAACAGTTTCATACGTCCAGCCGATAAACGAGCAAAGGACAAATTCTGCAAACAAAGAGCAGGTATCAAGCAGTCGATTTTTTTCTTTAGTTAGAGTGGTAGTCATTTTTATATAATCCTTTCTTAGACTTTAGAAAGTTCGGGTGATATTTGACTGGAGGGTGCAAAATCCGAACAGAAAAGGTTATTTCTCTATTTCCCCTTTTCTGAAAGGTGCAATCAGCATCACTACCATCACAATTAGATAAAGCGCATAGAGAATATAAAGCGCTTGCAATGGAATAGGAAAGCTTGCATTCGGGTGATTTAGCGCATAAGCCACGAAAGCAAGCGCCAAAACCAGCATACCAGAGCCGATAAATCTTGATGTTTTTTTAGTCATTTTAAGCTTCCCTTCTTGACTTAACGAACCCATAAATTTGTACAGCTACATATATTATGCCCCTTACGATTATGCCGATTAAAGCTGAACCGCCGATTAAAAATGGATAGAATACATATTGAATTCCCTCCAAAAAGCCTGACGGTTCACGACCGTAGAAAAGAATATAGAAGTTATCCAAAAATCCATCGGACAGGAAAAGTGCAAATATTACGATGTTCACAGCCGTGCTTATCGAAAAAACTCCGAGGTGAAAAAGTGGCTTAGACTTGGGACGGAAAGACCTTTCCAAAAAGTAATACGCTAAAACGAAAAGCACACCCAGCACCAAAATCACTAAAAGCGAAACATCAGCGTCCATCTCAACGTCAATAAAAATCGCTAAAACCCACATAACAAACGAGTAAATTCCGGCTAAAAGAACACCTTTTAAAAAGCTTTCCATACTTCCTCCTAAAATATATTGTGAGGTGTTTGCTTTACCATTTCCAGCTTACGAATTTTTCTTTTATGCTTTCGCCCTTTTTCTTTTGCAGCTCCCTGCCTGTTGCAACGGCAATAAGAATAATGCCGACAAGGAGTAAATAACCCCACCAAGCAAGAGATGACCAAAGACTGAAGGACATGAAAATTCCCATAAATGCGATGATTACAATAGCCATCGTGAACCAGCGCAGCCTCTTCACAACAAAGGAGGTGAGAAGTACAATTACGCTTGCAATTCCAAGAATAACAGGGTCCAAAACCTCGCCCGAAACGGCTGCTTCACACATAAGCACAACAGCACAACCAGCCGAGATGATGAAAGTAACCATGTTAGCCATTTCTCTTTTCTCTCCCCAAATTAGGCGGAAAGCAATACAGAATAAAAGTATTGGCAGAATGTTAAATTCCGTCCTTATTACGTTAGGAACACTGAAGAACGGTTGAATCCACCAAGCAATAACGCATATAGCAGATGCAGTTGTAAGCAAGGAATTGCTAAGATTTTTCGAGGCAACTCTGCGATAAGCGAGCAATAGTATTGCTGCAAAGAAGAAGCAGGAAATAAAGTCCCAAGTGCTGTTTAAAGAGGTCATGTTCATTGCGAAAACAAATGTGCCTAAAAGACTTATCCAGTCTATTGAAATACCGTTTTCCTTTGAGAAAATACTCTTTCTGTAAATCAAATATCCCAAAACTGCGCACACAGCGTATAGGAAAATTAGCATTATTCCGTAAACGTTTCTGTCCTCATAGAGATTAAAGCTATCCATAAAGCGGCAGATTGAAACGGAAATTGCAAGCACAGGAAGAAATCCGAAGATGTTATGCTTTTTAATATGGAGCATTGCGTAGGTGAAAATGCTGCTTATTAGAATAATTCCCAACGTGCCAAGTGCGGCGGCCATCGAGTATTTATTGTAAATAGAATAGTAGTTAGGGGTCTGTGTTAGGAATGATATTGCCAAGACTAGCGACCAGATAACAGCTGAATTTTCAAGGTGTTTTGAGAATTGCCAGTCAGGCAGATGCTTAGCTAAAAGCCTTGCTAGGATAAAGAGGGCGATGCAGGCAATTGCCGTTAGAAGTATGCACCAAGTATAGCTAATACTGAACGGCATAATTTCAGCGGAATTCCAATCAAGACTAGTGCAGAATAGGGCAATCAAAAAAGCAGAGGTTGAAATATAAACCCAATGCGTTGCCTTTGTCGGCATTAGCCAAACCCTAATACCACCGTAAATCGCTAGGAGGTAAAGCGGCTGAATGGCAGGTTCGCAAAGAGCTGCGATAACAGTAAACACCATCAAAACCACTTCAAACGGCAGGAGCAATTCATAAGCAAAAGTCGGATTTTTGTGGCTGTAAAGGATAATTCCAACAGCGCAAACAATGAGAATTGCAACCAAAATCAGCAGAATATTTTCAAATTGAAGTTCAGGAATAAGGCAGGAGAGCGTTCCTAGCAATACAACCGATGAACACGCAAGCAGCCAACGGTTAAACTTGTTGAATGCACAAGGTTCTTTGTTCAAAGAGTTAACTAAAATCATTCCGACAGCAATTACAAGAGAGCAAAGAGAAATCCAGCCGAAAACAGTTGTTTCGGTAAAGGAAGAAAAGAGCGCAGACGACAACGCAACGAACGTGAACACCACATCAGAAAGGACGGTGCGAAGTCTTGAAAAACGCTTAGTGTGCGAAATAGCAAAGGTAATTCCGACAAAGAAAGTTGTGATAAATCCAGCGAAATGAATGTTGTTCCCGAAATGAGTAGCCTGTTCAGAAATATTCAAAAGCGTGAAAACAGGCAGGAATAGCGATATAACCGCAAACGGCAAAGAGTACTTTGAAATGTTAGAGGAAATTCGGGTATCGTCCTCAAGAACCATTGACACGGTCATTGCAATGCCGATTAAAATTTCTATAATGCAAAGAACACTTTGGAAAACGCTTAGTGAGAACAGGTTTGCAAAAATGCTAATCCAGCCGCAAAGGAAAACAATTGCTGTAAAGAGCAGGTCAGAAGTAGCTGTACGAAGTCTTGAAAGTGACGGAATACGGAAAACCGTAAACGCAAAAGTTACTAAAAGTACAGTTAAAAACTGCGCATAGAACCCACTATCAGGAACGGATTTAAACACAAGTCTTGATAGCTGTGCAAGGAAAACGGGAAGAATAACTGCCACGGAATGCGGAAGGATTTTGCTTGGATTTTTATAGGTAAGCCAGATTGTATTTGCAAGCAATGCGCCCAGAGCGATTTGAGAAACAACGCTCCAATCGTCGGCAAAAATCATTGACAGGCAAGCAAAAAGAATGGTAACAACTGTTGCAATGTTTGAGATTATGCCCATAGTTTTTTTCATTCCCGATGGAAGTGAAACGAGGGCAGATAGCAGCGAAACTGTCAAAGTAACAGCTGCTGTTGTAAACATGAACTGCGAGCTTGTTTCAGGGGAAATAAGTTTAAGCATTGCAATCGTCAGGAATACAGCAAAAGGATAAACTCCTGCACCAGAGTCCTTGTGATTGAAGGAACTGTTGAGAAAAACGATAGAGAAAATAGCCACAGATGCAAAAGAGAATACGCCGGTGCTTGAAACAAATATTGAGATAATACCCAGAACAATGGTGTTTATCACAATAAACCCATTAACAGAACTTTGCAAGAGCGCAAAACGCCCGCCCGACAATCCTTTCAAAAGGATTGGTACAAAAATTGAGAAAGCCAGCGAGTAAACCGCCAAAACAAGTGTTATAATTTCTGAAGGGAGAGAAGATGCTATTAAAGTGCATAAAATCGTAGCAGAAATCGCCCCGAAAAATGAATAAGCCATCCATTTTTGTGAATATCTAGCCGAGCCCATAAGCATAGGAATAGTTAGCGAGAGTGATGCTAAAGCGAGGGTGATTTGCATTTGTGTATCCGATGAAACTCCCAGAAATTCGAGCATTCCAGTAAATCCACAGGCAATAATTCCGATAGGCAGGTAAGCAGAGCCGATAATAAAAAACGCTTGGCTTGTGTTTGTGAGATTTTTCTTGAAAGCAGCTTGTGACGCCGCAAAGAAAGCGAGAACATTTGCCACAATGAAAAGTATTTTAACAGGGTCGCTAAGCGTAAACCACGAAGTAGTCGCAAAAATAAGTCCAGCCAGTATTACGAAAACTACGCCAAGAATAAGGCTGATTTTTGTGGTAGATGCGTTCCTGTCCTTTTGAGCAGGCTTCATAGGGGCAACGGTCTTAGGTGCAGGGCTTGGTGCAGGAATTGGCGCAGGGCTTGGCGCAGGGCTTGGCGCAGGACTTGGCGCAGAAAATCTAGTTGCACCCGACACTCTTTGTGGATTGGTGTAGTTTGGAAGGGAGTATCCATTTAAGGAAACATTGCTTGTATTTTGAGCGGGTATGTTCGTATCCGCTTGTGAGGTCGCTCTGCCGACGGGAACATTCTCGCCGACAGAATTGGATGGGGTGGATGGAACTGTCTTTTGTTCGGCATGAGCTTGCCTTTGCATTTGTGTTAGCTTCTGCTGAGGGTCGGGAACAAAGGCGTCCTCTGGGGAAATCTTCCCCTCAAGAGAGAGTTTGCTAATATGCTCACGCAATCTTTTTATCTCATTATTTTTCTGTTGGTTTTTTGTAAAGAAAATTATGGAGAGTGGTATTAAAACTAAAGGGGACAACACCCATAAAACAAAAAATAACATAGTAATCCCCTTATCTAAAAATTATTTTGACCATATTAAAATAATATACTAAAAGAAAATAAAAGTAAATATGCCATATGAAACTATTTTTAAAGCATATATATGACATTTGTCACTGTTACATTTAATTTTATAAGAAACAATCAAAACTGCCGTAAAATAGAAGTGAAACGTTGAAAATTTAAATCACTAAAAAACTTCTTGTTTTACAGTGCTTTTTGGTTGCGAAAGGCAGGACTTTGAAAGGTTCAAATCCATTATATTTGAATAAATAAAAAGAAAACGTCCTAACCAATGTTAAGACGTTTTTTGGCTGCGAAAGGCAGGACTTTGAAAGGTTCAAATCCATTATATTTGAATAAATAAAAAGAAAACGTCCTAACCAAAAAAGTGGCTTTTGTTGTGTAAAGCGGAAGCTTTTATTACTTGTAATCAGAAACTGTAACTGTGTATTCTGCTCTGTTTTTAGCTGTCATTTCATCAGCACGTCCAGCAGCGTCTATATTAAGACCATGAACTGTTGTCTTTATAGTGTTTGCAGCTGGCATGTCAATATTTCCTTCAGCGTTTACGTATATGTTTGTAGTGCTTGTTTCTATACAGCTTACTACTGTTTTTACGTCGCCAACGTTGTAGCCGGTGTCGTCCTTATAGTATTCTGCCTTTGTCTTCTCAGCAGTAATAGATACTTCCCAAAGCACTGTGTACTGGTTATGTGTGTATGCATTTGATTCCTTTGCAGAAAGTATAACAACCTTCTTTGGAACGTATACGATGTCAGTTACGAGCCATTGGTCGATTACATATACTTCTGAAAGCTTGCTTCCTGAAACCTCTTTGTTTACAATGATGCCCATTCCAGCTAACTTTGAAACTACTTGATCTAAGTATTCTGCTTCAAAGCCCTCAGCGCTTGCACTATCTATATCGTCTAAAGTGCTTACGTAGTAAGCTGCTCCTGCAACGACATATTCCTTTTCAGTAGATGTGAATACTATTCCTTTTGAAAGCATTGTTCTTTCGTTAAAGTTAGCTGTAACTTTAATAGTATCGCCGTTTGCACAGTTGTTGTTGTCGTATGAGAACGAAACATTATCACGTACAGCCTCGTCACATCCGCTGTTGTCAAACACCGCTCTTGCATTTGGGCTTATATTTGAATAAGTAACAACCAATCCTTCAAAAGGATCTATTTCAGTAGCCTGTTCCAAACCGCTTACCTTAATCTTGAAGGAGCTGCTAGAAAACTTTATGTTAAGCTTATCCTTGAATTTATCTTCTTTATAGCCCTTTATTGTCGCTGTGATTTCATCTCCGTTGGAAATGCCCTCAGTCTTATCAAGCTCAACTCTCATATCCCCAAATAGAGCAAGAGCTTCTATCTCGGCACTCCAAGTAAGGTCGCTGTCCTTTTCAAAAACGTCAGCTATAAACTCAGTTGCGTCAGTAGTTACCTTAGCAGTAGCGTGTCCATCAAATCCAGTTACTTCAATTTCAAAGTAATCCTGAATATCAAGGGCCTTTGTGCATGAGCTGCATAGAACCATGCATAAGATTGCAATTCCGGTCAAAATTAGTTTCTTCATAAAAATCCCCCATAAAATAATTAAATAATGATCTTTCGCCCGTTAGAATTTCAGTGATGAATTACATTACCTCACTAAAACTCTATTATGTTACATAATAGGGCATAATTCACGTTTTGTCAACACCTGCGCTCCATTCTATCAAAATTTTTGTCTTTTTGCAAATATGCGTGATTGAGATTTTTGAATGGTTCAAATCCATTATATTTGAATAAATAAAAAAGAAAACGTCCTAACTAATGTGTTAAGACGTTTTTTGGTTGCGGAGGCAGGATTTGAACCTACGACCTTCGGGTTATGAGCCCGACGAGCTACCGAGCTGCTCCACTCCGCGCTATTGGCACCCTTTTTAGAGTGCCTTATTATTATATCACTTTGAGTTGCTGTTGTCAACCCCTAAATTTAAATTATTTTCGGTGTTGCTTTCCCTTACTTTACTTGTCGGGGAAACGACTGTTTTCACGTGAAACAATTGCTGTTTTCCCCCTCAATTTCGGGAAAAACGGCAATATTTGTACTATTCTTATTAGCTTTGATTTAGCTAATCAAGCTTTTCTACCTTCTTAAATAGTGCGTAAAACCTTGGCGGTATCTTCTTGTTTACGTGCTGGCTGCCGAAAAACCACTTCTTAAATTTGCCGTTGTTTTTAAGCTGTTCCATTACCCCGAAATTATGTGGGTTTGACATTCCCATGAACTCCTGAATTGAGTAAGGTGGCTCGTGGGTTACTACGTAATCCACTATGTAGTCGCATTTTTCAAGGTTTGCAATGCCGTTGTTTATGTCATCTTCGCTTGAAACTTCTTCCTCCCACCACGATTTGCCTAAACGGCGAAGATCACGGTCGGTACTCTGTCCACCGCCAAATGTAAATATCTTTTTGCCCTCGATAGTATAAACTTCGCCTCGCATAAGATGCACAAGCCCACCGGAAATAATCCTCGCCTTTCCGCCGTTCCACTCACTAATCTCATACTCTTTAAGCAGGTCGAAATTCTCATGACAGCCGTCAACAAAAAGCACCGAAAACCTGAATTTTCCTATCCTTTCAAGGATTGCTTTTTCCTTTTTGCTGCCGTCCCAAATAAAACCGAAGTCACCGCATATTATTAAAGTATCACCTTTTTTCAGCTTTCTAATCGCCTTGCTGTTAAATCTGCTGAAATCTCCGTGCATATCTCCTGTTACGTAAATCAAAAAATCTTCCCCCTTTTCGACAAACCCTTTGCCGACAAAATTCGTCTTAACTCTGTTAAATAAGTGTATCATAAATTTGCTAAAAGGTAAAGCATTAATGCTGTAAAAAAAACCACCCAATTTTTGCTAAACACTCGTTCACCGATAGCAGCACCTTCTCATACTATATTCAATAAGGGAATATAGCATTTTTAGGAGGTGTTTTCTTGCTACATACCTTGCTTTTGCTTTTTGCAATAAGTATGGACTCTTTCGCAGCCGGGCTTTCCTACTCTGCCTCAAAGATAAAAATACCAAAGGTTTCGCTGTTTATAATAAGTATTGTGGGAACTGTTTTTTTTAGTGTGTCGCTACTTCTCTCAGAGGTAATTAAACCCTTAGTAAGTGTCGGAACTCTCAGTACAATAGGTGTTAGCCTGCTCCTAACGCTTGGCGTAAACTCCATTTTTCAAGTGAGCATCAAGTCGATTTTACGTAAAGCCGGCGGCTTCAAAAGGCTCGGATTTAGTTTCGGTGGAATTAATATCGCAAGCATGATTTACCTTGACGAAACAGCTTGCGACCTTGACAATTCTAAGCGGCTTTCCCCAAAAGAAGCATTTTTGTTAGCATCTGCGCTCTCAATTGATTCACTGGTGAGTGGTTTTGGGGTTGGTGCAGATATTTCTAATAAGCTGCTTGCAATAGTTCTCTCGTTTATTCTCGGATTTGTTGCAATTTCGCTCGGCACTTTGCTAGGGGGACGACTTTCAGGCAAGATTAACTGCGATTGATTTCCGGTGTTATTTTAATTCTTCTTGCAATACTAAAGCTTTTTTAAAAAACGCATTAAAAAACCTCCAATGGTACAAAAATACCAAAGGAGGTTTTGCTATACTATAAAAACTTATCCTAGTTCAGCCTCAATAGCCTCTACAACTGCATCTGTGCCGTTACCGTTTGCAATAAAGTAAACGTAGTTACCTGTTCTGCCGACAACGGAATCTTGAGCAATTACAGCTGTTGCTGGGTAGAAAACATCTTGGTCGATAAGCTTTTGCTTTCTCTTTTCAAGAACTGCGATTGCATCTTCTGCTCCGCCTTCCTCTACTTCAATAATAATAAGCTCACCGATAGTTGCTGTTACCATACACTGTGCAGCGTAAACTTCCTTATAAAGAGCTGTGTCAATTAAGAAAAACTCCTTAATATATTCAGGATCGGTTTGCTGCATCATCATCATTGGCCATTCGCCTGCATTTAAAATATTTTGTCCGGAAAGAGCAAGACCGGTTAGTTCCACTGGCTCGTCAGTGATTTCACCGACTAGACCGCCCTCTGTTTCTGTCGTTTCTTCTGGTGTTGTTTCTGGTGTAGTTTCTGGCGTTGACACCGTTGTTTCTGGTGTTGTAACCTCTGGCTCAGAGTTGCTGCCGCAGCCGGCAAACAGACTTGCTACAAGGATTATGCTTGCAGCCATTGCGATAATTTTCTTCATTTTTGTGACCTGTCCTTCCTCACAAAAGGAGTTTGCTTTTTGTTAATTCAAAACCTTAACCCTCAAACTCTTGTTGTGATTTGCCTTTCTTCTTTCTTTTTGTGGCTATATTTTTACCACATTAGAAAGTATATCACATTAGGATTTTTAGGCAAGCTTTTTTAATATAAATTAACAAATATCTTACCATTAGTCTACATAATTATAACATTAACTTTAGTCAGATACCAAGTTAAAATACTGTTATCTTACCGCGTCGCTTGCAGTTCTGCTTACATCTGTTACGAAGTTTCTGCCCATTCTTTCAGCATCATCAAGAGCGTCGTTAATAACACCGTCTGTTGTGGTAAGTGTAGTGTTTTCGGTAGTTGTTGGGGTTGTTGGTGTAGTTGGAGAGGTAATTGCTCCTCCCTCATTTGCAAGACATCCAGTCATTGAAACGCACGCTAGAATAGAAATTGCTCCGATTAATATTCCTTTTTTCATCTTTTCATTTTTCCTTTCAATTTTAACCTTTTTATCTTTTATCTGGCAACAAAATAAAGAAAGGCACGGCCATGAATTATGTCCATAGCTCGTGCCTCATGCTTATTTGGCTGCCTTTGTACTAATATTCAACTAGAAAGTGATTAATACTTAAAATTCTAATTGAATATCAAGCAAAAATCTAGCTATACTATTTGAAATTAGTCCATAATCGGCTAACAGATAATAAATCGAAAGAATTTACCGTCTTTAGTCACAGCCGATCAGACGGCCCATTCTTAAGCTTTTTATATTTTAAAGGTTTGCCTTTAAATTTTTTAAGGTTTGCCTTTAAAACAAGTTTGCACTTAAATTGACTTTTTCGGTAAATGCTTTTTGTCGAAATATCATTTATCCTGCCGACATGATTTATTTTAACCATGCTGTTTTGTATTTATTCTTTTGACCTTGTTTGAAATATTTCTACGATGTTTTTTGAAAAAAATTGATTTATTTCATCTGAAGTCTGCCTATTCTCGCAGCAAGCTCGCCCTTTGTAATGCCTATTTTAAGGGCATCTTGCGTCAAAGCATCAAACTCTGCTAAGGTATCTTCTTTAAGTTGATTGTGGTTAATCGCCGACACAAAGCAGCCTCTGCCTGAAACGGAATGAACTATTTTTTTTCGCTCAAGCTCTTGATACGCCTTTGCAACGGTGTTAGGATTAACGCCGATTTCCTTTGCTAAAACCCTCACGCTGGGGAGTTTCTCGTTCTCGGTTAGGACGTGTTTTATTACAAGTCCTGTTATTTTTTTGTAAAGTTGAATGTATATAGGCACTTCGCTGTGCAAATCAACGCCGTAGGTGTTTTTCATAAGTGTTCTCCCTTGCTGTATTATGTATGACAATACAGTAGCACAGGTGGGTGACTTTGTCAAGAGATATGCTCTGCAAATACGCAAAAACCGATTAAGAAGTTTTTGAAACAGGGGATATAAATCGTGGTTATAGACTTTTAGGCGGGAGTGTGGTAGAATAACCTCACCGTATTATATTGTCTGCTGCACAAAAGCCGCAGCAAATGCCCGCCTCATTAAAGGCGAGCGTCATTCACTGGGGTAAAATCCCCCGCTGAGTTCGTCCACACTTTAAATAATTACAAGCAAGGGCAAATAAAAAATCATAATGAGAAAGGGAATAATCATGATCATTAGAACTGAAAAACAAACTGATTTTGAGGCCGTCGAGAGGCTGACTTACGAGGCGTTTAGCTGCATTCAGCTAGAGGGAAGAGCGCAGACCGATGAGCATCTTCTTATCCACAAAATGCGCTCCGTTTCGGCATTTATACCCCAGCTTAGCCTTGTTTGCGAGATTGACGGCTGCATAGTCGGGCATATTGCTTACACAAAAAGCAAGGTCGTAACAGTTGACGGGCAAGAGCATGAGGTTATCACTTTCGGTCCGCTCAGCGTGCTTCCAAGATTTCAAAATCAAGGTATCGGAGCAAAACTTGTTTGTCATTCACTTGAGGAAGCAAAGAGGCTCGGGTATAAAGCAGTGCTTATTACGGGGCATCCGAAATACTACCCAAAATTCGGTTTTGTGAACGCCGAAAAATATGGAATTACCCTTGCTGATGGCTCTAATATGGATGCTTTTATGGCGCTTGAACTTGTAGAAGATGCTCTTTATGACATTCATGGAAAATGGATATACGATCCTGTTTTCGAGATTGACAGGGAAGAATTGGCGCTTTTCAATAAGGAGAATGGTTATTGTAAGGGCGAATAATTTCACATAAAAAAACCTGAGGAATTTTTTCCTCAGGTTTTTTCTTCTTTAAAATGCCATCTTCACCACAACGCCGGCGATAGCAACCCCGACTGCGCCGAGAATTCCCATTACGATGTTGAGCTTAGTGTTTATGACGGCGAAGTTGACGCTTCCTTGAGCAAGGCGCTTTTCCTGTTCGGCGGTAAGCGCTTGCAGGTTGCGTACTGTTTGACAAGGGCAATCTTTCTCACTCATTTTTGCTATCCTCCGTGAGAGAGGCTTTGTCAATTTCTCCCTCGGTTAAGATGTAAGTGATTAAAGTTGCCTCGGCTGATACTAGCGCAATAATGCGTTCTGCTGTCATTTCGCTAACGTTGAAAAGAACCAAAATCGCTCCGACAACTCCGATTATTGCCGCCCAAAATTTGCGGCTTGATAGCTTTTGTTTCCAATTTATTTTCATTTAATAACCTCCTGAATATAAGGGTTGTAGCCCTTTTTCTTTAGCTCGCTGACGAAATTCTGAGCGTTCTCACGCTCAATAAATGCGCCGGCAATTACACGATATAACGTAGTTTTTGGCGATAACACGGGCTTTTCTCCGGTGATAAGGGCGTGCAGCCGTTCCCACTCCGCAGGGTTTTGAACATACCATAACGGACAATGCTTCCCCGTAAGGTCGTAGTGGCGAACGACGCTGTTAGAAGAAATGCCATAGCTAGCCATAAGCTCGCTTACTAATGAGCGAAGCGCATTTTCCGTTTCGGGAGTGAATTTTCCGCTCATATCCGGATGACAGCATTCAATGTGAATAATATCCCGATTGTTATCAGAGGCGCAATAACAAATTTCATTGTCGGGGATAATTCTAAGTATTTCGCCATTTTTGCCGATGATGTAGTGCGATGAAACCTGCCTGCCGTCACCTTTTCCGAGAGCGTTGCTCATGAAATAATTCGCAAGGTCCCGTGCCTCACACGGCTGACCGTTGTAATGCACACATAGCTTTTTAGGGGAGTTGGCTATGCTTGGACGGTTGCAATTATTCTTTGGAATGAGCATCTCGATGATGTTTAGATTGTAGTTTTGTTCCAGTAAAAATTCCTCTTTTCTGTTTTTGTTTCCTACCGTCTGATAACTGTACTACATTTTTAAAAAATGTCGAGGCTTTTTAGGGACATAAAAATATAGTAAAAGAAAGTTTTCCATTTTAGCATAATTCTTCGACAAAATCGCCGAAACTGACGGTTGAAAAGTGCATAAAAAAGGGCTGAGGAATTGCTTCCCAGCCTTTTTAAAGCTCAATATAAAAAGAAATTATATCCTCATATTCGCCGTCCTTTTTCAAAAAGCCGTTTGGAATTGTCCCAAGACGTGAAAATCCAAGCTTATCATAAAGGTGAATAGCGCCGTAGTTCGTCTTAACAACAGCGTTGAACTGAAGTATCCTAAACCCCGAAGTTTTCGCCGTTTCCAAGCAATGCTTAACCATGCGCTCACCTATATGAAGTCCTCTTGAACTAGACTTAACAGCATAGCTTGCGTTGGAGATGTGACCGCAGCGGCCTATGTTATTTGGGTGCAGAATATACAGCCCTAGCACCTCGCCGTTGTCGGTGTTTTCGGCAACTCCCGTAAAGGTTTGAGTGGAGAAAAACTCTCCTCCGTCAAGCTCGGTAAGCTTGTCAATTTGGGGGAACTGCGTTCCGTTTTCCACGGCCTCATTCCATATTTCGAGCATTTGAGGGAGGTCTTTTTCCTCGTATTTTCTTATCGTGATGTCCATTTAAATCGTTCCTTTAAGATTATTTACCTTTTTGCTTTTCCAGCCAGCTAACAGCGTATGAGCAGGTAGCTTTAACTTTTCCGCCATTTGACTCAATTTGATTTACAGCAAGGTTTACAAGTTCGCTTGCAACCCCTTGCCCCCTTAACGAGTCTGCAACGAAGGTGTGATTAATAGTAAACGTATCGCCCTCATTCGGGAAATCCACCTCTGCAATAACGTCGCCGTTGGCATTTTGTGCATAAATTCGGTTTTTTTCGTGAGTATATTTCATAAAGACACCTCTTTTCAATTTAGTATTAGTATACATATCTTTATATCAAATTATACTAGACTTAGCAAAGGTAGTCAACAAAAAATCTTCCCCCGTCCGAGAGTGAACGGGGGAAGGAATGTTCTTCAATCTTTAATTAGTATTTTCTTTTTTGCGAAGTTATTCAACCTCATTACCAGCGCCAAGAGATAAATCGCCTTCGGTGGTTGGGGGTTCGGTGGCAGGCGGTTCTATTGCTTCGCCTCCATGGACAGTGTCAATCCCCACCGTAAAGGTTACGTGGGCAACTTCGCTCTCGGTATATCCTTTTTTCAGCAGCCATTCTATTACAGCTGGGGAGTCTTTTTGGTCAGCAATGCTAAGATTAAGAGTTATAGTTTCGTTGTCTATATGAGAGGCGCCGATGTGTAATTCTGTCCATGCCTCAAGCAAATGGTTACTCATATCATACAATCTGTCAAATGTTATATCGGTAAGATGATATTCTACAAGTGCATTATCCCCAAACGCTGTTTTAAAAGCATCAATGGAGGTATCCCCGATTACATTAACGTGTAGTTTCCTGTCTTTCAAATATGCTCCGCTGTAAGAGGCTGAAAGTTTAGAATCGGTTTTAAGATGTTCTAACATATTTGAATGAATATCAAGAAGTTCGATGGAAAGAAGTTGCTCGGCTGTTAAACCGTTTTCAGTTGTTGCTAGTGTTGTGATACTTCTTGCGCCAACAATCATTAATGCTATCGCACAAAATACCGCCATTATTTTTTAAGTTTCATTTTTACCGCTCCTCTTTAATTCTCCGAAAAATTCCCAATAGTAATTTCATGCCTCAAAAATCAGAAAGCTTACTTTCAAATGCCGTGGCAGCTTCATTAGTGAGGTTGAATTCTGAGTACAAAGCTAATTTTTGATCAATCATTTCATTAGTTATCCCTGCGGCAGTGTAGTCGTCTATTGAATGCGAATACACCCAGACGGGCGAATATATTTTATCCCCTATTACAATGGAGTATTCGGAAGCAAAGCTTTTTATAACGTCCTTCTTCTCCCCCGAAATCAAAGCAGAAATCTCTTCATCGGTGTATATAAGACGGCTATAAAAATCATCATCAAATTGTATTGCAAAATTGCTGTATAGTTCATTATGTTTTTGTATTGCCGACGTTACCACTTCGTTTGGAATGTTGTATTCAGTAATGATTGGTATGGATTTATAGTTTCCATAATATCGTTTTTTTGAACGGCTGTCCCAAAATCCCCTCCAAGCTTATCGCTATAATCCTCAATGAATGCAAGTCTGTCCATTCCTAAATACTCAGCAAATTCATCTATTATGGAGATAGGGCAAGAGATGAATTTGTGAACATACGCATCATAAAATTTTGCATTATCGTCTCCTCCATTGTTTTCAAAAGGAGCAGGCATTTCATGCTTTTCAAGCGCTACAATTGATGTTTGCTCTAAAGAAGAGCTTGCCGTTTCAGAAATAGTGGTGCTGCAGGCAATTAATGATGTAACGGAAATGCATGATACAACTATTATAAATATTTTTTTATTTTACCACTCCTTTTTTATGTTTAGAAACTTATGCGAAGAAGGAGGTTCTATTATTAAAAACTTGTCCGATTTTAAATCTTTAAAACACCCTCTATTAATATATACGTGCGAAATCGAATTTGGTTGCGCAAAAATCGCAAAAATTTATTTTCAGCGTTTTACACAACGATTGTCGTTTTTTGTAAGTGATTTGTCACAAAAACCCATATACAAAAAGACGTCCGTGCAAGAAAAATCTACACGGACGCTTGATTTTTTTAAATTAATATGGGCTGTTAAACTCACGTTCAGCCTTTGCGACTGCATCTTCGAGAGTCATTCCGCTGAAGTTAGGTGCGCCTAAGAACCTGCCCGATTTTTTATCGTCAACAAAAGCGCCGACTACAATTCCCGGAATAGCACTTTCTGGCGAATTTGGGGCGTTAGGTCCGCCTAAATCCGTCCTGCACCAACCCGGATCGGTTAGGTTTATCATAACGTCTGTCCCCTGAACTTTTGAGCCGAGATCAATCGTGATTTTATCAAGAGCCGCCTTGCTTGCTGAGTATCCGGCTTGCTCAGGCTCAAGGGCAATTCCGCTTGTAGTGTTTAGTATTCTGCCAAACCCTCTCTCTATCATCTTAGGGAGGAAGTGGTAGCAAATCATTGCCGGAGCGATGGTGTTTATCTTGAAACTTTCCGTGTAATCTTCAACAGGTGTTGAAAAATAGTCCGTTCTGTAAGCAATTTGAACAGCTGCGTTGTTAAGAACGATGTCAACCTGAGTGCCTTTTTGGTCAATTTCAGAAAGCATTGCCTTTACCTGATCTAGGTCGGAAAGCTCTGCTGAAATGGAGTATGCCTGTACGCCGAGCGACGTTACTTCATCAAGAAGCTTTGCTGTGTTTTCGATGTTTCTGCTGTGAAGAATTAGGTTGCAGCCTTGTTCTGCCATAAACTTCGCTGTAAGGTATCCAATTCCACGACTTGCACCCGTAATGAGCGCCCATTTTCCTTTTACATTAACCATTACAAATCTCCTTTTTAGCATTTTCCAGTGCATTTATTACCTTGTCGCACCAGTTATCGAACTCTATATCCTCGGTTTGACATTCGCTGTGTGAAAGCACATAGTCAATTGTCATTTTTACGCCTTGGTCAAACCTTGTTGTTGCCACGAAGTCAGGCACAGCCTTTTTAAGCTTGCTGTTATCAAAAACGACAGAAGTAGCCTTATCGCCGATTAAACTGCCGGTGAAATCGTACTCACTCACCGCCGCAAGGAAATCCGACGTAACATAGTACGGCTTAAACGGCACGTTTAGGCACTTAGCGATAGATTTATAAATTTGGTTCCACGTCAGTGTTTCATCGGAAGTGATTTGGAAAGCCTCGCCGATAGCGTGAGCGTTACCCATTAGTCCGATAAAGCCCTTTGCAAAGTCGCTGTTGTGCGTCATTGTCCAAAGTGAAGTTCCGTCACCGTGAATAATTACCGGCTTACCCTCAAGCATTCTTTTTACAACCTGCCAACTGCCGTTATTGCCGTGAACGCCAAGAGGAATTGAACGCTCGTCATACGTGTGGCTTGGACGGATAATAGTAACAGGGAAGCCGTTTTCACGGTACATTTTCATCAAAAAATCCTCGCAAGCAATCTTGTTTCGGGAGTATTCCCAATAAGGATTAGCAAGCGGCGTGCCCTCGTTAACGTTGCAATTCGCAAGTGGTTTTTGGTATGCGGACGCAGAGCTTATATACATGAATTGGTGAGTTTTGCCCTTAAACAAGCGATAATCTCTCTCAAGTTGAGCAGGCACAAACCCGATAAAGTCGCACACAACGTCAAAAGTCAACCCCTCAAGAGCCTTTGCTGCCTCCTCCTCGTTGTTAATGTCGGCGGTGATACAGCGGACGTTCTTCGGGAGAATGTCGTTTCTGTTCCCTCTGTTGAGCAAGTAAAGTTCCCAATTATCATCTTGCGACAGCTGTTTTGTAATCGCCGTGCTGATAATGCCTGTCCCTCCGATAAAAAGCGCTTTCATAGTGAGGCCTCCTTTTTCACAATACAGTTTTGCATGGAATATCAATATTTTAATAATATCACAAGCCAATACAAAAATCAAATAAATAGAATATCATTCTAACCATCTCTGTTTAGAATATACATATCCTGCCTAATGTATTGTGCAATATGCTCTATAACTTCGGTGGTTGAGGAGGGAGTTTGCTTTAAGGAGAGAGGGAATTGAGTGAGGAGAGCGTCTTGAAATTTCTGCTTATGGGTAAGATTTTGTCGATGAGTGGATATTAGTATTTGAACATTTGTTGAGGGAATGCTAATATTATATAATTGTGGGTGGGTGTTGGAGTTGTTTCTTATAGTCCGTTGTCTTATGAACCGTGGACTATTATAATTAATTTGAGGTGATTATCATGATACAGGTAAAAATCGGTCAGAGAATTAAAGAGCTTCGCAGCAGTGCAGGCTTGAGTCAAGAAAAATTTGCACTAAAAATAGGAATGGATAGAACGTATTTTGCATCAGTGGAAGCGGGTAAGAGAAACATTGCGATCGTAAACCTTGAAAAGATTGCGAATGGATTGGAAATAACACTATCTGAATTATTTAGGGGGATATAAACGTGAGAAACAGAATAAAACAAATAATTATTGATGAATTTTCAAGACTTACAAACTTGATAGAAGCAGATTTTATTTCCAATTACAAAAACAAGGTTAATAACTTCTTGCTCAGCCAAATGGATGAACGAATTACTGCAAGCATGGTTTTTGTAAGTAGTTTTGAATCTAAAAGTGGTTTCGCCATTGAAACTTGTGCTAAAAGAATAGCACAGCTCAAATTTGGCGTCGAAAACGTCCCAACTGTTGTTAATCCACGAAATTTAAAACACAACGTTGACACGACAACTATTTCGGGTCAAGTTATTCTCACTGATGTAGATATATTCAACGCAAACTTACGTGGAGAAATAGCCCAATATAGAGCAAAAAATGAAGCAAATGGCAAAGGCAAACGGCGAATTGAAAGTGGTGTTACACTAGATTCCTTGAAAACAAACTTATTACCACTTTCTAAAAAATATCAAACAAATAAATTTTTCACAAAACCTGTGGATCTCGCTTTTTTCGACGGCAACCAATGGAACATACTGGAATTGAAAGCCGGAGGAGATTTAGATAGCTCAAATGCGCCTTCAAACGTTGAAAAATTATTAACTATATATGTTGGTATGGGAATTGATAATTGCTGTGCATATTTTGCAACATTATATAACAAAAACGGAGAAGGCAACACTTGGACAGGTGCTGTGAAAAAACATTTGAATTATCCAACAATGTTTTTAATAGGAGCGAGTTTTTGGAACAAGATATTGCCAGAGGGAATAGATTTTGATGAATTTACTAGAACTTACAAAGAAGCTTTGGATGAGATCGATTTAAACAAGCATATTAATGATATGATAAGCGATTGTATAGGGGAATGACATTTGCGAATAACAAAAACGTTTTTAAAGAAATTTGCTTGAGAGGGCTTATATGAGCAACTATATTATACATAATACCGACTGCCTTGAATTTATGAAGAAAATACCTAACCAAAGTATAGATCTAATCCTTACTGATCCTCCATATAATATAGCTCAATATTCAACAGGTAATATAAGCTTGCCGGGTCGGGAGGCTTTAAACAATGATATTGCAAAATGGGACGAAGTGGAACTGAACCCTAAAGATTTGTTAGATGATTTTAAAAGGATTATAAAACCTGATGGGAATATATTTGTATTTACAAGTTATAATTCAATCGGGAAGTGGCATGAAGTTTTTGACAGTGAATTTAATACATTTCAATTTTTTATATGGCATAAAACTAATCCAGCACCAAAGATTTATAAAAATGGTTTTTTAAACAGTTGTGAGATGATTATATGTTTGTGGAATAAGGGACATAAATGGAATTTTTCAAAACAAAATGAAATGCATAATTTTTTTGAAAGTCCTATTTGTATGTATCCTGAGAGACTTAAAGAACCTAAACACCCAGCTCAAAAGCCTATAAAGCTTCTTTCACACATAATAAATATTGCAAGCAATAAAAATGATATTGTTTTTGATCCTTTTATGGGGTTGGTTCAACCGGAGTAGCGGCGTTAAAAAATGAAATCAAAATTTATTGGGTGTGAAATCGATAAAGTGTATTATGAAGCAGCAAAGAACAGGATTGAAGGGAGGTGAGTTTATGAGACGAAATATGTATGAAGAAAACCTGATTTCATTCTTACAGGCAATTTTAGCTGTTGAGGGGGAAATCTCTCTTAGTGATTTTAAAAAATCGGCTTCAAAGGCTTTTTCTTTGACTGCTCACGATTTATCATTTTCTAAAACGCGACCAAATGAACGTATGTATGAACAAAGATGCAGAAATTCCTTAATTGCCACAAGAATTTTCCAGTCAATATGATTTCGCGATGACTGCATATTTAAGTCAAGATAATAACAAATCTCCCTGTTATATAACAGGGAGATTTGTTATTATTAAGTGTTCGACCTTTCTTTCGTTACGGCTACGAACATTATAAGTATACTTGTTGTCGAAAGAGAGAATGTTAAAATCTTCATTATACAAGTTGTTTATAAATTCTGTGTTTTTTATAACGAGCAAGAACTGTGCAGAAGTTCTTTTTAATAAATATGCAAGCCTTTCTTGATCGAGTTTGGTAAAGGCTCTTCCTTCATAATCACTAAAATCTGTATCATATGGAGGATCTATAAACATAAAATCATTGCTTGTAAGATTTGATTTTTTAAAGAATTCTTCAAAATCAGAGGAAGAAATATCAGTGTTTTTAAACAAAGAATATACATCATCGTTAAACATGTTCATTATTTTATTCTTAAAGTTTTTTGTGTTATAAGAAATTCCGCCATAAGGTATGTTGAATTCTCCTTTAGAATTATATCGAAACATTGAGCCATAACAATATTCTCTAATAAAATAAAAATTTGCAACTTTATATTGAAGGGAGGGGGAACTGATTCTATTGAGGTTTAAGTCGTTGTACACATCCCTAAAGTACATATAGTAGCCACTTGCGAAACCTGTTAATAGATTGTTTTTTAAATCAATATCAGAAAATGGTTTTTTCTGATTGTTTACAACGGTTCTTTGGATTTTATCGTTTACCATCTTGTTGATTTGGTTGACAAAATGGCGCTGGTCAAGAATTAATTCGTTGCTAGCATCTAAATTAAGTTCACTGATTATAAGTTTAGAAAGTTCAAGAGTAGAAGTGGAGAGTTGTCGCTTGTCGAGCAGATTATGCGAAAACATATTATATAAATCGAAAATTTCTTGATAATTAACGTTACAGACTTCAAGTAATTTTGCAAAAGTATTATGGTAACTTAGCAGTAACTCTTTTAACTGTCTATCTTGAGTTTTAATTAAGCTATAATATTCCATTAGAGTTGTAGATATGTCGTTTATGCTTGCTTTTTGGGGGGTTAAATGAAAAAATAGAGCTCCACCACCAAAGAATGGCTCGATATATCGTTTGTGTTTAGGTATAAGACTGTATATTTTATTTATTTCATTAGATTTACCACCCGGCCATTTTATCAACGGATTCATAATTCACACTCTTTCAATAGTATTAATAATCATGTATATTATATCATAGTTGCTCATAGTCGGCAATAGAGTTAAAGATAAAAAATAAATCCGAACATTCCATCAATTTGAAGAAAGTTCGGATTATTTTTTATCTTGGTGACCCGTACGGGAATTGAACCCATGATTGCGCCGTGAAAGGGCGCCGTCTTAACCCCTTGACCAACGGGCCGTTTTGGTAGCGGCAGTGAGATTTGAACTTACGACCTACCGGGTATGAACCGGTTGCTCTAGCCACTGAGCTATACCGCCATATGAGCATTTCTGCTGCCTTTAATGTCGCTTATTGCCGTTAGCGACGATATTTATTATATTACACATCGCCGCCAATGTCAATAGTTTTTTCAAAAAAAATGTTTTTATGTGATATTTCACAAGTTAAACTGTGCTTGTCACCTCTGTTACCGTCAAACTGTCTTGAGAAATAACAAAATGTGTTATAATCTTGCCTTTTTCATCAAGAATTGAGCCGTAGTAGCACTTCGCACTGCCGTCATCTTGATATTCAAAAGTGAAGTGTGTTTCGCTGTTCGGTTGCGCAAATATGTCGCCTTGTTTGATTATTGGCGTGAAAAACATATCAGCATCATATTCCTGCCGAACAAATTCCAGTCTTTGTTCCGGCATGGCAGAACCGCTCTCGCCACCGAAAAGAGTACCGCTTATATAAAGCTTTTCGCCATTTGTACTAACATCGGTAAGCACTAAGCTTCCCCCGTCTGAAAGCGGGCAAATATCG
>JAXGPS010000009.1:0-56852 GCA_040766825.1 Oscillospiraceae bacterium
AAGTCTAAATCTTCAGACAAATATAATAAATAACAGAAAGGTTTTAATTCATATGAAGAGTTTTTCTGAGAGTTATAAAGAGGCTGGCGTTGACGTAACGGCTGGCTACAAAGCGGTTGAATTGATGAAATCGCACGTTGCAAGAACAATGACAAGCGGAGTGCTTTCGGGCATTGGTGGTTTTGGAGGTCTTTTCGAACTTGACATGACAGGCATAAACAAGCCGGTTCTTGTTGCAGGTACTGACGGCGTTGGTACAAAGCTTAAAATCGCATTTTTACTTGACAAGCACGAAACAGTAGGTATTGACTGCGTTGCTATGTGCGTTAACGACATTATTTGTTGTGGCGCAAAGCCACAATTTTTCCTTGACTACATCGCAGTAGGTAAGAACTTCCCTGAAAAGGTTGAGCAAATTGTTTCCGGCGTAGCTGACGGATGCGTTCAGTCAGGCTGTGCGCTTATCGGTGGCGAAACTGCTGAAATGCCGGGCTTCTACCCAGAAGATGAGTACGATCTTGCAGGTTTCTCAGTTGGCGTTGTTGATAAAGAAAAGATACTAAAGCCAGAAACACAAAAAGCCGGCGATGTACTTATCGCTATTAAGTCGAGCGGTGTTCATTCTAATGGTTTCTCCCTTGTAAGAAAGGTGTTTACGGTTAGCGAGTCTAACCTTGCAAGACACTATTCCGATCTTGGAACTACATTAGGCGAATGCTTGCTTACACCTACAAGAATTTACGTTAAGCCAATACTTTCACTTATCGATACAGTAACTGTTAAGTCAATTACTCACGTAACTGGCGGCGGTTTCTATGAAAATATTCCACGTTCACTTCCAAACGGTCTTTCTGCTTGTATTGAAAGAAATGCAGTTCAGACTTTGCCTATTTTCGACCTTATTGCAAAGACCGGAAACATTAGCGAACGTGATATGTTCAACACATTTAACATGGGTGTTGGTATGATTGCCTGTGTTGACAAGAATGATGTTGACGCTGCAATCGCTTCACTAAAGGCATCTGGTGAAGACGCTTATGTTTTAGGCGAACTTGTTTCATCTGAAGAAGGCGTTATTTTCAAATAATAATACTAAGCGAAATTTACAAGAAAGGACGCTTCTTAATTGAAGCATGGTCATGACAATGAAAAAATCAGGTAGACTATTGGCTGCTGCAATAGTGGGTACAATTGGCGCAGTTTTTTTCGCTGCAATTCCTGCTGCGATAACGGCGTTCTCTCTTTTATTTTCAATAGGTGTGCAAGGTGCGCTGTTGAGTGCTTTTATTGATATTATTTACTATACTTATATAATTATAACAGTAATAAACACATGGAAAGCTTACATGGCTAACGATACCTTCCTTGCTAGAAGATGCAGAACTATGTACACGTTTGTGTGGGTGTTCACATTTATTGAAGCAATCATGAATTGGCAGGATATATCGGGCGCTGGCTGGATTACATATATAATGGTAGCCGGCTATATTGTTAAAGCACTGTTCTTTATCGTTGCTGGTGCGCTTACTTTTTCCGAGCAAGACGAGGACACTAAATCATTAGAATAATAGATTTTGGCGGACTAATTTACTGTCCGCTAAAGCTGTTTAAAGAGGAAATATATTTTAAATAAGGTTGGTAGTTTATATGAAGAAAATTGCTGTTCTTGTTTCTGGTGGAGGGACAAATCTTCAAGCCCTTATTGACACTGAAAAGCGTGGCGAGATTAAAGGCGGCGAGATAACTCTTGTCATTGCCTCAAACCCTGATGCGTATGCGCTTGAACGTGCAAAACAAAACGGCATTGCGACAGCTATTATTCCGAGAAAGGAATATGCTGATGTTGCTGTCTACACAAAGGCTATTGTGGATGAACTGAAGAAAGCAGAGGTAGACCTTGTTGTATACGCAGGCTTTATGACAATTCTGGATGACCAGATAGTTGAGGCTTTCCCGAATAGAATGATGAACGTTCATCCGGCGCTTATTCCATCTTTTTGCGGGAAAGGTTTTTACGGACTTCATGTTCATGAAGCTGTTCTTGAGAGCGGAGTTAAGCTAACAGGCGCAACCGTGCATTTTGTTACTGAGGTTTGCGATGGTGGACCGATTATCATGCAAAAGGCGATTGACGTCTTAAATGACGATACACCTGAAACTCTGCAAAAAAGAGTTATGGAGCAGTGTGAATGGCAGATGCTTTCAAAGGCTGTTTCGCTTTTCTGTGAGGGAAGAATACAAGTTCGTGATAACAAAGCGTACATCATTGACTAATAAACATTTTATTTTAGGCGGAGGAATACTTTATGAAATTTATTGATATTTATGAAGAGCTTAACAGCAATTCATACCCTGGACGTGGCATTATCGTTGGAAAATCTCCAGACGGAAAGAAAGCAGTTACTGCATACTTTATTATGGGCAGAAGTGTAAACTCACGTAACCGTGTATTTACTCAAACAGCAGATGGAATTAAGACGGAGGCTGCAGACCCATCAAAGCTTTCCGACCCACACTTGATTATTTATTCACCTGTTAGAGTGCTAGGCAATAAAACCATTGTAACAAACGGTGATCAAACAGATACAATTTACGAGCTTATGGACAAGCAGCAGACCTTTGAGCAGTCCCTGAGAACACGTGAATATGAGGACGATGCGCAAACTACACACCTCGTATTTCAGCGATTATGCACATTAAGGATACTGAGTACAACTATGCGATGTCAATTCTAAAATCTTGCGACGGCTTAACCCTGATTGCTGCGAAAGATTTACCTTCACATATTCAAGCCCGCTTAACGGCGAGGGCAGATTTATCAGCACTTATATGGGTGATGGAAATCCTTTGCCTAGCTTCGAGGGGCGAGCCTAAGAAGGTAATGTACCAGACGATATTGAGGAATTTGCTCAAAAACTTTGGGAAAATCTAAACGAAGAAAATAAAGTTTCACTTTTCGTAAGATATATTGATCTTGAAACTGAAAAGACTGAAACTAAAATCATTAATAAATACACAAAAATATAGGGGGAAATAGTAATGTCTAACGAAATGCTTTTGAAGTATGGTTGTAATCCTAACCAAAAACCTTCTAAAATCTTTATGCAGGAGGAAAAGAACTTCCAATCGAAGTGCTTTGTGGTAATCCTGGATATATCAATCTTCTTGACGCTTTTTAACGGCTGGCAACTTGTAAGGGAGCTAAAGCAAGCAACAGGACTTTGCGCAGCAACATCATTTAAGCACGTTTCTCCAGCAGGAGCGGCAAGTGGGACTTCCCACTTTCCGATACACTTAAAAAAGATTTATTGGGTAGATGATTTAGGCGAGCTTTCACCACTTGCTTGCGCTTATGCAAGAGCTAGAGGCGCTGACAGAATGTCCTCTTACGGCGACTTTATTGCACTTTCCGATACTTGCGATGTAAGCACTGCGAAGATGATTCACCGTGAAGTTTCTGACGGAGTTATCGCTCGGACTACCTCCCGGGAGCTCTTGAGATACTCAAGACAAAGAGAAAAGGCACATACAATATAATCAAAATTGATGCTTCCTATGTTCCTGCTCAATCGAAACAAAGCAGGTTTTCGGAATTAGCTTTGAGCAGGGAAGAAACGAACTTGAGATTAACAACAGCCTTTTAGCTAATATTCCAACAGAAAACAAGAACATTCCTGATGATGCAAAGAGAGATCTTCTTATCTCACTCATCACTTTGAAATACACTCAATCCAACAGCGTTTGCTATGTAAAGGACGGTCAAGCTATCGGTATTGGAGCAGGTCAGCAGTCGAGAATTCACTGTACAAGACTTGCAGGCAACAAGGCTGATATTTGGTGGTTAAGACAATCTCCAAAGGTGCTTGGACTTGATTTTGTAGACGGTATTCGCCGTGCAGACCGTGATAATGCAATTGATATTTATATTTCCGATGAATATATGGACTTGCTTGCTGATGGCGTTTGGGAAAATACTTTCAAGACAAAGCCGGAAGTGTTCACAAGAGAAGAACAAAAGCTTGGCTTGCACAGAATACAAACGTTGCACTTGGCTCAGATGCATTCTTCCCATTTGGCGATAACATCGAACGTGCGAAAGTCTGGAGTTGCATATATTGCACAGCCGGGTGGTTCAATTCGTGACGATAATGTTATTGAAACTTGCAACAAGTACGACATTGCAATGGCGTTTACAGGCATTAGACTTTTCCACCACTAAACCTTAAAAACATTGAAAAGGGAAAAAACAATGACTGACAAAAGTAAAGCACGTCAATGATGAGCAAAATCTCACTAGCAATCCTTGCAGTTTACGCAATTTGCTATATAGCGATAATCTTTTTGCAAAGAACATTTATTTCATTATTCGGTAGTGAGGTTATGAGCGACACATTGTATGTCCCTATAATAAGCACTCTCATTAAAGCGATATGCTTAATAGTCTTTGTCGGTGGCGCTATTTATATAATGGTAATGACAATTTAAAGACGCCGCTGCACCTATTTTGACAATAATCACGTTGGTTTTACCAGAGGTTATGATGCCTTTAGTTAATTTTGTTCAAAACAGGATTTTAGCAGTTCATGGAGCAAATGAACTGATGATACATTCAGCGGTTCAAAGTGTTCTTGCGGTAATATTGCCGTTATATTTAGTCGGCACGGTGCTTTGTGTTACGGCATCATTTGTTGCATTCTATTCGTCTGATGATTCATCAATCCCGATGGATCACGAAATTTAATTTAAAGGGGATAACGTCTTATGAAGATATTAGTTGTTGGCGGCGGCGGTCGTGAACACGCAATAATTATGAAGCTTTCAGAAAGTGCGGGCGTTGAAAAAATATATTGCACTCCCGGCAATGGCGGAATATCAAGATATGCAGAATGTTTTGACATTAAAGCTACCGATATTGACGGAGTTGTAAGTCTTGCAAAAGACCTCGCTATTGACATGGTTGTAGTTGCACCTGACGATCCATTAGTGCTTGGAATGGTTGACGCACTCAATGCTGAGGGAATAGAAACATTCGGCCCTAACAAAGCTGCTGCAATTATTGAAGGTTCAAAGGTTTTCTCGAAAGACCTTATGAAAAAATACAATATCCCAACAGCAGGCTATGAAGTTTTTGAAGATGCTAATGAAGCAATCGCATACATTAAATCTCAAAACAGCTATCCTGCCGTTGTAAAGGCAGACGGCTTGGCACTCGGAAAGGGCGTTGTTATCGCTCAAAACGAGGAAGAAGCAATTGATGCAGTTAAATCCATTATGGAAGATAAAATTTTCGGCGCAAGCGGAAGTCGTCTTGTTGTTGAGGAATTCCTTACAGGCCCTGAAATTTCAGTGCTTTCATTCTGCGACGGAAAGACTGTCGTTCCGATGATTTCCTCTATGGACCACAAGCGTGCTTATGACAATGACGAGGGACTTAACACAGGTGGAATGGGCACAATAGCACCAAATCCATACTACACAAGCGCCCTTGCAGAACAATGCATGGAAACAATTTTCATACCAACTATTAGAGCTATGGAGTCAGAGGGCAGAACATTCAAGGGCTGTCTATACTTTGGACTCATGCTAACTGAAAAAGGCCCTAAGGTTATAGAGTATAACTGTCGTTTCGGTGATCCTGAAACGCAGGTTGTATTACCTTTGCTTGACACAGATCTTTTCGATATATTCAAAGCCGTATATGACGGCACACTTGACACACTAGACATCAAGTGGAAGTCTGAGAGTGCTGCTTGCGTGGTAATGGCGTCGGGCGGATACCCACAAAAGTACCCAACAGGCATTGAAATGTTTGGAATGGACGAAAAGGGACAAGTTGATGGCGGATTTGTATATCACGCAGGGACAAAATTTGCAGATGGCAAATTCCTAACTGCCGGCGGACGTGTTCTCGGGGTTACATCAACTGGTGAAAATCTTGAAAAAGCGATTGAAAATGCTTACAACGCAGTTAGTAAAATTACCTTTGAGGGAATGCACAAGCGTAATGATATAGGACAAAAAGCACTTAACGCATTGAAATAATAATTTACAGAGAAAAATCAAATACCCTAAATACAGGGAGATTTTTCTCTGTTTTTTTGTAGAAATACCAATTGTAAAAAGAATGCAGACGGAGTATAATTGAATTGACATATTTTTTGGAGAAAAGAGGGGCGTCATGTTTGCAAAGATTAATAGCGTTGGGCTTTTTGGAATGAATGCATTCTCGGTTGATGTTGAAATAGAACAGAGCAAGGGAATCCCTTCCGTAGAAATTGGCGGACTTGGAGATACGGTTGTTAAGGAGAGTAAGGAAAGAATACAGTCAGCACTTAGATCTTGCGGGATAGCATTTCCGCCGGCAAAGATTGTTATAAATCTAGCGCCTGCTGATATTAAGAAAAGTGGTTCAGTTACCGACCTTGCGATTGCAATGGCGCTATTAGTGATTTTTGGCGTGATAGATGCTGACCTTTCGGGATGTGCTTTTGTGGGTGAGCTTTCTTTAAACGGTAGAGTTAGGTCGCAAAACGGCGTTCTTCCTATGGCACTTGAGGCGAAGAAATCGGGGATAAACAAGCTTTTTGTTCCAGAAGAAAATTCAATTGAGGCAAGCGTTGTAAACGGGCTTGAAGTTTACGGAGTTCAGACACTTGAACAGCTAATTGAACATTTCAGGGGCGAGCAAATACCTGCGCAAGACAAGTATTTAATAAAGCCGTCCGACTATATAGACAAGCTAGACTTTGCAGATGTTAAAGGACAGCAGGGCGCTAAAAAAGCGCTTGAAATCGCAGCAGCAGGCGGACACAACGTCCTTTTAATAGGCTCTCCCGGCTCAGGAAAGAGCATGCGCTAAAAGAATACCGTCAATACTTCCGCAAATGACATTTGATGAGTCTATTGAAACTACAAAAATCCACTCAATTTCGGGCTTTGTCACAAAGGAAATGCCCTAATAACTACACGTCCATTCCGCTCACCACACCACACAATTTCCTCAGCAGGACTTGTCGGAGGGGGAGGAATTCCAAACCGGGTGAAATTTCACTTGCGAATAACGGACTGCTATTTTTAGATGAACTTGCAGAGTTTGACAGAAGAACACTTGAAATACTTCGTCAGCCACTTGAGGATAGCAAGGTTACAATTTCAAGAGCGTCAGGCTCGGTAACATACCCTTGCACAGTAATGCTTGTAGGAGCAATGAACCCATGCCCTTGTGGATATTACGGACATCCGGCGAGAAAATGTATTTGCAGTCCGAAACAGGTTTCGCATTATCTTTCGAGAATTAGTGGGCCGTTGCTTGATAGATTTGATATTCATTTTGAAGTGCCTCCGGTTGATTTGACCAGATAAATTCAACCGAAAAGAAGAGTCCTCAGCTTCAATGCGTGAGCGTGTTCAGGCAGCAAGAGAGATACAAAACGAGCGATTTAAAGGAACGGGAGTTACTTGTAACGCAAGAATTACATCGGATATTTTGCATGAAATATGTCCGCTTGCTGACGATGCGAGAGATATGCTGAAAACCGTTTTTGAAAAGCTTGGACTTTCGGCAAGAGCATATGACAGGATTTTAAAAGTAGCAAGAACCATTGCCGATATGGATAATTCGGAAGTTATCGGCAAAATTCCATGTTGCACAAGCAGACAATATAGGAGTTTAGACCGAAAGTACTGGAAGTAAGTCAGGGGGCTTAAAATGGTAACTGATATGACAAAAGGGAACACAGCGAAAGTTTTATGGCTATTTACATTGCCTATGCTTGGGAGCGTTGTTTTCCAACAGATATATAATATCGCCGATAGTGTTATAGCGGGGAAATTCGCTGGGGAAGATGCGCTTTCTGCTGTTGGCGTTTCTTATCCTGTCACTATGATTTTTTTATGGCGGTTGCAATTGGCTGTAATATCGGTTGTTCGGTAGTTATTTCGCAGCTTTTTGGAGAGCAGCGAATTGGCGAGCTTAAAACAGCGATTAGCACATCTTTCATTTTGGCAGGCTCGTTAAGTATAATACTAACAATACTCGGCAGTGCTTTTAGTAAGCCGATGATGAGGCTTTTAAAAACACCGGAAAACGTATTTGATGATGGTGTTTTGTACCTAAAGGTTATACATGGGGATTGTTTTCTTCTTTATTTATAATATTTGTTCTGGAATATTTACAGCCTAGGCGACTCAAAGACGCCGTTTATATTCCTAATTGGCTCGTCCGTTGCGAATATTGGCTTGGATATTTGGTTTGTTGCAGGGCTTAAAATGGGCGTTGCCGGCGTAGCGTGGGCAACATTCATAGCACAGGGCGTAGCATCAGTAGTTTCAGCAATTGTCCTTTTTAAAAGAGTTAGAAATATAAAAACAGACGAGCAAAGCGAGATTTTCTCAGTTCAAATGCTAGGCAGAATATGCAGGGTTGCAATTCCAAGCATTCTCCAGCAAAGCTTTGTTTCTGTGGGAAATCTTTTCGTTCAAGCTATCATAAACGAATACGGCTCGTCAGTTGTCGCAGGGTATTCGTCAGCGATTAAGCTCAATACATTTGCAATTACTTCATTTAGTGCGCTTTCTAATGCGATGTCAAGCTTCACTGCTCAAAACATTAGCACAAACCAAATAAAACGCATAAAAAGCGGATTTAAAACGGCGCTTGTTATGCTTGTTTGTGTTGCGTTGCCATTTATTGTTTTGTACTGCGGATTTGGAGAAACTATGTTGAAGCTGTTTATGGACGATACGAGCGAGCTTGCTATTGCGACGGGCAAGGAGTTTTTGCTTATCGCTTCGCCATTTTACATAATAATTGCAGCAAAGCTTGTTGCTGATGGAGTTACGAGGGGCGCAGGTAAAATGCGGCTGTTTATGATTTCAACCTTCACCGACCTTATACTTCGTGTCATACTTGCCTATGTATTTCAGTTTAGCCTTGGAACTACTGGAATATGGCTCTCATGGCCGATAGGTTGGGTAGTTGCAGCGATTTTGTCATGCACTTTTTACTTCAAAGGCTTATGGATACCAAAAACGGAGGAAATGCCGTGAAAACATTAATTTTCAATGGTTCACCGAGAAAGAACGGCGATACTATGACGCTAATAAACGAATTTGCACGTTCAGCTAGCGGACAGGTAACCACCATAAACGCTTATGACGCAAAAATTAGCCCTTGCATTGATTGCAGGGCTTGCAAAACGGAAAACGCTTGCTCAATTGATGATGAAATGACTAGCGTATATCACGAGATTGAGGAGAGTGACGTAATTGTTATCGCCTCTCCGATATATTTTTCTGAACTTACAGCGCCGTTGCTTTCGGTTATGAGCAGGCTTCAAAAATATTTTTGCGCTAGATTTTTCAGAGGAGAAACACCTATTTTAAAAGAAAAACAGGTTTAATCTTGCTTGTAGGAGGCGGGGACGGTTCGCCTGAAATTGCAACCAGAACAGCAAGAACGCTCCTTCGGCAAATGAACGTTGATAGCATCTTAGAGCCTATCATATATCACCAAACGGACAAAGCCCCAGTAAACAGCGAAACGCTTGGAAAAGTAAGGGCTGCCGCAAAGGGTATTTACTACAAAGAATAAGAGGAAAACACACATAGATGAAACTAAAGGCATTTAAAGCAGCATTTCCGCACACAGTGCCGGTGCTGCTGGGATATATTTTTTTAGGCATTGCGTTCGGCGTGCTGCTTTCGAGTAATGGATTTGGAGTTGGTTGGGCGTTTGTGATGAGCATTCTTATCTACGCAGGCTCAATGCAGTTTGTCGCAGTTAACTTACTTATTTCGGCATTCAATCCGGTAGCTGCATTTATAATGACGATTATGGTCAATGCAAGGCACTTGTTTTATGGACTTTCCATGCTAGGAAAGTTTAAACCTTTGAAGAAATTTAAGCCGTATATGATTTTCAGCTTGACTGATGAAACCTATTCGATTTTCTGCAATATAGAAGTCCCGGAGGACGTAGATAAAGATTGGTTTATGTTTTTTATTGCAATCCTTGACCATAGTTATTGGATTGCAGGCTCAGTTATAGGCGCACTTGCAGGTTCACTGCTTACCTTTGACAGCACGGGAATTGAGTTTTCCATGACAGCACTGTTTATATGTATATTCGTAGAACAGTGGGAAAAGGCAGGGAAGAAACTGTTTTGCAAAGAACATCTCCCGGCAGTGCTTGGGGTTGTGATTACTATAATTTGCAGATTGATTTTTGGAGTGGATAACTTCATTGTAGCAGCAATGCTTGGTATAGTAATCTTCCTTTGTGTCTTAAGACCAATGCTTGGAGGTGAGAAGAAATGACGACAGTTCAAGTAATCATCACCATTGCAGTAATTACAGTTGCAACAGCTCTTACACGTTTTACGCCGTTCATTCTTTTCCCGGCAAACAAGAAAGCTCCTAAGTTCATTACATATCTTGGTGGGGTTTTGCCGTATGCGATTATGGGAATGCTTGTTATATATTGCTTTAAGTCTGTTTCGTTTTTCAGCGCACCGTTTGGACTTCCTGAAATAATAGCAGGAATTTTTGTAGTAGCAGTGCATAAATGGAAACACAACATCTTCCTTAGCATAGCGGGAGGAACAGCAATTTATATGCTTTTGGTAAGACTTGTATTTGCGTAGAAAAGTGTAGAATAATAGCGGATTACAGTATGGTTTTTGTATAAAAATAATAATAAATACCCCTCGAAATAACCGAGGGGTATTTATTATGCTATTTATTTGTAAATCTAATTGACATTAATGTAATTTAGGTATACAATTGTAGAATGCATTAAAATCGATTTTTGTGCCTTCACACTAATAATCATAGCATATGAGGGTGCAAATTTCAAGGGTAAAAATAAATTTTATACAAACTTTTTTAGAAGGGAAGCTTCTGGTCAGAAGGACTTCGATGCGCAATAAAAACGCATTGTTGAGGAATACCATGAACGGATTTTTTAAAGAAGAATGTATACAAGGTTAGAAGGAGTGATCGAGCTTATGGTTAACGTCAAGCCTAAACAACTTGGAAAGACTACCAGAATGAGCTTCGGACGAATTAACGAAGTCCTTGAAATGCCAAATCTTATTGAGATTCAAAAGAAATCTTACGATTGGTTCATTAATGAGGATTAAAGGAAGTTTTTCGTGACGTTGCAGCTATTACTGACTACAATGGCAATCTGGTTCTTAATTTTGTAGACTACCGTCTCGACGAAAACCCTAAATATTCTGTTGCAGAGTGCAAAGAACGTGATGTTACTTTTGCAGCTCCACTCAGAGTAAAAGCGACTCTTTGGAACAAAGAAACAGGCGACGTAAAGGAAAGCGAAGTTTATATGGGGGACTTCCCGCAGACTCCAAGCGGAACTTTTCGTTATTAACGGTGCTGAACGTGTTATCGTTTCTCAGCTCGTTCGTTCACCTGGTGTTTATTATGCTGTTGAAAAAGGACAAGACAGGTAAGGATCTCTTTCAGCGCAACAGTAATCCCTAACACAGAGGTGCATGGCTTGAGTACGAAATGGACTCAAACGATGTTGCTTACGTACGTATCGATAAGAACAGAAAAATCACTAACCACTTTCTTTGAGAGCAATTGGTGTTGCTAGTGATGTTGAAATTGAAGAACTATTCGGCATTGATGAAAGACTCAGCCAAACAATCCTTCAAAAAGACACAACTAAAAATAGAGAAGAAGCACTTCTAGAAGTTTACAAGAAACTTCGTCCGGGCGAACTTCCAACGGTTGAGAGTGCTGAATCCCATTTGAACGCTCTTTTCTTTGATGCTAAGAGATATGACTTGTCAAGGTTTGGACGTTATAAGTACAATAAAAAAGCTCGGCATTGGCGGCAGACTTGTTGGACATACACTTGCAAAGCCGGTTGCTAGCCCATTCACAGGCGAAATCCTTGCTGATGAGGGTGACTTTGTTAGCTATGAAAAGGCTATGGAAATCGAGCAGGCTGGGTAATGGAAGCATTCCTTAGTGTTGAACATAAGGAAAATATCACTTCCCCAACCGGTGAAACACATACTCAGGTTGAAAAAGAATAGTTAAAGTTATTGGCAACGGTATGGTTGACATTGGCGGATATGTTGATTTTGACGTTCTTCAATATGGAATTAACGAAAAGGTTTCATTTAAGGTTCTTAAAGAAATTCTTGAAACATCTGCTGATGCTGAAGAACTTGAAGAATCAATTAAAAATAAAGTAGATGAGCTTGTTGCAAAGCACATCACTCTCGATGATATTTACGCATCTATTAGCTATTTCCTCAACCTATGCGAGGGAGTGGGAATGGTTGACGACATTGACCACCTTGGAAACAGACGTATTCGTTCAGTTGGCGAGCTTCTTCAAAATCAGTTTAGAATTGGTTTCGCTAGAATGGAAAGAGTAGTTCGTGAGAGAATGAATATTCAGGCTCAGGACATGGAGGTAATTACACCTCAGGCTCTTATTAATATTCGTCCTATTTCTGCTGCAATCAAGGAATTCTTTGGTTCTTCACCACTTTCACAGTTCATGGACCAAGGAAACCCACTATCAGAACTTACACATAAGAGAAGACTTTCACACTCGGACCTGGCGGTCTTTCAAGAGATCGTGCCGGATTTGAAGTTCGTGACGTTCACTATTCTCACTACGGAAGAATGTGTCCTATCGAAACGCCGGAAGGCCTAATATCGGACTTATTTCTTATCTTGCTACTTTTGCAAGAATTAACGAATATGGCTTTATTGAAGCGCCTTATAGAAAAGTTGATAAGGCAACAGGAGTTGTAACTGACGAAGTTGTTTATATGACAGCTGACGTTGAAGATAATTTCATTGTTGCACAAGCTAACGAACCGCTCACAGCAGACAACAAGCTTGAAAGACCTAGAGTAAACGCACGTTATCTCGACCAAATTCTTGAAATTGAGCGTGAAAAGATTGACTTCATGGACGTTTCACCTAAGATGGTAGTTTCTGTTGCGACCGCAATGATTCGTTCCTTGAAAATGACGACGCAAACCGTGCCCTCATGGGATCAAACATGCAACGTCAAGCTGTTCCGCTACTCAAAACAGAAGCTCCTATCGTAGCTACTGGTATGGAATATAAGGCTGCTGTTGACTCAGGCGTATGCGTACTTGCAGAGCAAGACGGTGTTGTTGAAAGAGTTTCAGCTGACGAAATTGTAATTAAAGACGGTACAGGCAGACTTAACACATACAAGCTTATCAAGTTCAAACGTTCTAACCAAGGTACTTGTAACAACCAGCGTCCAATTGTACAAAAGGGCGAGCAGGTTAAAAAAGGTCAGGTTATTTCAGATGGTCCGGCTACTGCAAATGGTGAAATTTCTCTCGGTAAGAACGCCCTAATCGGCTTCATGACATGGGAGGGTTACAATTACGAGGACGCTGTTCTTCTTAATGAAAAGCTTGTTCGTGATGATATTTACACATCGGTGCATATTGAAGAATATGAAATTGAGTGTCGTGATACAAAGCTTGGTGCTGAAGAAATTACACGTGATATTCCTAATGTCGGTGATGATGCTCTCAAGGATCTCGACGAAAGAGGCATCATTAGAATTGGTGCTGATGTTCATTCTGGTGATATTCTTGTAGGTAAGGTTACACCTAAGGGAGAAACTGAACTTACTGCTGAAGAAAGACTTCTTCGTGCTATTTTCGGTGAAAAAGCAAGAGAAGGGTGATAATTCACTTCGTGTTCCTCATGGTGAGGCAGGCGTTATCGTTGATGTTAAGATATTCACAAGAGAAAACTGCGATGAGCTTTCTCCTGGAGTTAATATGCTTGTTCGTTGTTATATCGCTCAGAAGCGTAAGATTTCTGTCGGCGATAAAATGGCTGGACGACATGGTAACAAGGGTGTAGTTTCACGTATTCTTCCGCAAGAAGATATGCCGTTCTTACTCGACGGTACACCTCTTGATATTGTTCTTAACCCACTCGGCGTACCTTCTCGTATGAACATCGGTCAGGTGCTTGAAGTTCATCTAGCGATGGCTAGTAAGGCTCTTGGCTGGAAGATCATGACGCCTGTTGTATTTGATGGTGCGAACGAACAAGATATTAGAATGGTATTTAACCAAGCTGATGAAAACAACAAGAAGTACCTTGCAAGCGATGCAATCAAGGACTTTGAGTTAAAGAAGGGTTGCCGTGAGGTAATCAATCCACAAGGTAGAGATGAAATGATGACGGTAAATTCCAACTTCGTGACGGCCGTACAGGTGAATACTTCGACAACCGTGTTACAGTTGGATATATGTATTACCTCAAGCTTCATCACCTCGTTGATGATAAAATCCACGCACGTTCAGTAGGACCTTATTCACTTGTTACTCAGCAGCCTCTCGGAGGTAAAGCTCAGTTCGGTGGACAGAGATTCGGAGAAATGGAAGTTTGGGCGCTTGAAGCTTACGGCGCTGCATATACACTTCAAGAAATTCTTACTGTTAAGTCTGACGATACAGTGGGACGTGTAAAGACTTATGAAGCAATTGTAAAGGGACAGAATGTTCCTAAGCCGGGTATTCCAGAATCATTTAAGGTTCTTATTAAGGAACTTCAGTCACTTTGTCTTGATGTTAGAGTCCTTGATATTAATGAAGAAGAAATTGATCTCAAGCAAACATTTGATGACGACGACGATATAATCCCACATCCAGTTGCTGATCCTGACATGGAAGAAGTTACACTTGATGCAGTTTATGACGAGGACGAACAAGACGGCTTCATGGAAGAAGATTTTGACGACCTTGATGAAGATGACACAAGTGAAGAATTGTTCAATTTCGACGATGATGATAATGTCTAAAGGAAGAAGGGTTGAATTTGCCAGATAAGGAAAACAAGAAATTAGACTCTATATTTGAATCTATTAAAATCGGTCTTGCTTCGCCTGATCAGATTAGAGAATGGTCATACGGTGTAGTAGAAAGACCGGAAACTATAAATTATCGTACACAGAAACCAGAAAAGGAAGGTCTTTTCTGCGAAAAGATATTTGGTCCTACAAAGGACTGGGAATGTCACTGTGGAAAGTATAAAAAAATTCGCTTTAAGGGCAAAGTTTGTGACCGTTGCGGTGTTGAAGTAACACGTGCAAAGGTTCGCCGTGAAAGAATGGGACACATTGAACTTGCTGCCCCTGTTTCACACATTTGGTATTTTAAAGGCACTCCTTCAAGAATCGGTCAGGTTCTTGAAGTGCCTCAAAAAAGACTGGAAGAGGTACTTTATTTTACAAAGTATATCGTAATTGATCCAGGCGACACAGGTCTTATTAAGAAACAGCTTCTTTCAGAAACTGAATATCAAGATATGCGTGAGAAGTATGAAGATGGCTTTGTAGCTGAAATGGGTGCTGAAGCTATTAAGAAGCTTCTTATGGAAATCGACCTTGACAAGCTTGCAGCTGAACTAAAAGCAGAACTTGTAGATGTTCCAGCAGGTCAAAAGAAAATTAAACTTTTAAAAAGGCTTGAAATTGTTGAAGCATTTAGACTATCTGGGAACAAGCCTGAATGGATGATTATGGACGTTGTTCCAGTAATCCCGCCTGAACTGCGTCCAATGGTTATGCTTGATGGTGGAAGATATGCAAATTCCGACCTTAACGACCTTTACAGACGTGTTATTAACCGTAACAACCGTCTAAAGAGAATGCTTGAACTTGAAGCTCCTGATATTATCATTAGAAATGAAAAGAGAATGCTCCAAGAAGCTGTTGACGCTCTTATAGACAACGGCAGACACGGCAGACCAGTTACAGGACCTAACAATAGAGCACTTAAATCTCTTTCAGATATGCTTAAGGGTAAGCAGGGACGTTTCCGCCAAAACCTTCTCGGTAAGCGTGTTGACTACTCTGGACGTTCTGTTATCGTATTTGGACCTGAATTAAAGATGTATCAATGTGGTCTTCCAAAGGAGATGGCACTTGAACTTTTCAAGCCGTTTGTTATGAAAAGACTTGTTGATATTAAGCTTGTAAACAATATAAAGAGCGCAAGAAAAATGGTTGATCGTGCTAAGAACGAAGTATGGGACGCACTTGAAAATGTAATCAAGGACCATCCTGTATTCCTCAACCGTGCTCCTACACTTCACCGTCTTGGTATTCAAGCGTTTGAGCCAGTCTTGGTTGAAGGTAGAGCAATTAAGCTCCACCCACTTGTATGTACTGCGTTTAACGCCGACTTTGACGGCGACCAAATGGCTGTGCATCTACCTCTTTCAGCTGAAGCTCAAGCTGAGGCGAGATTTCTAATGCTTGCAGCAAACAACCTTCTTAAGCCATCTGATGGACGTCCGGTTGCTGTTCCTACACAGGACATGGTTCTTGGTTCGTACTATCTAACACTTAAAAAGGATGGAGAAAAAGGGCGAAGGAAAGGTGTTCCGTGATGTTGATAAAGCAATCATGGCATACAATGAAGGCGTTGTTTCACTTCACGCTGCTGTTAAGGTTAGAATTACTAAGGACATTGCCGGCAAGAAGATTTCTAAAATCATTGACTGCACAGGGAAGACTCATTTTCAATGAAAATATTCCACAAAATCTCGATACAGTTGATAGAACAAATTCCGAAAAAGCAGTTTGATCTTGAAGTTGACTTCCTAGTTAAGAGAAAGCAGCTTTCTGACATAATCGAAAGATGTATCAGAATTCACGGCACAGCTACTACTTCTGAAGTTCTTGATAAAGTTAAGTCACTTGGATTTAAGTACTCCACAAAAAAGCAGCGATTACTGTTGCTGTTTGTGACGCTTTTACAATTCCTCCGCAGAAGAAGGATATTATCGCCGAGGCTGATGAAAAGATTGCTGTTATTAACAAGCAATACCGCAGAGTAAGTTACATTTCCGCTATGGAAAAATCCAAGAAGTTCATTGAAACGGAACAAGGCTACTGATGACGTAACCGATGCTCTAAAGATGAACTTTGACCCATACAACCCAATCAACATGATGGTTGACTCCGGAGCACGTGGTATCAACCAGATAAGACAGCTCGCAGGTATGCGTGGACTTATCGCAAATACTTCCGGTGCTACAATTGAGCTTCCAATCAGAGCTAACTATCGTGAAGGTCTTAATATTCTTGAATACTTCATCTCATCTCGTGGAGCACGTAAAGGTCTTGCCGATACAGCTCTGCGTACAGCCGACTCAGGTTACCTCACAAGACGTCTTGTTGACGTTTCTCAAGATGTAATCATCAGAGAGAAGGACTGCGGAACACATGATGGTATTGAAGTATACGAAATCAAGAACGGTAACGAAATTATCGAACCATTGGGCGAACGTCTAATCGGTAGATACCTTGCCGAGGATCTACGTGACGAAAAGACTGGTGACTTGATAGTTTCAAAGAATAGACTCATGACCGAAGCAGACGCAAAGAAAATTGTTGATGCAGGCATAGAGAGAGTTATAATCCGTTCAGTTCTTACTTGTAAATCTAAGCGTGGAGTATGTGCTAAGTGTTACGGTGCAAACCTTGCTAACGGCAAACTTGTTGCAGTTGGTGAAGCAGTTGGTATTATTTCTGCTCAGTCTATCGGTGAGCCTGGAACACAGCTTACAATGAGAACCTTCCATACAGGAGGTATCGCTTCCGCAGAAGACATCACTCAAGGTCTACCTAGAGTTGAAGAACTTTTTGAAAGCAGACGTCCTAAGAGTGCGGCTATTATCTCAAGAATTGATGGTAAGGTTCGCATGGAAGAAATCAAGAAAACTAGAAACGTTATCGTTCTTAACGAAGAAACTCTTGAGGAAGAATACTACCCAGTAGCTTACGGAATTAAGATTAGAGTTAAGGAAGGCGACGTTATCAAAAAGGGTACAAGAATTACCGAAGGTAATATTAATCCGGCTGATATTCTTGCGGTTTTAGGCCCAAGAGCGGTTCGTGATTACATTATCAAGGAAGTTCAAAAGGTTTACCGTCTACAAGGTGTTGACATTAACGACAAGCATATTGAAGTTATCGTTCGTCAGATGCTCCGTAAGGTTAAAGTTGAGGACGGGGGAAGCAGTTATATGCTACCTGGTTCACTTGTTGACAAGAAGGAAATTGATGCTGAGGAAGAAAAAATTCAAGCTAGAATTGCTGCTGGAGAAGAAGGGCTTTCGTCCATCACGTTTGCTCCAGTACTTCAAGGTATCACAAAAGCTTCGTCCAATTCAGACAGTTTCTTGTCTGCTGCATCATTCCAAGAAACAACAAGAGCGCTCACAGATGCCGCTATCCGTGGTAAGAGCGACCACTTGCTTGGACTTAAGGAAAATGTTATTATTGGTAAGCTTATCCCTGCTGGTACAGGTATGGACGTTTACAACAATGTTGAAAACGTTAAAGTGGAAGTAGTCCACGAAGAACCTGCGATGCCAATTAGATAAAACAAAAAACAGCGAAGAATTTTAAATTCTTCGCTGTTTTTATGTAGAAATTCAATGATTAATCGTTATCCCCCTCAAAAAGAGGCGTTGAGAAATATCTTTCAGCAGTATCCGGCAGTATAGTTACAACAGTTTTTCCTTTGCCAAGTTTTTTAGCAAGCTTTATAGCAGCAGCAACGTTTGTGCCGCTAGAAATTCCGCACATTATTCCCTCGAGTGAGGCAAGATTTTTCGCAGTGGAAATAGCCTCCTCGTCAGTTACAATATAGACATTGTCATAAATATCAGTGTTGAGGTTATCAGGAATAAGACCGTCGCCAATTCCCATTTGAAGATGTGTGCCGATTGTTCCGCCAGCAAGAATAGCAGCGTTTTCAGGCTCAACAGCCCAGATTTCAATATCAGGATTTTGTGCTTTAAGTACTTCGCCAATACCGCTGATTGTTCCGCCTGTTCCAATTCCAGAGCAGAACCCGTGAATATCCTTGCCAACTTGCTCTAGAATTTCAACGCCGGTATGATGCTTGTGGACGAGTGGATTAGCCTTGTTTACAAACTGCTGAGGAACGTATACGTTAGGATTTTCATCACGCATTTTCAGTGCAGTTCTAAGACATTCGTCAATACAATCGCCTATATTGCCAGCATCGTGAATAAGCATAACCTCGGCGCCGTAGTGAGAAACAAGCTTGCGGCGTTCTTCGCTCACTGAGTCGGGCATGATAATTATAGTTTTGTATCCTCTAACTGCACCTATAAGAGCAAGTCCGATACCTTGATTACCGCTTGTCGGCTCAACAATTATAGAGTCTTTGTTTATAAGCCCGTCTTTTTCGGCTGCTAAAATCATGTTGTAAGCAGTCCTTGTTTTAATTGAACCGCCAACGTTTAGCCCTCAAATTTAACAAGAACTTCTGCACAGTCGTCGTCAACCATATGATTAAGACGAATAGTAGGTGTGTGTCCTATAAATTCAAGAATATTATTATATATCATTTGTATCTCTCCATAAAATTAAAATATATTTGATAGTATAGCATAAAAGTGTAAATATGTAAACAATATGTTCAAAGCGGAGAAAAATATATGTAGAAAATTTTGATTGTTTTTTGTGAAAAGTGCTTGACAACTGGTACTTAAGGGTATATAATATTCAGGTATGCAAACTATTGTATATAATTTATAGAAAGGAGTAGATTTAATGCCAACATTTAACCAACTGTTCGTAAGGGTAGAGAAGTTAGTGTCTATGAGTCCACAGCTCCTGCACTTCAGAAGGGCTACAATGCCAAGAAGAAGATCCAAATCAACCAGAGTTCACCACAAAAAAGAGGCGTTTGTACAGCTGTTAGAACTGCTACACCTAAGAAGCCAAACTCTGCTATGAGAAAAATCGCAAGAGTAAGACTTACAAATGGTTCAGAAGTCAGCGCTTACATTCCGGGCGAAGGTCACAACCTTCAGGAACATAGCGTAGTTCTTATCAGAGGCGGACGTGTTAAGGACCTCCCAGGTGTGCGTTACCACATCATCAGAGGAACCTTGACACACAGGGCGTTGCAAAGAGAATGCAAGCTCGTTCTAAGTACGGCGCAAAGCGTCCAAAGGCTGGTGCAGCAAAGAAGTAATTTTGATAGCTTGAACCTTTAGGGGTATATTATATATAATATTACCTCGGAATGGTCAGCGGAAGTTACACTTTCGAGTACCTACGATATCATTATATGAAGGAGGGAAGCGAAGTGCCAAGAAGAGGTAAGATTGCAAAACGTGATGTTTTGCCTGACCCAATTTACAATTCTAAGCTTGTAACACGTCTTGTTAACAACATCATGTTGGACGGCAAGAAGGGAGTTGCACAGAAAATTGTATACGGTGCATTCGATATTGTCGCTGAAAAGAGCGGCAAAGACGCTCTAGAAGCGTTTGAACAGGCTATGGAGAACATTATGCCTGTGTTGGAGGTTAAGGCACGCCGTGTAGGTGGTGCAACATATCAAGTTCCAATGGAAGTACGTCCTGAAAGACGTCAGACACTTGGATTGAGATGGATCACAACATATTCAAGATCAAGAAATGAAGAAACAATGAGAGAAAGACTCGCTAACGAGATCCTAGATGCTCTTAACGGAACAGGCGGATCATGCAAGAAGCGTGACGACACTCATAAGATGGCTGAAGCTAATAAGGCTTTTGCTCACTATCGTTGGTAATTTACTATTGTTGTAGATATTGATGTATAGCGGCAATGCTTTACATCAGTTTCAACGTTGTATTAATAATGAGGAGGAAATTATGCCAAGAGATTGTTCGCTTGAACAGACCCGAAATATTGGTATAATGGCCCACATTGATGCAGGTAAAACAACTACAAGTGAACGTATTCTATTCTATACTGGTGTAAACCATAAGATAGGCGAAACTCACGATGGTGCTGCAACAATGGACTGGATGGCGCAGGAACAGGAGAGAGGTATTACAATTACTTCTGCTGCTACTACTGCACACTGGGAAGGCCATAGAATTAATATTATCGACACTCCAGGACACGTTGACTTTACAGTAGAAGTTGAGCGCTCGCTTAGAGTACTTGACGGATCAGTTACAGTTTTCTGTGCAAAGGGCGGTGTTGAACCTCAGTCTGAAACTGTTTGGAGACAGGCTGATAAATACCAAGTTCCACGTATGGCTTATGTTAATAAGATGGACATCATGGGAGCTGACTTCTACCGTGTTGTAGAAATGATGCTTGATAGACTAAAATGTAATGCAGTTCCAATTCAGCTTCCTATCGGCTCTGAAGAGGATTTCAGAGGTATTATCGACCTAGTTGAAATGGTTGCTTATATTTACTATGATAACCTTGGTAAGGATATTAGAAAAGAAGAAATTCCTGCAGATATGCTTGAAAAGGCTAATGAATATCGTGCAGCTCTACTCGAAAATGTTGCAGAACATGACGAAGAGCTAATGATGAAGTATCTTGAGGGTGAAGAACTTACTATTGAAGAAATAAAGACTGGCATCAGAAAGGCAACTATCGCTAATGAGATGGTTCCGGTAGTATGCGGTACTTCTTACAAGAATAAGGGAGTTCAGAAACTTCTTGACGCTGTTGTTGACTATATGCCTTCTCCGCTCGACATCCCAGCTATTAAGGGTGTGGATGCTGAAACTGGCGAAGATTGTGAAAGACATACAAGCGATGAAGAACCATTCTCAGCGCTTGCATTTAAGATTGCTACTGACCCATTCGTAGGAAGACTTTGCTTCTTCCGTGTATATTCAGGTGTAGTTAACGCAGGTTCAACTGTTCTTAACGCAACTAAGAATAACAACGAAAGAATGGGACGTATCCTTCAAATGCACGCTAACCACAGACAGGATATTGAAGCTTGTTACTCAGGTGATATTGCTGCGGTTATCGGTCTTAAGAACACAACAACAGGTGATACGCTTTGTGATCCAAAGCACCCTGTAATTCTTGAATCCATGGAATTCCCAGAACCAGTTATTCAGCTTGCTATTGAGCCAAAGACTAAGGCTGGTCAGGAAAAGATGGGTATTGCTCTTTCTAAGCTTTCAGAAGAAGACCCAACATTCAGAACATGGACTGACGAGGAAACTGGTCAGACTATTATCGCTGGTATGGGTGAGCTTCACCTTGAAATTATCGTAGATAGACTTCTTCGTGAATTTAAGGTTGAGGCTAACGTAGGTGCTCCTCAGGTAGCTTACAAAGAAACAATCAAGGGCAACGCAGACGTTGACCAGAAGTACGCTCGTCAGTCAGGCGGTAAGGGTCAGTACGGTCACGTTAAGATTAGAGTTTCCCCTAATGAATCAGGCAAGGGCTACGAATTTGTCAACGCAATCGTTGGTGGTTCTATTCCTAAGGAATACATCCCAGCAGTTGACAAGGGTATCCAAGGCGCAATGAAGGCTGGTATCCTAGCTGGTTACCAGGTAGTTGACGTTAAGGTTGAACTTTATGATGGTTCATACCACGAAGTTGACTCATCTGAAATGGCGTTCTCTATTGCTGGTTCTATGGCTTTCAAGGAAGCTATGAGAAAGGCAAGCTCAATTATTCTTGAACCTATCATGAAGGTAGTAGTAATCGTTCCTGAAGACTACATGGGTGACGTTATCGGTGACCTTAACTCACGTCGTGGACAAATTCAGGGTATGGAAGCTAGACCTGGTGCTCAGCAGATTAACGCACTTGTACCACTTTCTGAAATGTTTGGATACTCGAATAATCTTCGTTCCAAATCTCAGGGCCGTGGACAGTACTCTATGGAACCAGATAGTTATATTGAAGTTCCAAAGTCAATTGCTGAAAAGATCATGAACACAAGAAACAAGAAGGAAGACTAAATCTTCCGTAGAACTTTTAAAAGGCTTGATATTTTATATCATATCTGCTAAAATAAAAGTATTATATTCTTTAAATTATATTTAAAAATTAAGGAGGACTTTACCAAATGGCTAAGGCAAAATTTGAAAGAACCAAACCGCACGTTAACATTGGTACAATCGGCCACGTTGACCACGGTAAGACAACACTTACAGCTGCAATCACAAAGACTCTTTCCCTTCAGGGTTATGCTGAAAAGAAGGATTACAACAACATTGACTCCGCTCCAGAAGAAAGAGAAAGAGGTATTACAATCAATACTTCTCACGTTGAGTACGAGACTGAAACACGTCACTACGCTCACGTTGACTGCCCTGGACACGCTGACTATGTTAAGAACATGATCACTGGTGCTGCTCAGATGGACGGCGCAATTCTTGTAGTTGCTTCAACTGACGGACCTATGGCTCAGACAAAGGAACATCTACTTCTTGCTCGTCAGGTTGGCGTTCCTTACATCGTAGTATTTATGAACAAGACTGACCTTGTTGATGACCCAGAACTACTTGAACTAGTAGAAATGGACATCCGTGATACTCTTAGCCAGTATGAATTCCCTGGCGATGATACACCAATCATCAAGGGTTCTGCTCATCAGGCTCTTGAAGCTCCAGATGACATCAACAACCCAGCTTACGCTCCTATTCTTGAGCTTATGGCAGCTGTTGATAGCTACATCCCAACACCTGAAAGAAAGAGCGATCTTCCATTCCTAATGCCTGTTGAAGACGTATTCACAATCACAGGCCGTGGAACAGTTGCTACTGGTAGAGTAGAAAGAGGACAGCTCAGAACTGGTGAAGAAGTTGAAATTCTTGGTCTTTCAGAAGAAAGAGCTAAGTCAGTTATCACTGGTATCGAAATGTTCAGAAAGATTCTTGATTACGCTGAAGCAGGCGATAACATCGGTGCGCTTCTCCGTGGTGTTCAGAGATCTGACATCGAAAGAGGTCAGGTTCTTTGTAAGCCAGGTTCTATCAACCCACTTACAAAGTTCAGAGGACAGGTTTATATCCTTAAGAAGGAAGAAGGCGGACGTCACACTCCATTCTTCAACAACTATAGACCACAGTTCTACTTCAGAACAACTGACGTTACTGGCGTAGTTAGTCTTCCAGCAGATAAAGAAATGTGTATGCCTGGCGATAACGTTGAAATGGATGTTGAACTTATCACTCCAATCGCTATCGAAGAAGGACTACGTTTCGCTATCCGTGAAGGCGGCCGTACAGTAGGTTCTGGCGTTGTTATTTCTATCTAATAATTCAATATGAATTTATTAATAAACCTCTGCATTTTGCAGGGGTTTATTTTTGTTTGTTTAACAAAATATGAACATCACAAAAAGTTGCTTAAACATATTTAACACTTGAACACCGAAAATATCTATTCCTCTAAAAATTCCTTGCAAAGTAGAAAAAACTGAAGAAATATGCTAAAATAGGTTAAAATGTTTTTTAAAATCGGAGGATATTATGTACAAACTTATTGTATTAGATATAGATGGAACACTTACTAATGATGAAAAGAAAATAAGCACAAAAACTAAGCAATCAATCCTTGAAATTCAGCAAAGAGGATTAAAAGTTGTAATAGCAAGCGGTCGTCCAACTTGTGGGATAATACCACTCGCAAGGGAGCTTGAATTTGAGAAGTATGGAAGTTATATTCTTTCATACAACGGAGGAATGATTACAAATTGCGGAACAGGTGAAGTGATTTTCTCCCGTTCGTTGCCTAACGGTGTGCTTAAGGATGCTTATAATTTTGCAAAGGAATTTGGCGCAGAGATAATTACGTATCAAGGTAACGACATAATCAGCGAAATAGACAGCAACAAGTACATGAATGTAGAATCAAAAATTAACTCCATGAACATCAACAACGTTGGTAATATGCTTGACTATGTGAACTTTGATGTTCCAAAATGCCTTTTGCTCGGTGACGGTGAAAGAATGGGAGAATTAGAACCTATTTTAAGAGAGCGACTGGGTGAGAGTGCGAATGTTTTCAGATCTGAGCCATTCTTCCTTGAGGTTATGCCAGCAAAAGTTGACAAAGCTCAATCCCTAGCACGTCTGCTTGAAGCGCTAGGTCTTACAAAGGAAGAGATGATTGCTTGTGGGGACGGTTTTAACGACTTGACGATGATTGAGTTTGCAGGTCTTGGAGTTGCAATGGAAAATGCACAGGACAAAGTAAAGGAAGCAGCAGACTTCATAACACTTTCAAACAATAATGATGGAATAGCATATGTAATTTATAAATTCATGTTAACAACAAAAAACACCTTTCATTAATGAAAGGTGTTTTTTGTTGTGTATGTTGAAAGGTATATGCTGAATTCGGGTATAGAATTTAGCATAACAAGATGGGCGATTTAAGCAGAGGTTATTGGCAAACTCTCATAACTTGAAGAGTTCATTTCAATAGAATTACGGTTTGAATTTGAAACTAATTCCTTGTATGCTGCATACTGTTTAGCACGTAGGGATTTCATTATACGTGCACGGCGTAACTTCATATCGTAAAGTTTAATTCCGAAATAAGAGATAGCAATAAGCAAAGAAGAAAGAAGCAAATACCCAATTGATGCAGCGATTGATAGTGTTTCAGATTCGAGTCCGCCAACTGATCCGAGCATTAAAAATGCACCTATGATACCGATTAAACTAAGCATTGTTTTCATATTAAAAATCTCCTTTATGTAAGTATTTATGTTTTTAAATCAAATCGAACATTTGTTCTATTTATATATTAACATATAAAAAAGCTAAAGTCAAGCGTTTTTTTCAATATTTTTGCCCTAAAAAACAACATTTTAGATTACTGTACCAAAAAGGGCGAATAAAAAAGAGGAGCGTATCATACACGCTCCTCTAGTAGTTAGGATAAAGATTTACCCGAGGTTATTAAGATTATCTATCTCCAAGGCGAGAGTTTTAATCAATTCATGAGTATTACCACGTTGACCTTCAACTCCAGTCATTATGCAAATTACGTAAGGTCTATCGCCATACACCACGGAACAATTGTGATTAACGTCCATGTCAGGCATATAGCCATATTTTTGAGCAATGTCCTTATTCTTTACAACGGCACCAATAAGAGCGTCGTAGTTAGGATACATCATACATTCTTTAAGAAACTGTCCGTTTTCGTTTTGAATGGTGAAGTAGTATATATCCTTAAAATATACAGTCATTTGACGTGCAGTGAAACCTGTATATTTCCATGTGTCACCAAGCACAGAATTAAGACCAAGCGACCATGTCATACTATTATAATATTGATAGCCAAAATATTTAAGCAACATATTATAGCCAGTATTGCTGCTCGACTTAATAGTATATTTCAAAACATCACGCAATGGGAAAGCCGTATCAATAGGCTTGTTCAAAAGCAATTCTGACGGAGAATTTAAAGTATCCTCGCTCATTATTAATTGCATATCCAAATCAACATTTGTAGCAAGCATTGATTTTACAAAAGGCGCTTTTACAAGGCTAGCTCCGGGATAGCGAGTATCGGCGTTATATTCCAAGCTATCTCCAGACGTTATATCAAGATAGACAAATCCAATCTGATCGCCGTAAGGTGTTACTAAGTCTGAAATAGTAGCTAGCTGTTCTTGATACTTCTCATCTGCAAGACCGGTACGGAGGAGTTCAAATGTGTTGTTTTGCTTAGAGCCTTCAACCGATGCAGAAGGGTTATTTGTATATTCAGTGACTAACGTAGGAACTGTAACATCTGTTTCTAATTCCTCGACATTCTCCGAAGTTTCAGATGTGGAAGTAGTTTCTAGTGATGCTGATGTAATTGGAGTTGTAGTTTCAGTATCTTGAGGATAAGTTAATTCAGGCAGGGGAGTATATTCAGCAGCGCAGCTGCAAGTCAGCAGTGCTATACATATTAAAATTGCTGTCTTTATTTTTCGCATTTTTGTAAACCCTCCTTTTTTATTAGTTTACCATGTTTTAGTGATATAATCAAGGAAAATAACTGTTAATCTCAACCAATAATTGCGATATATGAAAATAAAATCTCCAGCCAAGAAGTTACCTTGAGTGGAGATTTTATATTTATTTAATTTGTTCTATTTTGTATCTATCTCTATTTCGCCAATGCCATTTGAAATAATAATCTTATTAGGCGCAGACCTATTGCCGTAACCAGTATCAGCACTTCCGAATGACACGTACGAATTACCGTTTATCTCAATACTTCCAAGTCCGTTATTTATATCCAGATAATAGTCATCAATATCATTTTCAAGCTTGAACGAGGAAGAACCAACACCGTTAGAAATCTCACATTCGCCAGTTAATTTGCCTTTAAAAGAAACCTCTCCAACGCCGCAAGAGATAACAGCATTATTTAAATCTGCATCATTAATGTCAAAAGTACCGGCGCCAACATCGAGGTAGGCAGAATTTGCACGAATGTCATTAATTTCTATTGCACCAGCGCCAACATCAATTTCTAGTTTTTGATATACTTCATCAGGAAGTATTATTTCTATGTTTTCAATGTAGTGTGAAAAAGATGAAAAATTCTCTTCAAAAGGAGTGTATTTTATAATTAGAGTTCCCGAAACAACTTCGCATTTAAACTGTGGTAAAGAAGAAACTTTAGCAGTTACTCTACACTCATCACCGACTTTAATTACAGACTCTGCGGCACTAATGTCAATCTGTACTCGGTCAAAGTCCTCGGTAATTACAGCATTATATGAAGCAAGATTATCGGAAAACTTAAAACTATAGTTCAAATTTCTCCCCCATTCAATAAAGGAACGGAAAGATACGTCATCTGCTCTGAGGTATTCGTTAATACCGTTATTTACAGCGCTGACACCAACCGTTGCAGTAAGAGCAAGCGAACCTAAAAATCCTATACTAAACATAACTAAGCTGATTATTAGTATAACTTTAATAAACTTATTCATTTATGCCACCTGCCTTTTTTGAAAGAGCTTACGGAATAAGCTTGCAATTCCTTTAAAGATTGCGGGTATTAGCTTAGTGCAAGTCAATACGCATGGTATTAGGAGCAAAAGACCTAATGCGGTGAGTATAAGTCCGGTGAATATTAGTATAGAACCAGCAATTGCAGCGGTAAATACTTTTACAACACCGGCAATGATAAGAGAAATTCCAACAAACAGGAATATAGCAGTAACTAAAAAGAGCGAAAGAATTATTGCTAAAATTGCTGTTAATATTGATGCAACGAGAGGCACCCATATAAACGAAGTTAACACAAGTGCTATTATCGTAATGATGAAAAGAGTGTTGTCGCCCGACTCTGAAGACTTAGCTTCTTCATTAGGATTATCAACCTTTGGAGCAGGTGGGACGGCAGCAGCTTTTTCTGAATATATATTGCTTTCGTTGCCGTTAATTTCGCTTAATATCTTTTCTGCCAAAGCTTTTGGACCACCAAGCTCGGAGATTACAGCCTTTTCATTCTCCTCACCAGCCTCTTCGAAGAATTCTTCGTAATAGCTTATTGCAGCGTCACGTTCGTCTTTTGATAAAACAGATAAACGATTTCTTAGTACTGAAAAAAATTCTGCCTTATTCATCATCGTTCCCCCCAACTTTGAGTAATTTGTCAATTCGGTTTTTGTACAACTTCCATTCTTCTCTATATAGGCTAAGTTGACTCGTCCCCTTAGGCGTTAGCTTATAGTATCGTCTGTTTCTACCCATGTATTCTTTATCGTAAGTTTCAAGACAGTCATCTTTCTGTAAACGTCTTAGAACAGGATAAAGCGTAGATTCGGACATATCCATAGCTTCACGGATGTCTTGAGTGATCTTGTATCCGTAGGTATCTTCTTTTGCCACAACCGATAGAACTAATGAGTCTAGCAATGCAGCACTAACTGGAAATGCCATTTTGTTGTCCTCCTTTAAGAATTATAGTTTATTGTTCTATGTTTAATATTATATGACGTATAATATAGTTTGTCAATCATTATTGAAGAATATTTACGTACAAATATAGAGAATATATAATCATGTATTTGTTCAATTCTAACAAATTGGGGTTTAATAAGGCGAAAATAGGAGTCAACAGCGATTGACAATAGTTATTATAAGATATACAATATTAATTGGTGTGCAAATGCAAATGTCTTGCCATTGGCACATTCATATAAAAAAAGGAGTTAGCTATGGCACAGAAGATATTAATTGCATATGCAACACGATATGGGGCAACTGAAAAAATAGCAAAGAAAATTTCAGAGTATATAATAGGTGAATGTACACTTGTAAACATTGCAAATGATGTAGTGGATGTAACGCTATATGATAGAGTGATAATAGGAACTTCCGTTTATGCGTTTAGAGCGAACAGTGCTTTCAAAAAATTCATAAAAAAACAAAAGCAAGCGCTTTTGTCAAGACCTCTAGCGGTATACTTATGTGGAATAATGGGCGAAGATGAACCACTTTCTCTAGACATGAAGAAAAACATATTAGGCGAAGAACTTTTTGACCATGCACAGCTGGTTAAGAGTATGGGTGGCGAGCTTAACTTTAATAAAATGAATTTCCTAGAGAAATCAATTGCCAGTAAAGTGATTGACAAGTTTAAGAATAAAGGTAATCCCCTACCCCCAAAAGATGAGAACGGAATTATTTCCACCATTATTGATGAGGATATATGTGTGTTTTGTGAGGAATTAAATAGCAAATCATCATGATGGTGATTTGCTTTTTTAGGATAATTAAAAAAATAATGGAATATTTATATAAAAAGTGTTGCAAAATTATCCAACATGGTGTATAATACTGGTACAAATAGTCTTTTAAGACAAAAAACAGGAGGATTTTATGAAAATCAAAAGAGTACTAGGATTAATATCTGAACGTTATGTGTTTAGTAATGTTTGGGCAAGTTACAGCTAACGCTATCGAAATCACACCAAGGAGCATGAGCTACTAGCAGTTCAACACTATCCATTTCGCAGCCTGAACAGCTACTTGCACAAGTAGGTACACACAACAGCTAGCTGGTGCAGTTAGAGTTGTAATTAATGTAGAGCTTCAGAAAAAATGGAACACAATGGTGGCGGCGAGTGAGATTGTCGGTGGTCCATGGGAAAAACATTTACAAGTCAAATGAACACATACACAACCACAAAAGACAAACTTAGAACCAGGAACATATCGTGTAAGAAGTCAATTCAAGTCTTTACGATGCAAACGGAAATGTTGTTGGAAACTACATTAAATTTAGCGACGAAGTAGTATACAATTAAATGATTAAAATGGTCAGTTACATATAGTGACAGCTATTTTTTATAAAACCACAATATTTTCATTTTAAATAGATATAGGGGTTGATTTTTGTCAAACAATGTAGTAAACTTATAAATGACTAATATTGTAAAAGGGGATTCTGCTGTGCTTAGCTTTTATTTACAACTGCTCACTAATAATGAAGATAAGTGTAGATTAGAAAAACTATATCGTTACTATGGATCAGATATGTACGTATATGCAAGGTCAAAGACTTGCTCTAATCAAGATGCAGAGGACGCAGTGCATGAAACTTTCTTGAAGATATGTACTATAATCAGCACAATTTCCGATGATATAGAAAACAATAGTGTTAGGGCCTTAATCTTAATTATATTAAGGAATACTATTATAGATCAATGGCGAAAGACTGAAAAAGAGTCATTGTTAATCGATGAGGTGATAGAAGTAGAGGACACTGTTAACGACATGACTGAAGTTGAGTTGAACGAGGTTAACGCCGAACTTGCAAGAGCCATTAGTCAAATTTCAGAAGAGCATAAAGAGATGATTTTTCTGCATTACTCAAAATCTCTTAGTATAAAGGAAATTAGCGGGCTTCTTAATATTTCCGAACCGTCAGTAAAATCAAAATTAGTGAGGGCAAGAAGAGCTTTGCACAAACGTTTAAGCGAAAGAGGCGTATTCGATGAAACAAAATAACTGTACAGCAAACGACATACTAATAACAACATTTTCATCAATGTTAGAACCAACCGATGAAGTGGTGGAGTTTTCTTCAGAATTTCAGAGAAAAATGGATAAGCTCATGCGTGTGGAAAAAATACAAATGTATCCCTCAAAGCTTATGGGCAGGCGATTACTTGCTGTAATAATATGCGCAGTTATATTGTTAATGGCAGTAATGACAGTGTCAAGTTCTAGCCTTTTTAAGCCTGTTAACTATTCTTATAGTCAACGCACACAGCTTACTAGATTATTAGAATTAGAATACAACGCCTCAAGCGGAGGCGGATATTATTTATCAAACTATTCTGAAAAATATCCGCAAGAGATAGCCGTTGCAGGTGATACAACAGGCGCTTATTATGACCTTGGTAATTACCGCAGAGCGACTATAATAAAGAATTTGAAAAGTTATTATGAGGGCGTAACCAAGGTTGATGAAAGCAAAATTGAAACTATTGATGTTGCAGGTAATCAAGCTCTCATGTATTGCAATGTTCTTGGGGAATACTCAATTTATTGGCAGGAGGGCGACTACATAATTTTTGTTCGTGCAGATGGCGACAGGGAAGATATAATTGACTTTGCAAACAGTATTTATAGTGTAGAGGAACTTACAGGGGATGTATCCTTTTACTAAAACAAAAGCGCTGTACTTTTAAGTAAGTACAGCGCTTTTTATTCAATAAGGGGCTTCAGCCCCGTCACTGAAAGACTAAAATGGAACCCGCCGCTTAAGAGGCGGGGGACATAAGTCATGGTTATAGAGCATCAGCAATAAACGAAAAGATTGCAGCGAGAACATTAAGGATAATTATTACAACCAATATGCTAATTGAAGCCGTTTTGCTAGAAGAATTTTTGTTTTTATTATCCCGAGTGTAGCCTCTTTCCGAGTTAACTGTATTAGCATTGCGATAATCGTAGGAAGTTTCATGCGAGTGAAAATCTTCACATTTCATAGTTTCCTCACGGCTGAACAGACACTCAGGGCATATACTTCCGTCACCTGAGGTGAAGGAGTAACCACAATTTTTGCATTTGTTTTTTAGTCTCAATATAAAACAGCCTCGCTTTCAAATTTTTCGTTGTAAGGTGTGCAGAACGTTGAAAAACTTACAATATCATCAAGTTCAGATGCACATTTTTGAGCGAACTTCTTCTTTTCGAAAATCCCATAAACGGCAGAACCGCTGCCGGATAATATGGAGCAAAGAGCGTTGTTTTCACGCATTATTCCCTTGATTTTCATGACATCATCAATGCCGCATATTTCATCAAAATCATTTTTACAATAATCGCAAACCCTCGCAAAGTCATTTACAATAAGCGCAGCAATAATTTCATCATGCTCGAAAGATGAGTTTTCGGAAAAATCCCCACGTTCTTTGTCAATTTGAGCATAAGCGTTAGCAGTAGAAATACCCTCATCGCCCTTAGCAACAACAATAAAGCAGTCCTTGAGTGACGGCAGGGGAGTTACAATTTCGCCTATTCCCTCACAAATAGCAGCACCGCCGGAGATGAAGAAAGGAACATCTGCCCCAATACCAGCAGCAATATCATATAGCCTAGAGTCCGTGAAATTAGTTTCATAAATGGTATTAAGCCCCTTTAGGACAGCAGCAGCATCTGAACTGCCTCCACCAAGACCGGCTTGAGATGGAATGCCCTTCTTAAGAGTAAAATGCCCATTAATATTAATCCCCGATGCCTTAGAAAACTCTCGAACAGCCTTAAAGATTATATTATCCTCATTTGCAGGAATATCATCTCCACCTATACACGAAAGAGTAATGCCGTCAGTACCGGACTTAAAGCTAACCTCATCGAATATAGAAACTGTCTGCATAATAGTTTTTAGCAGGTGGTATCCATCAGGACGCTTGTTTGTAATTTCAAGCGAAAGATTGATTTTTGCAGGTGTTTTTACGGAAAACCCGTGAAACTGCTCATTTTATCCCCCTAATTTTTTAAGGAATTCTCCTATTCTATTTGTTGCTTCCATAAGATGCTTGAGTGAGTATGCGTAGGATACACGAATAAATCCCTCACCACATTCACCGAAAAGCATCGCCTGAACAACAGCAATCTTAAATTCATTTACAAGGCGTTCGCAGAATTCAGCACTTGAAAGTCCTGCAGCTATTGACGGGAATACGTAGAATGCACCGCCCGGATTAAAGCATTCAAGCCCCATTTTGTTGAATTTATCAACCAAAAAACAAGACGCATATTATACTCGACAAGCATTTTAGCTACATCATTATCGCAATTTTCAAGCGCCTCAATAGCAGTATTGACTTTGCAGTAGGTGAAATAACATTATCGCGTATTGATGAATTTTTAGTATTTGTTTAACAATCTCGGAGCAGGTGCGCATAAATATCCTAGTCGGCCAACCAGTCATTGCATAAGCCTTTGAAAAGCCGTTGACGTAAAGAGTGCGTTCTTGCATACCTCGTTGAATTATTGACGTGTGCTTTTTATCATATGTAAGTTCTGAATATATTTCGTCAGTCAACACCATAATGCTTGTTCCACGTAAGATTTCAGCAATTTTGTTCAAGTTCTTCCCTTGACATAACAGCTCCGGTAGGGTTGTTAGGTAAGGAAGAATAAGAAGTTTTGTTTTGTCTGTACTTTGACTTAGGCTGTTCAGCAGTAAGCTTGAATTCATTTTCAACAGTTGTTTCAATTATAACAGGAATTCCACCGGCAAGCGTTGTTAAATTCGGTGAGTAGCAAACAAAAGCTAGGTTCAACAACAAGAACTTCATCTCCGGATTTACTAAAGCACGAATGCCGATGTCAATAGCCTCTGAGCCACCGACAGTTACAATAATTTCGTTTTCTGGGTGATAAGTTTTGCCTGTCTTTTCGGCAATTTTCTTTGAAATACAAGCCCTAGCTCACAAGTCCAGAGTTTGCGCGTATATTGTTTTTTCTTTTTCGAGAGTGGTAATGCTGTCAATTGGCCAAGGCGTGTTAAAATCAGGCTCGCCAACGCCAAGGGAAATTACTCCTCTACTTTAGTAGCAATATCAAAAAACTTTCTTTATTCCGAGGGCTTAATACTCCTTTAACGGTTTCGGAAAGTATGGAATTGTAGTCTATCACGGTGAAATGAAGCCCCTTTCATCAATTGCATCATCGTAAATAAAGAAGCCTTTTTCCTTGTATCTTTTAAGAAAACAGAAGTAAAAGTAACGCCCTCAATTGTTGAAAGACGCTGACCGACAAACAATGCAACCGTTTTTAAATCTGTTCCGCAGATATTTACCGAAAGATCAAGTCTGACATGAGAGAAACGCCAGTAATTTCATCATATTGCATAAGAGCTTTAGCAATATCCTCAAATCCTCTATCTGCTTGAGGAGTAACCTTTAATTCTATATATGCAGAAACAAGGTTCTTGTCTGCAAGATCCTCGTTTATAATTGCTGTATATCCTTTTATAATGCCGTTCTTTTCATAGGCGGCAATACGGGCGGCAACATCCTCCTCAGTTGTGGCGAGCATTGAAGCAAGCTCAACATTTGTAAGTCTTGCGTTTTTCTTAAGCAGGTTTAAAAGCATATCCATTTGTAAATTACCTCCCGATTAATAAAATGTATAACTTAAAGCGAAATAATATCGCAATAGTTCTTATTTAAGTTCATTAGATTTTATTATATACTATTTTTCAGCGTATGTCTATAATTTAATGAAGTTAGGTTTTCTTTTCTTTGAAATAACTTATATATTTAAAGCCGACAAATTCTCTTCGCAAGCTCTGCACTATCGTGAAGTCCCTTGCCTAAATCCTCTGCTTTATGAGCATCTGAGCCAAGACTGAGTATCTCTCCGCCCATTTCTTTGAAAAGCTTAACATACGGCAAATTAGGAAATGGCATACCATATTTTTGACGGTAGCCGGAAGTGTTTATTTCAATGCCCTTTCCGCTTGAAATTAAGATTGTGAAAATCTCACGGATAACCTCATCAAACGGCGTCATATCGACACTTATACCTTGCTCCCCCTGAATGTATCTAAGCGGATATGTAAGATGCCCTAAAACGTCAAACTTCCCCACTTGCAAAGCTTTATTACCTCGTTATAATAGCTAGTGAGCAGGGAAGGAATATCAGCGTTAGAATAGTCTAGGAATGCAAAATCATCACGTTCGGGAAGCTGGTGCATTGAACCGATTATGAAGTCAAGGCGCTTATCGCACACAATCTTTTCTAGCCGCCTCAAAATCGTGTGAAGCCTGTCCAAGCTCTATGCCGCAAATAAGATTTAGTTTATCTGCCCATTTTTCTTTTGCAAGCGAGTTAGAATTCATTGATTTTTCAAAAGCAGCATCAAAATTAAAAGTATCCTCATCGTTTATTTTAATTCCGCCGTAATGCTCAATGCCGTAGTATCTATTCACCTCACAGTGATCAGTAATTGCCAAAGTAGGAATGCCAAGTTCAACAAACGCCCTTGCGCACATTTCATCAACGGAGTTGTAGCCGTCAGGAGAGTTAGTGGTGTGGGTATGGCAATCAATTAGATTAGAATATATATTTTTCATAGCTGTTCTCCTAAAACAATGTAATATTAATAATTATATCACACTTTTTGCTTATAGTAACATATTTCAGATGAAAAAATACCACAAAATTGTTATTTTCGGTTGTTTCTTATTTTTGGAACAAATGTGTTATAATCATTAGTAACATATTGAATTCGGAGGATAATATAGATTATGAGAGCAATTATTACAGTTATAGGTAAAGACACGGTAGGTATTCTTGCAAAGGTAAGTAACATTTGCGCTGATTACAACGCTAATGTTATTGAAGTTACACAATCTGTTCTTCAGGATATGTTTGCTATGATTATGCTAGTTGACATTTTTAGACTTAACAATGACTTTTCGACACTTTCCTGATAGAATGAATGAACTTGGCAAGGAACTCGGCTTATCCATTCATACTATGCACGAAGACATTTTTAATTCAATGCACAAAATTTAATTTGGAGGACACGAATGCTTAACGTTTATGATATACTAGAAACTATCCGAATGATTCAGGACGAAAATCTTGACATTCGTACCATTAATATGGGAATTTCCTTGCTTGATTGTATTGATAGTGATATTGACAAGGCTTGCGACAAGCTTATGAAAAGATTACACGTTGCGCAAAGGACCTTGTAAAAGTCGGTGAGGATCTGAAAAGAATTCGGTATTCCGATTATTAACAAGAGAATTTCCGTTACCCCAATTGCGATTATTTCAGCAGCTTGCAATTGTAGTCCTGTTAAGTTTGCACTTACTATGGATAAGGCAGTTAAGGCAGTCGGCGTAAACCTAATCGGTGGTTATTCCGCTCTTGTTCAAAAGGGATTTTTCGTAGAGATATGGAGCTTATCAAGTCCATTCCTGAAGCGCTCGCTTGCACAGAGAGAGTTTTACCTTATCTGTAAACATCGGCTCTACTAAGACAGGCATTAACCTTGACGCTTGCAAAATTATGGGGCAGATTGTGCGTGAATGTGTGCAGAAAAGACTGTTGATAACGCTTGCTTTGGCGCAGCAAAATTAGTAGTATTCTGCAACGCAGTTGAAGATAATCCATTCATGGCAGGCGCATTCCACGGAGCTGGGTGAGCCTGACTGCATGATTAACGTCGGAGTTTCAGGCCCTGGAGTTGTTCGTTCAGCTCTTGCAAAATATCCTGATGCTGATATTTCAGAAATCGTTGATATTATCAAGAAAATAGTATGATTACAAGAGTAGGTCAGCTTGTTGGTGTTAAGCATCAGAACGACTTGGCGTTCCATTCGGAATTGTTGACCTCTCTCTTGCGCCAACTCCAGCAGTTGGTGATAGTGTTGCGCATATCTTAGAAGAAATCGACTTGGAACAGTGTGGTGCTTGTAGCAACAGCAGCATTTGCATTGCTTAACGATGCCGTTAAAAAGGGTGGCGTTATGGCTTGTTCAAGAATTGGTGGACTATCTGGTGCGTTTATCCCTGTTTCTGAAGATGCGGGTATGATTGATGCTGCAAAGAGTGGCCTACTCTGCATTGAAAAGCTTGAGGCTATGACAGCAGTTTGTTCTGTTGGTCTTGATATGATTGTAATTCCGGGCGATACAAGCGCAGATGTAATTTCTGCACAATTGCTGATGAAGCTGCAATTGGTATGGTAAACACAAAAACAACAGCCGTTCGTATAATTCTGCTATCGGCAGAGAAGTGGGCGATGAGCTTGACTGGGGTGGACTGTTCGGTTGTGGACCGGTTATGAAAGTCAACACTAACTCTCCGTCTAAATTTATTAACAGAGGCGGACAAATTCCAGCACCTCTACATAGTCTTAAAAACCAAGGCGAATACTTAAACTTAATACAAAGGTTCTTTCATTTTCTTATGAAAGGGCCTTTTATGTTTTGCAAGAAAAAGTCGCCTTTTAAAAAGCAAGATAGTATTGCACTAAAATGCAGCTTCTGAAAATCAGACGTCATTTTGGGTAATTTCCAAAAACATACAAAAACGATATAGTGGAATTTAGCATTTTATTAGAAATCTTGTGCAAAATTAATGTTAGAAGTGGATTTTGAAATGCAATGTTGTGTAAAATGCCGTTGCAAAATAATTCAAAAAGGAATATTATATATAATGTGCTTGGATAATATTTTAAGCATGAAAATTTATCAATTAAAAATATGTATATTGGAGGTCTTTCTAATGGAAAATATCGTAAATCAAATTCTTTGAAATAGATAAAACAGCGAGAGAACGCTTGAAGAAAGCCGAAGAGAAAAAGGAAGAAATTATTTCCGATGCAGTTATAGCAAAGGAAAGGATTATAGAAGATAATAAAGAAGAATCGCAGCTAAGAATTGAAAAGATTGTAGTTACTGAAAAAGCTAACGCTGACAAGCGAATAGCTGAAATAGAAGAAAAAGCATCTGCCAAAATTGCAGAGCTAGACAATATATACGCTCAAAATCACGAGCAGGAATCCACAATACTAGCAGAGATTATCGGGGAATAGTGATGTTTAATTCTAAAGAGGGGGTGCAAGTATGCTTGATTGTTTTTCACATAATGCAACAGTTGCCAAGGCAAAAGCAATGCACGGCAAGAGATTAACTCCGAATGATTACCGTGAGCTTATGAATCGCCGAACAGTTGCAGAGGCGGCTGACTATCTTAAGAAGAACACTCATTTTAGAAAAGCTCTTGCATCAATTGACGTTTCTAATGTGCACAGAGGCAGACTAGAGGACATTCTTCAAAGAGAGTTTTTGATAGATATGCAGCACTTTGCAAATTCCAGCAGTTAGATAAAAATGAGTTTTATAACTTTGAATTAATGAGGAAAGAAATTGACGAAATTCTTCGTTGCATACGTTTCCTTAATGCGAATAATTCCGAAAGCTTTATTACTGATATACCGTCGTATTTGATGAGGAATTCGCATATTGACTATATCGAACTTGCGAAATCAAGGAGCTTTAAGGACATCTTAAAAGTAATCGAAAAGACGAAATACTATGATGTTTTAAAGAAAATTCAGCCTGGTGAAAATGAATTGATTGACTATCCTACTTGTGAAGTTGCTTTGCAAACATATTACATGAACCATCAGATTGAAATAATAAAAAAGAAATTCGGCGGCAAGGTGAGGGAAGACCTAATACAGCTAATCACAATGCAAACTGAACTTAATAATATTATTAATGCTTACCGATTGAAGTTCTTTTTTAACGAAACACCTGAGGCAATAATTTCAAAATGCAGCCATTTTACGGAAGGATACCTCAAAAGAAAATGATGAATATATACCAATCAGAAACGCAGGAAGTATTCATGAAAAGGCTTAAAAAGACCTCTTACGGACGTCAAACAGAAAACTTTAATAGCGAGCATTTAGAGAAGAAGTTAATCGAAACAATGGCAAGGATAACAAAGTTTACTTTAAGAGCGTCGCAGGTTGCCCGGTAACTCTTTACGCTATTTTATACTTTTGTGATATTGAAACGGATAATATCACAACAATTATTGAGGGAATTCGCTATAATATGCCACCTTCATATATTGAAAGGCTTATAGTAATGATATAAAAACGAGGTGGGAAAATGTCTATTGAGAAAATGGAGTTAATCAACGTAGTTGGACTCCTGTCGGACTTGGATACTACTTTGGTTATGTTGCGAGAGCGGGAATTTTCATATTGAAAATGCGACTACTTCAGCAATTGTCGAGGAGGGTTTTACAACCCTTAACGAAGAAAATCCATACGTGAAATTGCTAGAGAACATTTACAACATTTCAAGAGATGCACACCATACCTTAAAAGCAATGGATTATTCGGATCTTGATATAACATCTGCTGAAGAATTTGATGAGTATGTTGATGGCAGTGCTAAACGAGCTATTCAAATACTTAAACCAAACAAGAAAAACTCTTGAAGAAAGCATTTAGCGCATGAAAGGTCACTTGAACACGTAACCAATATTATAGGACTTGATATTAATTTAGAGGAAGTATTTTCTTGCGAATACATCAAAGTAAGGTTTGGTAAACTACCAGTTGATAGTTTCCCGAAGCTTGCTTATTATGAGCGCAACACATTCTTCTTTGTGCCGTTTAACGTGGATAAGGAATACTATTGGGGTGTGTACTTCACGCCTGTTTCTAATGGTGCGATTGTAGATGACATTTTCAAGTCGCTATTCTTTGAAAGAGTGTGGATACCGAACTATGTTACAGGAACTCCGACAGTTGTTGCAGAATGGCTAAAAAAATAAGATTAGCGAAGAAAAAACAGAGCTGAATTATGCAAAGAGCAAATCCAATCCGTTCTCAAAGAAAATAAAGAGACAATTAACAAAGTATATTCCAAGCTTAAATATATGCACGATACATTTGAGCTTAGACAATACGCAGTTGTAAATGACAAGTTCTATTTAGTTGGATTTGTGCCGAGAAAGAGCCTAGATAAGTTCATCAAGCATTTTGAGGATTTACCTGGCGTTGCAATAAAATGCACTCACGCCGAGCTTGATCAGCGATACGAGCCACCTATAAAGCTTAAAAACAACTGGTTCTCAAAGCCATTTGTGATGTTTGTTGAAATGTACGGGCTACCGAGCTATAACGGAATTAACCCTACAAACTTCGTTGCGATTACATATACCTTGATTTTTGGTATAATGTTCGGAGATTTAGGGCAGGGACTTGTGCTTGCATTAGCTTTGGATTTTGTTCTACAAGCTAAAGAAAACCATCCAGGTCAAGTGCTTGTTAGAGCAGGTTTTTCAAGTGCGTTTTTCGGGCTTATTTACGGAAGCGTCTTGGCTTTGAGGAGGCACTCAATCCATTATACAAAGCAATCGGCTTTGAAGAAAAGCCACTCGAAGTACTCGACAGCATAACAACAATCCTTATCGGCTCAATTTTAATCGGTGTTTGCTTAATTGTTGTCACGATTATTATGAATATAATAACAGGATTTAAGAAAAAGGATTGTGAACGAGCGATTTTTGGAAACAACGGCATTGCAGGTCTGATATTCTATGTATCAATTCTTGTAGCAGGAGTTTCAACTATTGCATTGGGCAAGAACTTATTTACACCAGCTTACGTTATTGTACTAATTGTTATACCAGTACTCTGTATGTTCTTGAGAATACCACTCTCAAATCTAATTCATAGAAAAGCTGAACACCACAAGGAAAGCATAGGCGAGTTTATTGCCGGAAACTTCTTTGAAGTGTTTGAATATATGCTTAGCTATGTAACAAATACACTATCCTTCCTTAGAATTGGTGGGTTTGTACTCTCTCATGCTGGTATGATGCTTGTTGTAATGACACTTGCAAACGGAACGTCAATTCCAGTTATTATTCTAGGAAACATTTTTGTTATGGGACTTGAGGGCTTGCTTGTAACAATTCAGGTACTTCGTTTAGAGTTCTATGAAATGTTCTCACGTTTCTATGACGGAGATGGGCGAGCATTTAAACCGGTATGCGTTGACTATTCACAGACGAATGAATAATTAAAATATTATAAAGATTATTTTTGGAGGAATTTATTATGAAACTATTTTTATTACCTTTGGTTATTGTTGCACTTCTTGCTTTGCCTGCAGCTGCAGTTATTAAGAAATATAAGACAGGTAAGAAAGCTAAGTGGGCAATTCTTGCTAATCTTGGTGGATTTTTTGCACTTCTTGCAATTGCATTCTTTGTTCCGGTTGGCGATCTTATCGCATTAGCTGATGGCGAAGTTGTTACAAACGCAGTTGCAGCTTCTGCTGATGGAATGAAATATCTTGCGGCAGCTATTTCGACAGGACTTGGTTCTATCGGATGTGGTATCGCAGTTGCGGCGGCTGCTCCGGCAGCTATCGGCGCTGTTGCTGAGGAACCATCATCATTCGTTAAAGCGCTTATCTTCGTAGCGATGGGTGAAGGTGTTGCTATTTACGGATTGCTTATTTCCATCTTTATTCTTAACGGCTAAAAGACTGATTACTATTTACAAGGAGTTGAACTACAATGCAGTTTTACCTAATTAGCGATAATGTTGATACGCAGCTTGGTATGCGTCTTGCAGGTATTGACGGTGTTATCGTTCATGAATCAGAACGTGTTAAAGAGGAACTTGAGAAAGCTTTTGCAAACGACGATATTGGAGTTGTTCTCATCACTGAAAAGCTAGTTAAAATGTGTGAGGAGCTTGTCTACAACCTAAAGCTTAACAGAAAGCGTCCGCTTATTGTTGAGATACCTGACCGACACGCTACTTCACAAGTTACAACATCAATGTCGAAGTATGTTCAAGAAGCTATTGGGATAAAAATCTAACTGCCTTTTAGCGCTTAAAATATATATGAGGGAGAGTCTTATGGACATTCAAGATGAAAAGCTTGGCAGATTTGTCGAGGCTGTCAACAGTGATGTAGACGGTCAAATCGAGAAAATCTTGCAAGATGCAGAAGTTACTAAACAAGATATTATAGAAGCTGCGAACACATCATCACTTGAAGATGCGTATGAGCGTATTCAAAACAGCATAAAGCTTACAGCAGCCAAGAATGAAAAGCTTGTTGCTAAAAAACAGTTTGAATCACAAAGGGATATTCTTCAGCATAGAGAAGAATTAATCGCAAAGATATTCGATAATATTAGATTATCAATCGTATCTTTTGTTGCTAGTGATAAATACACCGATTATCTTCTAAACCTGCTAAAAGGCGAGGATTTAGAGGGAGCAGTTATAATGCTTAAAGAGAAAGACTTGGGTCTTAAAGATAAATTCGCAGAAAAGTACAGCGGATTGGAATTTGATGTTTCGAGGGATATAAAACTCGGAGGATTATGCCTATACTATCCTGAAAAGGGAATGGTGCTTAATAAATCGCTTGATCAATCGTTCAACGAACAGAGAAAGCAATTTAACAACAAGTATGGAGCAGGATTTAGAGCTTAAAGGCTTTAGGAATTTTAATTATCTTAGAAAGGTAGGTTCCTATGGATAGTTTACAGGTTAAGAATACGATATATTCTATAAACGGACCAGTTGTTAAGGTTCGTGATACTAAGGATTTTCAAATGCTTGAAATGGTCTACGTGGGCAATAAGCGCCTTATCGGAGAGGTTATCAGCATCACAGAAAAGCTAACAACAATTCAGGTTTACGAGGGTACTACTGGCTTAATGCCCGGAGAGCCTGTTTTCACTACGGGCGCACCTATGTGTGCGACACTCGGCCCTGGTATTATTTCAAATATTTTCGACGGAATTGAACGTCCGTTGAAGAAAATTGCCGAGTTCGGTGGTGCATTTATCGAGGACGGAGTAAGCGTTACAAGCCTTGATACCGAAAAGAAATACGACGTTACATTGACAGTTACAGTCGGACAAAAAGTAAGCGAGGGAGAAGTCTATGCGACTTGTCCTGAAACAGATTTAATCCTGCATAAGTGCATGATTATGCCTAAGCAAAGTGGCGAAATCACTTGGGTAGCGCCAAACGGCAGTTACACAATAAACGATAAAATCGCAGTTTTGCGTGACAGCAAGGGCGTAGAAGTTGAACTAACACTTTGCCAAAAATGGCCGATTAGAACACCAAGACCAGTGCTAAGAAGGCTACCAATTGAAAAGCCACTTATCACAGGTCAGCGTGTAATAGATACCATTTTACCAATCGCAAAGGGCGGTACAGCAGCAATCCCAGGTGGATTTGGTACAGGAAAGACCATGACACAGCACCAGCTTGCAAAGTGGTGTGATGCTGATATTATCGTATATATCGGTTGTGGTGAGCGTGGAAACGAAATGACTCAAGTTCTTGAGGAATTCTCAAACCTTATCGACCCTAAGTCCGGCAAGGCACTTACAGATAGAACGGTACTTATTGCAAACACCTCAAATATGCCGGTTGCCGCACGTGAGGCTTCAATTTATACAGGGATTACACTTGCAGAGTACTATCGTGATATGGGCTATCATATCGCTATCATGGCAGACTCAACATCAAGATGGGCAGAGGCTTTGCGTGAAATCTCGGGACGTTTGGAAGAAATGCCGGCGGAGGAAGGTTTCCCAGCATATCTCCCATCAAGACTTTCTGAGTTCTACGAGAGAGCGGGCTACGTTGAAACACTCAACGATAATGAGGGCTCAATAACAATTATCGGCGCTGTTTCCCCGCAAGGTTCAGACTTTTCCGAGCCTGTTACACAAAACACAAAGAGATTTGTACGCTGTTTTTGGGCGCTTGATAAATCCCTTGCATACGCAAGACACTACCCAGCAATCAACCGGAATGGTAGCTATTCTGAATATGTCCCTGACCTTACAGAATACTACAACGAGCATTTAGGCAGTGGATTTTTGAAGTATAGACAGGAAATATCCAACATTCTAATCGAAGAAAACAATCTTATGGAGATTGTTAAACTTATCGGCTCGGACGTTCTCCCTGATGACCAAAAGCTTATTATCGAAATCGCAAGAGTTATAAGAGTAGGATTTCTTCAGCAGAATGCTTATCACAAGGACGATACATTCGTGCCTCTTGAAAAGCAGCTTCTAATGATGGAAACCATACTCAATCTCTTAAACCACTCAAAAAGAGCAATTGCAAAGGGCATAACAGTTAGCGACATTGCTAAAAGTGGTTGGTTTGAACGTATAATTAAAATTAAATATGAAATTCCAAATGATAATTTAGAGATGTTCAATGAAATGAACAGTGAACTAAAAAACTGATTTTGATGAACTTATTAAGGAAATAGGAGGTTAACCGTATGGGTTTACAGTATGTAGGACTTAAAGAAATCAACGGTCCTCTTGTAGTGCTTAACAAGGTTGCCGAGGCAAGCTATGATGAAGTTGCTGAAATTCATCTTGAAGATGGCACAACACGTCTAGGGCGAGTTGTTGAGGTTTCAGACGATAAAGTAGTTTTGCAGGTTTTTGAAGGAACTAAGGGGCTTTCCCTTAAAAATACTAAGACACAATTTTTAGGCAAGCCAATGGAAATGCCACTTTCCATTGACGTATTAGGGCGTGTTTTCAACGGCGCAGGAATGCCTATTGATGGGCTAGGCGAGGTTTATGCAGAAAAGACAGAGGACATCAACGGTAAGCCGTTAAACCCTGTTTCAAGAACATATCCAAGAAACTACATTAATACAGGAATATCCTCAATAGACGCACTTATGACGCTTATTCGTGTGGGCAAAACTACCGATATTTTCAGGTTCAGGACTTTCCCACAACCAACTAGCAGTACAAATCGCACGTCAAGCAAAGATTGCTGACGAGAGCGGGCAGGACTTTGCAATTGTATTCGGTGCAATGGGCGTTAAGAATGACGTTGCAGACTATTTTAGGAGAAGTTTTGAAGAAAGCGGCGTTCTTTCTAAAGTTGCAATGTTCCTAAACCTATCAAATGACCCGATTATTGAAAGAATTCTAACACCTAGATGTGCGCTTACAGTCGCAGAATATCTTGCGTTTGAGAAGAATATGCACATTCTAGTTATCCTTACAGACATCTCGTCTTACGCAGAGGCACTCCGTGAGTTTTCATCATCTAAGGGCGAAATTCCTGGTAGAAAGGGTTATCCTGGATACTTGTATTCCGACCTTGCCTCACTTTATGAGAGGGCGGGAGTTGTTGAGGGTTCAACAGGTTCAGTAACACAAATCCCTATCCTAACAATGCCGAATGACGATATTACCCACCCAGTCCCTGACCTTACAGGCTACATTACTGAAGGACAAATAGTTCTTGATAGAGCGCTTGACCAAACGGGAGTTTATCCGCCAATTTCAGTGCTTCCATCACTTTCCCGTCTTATGAAGGACGGTATAGGCGAGGGGTACACAAGAGCTGACCACAACTCAGTATCAAACCAGCTTTTCGCAGCCTATGCAAAAGTTCAGGACGCAAGAGCGCTTGCATCTGTTATCGGTGAGGAAGAACTTTCCGAAATTGACAAGGCGTACATTGGCTTTGGTAAAATGTTTGAGAAGTATTTCGTTACTCAAAGGCAGGACGAAAACCGTACTATTGATGAAACATTAGACTTAGGTTGGGACTTGCTTGCACTTCTCCCAATCAGCGAATTAGACCGTGTTGATGAGGAACTTTTGAAACAAAAATACAACCCTGAGAACGCAAAAAGATTTATCTAATTATATTTTGAAAGGAGCAGCTTATGGCACAACAAGTTTTCCCTACAAAGGGAAACCTACTAGCATCAAAGAAATCCCTAGCATTATCAACACTTGGCTATGAGCTTCTCGACAGAAAACGTAACATTCTAATACGTGAGCTTATGATTTTGATTGATAAAGCAAAAGAGCTAAACGAAACAATCAACAACACTTACAAAGACGCTTATCACGCACTTCAAGTTGCAAATATCACGTTAGGAGTAATTGATAATATCGTTTATAGTGTGCCGATTGAAACGGGCGTTAAAATCACATATCGTAGCGTTATGGGCGTTGAAATTCCGAAGATTAGCATTGAAAACAAACCACTCAGGCAGAATTACGGCTTTAACAGGACGAATTCCCAGCTAGATATGGCGTATATTTGCTTTGATAAGGTTAAGCAAATGACTGTTGTTTTAGCAGAAGTGGAGAATTCAGTTTTCCGCCTTGCTACTGCTATAAAGAAAACACAACGTCGTGCAAACGCCCTTAAAAACGTAGTTATTCCACGTTTTCAAGGTATCGTTAAATACATTTCTGATAGCCTTGAGGAAAAGGACCGTGAGGAATTCTCGCGTCTTAAAGTCATCAAGGTTCAAAAAAGGAATAACGCAGACAGCTAAAACAGAACAGCACCTACTTAATGCTAAACTTGTAGCATTAAGTAGGTGCTGCTTTTTAATTGTTGAGTAAAAACACGCCGATATTTAGATATATAGTAAAAGAGAAGCCAAACTAAATATGGTATGTTAAGATACGCTGCTTTTCGATTGATTTTGTAGAACATAAGAATCATCGTAATTACTAAAATCAGCAGAACTATAATCATTACTACTGAAATTAATAATTGCTGGAAGCTGAAGAAAACAACATTCCATAAGAAAGTAAGAGTAAGCTGAACCACATACACCGACAAAGCGTTGTTCCGTTTTGGCGCATAATCGGTTTGCGTATATTCGTTAGAGGAGAAGATTATATACGCTGAAACGCCCATTAAACCATATATAACAAACCACACAATATGGAAAGCCCAGTCAGGAGGGGTTAAGTCAGGCAGGACTAACGAGCGATAAAACGTCAGTGCATTTTTATTCAAAAACCCCGCCGCCGCACCAACAAGTTCTGTCCAAACTACAAAGTTTAAAAGAGTAATAATGCTTTTTCTTTTCATTACAATAACCTCGTTTTTATACAAATACTATATTAGCATTGTGTGTTAAAAACGTTGCGTTATTCATCAGGAAAAGTTATTTTGCGATTTTTAAAAGTTCATTTGAAAATCTTACGAAATCGTCCATTTTAAGTTGTTCAGGTCGGCAATTAGGGGATAATTCTGCATTAGTAATAGCCTCGTTGACCTTATCCTTTGCAATCCCCATTGAAGAAGAAACAGAATTAGCAAGGGTTTTTCGCCTTTGAGAAAAAGCGCCCCTAACAGTACGGAAGAAGAATTTCTCATCTTCAACACCTTCTGGTGTATTCTCACGAATATCAAGTCTAATTACGCAAGAATCAACATTCGGAGGCGGCATAAAACTACCTCTTGAAACATTGAAAAGGATTTTAGGTTCACAAAAATATCTAACAGCAACAGTAACAGCGCCGACATCTCTAGTACCAAGTTCAGCGCAAAGACGTTGCGCAGCCTCTTTTTGCACCATAACAGTAACCGAGCGAATAGGGAGCCTTGACTCCAAGAGCATCATAATAATAGGCGAAGTTATGTAGTACGGCAAATTTGCGCACACTGCAACCTCAAGCCCGTTCATGTGTTCATCAATAATCGCCTTTAGGTCGGTTTTCATTATATCTTGATTTATTATTTCTAAGTTTTTATATTCTCCAACGGTTTGAGCTAAAACAGGAATGAGCCTATCGTCAATTTCCACTGCAATAACCTTGTCTGCACGTTTGCAAAGTTCATTTGTCAAAACGCCAATTCCCGTGCCTATTTCTATAATTCCAAAACCCTCTTTAGCATTTCCCATTTCAGCGATTTTAGGGCATACAGACGGATTTACGAGAAAATTTTGCCCGAGGGATTTAGAAAAGGTAAAACCGTGTTTGTCGAGAATATCTTTTATCACGCCAATGTTTGAGAGGTTATCCATTAATTAAGCTCCGTTCTTTAATTTCTTGCAAAATTCACAAGCTGATAAATTGCAAATGTAAGCGCATATAAAATCGGCTGATGAAGAATACTAATTAGTAAAGTATGCTTGCCGATTTTATCAAGTAAAGGCATTTAATCGTGTAGAACTTCTTCGGGAAAAGTCTATTCTGCATAGGTTTTTGAAGAGCATTCCAAACAAAAACACAAAAATCCACGGCTTTATCCGGGAAATAATCAGTCGAGTAGAAATCCGGCGAAGTAATCCCGATAGGGTAGAGGTAACGTATTTGATATAGATACTCAGGCAGATAGCCTCGTGAAGAATAAGTTTATATACCCCGTAGTCGCAAAATCATAGCCGATAATATAAAGCAACAGCCAAAGAACAAAGCTGAACTTGCCAAGGGATTTTATCAAGAAACGGCTTGCACGCCGTAAACAAGCATAGCAGCACCGAAAAACGATAGCACGCCAAACACTTTATTTCATTGACGGCATAAAAATCATAGTGAATATTGAAATCACAGGCCTATTACAAGAATAGTAGCTCCACGCTTGAAAATGTTCTTGAAAAGGACGTAGAAAGACCGGAAATTGAAATTAGCAATGGCAAAAATAGGTGAATTCCCTCAAAGCGAAAACTTGTCCCCAAAAAAGGAAATCTAAAAGAGAACACTGACTGAATATCGTAGATAAGATGATAAATCACAACATATATAATTGAAATACCACGCAACCCATCTATTAGATGAATTCTTTGAGTCTTGGCTGTTGACAAACTTTCACTTCCTTAATCTAATTAATTTATTAAAGTACCTGCTTACATCTGCGTTAAATATTCAATTCCTACGCAATAATAAAAAAGTAACTAATAATTCAGGTAAGCTATTGCAAAATTACGACGAGACAGTATAATTAAAGTATATTTTTGCAGGAAAGAAGGTATTACATAATGGTCGAACGTGATAAAATAAACTATTATTTGGATATGGCGAAAACTGTTCTTGAAAGAGCAACTTGCTTAAGAAGAAAGTTTGGAGCTATTATTGTAAAGAACAATGAAACCATTCAACCAGCTATGGAGCGCCAAGAGGACGTGTGGTGTTCTGATTTAGGCAGTGCGTAAGAAAAGCTTGAGAAATCGAGGCAGAGATACGAGCACCGTTCAATTGGCAAACTAACGCTATAATTTTCGCACCACGTATTGAGAATGATGAGCGCAGCAATCCTAACCTAACGCGCATGACGCCAAAACAGGCGAAATTGACGGCAACGTTTAACAGGCCTTAATTATTATGCAAAAGACTTATCATAAATACGTTATTAAAATCAATTCCGCAATAAGAAATACTAAAGATGAATTTACTTCTAACGTTATGTTGGTTCATGGGTTAGAAGATGAATCGGTAAAGAGGAACTACGGGATACTAAATAGGAAGCACGGACTTAAAAAGTTCAGGATTTATTCTTGAGCTTAAAGTCCGTTTTACTATATTAAAAATTATTCTACGCTTTTAACAGAAGAGATGGAGAATATTTAATGATTTTTTCGGATAAATCGGAATTTATAAATGATGTTAAGGGCTCGCTTGATGGAATTGCTGAAAGCGTGATAAATACGAATAGTCTTACTCAACTCACTAAACATGAGCAAAACAGCATTTATAGTAGTTGATGTTGTGAACGGTTTGTGCGTGAGGGAGCGATGTCCTCCGAGAATATTGAACCGGGTATGCCACCAATTGCAGCTTATGGTGAGTGTGATAATCTTGAATTAAAAATTGCCTTTGCTGATTGTCATGAGCAGGACGCCTTTAGTTAGCTCATTTGGTTCACTGTCTAAAAGACACCTCCGAGCGAACTCGTGGACGAATTGAAGAACAAGTGCAGCTACACTCTTATAGAGAAAAATTCAACGGCTTTCACGAGCAAGGTTTTTCAAAACTGGCTAAAGTGAAAGTATTGATACTGAAAACTTACATTATTTCAGGGGATTGCGGATATATGCGTGTTGCAGTTTGCTCTATCCGCTTCGCACGTGGCTTAACATGAAGAATAAAACTAACGCTTAGTTTGTTACCGCTCAACATGGTTGAAACATACGATGCACCGTGGCATAACGCAAATTTTTTTCACCAATCTTGCGGCGATAAGCTTTAATGCGATCGAGCGGGATAAAACTTGTTAGTGAAATTGATTTTTAGGTGGAGATTTTATGGAAAGAAACTTAACAATGCTGACGGATTTTTATAAATTACAATGGCAAACGGTTATTTTGAGAATAAAATGGCTGATAAAGTCGCACGTGTTGATGTTTTCGTAAAATTCCTGATGACGGCGGGCTTGCCATAATGGCAGGACTTGAGCAGTTAATTGATTATATAAAAGGACTAAAGTTCACTAAAGATGATATGAATATGCTTCGTAAGAGATATTCAGCGAAGATTTTCTTGAACCTATCCACCAGTTTGAGTTCACTTGTGATGTTTGAGCGAATTCAGAGGAACACCGATTTTCCCGAATGAGCCGATAGTAACGTAAAAGGCCCATGTATTCAAGCGCAGTTTTATAGAAACTATGGTGTTTTGTTGACGTTCAACCATCAAAGCCTTATTTAGCTAAATCTAATGGGATAGTCCGTGCAACAAAAAAGCAGACCTGTTATGGAGTTTGGCTCGTAGGCACCAGATATGACGGCGCAGTTTTGGCACCAAGAGCTGCGTATATCGGTGATTGTGTAGGGACGGCTTGCACTATTTCTGGTAAGGACTGCTATGGAATACCTGCGCTTGGAACTATGGCACGCCAATACGGGTTCAAATGTTCAATTCTGAGCTGAAGCGTTGAAACATGCGAAGATTTGTCGGACAATTACACATTGCTTGTTGACACGTATAACGTCTTGAAGCAGGGAATACCACTATTTTGATTATTGTCTTTAAAAGGCTTGCGGCACAGAGGATGTGACCAAGGAGTGCGAATTGACGGCGGAGATATTACCTATCTCTCTAAGGAGAGCAAGGAAGATGCTTGATGATGCAGGGTTTGAGGATTGCCGGCACAGTTGCATCAAATTCAACAATGAATATATAATTCGTGACTTACTCAAGGCGCGAAATTGTCGATTTCCGGCGGTGGAGAAAAGGCGTAACATCAAAATCCGAGCCGGTTTTGGAGGAGTGTATAAGCTTGTCGCAACCGAAGAAGAGCAATTGAAATCATGCCGAAAATCAAGCTATCTGAAAACGTTTCAAAAGAATTCAACACTGCATGAGACCTTCTGGAATATACGATAATAAAACGGAGCAAAGCTATTGCTGACGTTATTACCGTTAATGGTGAGAGATTGACCAGACAAAACCGTACGTTATCTTCGACCCTATTCACCCATATAAAGAGAAAAAACTCTATGCTGACTTCACAGCACGAAAGCTAAAACAGATTTTCCGTGATGGCAAGTGCGTATATTCCACGCCAGCAATTGAAAGCATTCGAGAATATTGCAAGTCCGAGCTTGATAATATTTGGGACGAGGTAAAGAAGATTTGAAAATCCGCATATTTATTATGTAGACCTTTCACAACAACTTTACAGGATATAAAGAACGACTTGCTGAGCGAGCATTTTTCACACTAACATTTAGAAAGGGGCATAATCATGAGCTATAAAATAATTACTATAAGCAGAGAATTCGGCAGTGGAGGACATGAAATTGCAAAGGCGGTAGCTGAGGAATTAGAGCTATACTTTGCGATAAGTTGTAGTTTCTGCTGCAAAGCATAGTGGATTTGATGAAAGTTTCGTTGAGAGCAGGAGCGAGCAAGCGGGCTATACAAACGTATTTATTCAATCTTGCAATAGGTAACACATCAGCTAACGGTGTAATTTCGACTTATGACCAGATATATATTTCACAGCAACGCAATTGAAAAGGTTGCAGAGGAGAAAAAATTGCGTAATAGTTGGAAAGATGTTCGGACTATATTCTTCGCGATAGAGATGATTGCTTGAGAGTGTTCATTCATGCCGATGATGACGCGCGTATAGACAGAAGTGCAAACATATATAACGAAACAAAGAAAAGCGAAAAAGCGTATTTTAGATAAGGATAAAAAGAGAAAAACGTACTACTTGCATTACACAGGTCGTAAACCGGGAGTTTCTAAGAATTATCATATCTGCCTTAACAGTGGGCTTATCGGAATTGATGAGTGTGTGAAAATGATTGTAGCGCTTGCAAAAGCGACATTTAACTAGTTTAGTATTAACAAATGTATGGATAATAAGTTTATTCTATTGTCGATAAACATCAAATTTAAAAGAAATTTTCGGATTACGGAGAAATTCTGCGAAATCGGACAATGTCGAATATTAATACGGTATATTCATGTCCATCTGCGATTTTTTCGTAGGTGGACTTTTTACTAAATTTTGTTTGCTGCGGCAAGACAAAAGTAAACGTCCCGCTCTAAAGACTAAGGAAGAGGGGAAAATGGAAAAACGAATTGGAGTAGTAGGCATTATTTTAAATGATGTAAATAAAGCCGAAGAAGTGAATGCAGTCTTGCATGAATACAGTGAGATTATCGCTGGAAGAATGGGGCTGCCAAAACAAAAACAGGTATCTTGCAGTTATTTCTATAATTGTGGATGCAATTCCTGATAAAATCAGCGCACTTACGGAAGCAAACTAGGAAAAATCAACGGCGTATCAGTAAAGCCGCAATATCGAAAGGATAAAAATATAAATGTATAATGTAATGTCACCAATAGCTGAGGAGTTTTATCTCGGACAGCGAAATATGAAAACTTTAGAATACGCAAAAGAACATAAGTCGGATAGAGAATTGATTAGCGCACTTATTGAACGAGCAGAGGATTGCAAAGGGGCTTTCTTATAGAGAAGCAGCAGTTCTTTTGGAGTGTGATATTCCTGAATTGAATGAGAAGATGAAGGACCTTGCAAAGCGAATTTAAAACAAAAACTTGCAGGAACAGAATAGTAATGTTTGCACCGCTTTATTTGTCAAACTATTGCGTAAATGGCTGCACTTATTGCCCTTATCACCACTGTAATAAGAATATTTCAAGAAAAAAGCTTACTCAAGAAGAAATCATCAAGGAAGTTACAGCACTTCAGGACATGGGACATAAACGTCTTGCAATTGAGTTGAGGCCAGTAAATAACCCAAGTTGAATATGTTCTTGAGCATAAAAACAATATATTCTATAAAGAAAACACAAGAACGGTGCAATTCGCCGTGTAAATGTAAATGTCGCTGCAACTACTGTGAGGAATACAAACAGCTTAAAGATGCTGGAATAGGAACGTATATCCTTTTCAAAACATACAACAAAAAGGAATACGAGCTTCTTCATCAACAGGCCCAAAACACAACTACGCTTACCATACAGAAGCGATGGACGAAACAATAGACGGAGGGGAATTGATGACGTTGGAATTGGAGTGTTGTTTGGACTTGAGAATTGCAGATATGATTGGATTGGACTACTAATGCACGCAGAGCATTTAGGCATATAAAGGCGTAGGACCACACACAATCAGCGTTCCGAGAATACGTTCTGCTGACAATCAAATTCTTGAAGATTTTGAAAATGCTGTTCCTGATGAGATGTTCCAAAAGATAGTTGCAATTATAAGAATGGCTGTTCCATATGCAGAAGATGATTGTTTCTACTAGAGAGTCTAAAACACACGTGAAAAAGGTTTTAGAGCTAGGAATTTCACAAGTAAGCGGTGGCTCAAGGACGTCAGTTGGCGGATACGTTGAAGAGAGGAGGAGTCAGACAATTCTGCACAGTTTGATATAAGTGATACAAGAACTTTGGATCAAGTTGTAAATTGGCTGATTGACCTTGGATTTATACGAAATTTCTGCACGGCTTGTTACCGTGAGGGAAAAGACCGGCGCCGTTTTATGCAATTATGTAAGTCAGGGCAGATTGCTAACTGCTGTCGTAAACGCTCTTATGACCTTGAAAAGAATATATCGAGGACTACGCATCTGAGGATACAAAGAGAAAGGGAGATGAAGCTAGTGCTAAGGAACGCGAAAACATTCTAATGAAAAAGGTTCGCAAAATCGCAAGGGAATATATCGAAGATATTACAAACGGTAAGCGAGATTTCCGTTTCTAAATACAAACAAAGGGGGAGTTAGCATGATTTCAGAAATCAACCAAACACCAAAAGCGCTTAGACTTCACATCGGGAGTTTTCGGTTCAACAAATGCCGGGAAATCAGCACTTATTAATGCAATTTCAAGGTCAGGATATAGCGCATTAACATCTCCTGTTGCAGGCACTACCGATCCGGTTTTTAAGCCGATGGAATTGCTCCCTTTAGGGCCGGTAGTGTTTATAGATACAGCCGGACTAGACGATGAGAGCGAACTTGGCGAGTTGAGAATGCAAAAAACGCTATTCAACAGCTTGATGCGTGCGATGCCGTGCTTTACGTTATTTCTGCAAATGATACTAACAACGAGCAAATAAAAGCTAATCTCTCTATAATAAGAAAAAGCAAGTACCTTTTTTAATATAATTCTAAACAATTTTGGTGAGGATATAGGCTCTAAACAGCTAGCGTATGATGCAAAAGTTTTGAATGTAAACTTGCATAATAAAAAAGATATTCCAAAGGTTAAGAACGCAATTATTGAACTTCTTGCGATAAGGTTGAGGAGCCGATACTTACAGCAGACCTTGTTGAAAACGGGGATATTGTCGTTCTTGTTGCACCGCAGGGACATTCAAGCACCGAAGGCAGATTCATTTTGCCGGAGGTTCAGAAGCCTTTCGAGATTTACTTGATAACGGAGCGATTAATACAACAGCACCCGATATTCAAAAGACTAGCAAACTGACCTTAGCGTAAAGCCGTCACTTGTTAACCTAAATTCGCAGATTTATAAGCAGGTGAATAAGTTATTCCAAAGGATATTAGGCTCACATCTTTTTCAATCACTTGGCAAAGATTAAAGGCGATATAACTGCATTTATTGACGGTGCAAGAGCGATTGAAACCTTAAAGACGGTGACAAGGTAATGATTTTAGAAAGTTGCTCTCATCACACGATGGACGGGGATATTGCAAGTGAAAATTCCTGCACTTCTTAGAAAATACACAGGCAAATCACTTGAAATTGTCAATGTTTCGGGGCAAATGTTACTCAAGATATAAGCGAATTTAAACTTGCAATTCATTGCGGCAGCTGCATGGTTAATAGAAAATCAATGCTTGCAAAACAGCATATGTTTGAAGATAGCGGCGTACCTATGACGAATTTTGGAGTTGCAATTGCTTATATGAATAATATGCTTGATAGGGTTTGTTATTAAACCCCTTAATGAAAGGAACGGACATAAGTATGAATTTTGAACGTCTTGAAAAGCAGATGAACTTTGTTATCGAAGTGGATAAGATGAAGAACATAACACCGTCAAACGCTTGTCCTTAACGAAGATAGGGCGGAGAACGACGCCGAACACTCATGGCATTTAGCGTTGGTGACGTTTTGCTGTCTGAATATGCTAACGAGAATATTGATGTGCTAAAGGTTATGAAGATGGTGCTTATCCATGATATAGTTGAAGTTGATGCAGGGGACACGTACTGCTTTATGATGAGGTTGGCGCAGTTAGCAAGCGTGAGCGTGAAAAGAAGCGGCAGACCGACTTTTGGAATGCTTCCTGACGACCAATGCAAAGAGCTTCGAGAGCTTTGGGAGGAATTGAAACTCAAACACCGGAAGCAGGATTTGCAGCAACGCTTGACCGTGTGCTGTACACTCACGCTTAACTATACAAAAGGCGGGATTTCATGGCAGACTCACGGTGTAAAGTACGAACAAGTAATTGCAAGAAATCAGCACACTCACGAGGGTTCAGAAGCGCTTTGGGCGTATGCAAAAAGACTGCTTGAAACTGCACGTGAAACTGGGATTTTAACCGAAGATGGAGTTTATGATTAAAGGGGAAATAAAGTGAAAGAGTTTACAATTGGTACAAAAGCTGTTAGCCAAACAGTAGTAAGCGCAGAAAATACAGCCGAGGCAGTTGGCAGCGGTGATCTTAAAGTATTCGCAACGCCTATGATGATCGCCTTAATGGAGAACGCAGCCGCAAAATGCGTGGGTGAATTTCTAGAAGACGGCGAAACATCAGTCGGAACATATATAGGCTCAACGCATACAGCGGCAACTCCCATTGGAATGGAAGTATCAGCCGAGGCAGAAATACTCGTAGTAAATGGGCGAGAGATTAAACTAAAAGTTACCGCATTTGATAAAAAAGGCGTAATTGGAGAAGCAGAACACTCAAGATTTGTAGTATTCTCGGAAAAGTTCATGCAAAAAACGAATGCTAAATTAGATTAGAAAGAAAAAAGGTATCATCAAATTTGATGATACCTTTTTACACTGTTTATAGTCCGTTAGGATTGTTTTTTATGAAATTCCATGAATCAGCGCACATTTCATCGATAGTAGCCTTAGCTTCCCAACCGAAAAGAGCTTTTGCCTTATCAGTGTTTGCATAGCAAGTAGCAATGTCTCCGGCACGTCTTTCAACGATTTTGTATTCGATTTTCATGTCCGCAGCCTTTTCAAATGCGTGGATAATATCAAGTACGCTTGAACCCTTTCCAGTGCCGAGGTTCACAGCAACTGAGCCTTTATTCTTCAATACGTAGTCAACTGCACAAAGGTGTCCGTTAGCAAGGTCAACAACATGAATATAGTCACGAACGCCAGTACCGTCAGGAGTGTCGTAGTCGTTGCCGTAAACGCTTAGGCATTTAAGCTTACCAACAGCTACTTGTGAAATGTATGGAAGAAGGTTGTTAGGAATACCGTTAGGGTCCTCACCGATAAGTCCGCTTTTGTGCGCACCGATAGGATTGAAATAACGTAATAAAGCAATGCTCCATTCGCTATCAGCAACAGCAACATCGTTCAAAATCTGCTCAATCATAACCTTAGTGTAGCCATAAGGGTTTGTTGCAGAAGTAGGATATGTTTCAATATAAGGAACAGGATTGTTCATTCCGTAAACAGTAGCAGAAGATGAGAAAACGATGTTTTTGCAGTTGTTAGCTCTCATAGCTTTGAGAAGTTCAAT